>JBDSAA010000001.1:0-21840 GCA_039922375.1 Ferruginibacter sp.
AACAATCATGGACACCGGATAATAGTTTTACTGCCATCAATACGGGCACAGGTTTAGAATTTATTGAAAACAACCAGCGTTTTTTAAAATTAAAATTGCCGGTTAAAGAAGGGTATTCATGGAAAGGGAATTCTTACATTGATACCTATTCTTTAAACTCAACCGTAAGATACCTGGATGACTGGGATTATACGTATGAAAATATGAACGAGCCCCTTACTTTGGGCAGCATAAAACTTGACAGTACCATTAAGGTGAACCAGCGGGAAGAAATTATTGGAAACCCTGCAGATCCAAAGTCATATAGTGAAAAGAATATTGGTATTGAAATTTATGCAAAGGGCATTGGCCTGGTATACCGCAAGTTTTTACACACCGAATTCCAGCCCGCCACTCCCGGCAGCGCCGCATCTTATAGCGATGGTTCTTATGGTATCACGCTTAGTATGATCAGCCATAATTAATAAGTACGGCTGAATTTTTGTAATAAAATAAAGTATTACATCAATCGTTATCAATCGGGAGGTATGAAAAACTTTTTGCTTTTGCTCGTTCTTTTCGCAAATCACTCAAATGCATTTGCCCAATATTCAAGATATATTGTCCGTTTAAAAGATAAAGCAAGCTCCGGTTTTTCCATTAGTGACCCCTCTAAGTTTTTGACGCAACGTTCTATCAGCAGGCGAGCCCGCTATAACATACCGGTTGATCAAACCGACCTTCCCGTTACGCAACGATACATCGACAGTATCCGTTTATCCGGAAACGTTACAATTTTAAATACAAGTAAGTGGCTTAACCAGGTTTGTATTTTAACAACCGATGCTGCAGCTCTTGCTAAAATAAATTCCTTTTCATTTGTTGTTGCTGCTGCTCCCATTGCAGCACGGGCACAGTCAATTGTGCAGCCAGTCAATAAAAAGATAGATGCGCTTGTAGACTCCGCTGCTCCTCCGTCAGCGGCGAGGCCCCAAAGCCCTGCTGATGTTTACAATTACGGCTTAGCGTATCCGCAAATACATTTGCACAATGCAGAATTTTTGCACAATTATGGTTTTAAAGGCGAGGGTATGCAAATGGCGATAATGGATGCCGGCTTTTATCACTATCAAACTTTGCCAACTTTCGACAGTGTGCGCAAAGGGAACCAGGTATTGGGCACATGGGATTTTGTAGCCAATGAGATAAGTGTAAATGAGGATAATCCCCACGGCATGGCTTGTTTTAGCACCATTGCTGCCAACATGCCAGGGTCCTTTGTAGGTACAGCTCCTAAAAGTTCTTTTTATTTATACCGGACAGAAGATGTAACAAGTGAATACCCTGTTGAAGAACAAAATTTTGTTGCTGCTGCCGAAAGAGCCGATAGCCTTGGAGTGGATATTTTTTCTGTATCGCTGGGCTATGATCAATTTGACAACAGCGCATTCAATTACACCTATTCCAACATGGATGGTAATACCTCTATAATTTCGAGGGGCTGCGACCTCGCCGCGAAGAAGGGCATATTAATAGTGGCGGCTGCAGGAAACGAAGGCAATAATAACTGGAAATACATTATTACACCGGCCGATGCAGACAGTGTTCTTAGTGTGGGTGCGGTAAATGCGGCGAAACAGGTTGCAGCATTTAGCAGTTATGGCCCTTCTGCAGATGGGCAGGTAAAACCAGATGTGGCAGCAATCGGAAGCAGTACGGTGGTAGCTGATCCAAATGGCGGAGGCACTATTTATGGCAACGGCACTTCCTTTGCCTGCCCTATAATGGCCGGCATAGTTACCTGCTTGTGGCAGGCTTTTCCTGAAGTAAATAATATGAGTATTATTGACGTCGTGCGTAAATCGTCTGACAATGCTGGTACGCCTGATAATCGTACGGGCTATGGGATTCCCGATGCAAAAAAGGCATTTGTGTTGCTGCTTAAAAAACTTTATACACAACAAATAAGTATAGGCAGCGACTGCAAAGCCACCATTACATTCACTGTAAAAAAAGCCAGCAATATGAACATGGTAATTGAAAGGAAATTGCCAACAGATAACAATTATACTTCTGTTTCAACTACCAACTTTGCTGGTGATTTTCTGGCGGGAACTTTCAATTACACGGATGATCTAAGCTCACTAACCATTGGGACCATTGTTAAATATCGTTTAAAAATGACGATCGCTGCCGATACCAGTTTTTATATGGATTCGGTTAGTTTGACTTATGGCCAGACTTGCAATCTAACCACTGAAAAGATTACCATTAGCCCCAACCCGGTAACAGATAAACTGACGGTAGTAATTGCAACAACCAGCGCTGCCACTGCCGCTATTATCATTTATTCGGCGGCCGGACAAAGAATGTATACCACCACACAACAGGTAAGCGGATCTCAAACAATTACCATTCCCATGAAGCAAATGAGCAAGGGAGTATATTACGTTACTGTATTGATAAACAATAAAAAAACAGCGGTAAAAAAGATCATCAGGAACTAACTACAACAAATTATGAAAATACGCATCAAAGGCAATTCATTAAGAATAAGGGTATCAAAATCGGAAGTGGAGAAACTGGCATCTATCGGATACCTGGAAGAGCAAACTTGTTTTGTGGACAATGCTTTAATATATGCTTTACAGGTAAAACCAAATGGCGATGAGTTATCAGCGGACTTTATTAATGGTAAAATTACCATGTATGTTCCTGACGCTTTGGTAAAAGATTGGCCTGTTAATGACATAACGGGTTTTAATGCAAAGATGCCTACCTCGACTCCCGGCAGCTTAATCCTGTTGTTGGAAAAAGATTTTATATGCCTCGATACAACTGCAGAAGACCAGAGTGACAATTATCAGAACCCAAAAAGTTGTTGAGGAATACCGCCTTATTTCATTTAAAAATACAAAACAGCCAGGCAAAGGCCTGGCCGTTTTGTTCCCGAATGGTTTTAAATAAATCAGCGGTTAAGCATTTACAGCCTTGTGAGCATCCCTATATTTTTTGATCAAATCATGCGCTGTCTTCAGCGAAGCCTGTTGATCGGTGATCAACTGTCTTGTGCTGGCATCAATTTCTGCATCCGAAGCCAATGCTGCCTTATAGGCTTTTTGGGCTGCATCTTCACCAAATTCGCAGGACTCTAATACTGACTGACGGTCATGTCCCGAGAAAGTTGCTTTCACATCCATCCATACCCGGTATATTTTCCCGGAATTGGTACTGCCGGTTGCGGGCTCTCCGCCGAATTTACTCACTTCACTGGTTAATTCAGCAGCGTATTTTCGGCTGTCATTTGCCATACTGTGAAAAATCGCCTGAAGGTCCACATCAATATCCCTGGTGTCTTCTGCAGCCTTTTCATAACCGGTTACACGGTCATTGTTAATCTCGATAAGGTCATTTAAAACCTCAACTAACTTTTCATTTGTATTTGTCATAATTGTATGTTTTACCAGAAAGGAAATTCGAAAATTATGCCAGCTATAATTGTACTAAAAATTGAAAAACGAAGATGAAAAGTGAGGACGGAAATGTACAGAAAGGGGAAATGTGGCTCAATAAAATATCTCTCCAAAAATCTTTAAACTTAAGCTAAAAAATTGCTTTTTTATTTTACTCAATCCGTTTGTATCTTCAATGTGGAAACAATATGCCCACATTTTCATTACGATTAAACAGTTTATTCAACAACGATTATAAAACCATGATTATGAAAGTATCTGATATTTTGCAGTCCAAGGGAAGTAATGTGTATTCAATTACAAGTGGGTTAACGGTTTATGATGCATTAAAAGTGATGGGGGAAAAAAATGTAGGGGCTTTGCTTGTCATCGAAAACGAAGAATTGCTCGGGATCATTTCTGAAAGGGACTATGCCCGTAAAATAATATTAAAAGGCAAAACCTCACACGAAACGCTGGTTAAAGAAATTATGACTCAAAAGGTTATCTCTGTAGGGCTGGATGATAATATTGAAAAATGCATGGAATTAATGAGTGAAAAAAAAGTACGCCATTTACCTGTATTGAAAGACAACAAAGTAATAGGCATAATTTCTATTACAGATGTGGTAACCTCAATTATAGCATCGCAAAAAGAAACGATCTCCCTTTTACACAATTATATTTCTCAATAACCAAATTGTGAATGCATGTTGGGCAAATACGATATTTTCCAACGATGTTCCTAAGCAAAGCTTTGCTCTCATTACAGAAAGTATAATTGAGTTCCGAGCCAGCGACACATACCTCCGAAACTGAGATAACACAACGTTGTTCGTTCACAATTCAAATGCATAGTAACAAATTACTCTGGCGACTACAATTCAATAGTCACCTTTAACCTTTCACCATTCACCTTTCACCTTCACACCACCCCAGCCAATTGCAAACTCAGCTTACTAATATTTTTGTAATCAATATCTTCTACAATAGTATCCGGATATACAATGAGCGACACACCCTCTTCTCTCCACCAGTTGCTTTCTAATAATTTTTTCGCATGAATGATAGCGACAAGCCAGCTATACTGAAGGCCATTGTGCCATTCTTCTATCCATTCAAAATCATCCTTGTTTATTTTTTCAAAACCATCCACACTGATAAAAACTTTTAAATAAAAATCATTGGTGAGCTCGGTATCGGTCTGGTGATATATTTTTTTATACTCGTATTTATAATTGTAGCGCAATGCAGAAATATCGCTTAACACAGCCGAAGCGGTTGGGAACGCCCCTGCCCCTTTCCCTTTAAAAAAATGTTTGTCAGCGAATGTACTTTCCGTGGTTACCCCATTAAATTCATTTTGTACATGGTAGAGGTCGTCGGCTTCGGTCACAAACTGCGGCAACACAAATGCAGCCAATTTGCCATTCTTTAATTTTTGTGCATTGGCTACCAGCTTAATGCTAAACTTTTTTTCTTTTGCAACGCCTGCATCAGGTAATGAAATATTTTCTATCCCGTTAAAAATGAACTGATTGGTGGTAGCTATTATTCCAAAAGAATGAGCCAATAAAATGCTGAGTTTATTAGCTGCATCAAATCCACCGATGTCCAATTTGGGATTGCTTTCGGCAAAGCCTAATTGCTGGGCCATTAGCAGCGCCTTTCCAAAGTCAAGGTGTTCTTCAAAAATTTTGGTTAAAATAAAATTCGTTGACCCGTTGATGATACCCCTGAAAGATTGCAGCAGGTCGTTGTCATAATATTCCTCCAGGTTGCGTATCAGCGGCATACTTGCACAACAGGAAGCTTCATATAAAAAGGGTGTTTTATATTGCTGTTGCAACGCAAGCAATTCTTCAAAATGTTCTGCTATCATTTTCTTGTTTGCACTTACCACTGCTTTGCCTTTTTGTAGTGCGGTTTTTACAATCTCAAAAGCGGCATCGGCATCATCGATCAACTCTACAATTACATTTATGTCGTCATCATTCAATAATATACCCGCATCCGTAGTAAAATTGTGGGCAGGAATGCTTCGTTTCTTATCGGCATTTTTGATGCAGATCCTCTTAATTGTTGATTGAAGTGTAGCTGTATTATGCAACACATCATAAAGGCCTTTGCCCACTACGCCAAAGCCAAAAAGGCCAATTGTTAATTGTTTTCCAGGTTCCATTATATTTTGTTTTTACTTTTAAAATAATTTTCTGCCACATGAATTTTTGCCACGAATGCACGAATAAAGAATTAAAAATTTTACCACGAGACGGTCGGCACTTTAAAACACCTAACAATTGATGTAACCTATTTTTTTCTTTCATTCGTGCATTCGTGGCAACCATTTTGTATTGCGTGAGGCTTATACAAACAAAAATGCTCACCCGATAAATCAGATGAGCATGTAATATTTTGCGTGGATATTTAAGCTGGAAATCTGACTTATCTCTCCCGACGTCATCGGGATGGAATTGGCACCTTTTTCCAATAAATCCGGAATAGGTTGCCAAGGCTTCAACGGGCCATTACCCTCTGCCTTTCTTGATAAGAATAATAAAGAACTGCCGCAAAGGTATAAGCAGGATCGCAATAATCCCAAATAATGTGGAAACATTTTAATTTCACTCGGTGAACCGCATGTGCTGCTGGCATGGAAGGTTGTTATTTATACCAACCCTAACAATGCAATCCCTCATTTGGTATTAGAGATAAAAAACCTGAACTTCTTGTTTAACTTAGCACACTAGAAATAATTAAAAAATTATGATGGACATCAGGCAAACTTTGCAGCAGTATTTTGGCTATAGTGAATTTCGGCTCAATCAACAGGAAATCATTGAAAACGTTTTAGCCAAAAATGACAGCGTTGTTTTAATGCCCACCGGTGGAGGAAAATCTTTATGTTACCAAATCCCTGCATTGGTTTTTGAAGGTGTTACCATTGTAGTGTCGCCCTTGATCGCCTTGATGAAAGACCAGGTAGATGCACTTAAATTAAATGGCATCGCCGCAGCATTTTTAAACTCTTCGCAATCCACGTCTGAACAATCAGCCATTGTACAACGGTTAAAAAATAACCAGCTTAAATTATTATATGTAGCACCCGAAAGATTGTTGGGTCAAAACAGTTTATTGAACTACCTGAAAGATATCAACGTTTCGCTTTTTGCCATTGATGAAGCACATTGTATCAGTCATTGGGGACATGATTTCAGGCCTGAATACCTTGTATTGGGACAACTAAAAAAGCAGTTTCCCAATACGCCTATTATCGCATTAACAGCCACTGCCGATAAACTAACCAAACAGGATATTATAGAAAAACTGGAAGTAACCCGTTACACTGTTTTTGAAAATTCTTTCAACCGGCCCAACATTAGTTATTTCATAAAACAAAAAAGAAATTATTTACCCCAACTGCTGGAATATCTGCAGTTGCACAAAGACGATAGCGGTATTATTTATTGCCTCAGCAGAAACTCTACCGAAAGCCTTACTGAAAATTTAAAGGAGTATGGCTATGCTGCAGCGCCCTATCATGCCGGGCTTGAAAAAAACACCAAGGAAGCTAACCAGGAAATGTTTTTAAAGGACGAGATAAAAATTATTGTTGCCACCATTGCTTTCGGAATGGGTATCAATAAGAGCAATGTGCGCTTTGTGGTACACGTTGACCTGCCAAAAAATATAGAAGGCTATTACCAGGAAACAGGGCGTGCCGGCAGGGACGGATTACCAAGTGAAGCAGTGTTGTTTTATAGCGCAGCAGATGTTTTTAAATTAAAGAATTTTGCTACCATCGAAGGAAATGCTGCGCAGTCGAAGATCATGTTAAAAAAATTGGATCAAATGGCGGCATTGTGCTCCACAAGGCAATGCAGGCGGCAATATTTATTAAATTATTTTGATGAAGCGGCACCCCCTTTTTGTGGTAGCTGCGATGTGTGTTTAAGCAATGAAGAAAAAGCGGACGCAACCGTTGAAGCACAAAAATTGTTAAGCGCAGTATCCCGGCTCAATGGAAGGTTTGGTATTAACTATGTTGTTGATTTTTTAAGGGGAAGCAGTACCACCAGGATGGAACACCAGTCTTTAAAAACTTTTGGTATAGGCAAAAACATCAGCAAAGACCAATGGAAGCTTTATGTAAGGGAATTGCTGCATTTAAAATATTTGCAGCAAAGCGAAGGCGAATACCCCGTACTGCAATTGAACGAAACAAGCATGCAGATACTGAAAGGTGAAATGAAGGTGCAACTGACAAAATCGATCACAGTGCGTACAAACGAACCGGTGCATCAAAATGCCATGCGGGTACACAATGAGTTATTTAAAATTTTAAAAGACATCCGGTATGCATTGGCTAAGGAAGAAAATGTGGCGGCCTTCCAGGTTTTTTCAGATGCTACCTTAATGGAAATGGCGACCTATTTACCGCTAACCACCAGTGACCTTTCAAATATTTCCGGCTTTGGAAATCTTAAACTGGTAAAATATGGATCGCTGTTTTTAGACCCTATTATTGATTATTGCAGGGCCAACCAACTTGCCACGAAAATGGATGCGAAGGCTCCCAAAAGACAACGACTGGCCAACGTGGGTAACAAACACAGTGAAACCAAACAGATCAGCCTACAGTTATTTAGAGCCGGAAAAGAGATCAATGAAATAGCCGCTGAGCGTGAACTTAAAAGAAGTACGATAGAGGAACATTTAAGCCATTATGTTTTTACAGGAGAAATTGGCATCGATGAAATAGTGAGTAAGGATAAACAGGATGTAATTAGTAAAGCTATTGCTGAAAATAAAAACAGCCTGGCCATATCGCCCGTTAAGCAAAAATTAGGCGAGGCATTTTCTTATGGAGAAATTACTGCCGTAATGAATTATATGAGAAGGATGCAGGAAAGTTAATCGTTCACGACCTCCATTAAAGCCTTCGAAAAAAAACTAAGCAAAAGGCTTTGCCGGCGTTCTTTGTCTTTTCTAAATGGGCTTTAATTTTAATTATATTTCGTGCGGATTTTCGATTAAAAAAGTCGTTACATTTAATCATAAGCCCCTTTTTTCGTAGTTATTTTTTTTAGCTTCAAACCAATTATTTTCCATGAACTTTTATTCATTAGCCGAGCAAGTGAAACAATACTCGATGGCTTTTTTTTATGCACCGGAACACCAAAATTTAGCCTACCATAATCTTGCTCATACTGAAGATGTAGTAAAAGCTGCAATACAAGCCAGCAATCATTATCAATTAAATGATCATGATTTTTTTGTAGTAATGGCAGCGGCCTGGTTTCATGATATGGGATATTTTTTTGGCGGTCCTGCCAATCATGAGAAAGTAGGCGCTGAAAAAGCAACGGATTTTTTAAATAGCATTGGCGTAGATGAACAGACCATCTCCAAAGTGAAGGCATGTATCATGGCTACCAGGATACCACAGTCGCCGGTTGACCTGTTGGAACAAATCGTATGTGATGCTGACCTGTTTCATCTAGGTACAAATGAATTTGGGGAAAGGAACAAATTAATGCGCAAAGAATTCGACACTTCTTTTAATATGCATTTTAGCAAGGAAGAATGGCGCAAGAAAAATATTGAATTATTGCAATCACATCACTATTTCACTGAGTATTGCAAACTGTTGCTTGATGAAAAGAAAAAGGAAAACCTGGAAAAATTATTGCAAAAACAACAGGATGTTGCAGACAAAAACAACGCAGTTCCTTTGCCCGAAAAAGTGGTAGAAGCTGCGCCGGAAAAGCCGAAGAAAAAGAAAGAGAACAGTGACCGTCCCGATAGAGGCATTGAAACAATGTTCCGGGTAGCCTCCACCAATCACCAGCGGTTGAGTGATATGTCTGATAACAAAGCGCATATCATGATTTCTGTAAACTCCATTATCATTTCTGTCGTCATTGGCCTGGTAGTGCGGCACCTGGATGCCAGCCCAAATATTGTTGTACCTACCCTTATATTATTAACAGGCAGCATGATCGCCATTGTGTTTGCAGTGCTGGCAACAAGGCCAAAAATACCCGGTGGAACTTTTTCTCAATCTGAAGTTGATAATAAAACAGCCAATCTTTTATTTTTTGGCAACTTCTATAAAATGGGTTTCAACGATTATTATGCTGGCATGTTAAAAGTAATGGCCGACCGTGATTTTTTGTATGGAAGTCTTATACGTGATATTCATTCACAGGGAAAAGTGCTGGGACGTAAATACAAACTGATCAGGATCTCGTATACCATATTTATGTACACGCTAATTATTTCAGTGATCGCCTTCGCAATAGCCACCATTTTTTTTGCCTAAAAAAGCATACATGAATATTCAATTTTTTGACAGGGATCTAAGCTGGTTATCATTTAATGGAAGGGTATTGGCAGAAGCGGGCAATCAAAATGTGCCATTGCTGGAAAGAATAAGATTTCTATCGATATTTTCTTCTAACCTGGATGAGTTTTATCGGGTTCGTATGCCGGCATTATTATCTTCAAATAAAGCAAAAAATGGCACACGTGAAAATACGAATGCAGTTGCTGAACATGCATACCAAACCATCATAGCCCAACAGCAATATTTCGGAAAAGTTTTGACCAATGAAATATTACCTGCACTTAAAGAAAAAAATATTCACTTGCTTTATAATGAACAACTGCCCGCGGGTATAAGGGCATCGCTGGAAGATTATTTTTTTTCCAACGTAGCGGCTTTTTTGCAAATAGTTAGCCTGTCAGGAAATGTGCCTCCTTTTTTCTCAGCAAACAATCAATTGTACCAGGTGGTCATATTGCAGGATGACCAGGGCAAGGAAGATGTGAAGATCATTAATATCCCTTCCGGAAATTTGCCAAGATTTTTTTCAGCAACCCATGGCACAGTGCAATACATCGTTTTTTTAGAAGACATTATTCAACTTTTCTTGCCTGCATTATTCCCTTCATCTATTATAAAAGGCGTTTACAACATTAAGATAACACGGAATGCTGACCTCGACCTTGAGGATGAATTTGCAGGCGACCTCGCCGAAAAAATTGAACTTAAAATTGCAAAACGTGACCTTGGCAGTGCCACCCGTTTTTTATATGAACCAGGGTTGCCCTTACGCATTTTGCATTGGCTGTCCATAACCTTGCAATTAACAAAAGCTAATATTATTGAAGGGGGCAAATACCACAATCTTAGGGATTTTGCAGACATCCCAATTAAGGATGCTGCAATGTGTTACCCACCATGGCCAGCTGTGAAAAACAGGTTCGCAATCCCGCACTCTTTGTTTCAATCAATTCTTTTGAAAGACCGTATCATTCATACGCCGTACGAATCGTACAACACTATTTTACGTTTTTTTAATGAAGCCGCAATTGATACTACGGTAGAGGATATATATGTAACCTTATACAGGATCGCAAGTGATTCTAAAATTGCACATGCACTGATCAGCGCAGCAAACAACGGAAAAAAAGTAATCGTATTTGTTGAATTAAAAGCAAGGTTTGATGAAGCAAATAATATTCGTTGGGGAAAAAAAATGAAGGCTGCGGGTATCAGGATCATCTACAGCATTCCTAACCTGAAGGTTCATGCAAAGGTAGCGCTGGTAAAAAGAAGGCAACAGGAAAGAGTGGAATACCTGGGATTATTGTCAACCGGTAACATGAATGAAAGCACTGCAAGGTTTTACACTGATCATATTGTATTAACAGCTCATCGTGGCATGCTACAGGAATTAGAATTGTTATTTATGTTTTTAAGCCAGCAACGAAAGCCATTGAACAATAACGAGATCTCGTTCACCCATTTATTAGTAGCGCAGTTCAATTTACAAACGGCTTTTTTTGAGTTGATCGACAAGGAAATAAAAAATGCGCAGCAGGGTTTACCTGCAGCAATTACCATCAAACTGAATAACCTTGAAGAAAAAAACCTGATCAGCAAATTGTATGAAGCTTCACATGCCGGCGTTAGCGTACAACTAATTGTGCGGAGTATTTGTTGTTTAAAACCGGGGCAGCCCGGCATCAGTGACCTTATCAAAGTGACGCGTATTGTCGATAAGTACCTTGAGCATGGCAGGGTATTCATTTTCAATAACAATAACAATGAGCTGTTTTTTTTAGGGTCGGCTGATTGGATGAACCGGAATATTTACAGCAGGATAGAAGTTTGTTTGCCGGTGTATGATGTGGATATACAGCAGGAAATAAAAACGATCATACAAATACAACTGGCAGACAATATCCAGGCAGTGCGGATCAATGAACTGCTTGAAAATATCCCGGTGAAAAAAGAAGGTGAGCCTAACCGGTCACAGGAAAAAATATATCAACTACTTAGCACAAATAATAATTAGATGTTCATGATAAAACCAATCTTAACTGTTGTTGTTACTTTATTGCTTTTCGATGGTTGCACACAACGGGTAGCTGTTGAAACCCCTGCAGGTTATGACCTTGCCCGGCCGGAAGTTTTAAAGATGCCGGCCAGCCTTAATGAAATTTCGGGGATAGCTTTTAATTCGGGTAGCCCTGATACCATTTATGCAGAACAAGATGAAGAAGGCAGGCTATTTTATTTTCCAACGGCCAGCCTGGATGTGAAGCATAAAAAATTTGGAAAGAAAGGAGATTACGAAGACATCGCCATTTCCCATGGCACAATAGTAATATTGAGAAGCGATGGCGGCTTAATTTCTTTTCCACTCAATTTAACCACAGACGAAGAGATAACTGACGCAAAGGAATTATTGCCTAATGGAGAGTACGAAGCGATGTATGCTGATGAAACCGCGGGCCTTTTATATGTTTTGTGCAAAGACTGCCAGACAGACAATGCTGCTAAAAGTATCACCGGGTATATTCTGGCGATGGCCCCTGGAAAAGATATTGAACTGAAAGGTAATTTCCAGGTAAACACAAAAAATATTGCCACCAAATTGAATGAAAAGAAAATAATGTTACGCCCATCGGCGTTAGCCAAAAATAAGCACAACGAATGGTACATATTATCCTCTGTAAATAAACTGCTGGTAGTAGCAGATGATAAATGGGAAATAAAGGGGGTCTATCCACTTGATCCCGCTTTATTCCCTCAGCCAGAGGGAATCGCTTTTGACAAGAATGATAACCTCTATATATCCAACGAACGTGCCGGGACGCCCAATGCAACCGTTTTAAAATTTATCTTTGCTAACGATAAAAAATAATCAATGCCTCGCTTACAATCCATTTATATTATTTGTTGCATCTGCTGTTTTCAATTTTTTACCCAGCCCGTTCAGTCACAAAATATTGATATTGACATATTGAGATCGATTAATCCGCAATATCCTAAAGCGGGCTTCTGGAAAACTACCAGTGATTCATATACAATTGTTGCCGGCACAGCTTCCCTTGGAACCTTAGCTTATGCACTTATAAAAAATGATAAAGAACTCCGTTATAAATCCTATGAATTGCTCATTGGTATCGGGATCAATATTGTAGCAACAGATGGCCTGAAAGCAATATTTAACCGCACACGCCCATCGGATGATTACCCGAATGATGTATATGTTTTAACCACCTCGAAGGGGCATTCATTTCCATCCGGACACACTTCACTTGCGTTTGCAACCGCAACATCGCTTACACTTACACACAAAAAATGGTATGTCGCCGTGCCGGCCTATATTTGGGCAGGATGCGTTGGTTACTCAAGAATGTACCTTGGCAAGCATTACCCATCGGATGTTTTAGGCGGCGCCATTGTTGGAGCTGGCAGTAGTGTGCTCAGTCATTGGGCGAGTAAAAAATTATTTAAACAACATCCAAAAGATACAACTCAATCAAACAGGTTGTAAGCATTTAATTGCCTGGTCAAAACTATTTCGCTGTTGCTTACCTGGCACTCATGTGCTACCTGCACGTTTTAAGAAATGCATGCTGTTGTACAATATAAAAAACAAGTATGAAAAAAATAATACCCCTTTTATTGATCATTTTTTCTCCGAAACTTCAAGCACAGAGCGTAAGCCAATATTTCGAAAAAATAAGAGATAATTCTGCAGCACTCACTGCTTTTTTTTCGCAGATGCCAAAGGGCGGAGATCTTCATCATCACTATAGTGGTTCTATTTATGCAGAGACTTATTTAAATATTGCTATTTCAAAAGACTACTTTGTTAACACGAGATCGCTTCAGATTTCAGAAACAAATTCTCCGGGAGATTTGAACTGGACAAAATTCTCCTCGTTAAAAAATGACACACTGAATGAAGTAAAACAACAGCTATTACAAAAATGGTCGATCAAAGATTTTGCGGGTAATTATCCATCTCACCGTCAGTTCTTCGAAGCGTTCAATCATTTTGGCGACGTAGTAAAAGGTAGTATTGAGCAGGGATTGATAGAGTTAAAAACGAGGGCCCAAAAGGAAAATGTTTCCTATATAGAAACCACGTTAAAAAGTGCCAGTTGCGATAAAGATGTAACGGACTTGTATTTTTTAAATGATCGGCTTAAGTATTATCAATCTACGCAGGACCGGATGCTGAATGCCGGGTTGTTGGATAGTATTTATCGGGTCTTCCAGGAGAGAAACGTGATCCAGTGTGCGCTTTCCTATAATGATCACATGGTTAAATTGCACACCACGCTCAAATTGGACGACTCATCATTTACGTTACGATTTCAAAGTTTTGTAAACAGGATAAATGATCCCATTCCTTTTTTTAGAAGCCTTGTTGTTGCCTTTGAAGCGGCCAATAGAAATCCTTTAGTGGTTGGGGTAAATATTGTTGCTCCTGAGCACAATGAATTATCTATGAGAGATTACTGGCAACAAATGCAGATGTTTAATTTTTGCCATACAATATACCCTGGTGTAAAGTATTCATTGCATGCAGGTGAGTTAACTCCGAGCCTGGTAAAGCCAGAAGATCTTACGTGGCATATCAATGCGGCGGTTTACGATGCGAAAGCTAACCGAATAGGCCATGGTGTGGATTTGCCGTATGAGAAGGATTGTTACGCTCTCCTGAATTACATGAGCAAACACAAAATCGCAGTTGAAATAAACCTGGGGAGCAATGAATTTATTTTAAATGTCAAGGATGACAGGCATCCCATTCTTTTGTATAAAAACTTTGGTGTACCGATTGCTATTTGCACTGATGACGCAGGAATACTGAGAACAAACCTCACGGAGCAATTTGTATTATTAGCAAAAAGGTATAAGCAAATAACTTACGCCGATATAAAGCGCTTTGTTTATAATAGTGTTGAGTACAGTTTTATTAAAGAAGCCGCTGTGAAACAAAAACTTACTTCGCAGCTTAACGCTCAATTCAAAAGCTTTGAACAAAAAGTAGTAGCTGCTTATAAAAAATAGGCCTTAGTTCTACCAGACACGCCTTCAGAAAATCTTCCGGCCTCAATTATGCCGCATGCCTTCCGCCACTTTAAAAACATGTAGAATATAGGGGAATAAAGCATCCATCGTTTCTTCCACACCACGGGGCGAACCCGGTAATGTGATCACCAGTGTATTTTTAATAAACCCCGCTACACCTCTTGACAGCATGGCAAATGCGGTTCGCTGCTGTCCGTAGTTTCGGGCAGCTTCCATTATGCCGGGGATCTCCCGGTCCAACAAAGGCCTGATTGCATCTGGCGTAATATCTCTTGGGGAGAGGCCTGTGCCGCCTGTGAAAAGAACGAGGTTAAATTCATCTGCACTTAACTGTTTTGCAGTTGCCTGTATGGTGTCGAAATCATCCGGAATAATTTTACTTTCCGTTGCTGACAAATGATATTGAGCTAATTTTTTAATGATCAATTCTCCTGAACTGTCACCGTTCTTTCCAGCGGCTATGCTATCCGAACACACCACGACGGCACAACGCAAGCCTGCAGGCAGCATATCTTTAAAATCTGTCTTACCTCCCTTTTTGCTTTGCAGCCGGATGGTAGAAATTTCAACTCCTTTGTCGAGCGGCTTCAACATATCGTACATCGTTAATGCTGTAACGGCGGCTCCATGCATGGCTTCCACTTCCACACCTGTTTTATAAATGGTATGTACTTCCACGGTGATCAGGATCATTAATCCATCAATAAGGTAGGTGATAGCTGCATACTCTACCGGCAAAGGATGGCAATCAGGAATGACGTCACTTGTTTTTTTTATACCCAGTAAACCTGCTGCCCTTGAAAATTCAAATACATCACCTTTCGGAACTTTTTTATTCCTGATAGCCTCGATGGTTTCGGGCTTGGACACTGTCAGCAATGCAGTAGCGATCGCCTTTCGAAGACTGTTATTTTTATGCGTAATGTTCACCATGATTTTTGTGTATTAGCGGCTTGAACCGTCTACGTTGGAAAATTAGAAGTTGTTCTTTTTCCATTGATAAGTTTCATCTTCAAATACTTCCTTTCCCCATACCGGGAGCTCGGATTTTATTTTTTCTACGGTTTCCTCACAGGCATCAATAGCCGCTTTGCGGTGAGCCGATGAAGTAAAGACAAATAAAGATATTTCACCGGCGGCTACTCTTCCCAGGCTGTGATACACATGCATGCAGGTGAGCGGATATTTGGCAAAAATTGCTTCCCTTATTTCATGCATTTTTTCAAGGGCCATTTCTTCATACGTGGTATATTCGATGGCCGCTACCGTTTGCCCGCTTATCACGTCCGCACGTATTTGCCCAAGGAAAATATTATGGCCGCCAATAGTTGTTTTGGAACTGTGTTGTTGGATGCTTTCGGCAATAAAAGCAGGCGTTATGGGGCCGGTAATAAATATATTTTTAGGCTTTCGTTCTGTCATGTCTGTTGTGTTGGATGGCTTTTTAACCAGTTAGTAATACCACCGTGCAAACTATATATCTTCTTAGTTTCGCCAAATGTATCAAATAACAACTGAGCAGCCTGCATGCTTCTTTTTCCTGATTGGCAAAAAACAATAACGGTCTTGCTTTTAACGACAGCAATATTTTCCCTGAATTGGGATAAGGGGATTTGCAGGTACTTAAATTCGGTAGGAAGTGGCAACTCGCCAGCCTCTCTTACATCAATAATATCTACGTTATTGGCGCTCCGCAACTGATCAAACGCCGCTGTATCAATTTCAAACTGGCGGCCGGTGGAAGAAGCGCACAGCCAATCATAATCCATTTGTTCAAACGCTGCTTTATCCCGGGGTATTAGAGCGTTCGTTTCATTGGAGGGGGATAGTGAAATTTCGTATACCTGGTTGGTTAAAGTATTATAAGTTAGCAACGAATTGATGAGGGGTTTGCCGATACCCGTTATCAGTTTGATAGTTTCATTTGCCTGCATGGTACCAATGATGCCGGGCAAGACTCCCAATACGCCAGCTTCTGCACAGTTTAGTATTTCCCCATCGCCAGGTGGCTCAGGAAATAGGTGGCGGTAGTTAACTGAAATGTTCCCGCTTTTATCCTGGTAATTAAAAACCGCTACCTGTCCTTCAAATTGTGAAACGGCGCCATATACCAATGGCTTGTGCAGTAATACACAGGCATCGTTGATCATGTAACGGGACGAAAAATTATCCGTTCCATCAATCACAATATCATAAGGGTTAATTATGTCCAGCGCATTTTGCGTGGTTAATCTTTCCTGGAAGGCATTGATGTTGATATCAGGATTTAATCTTGTGAGGCTATGCCTGGCTTTTTCCGCTTTTGAAAAACCCACATCAAAAGTTGAGTACAGCACCTGCCGGTGAAGGTTAGTGATAGAAACCACATCATCATCCACAATACCAATGGTGCCTACGCCTGCGGCCGCCAGGTATTGTAACGCTGGGCACCCCAGCCCCCCTGCACCAATTACCAATACTTTTGCGTTGAGTAATTTTTGCTGTCCCGCTTCTCCAAATTCTTTTAGAATTATTTGGCGCTGGTATCTGTCGTATGATTGGTTGTCGTTTTTCATTTTTACCCTCCCGAGAAAGGAGGCAATAAAGCTACCGTACAATTTTCAGTAAGGACGGTATTTTCAGCAATAACTTTTTTATCGATGGCGATGATATATTTTGAGTTGCTCAAGGCGGGGTAATCATCCTGAAGTTTGTTTGTAAGCCCGGTTGTATCATCCACACCTTCTACAGTGAAGGTATCAGTGCCCGTAATATCTGTAAGCTGGCCAAATAAGATGATGTTTACTTTCATATTAATCTCCGGTTGTGTTAAAGAATGGCATCCAGCTTTTTAACCGAATGCTAATTATGGAACCCTTTCTACCAGTATTTTTTGCAATCCTTTTACATACCTTCTACCCGTGGCTTTATCAGCGGAGGAAATCAATGCAATCCGGTTATCCATTGAACTGCCTTTTTTCCCATTCTGCTCTGTAATGATCATCACATGGTTCCCGGTTTCATTGTTAAAAATTTCATTCCATGAGAATACCGCCTTATAATTATCCGAAGCAATACATACAAAATAATATTCGCTTAATAATTTAGGATTTGCCTGGTCAATAGTAAGCTTATTCAAAACATCTTTTAATAACACGCCTTTTATATTTTTTAGCACGCTCTTTTTTTCATGCAAGTGATTCGTAATTACAATGCTGTCTATCGATGTCAATTGCAAACCAGACAAATCCTGCATTGAAAAAGATTGGGGTTGCTTTACTTTTCCTTCAACCATAAAACTTTCCGTAACAAGCATTGATTTTTGAGTCCATCCGTGTAGAGAAATTAAAACTAAAATAATAGAGAGAAATTTTTTCATTAACTAAATTTTAAGCCTGCGTAAACAACAATTTATAAACTGCCAGCAATAAAACTACTGCCAATACATTTTTCAATATAACTTGCTTAAATCGTAACGCTCCAAAATAAGCGCCCCCCAACCCACCGGCAAACGCTATAATGACATACCAAACCATATCTGCATTAAAATGAATTCCCTTTGTCAACTGGCCGCCCAATCCCGATAATGAATTTACAAAAATAAATAATGCACTGATGGCGGCGGTTTGCTTTTGATCGGTCCATTTTAAAAACAGCAATATTGGCGATAAAATAATGCCTCCGCCAATGCCGATAAGGCCTGAGAGAAAACCAATCGCCGCACCGATGAACAATGACAAAAGGCTATTTGCTTTTTTTAATTCGGTTGCGGGTGTGTTACTAAAAAATAAAAAACGGGCCACGGGAATCAGCAACAATACTCCCAACATCTTTTTGTACACTGACCCATCCACTACCACCAGTCCGCCGATAAAAGCCATCGGCACCGAAGCGATGGCGAGTGGAAAAAATATCTTCCATAGAAAATGTTTGCCCCGGTAAAACTGTATGAAAGAAGTGAGTGATACAAAAATATTTAGCAACAGTGCGGTTGGCTTCATCACCTCCGGAGTAATGCTGAAGATGGCCATTAGCGCAAGATAACCGCTTGCACCGCCATGCCCCACAGACGCATATAAAAACGCTACCAAAAATAATAAGCCATAAAATAAAATAAGGTTTTCCTGCATGCTGTTAATTATTCAGGCAATAAATGAATTTCTACTTTTTCACCTGCATCGCAACAAGCAGTGTCTTCATCAATTTTTATAAGGCAGTTGGCATGTGCAAAGGAGCTGAGGCGGTAGCTTTCCTGGGCATCCAGCGGCGTTGCTTTTTCGCCATCATAGTAGCCTTTTAAAAAATGCGTGAGCCCTGTAGCTTTTTCTATTTTTTTCGCCAGCGGCACCTGCAATGTTTTTAATCCGGGACTTGCGTGGCTGCTTAATAGCTGTAAGGCGGGCAATACATATTCATAAAAACAAGTGAGTACGGAGGAAGGATTGCCTGGTAATCCAAACACCAGTTTGTTCTCTTTTTTACCAAAGTACAGCGGCTTGCCCGGTCGCTGTTTTATACGGTGAAATATTTTTGTGATCCCACATTGCGCAGCAGCTTCCAGCACAAAATCATAGTCTCCTACACTGATACCACCCGTGAGTAACACTGCATCGCTTTCATACATTGCCTGTTGCAATATTTGTGTCAACACTTCCAGTTCATCATCTGCCTGGCATATTTTAACACTGCTGATATCTAGTTGGGTAAGCGCCGCCGTTAGTGTGGCTGAATTGGATTCATATACTTGTCCATATTCTAAACGCTCTCCCGGTTTCTGTAGTTCTTTGCCGGTAACAATGATGCTCACCAATGGCTTAGGAAATACCTTGACCTTAGCAACACCAATACCCGCGATATAACCAATAGCAGCCGGTGATAAGCGGGTACCTGCTGCAAGCGCCAATGCACCGGCTTTTATTTCTGAGCCTTTGGGTCGTACGTTTCTTCCCGCTATAATATTTTCATCGGCTATTGTTAACAGATTATTTTCAGTAGATACTTTCTCCTGCATCACCACTGTATCAGTGCCTTCAGGCACGGCTGCTCCTGTAAAAATGCGTACGGCTTGTCCAGGTGAAACCGGAATTGTTTCGTTGGACCCTGCCGCCATTTCGCCAGCTATTTCTAATGTTTTATGCACCTGCCATCCACTGAAAGAAAATGCATACCCATCCATCGAAGACTGGGCAAAAGCCGGAATATCAATGGTAGCAAACACGTCGTTCGCAAGTACCAATCCTGCTGCCTGGCTCAGCACAACTTCAACAGGTTGCAATGGGCTTACTTGTTCCTCGATTATTTTTGTTGCTGCTGCTACTGTTATCATAAGTCGTAAAAAATCTTATCCGCCAATGGTGATCATGCTCCTGTTATGAATATCTTCTGCATGTACATGTTCAAAATCTGCGGTAAACTGGCCGCCCAATTCTTTGGCTTTGCTTCGAACGCTTTGTTGTATCAATGGTAATATATTTTTGCCTTGGCGGAATGCCGTCAGCAGATCAGTTTCTTCTTTGGAGAATAAGCAATTTTTCATTTTCCCATCTGCTGTCAAACGCATGCGGTTGCAGCCACTGCAAAAAGGAGACGTCATGGTGCTGATGACAGCAAACGTTCCGGCATGGCCCGGAACGGTATATTTTTTTGCAGTATCGTGGATGTCATCATTCAAGCGTGTAACGACGTATTTAGATTCTACCTGCTGCAATATTTGCTCCCAGGTAAATACTTTATTGCTTGTCCATTTGTTGCCACTGAATGGCATGAACTCGATGAACCTTACATGCACCGGTGTATCTTTTGTCCATTCAATAAAATCGTTGATCTCCATATCATTCATCCCCTTCATTGCCACCACATTTACCTTTACATGAAAACCCTGGCTGATCAATAAATGAATGTTGTTATAGACCTGCCTGAATTGGTCACGGCGGGTAAGCAGCAAAAACTTATCTGGCTGCAAAGTATCCAGGCTAATATTCAAGGATTTAATGTTGGCCTCCTTCAATGTCTCCACGTATTCGTGTAAGCGTGTACCGTTGGTAGTGAGTGTGAGCGAAACCGGAAGTTTTGCCAACGCAAGAATTATTTTATCAGCATCTTTTCTTACCAGCGGTTCCCCTCCGGTAAGCCTGATTTTATTTACTCCTTCTGCAACAAATATTTTAGCGATTGCTTCTATCTCATCCAACTGCATCAGCCGCGAAGCCGGTGTAAATTCATAATCTTCCTCGGGCATACAGTAAAAGCAACGCAGGTTGCAATTATCTGTAAGCGATATTCGTAAATAATTATGTGCCCTGTCAAATGAATCTATCAGCATTGATCAATTGTATTTAAAACTTTTATTTTGCCAATAACCTTTAACTATTTTCTATGTCTTGTGTGTTTGATTTTACACATCATTTCCTGCTACCAGTTTTTCATAATCTGCGATGGTATCAATATCGATACTACCTTCCGGAAAGTTAATCGTACTTATCAGTTCGGGAAAAGCTTTTAAAACTTTTTTTGCACCGGCATCTCCTTCCAGTTCCAGCAGTGATGCAAAGTTAGTTTTATCGAATAAAGCCGGTGTGCCAACACTATCACCATAGGCACATGCTACCATAGTTTTCGTCGATAATTCATATTCTTTTACCAGGTCTTTTAAAAGCGTCTTCGTAACAAAGGGTTGATCACATACCACGAAAATTACCGCTTCCAATGTGGGAATCATTTTCAGCATCTCTGTTAACCCCTTATGAATGGAAGAAGCCATACCCTCCTGCCAGCGATCATTTTTTATAATTTTTACGCCAGGTTGCACTGCTTCTTTTTCTACCTCATCGCAATTAGCACCAAGTACTACAATCAATTGTTTTGATCCTGACTCAATGGCTTCATCAACAGCATGCCTCAATAAGCTTTTACCCTTATATGCCAGTAACTGCTTGGGTCGTCCCAAACGGCTGGACGTTCCTGCCGCCAGTAAAATAATACCGTAGTCGATACTCCCCATTGCCGCGTTAACCATTTAAAGATTCG
>JBDSAA010000002.1:0-4388 GCA_039922375.1 Ferruginibacter sp.
GATATAATTCACTTGCAGGATTTACCATTTCCGGTTCTATCCATATACCAAATTTCACCTGGTTTTTCTCTGCTTCATTTACCAAATAACCAATGCCGCTCGGAAGTTTTGTTCGATTTTCCTGCCAATCTCCAAGACCTGCTTTGTCATTATTACGCGGATGCTTGTTACCAAACCATCCATCATCTAATAAGAACAAGTCTACCCCTAGCTTTTTTGTATCCTTTATAAGCTCAGCCAGTTTTTGTTCATTAAAATTAAAGAAAGTAGCTTCCCAATTATTAAGCAAAGTGAGGCGGGAACCATTGCCATCAAGAATGCGATATTTCCTTGCCCATCGGTGCAAATTACGGCTGGCCTCTCCTTCGCCTTTATCAGAAAAAGTATAAAGAAAAGCAGGCGTTGTAAAAATTTCCGCAGGCTTTAATAAATAATCAGATGCGTAATTGTTTAGTCCTGCGATCAGACGAAGATTATTTAAAGGATCTACTTCCAGGTCTACACGAAAATTCCCCGACCATTCTACTGAACCATACAATACTTTCCCTTCATCTTCCGTGGCTGGTTTATCGATAGATATGGCAAATGTCGGTGGCTGATACAGATGTGCTCTTGTGCCCAATTTTGAATCCAATACTTTCATTCCATGAGTTAGCTTTGTTTCTTCTGGCTGCATTTCCCTGGCCCAATCTCCATGATATTGTTTTAACCAGAACC
Organism: Ferruginibacter sp.; assembly: GCA_039922375.1. GTDB lineage: Bacteria > Bacteroidota > Bacteroidia > Chitinophagales > Chitinophagaceae > Ferruginibacter. Next base: position 718 of record JBDSAA010000002.1, read on the forward strand.
CATCTCCAGGAATGTACAGGTTAGCGGAAGCCATTTTTTGCAAAAGCACATTTCCCTTTTCCGCATGCTTTATCGCAGACCATTGTTCAATTACATTCTCATTGTAATAACATTTGAAATAAAGTGTGACGTCAAAAGAAAAAACAGGATCTGCCAGCTTAATAGTGGTGAGCGAAATATTATTATCCTCTTTTGTTTGTGAATGGCTAACATATTTCAGATCAAGCGAGGTGTTGCCATCGGCGTGGGTTACGGTAATAGCAGGCTCGACAAGATTTCTTGAACCTGATGGAGTGTATGCAGAATTGAGGATGCCTGAATAATCATCTCCCCGTGAATACATATTTGGTATATAAGCATACTCTTCTGCACTTTTTAGTTTTGTTCCCAGGTACACCATCAGGAGGTTTTTGTCGCTGTCTGTCTGCAGCACTACCGCAGTGTTTTTTGTTTCTATTGGAATTAATGTTTTTTGACTATACAAGGCACCGGTAAAACACAAGAGAAACATTGGATGAAGAGCTGTTCGTTTGAATAAAGAAATTTTAAAAACCATTTTAAAAAATTTGAACATAGAGGTAAGATATAATTCACGTTTTGTGAACGTGCTTAGACAATAATTTTTGCTAACAGAACTATTTTGACAAATAAAAACCTGGCGACAAATAGGTTAATAAAATAGGGACCTTGATGATTCAATGTAAAGGCCCCTATAAGAAAACGCGACTGCCTGCCAGTGATTATAGGATACACATCCTTGGGGGAAAAAGTAGCTCTTTATCTAATACAATGGGTTCTGAACCAGTTTATTGTTTCTGTTCATTTCATCGGTTTTAATTGGCAACAGATAAAATCTGGGCAGCCACGCTCTTTGCTGACCAATGCCCACAGTTGTACCAGGTTTTCTTAAACTTGGAAAACCAGTTGGGTTATAAACGGTGGTTCCTACCGGGTTACCGTTCGCATTTGACGGATAGACAATCTCTACTGTTCTGGCATCTGTATAAGCCTGGTCTGGTATCATCCAGCGGCGTACATCAAAGAAGCGCTGGTCTTCAAATGCTAATTCAATCTTGCGTTCGTTCCTGTAACGATCTCTTAACGCAGTACCGCTTTCGGTAATATCTGGCATTTTAACACGCCTTCTTATCTTATTCAACCACAATTTAGCCTCTGCGTCTTCTCCTAAAGCAATTAGGGCTTCTATATAATTCATCACAACTTCTGTATAACGTATATACCGCCAGGGCAGGTCCTGCTTCACAAACTGCGACTCAATTGTCGGTACAATAAATTTTTTCAGAAAATAAGCAGTATACGTCCCATTCCAATCCTCCAATATGCTATTTCTCGTATCGAGCCCCCCTATGGAAGTTCCATCAGGTTTTAAAAAATATCCGGTTTGTATAACACCAACCGGGTCTTTGGCCACTGCGGCATTGTCGTTCCTGGGGCGCCACTTAACCCCGTCATAATTGATGGAAGCATAAAAACGGGGATCCCTGTTCACGTATGGGGCAGCCTTATGAGCGGGGTTATTCCAGTTGAACGGCGTACCATCTATCATTCCATAAGAATCTGCCATTTGCCCCGTAGGGCAATTGCCGCCCCAACCATGCCAGCCGTTAGGTGTATTGTACAAGCCAGGGTTGTAACCATCCCAATCTTCATTTGTTGCTGGGGTAAAATAACGGACGAAAATATCTTCCGATGTGGAACGTTGTAAAAAGATATCAGCGTAATTCTTCGTGGCTTCATCAGCGGTTGCTGGTGGAGCGCCATCTTTATATAAGCTATACACCCCTAAATCTATTACTGCTTTCGCTGCATTTTTAGCTGCTGTCCACCGGGCCGTTCTGTCACCGCCGGTATAACCAAGCAACTCTTTTTGAGCAAAACTTCCTGCCCATGATCCGTTGCTATTATAAAAATCACTGGCCGCATACAACAGCACCCTGGCTTTTAAAGCCAGCGCCGCACCCTTGGTTGGCCGTCCTAAGTTGTCTCCTGTTTGAGCCAGCGGTAGCAGGCTTGCAGCAGAATCTAATTGTCCAACAATAAATTTGACACAGTTGTCATAGCTATCCCGCGGCGCTACAAAATCATCGGTAAGTGTGTATGCTTTTGTGATGATTGGCACTCCACCGTAAATGGAGACGAGGTTATGATACAAATGTGCACGTAAAAAATACACCTCTCCCTTCATCCTGCTTTTCACGGCTGCATCGTCTATAGGTGCGCCATCAATATTTTGAAAAAATATATTGGTTGCCCTGATATGCCTGAATTCATTTTCCCAACTCATATAACGTTGCCTTTTGCCAGTCCAATAGCCAAAGTCAAACACATTGAGGTCGCCAGGGGTAATAAGGCTCTTAACCACATTTTGTTCACCAAACTGGTGATTGTAAACGGACTCGTCCACCAACGAAGACATCATAATATTGCTAAACCCATGTGGAATACCGTGATAGACATTATTTACAAAAGCCTGAATTAAGGATGGATCCTTCCAGGTAGTCGCATCGTTAAACTGCCCTTTCGGTTCCTGGTTTAAAAAATCTTTTTTACAAGAAACCGCTGTCAAAAAAAGCAGCAGTATAGATAGCATATAATTAATCTTTTTCATAATCATTTTTTTGAAGTTCATTAGAATGTAACAGAAATGCCGATGTTGACAATTTTTTGAAGCGGGTAACCTGTACCTGAAGTGCCTATATTGTTATTTCGGGCATTTGCATTTGCATTGTTAGCCCCCGATTCCGGGTCAAATTCTTTCAAGTCTGGCGCATAAGTAAGAAAGTTGAAAGCATTGATGTATACCCGTACGTTTTGAATGCTGGCCTTTCGTAGTAATGAAGATGGAAGATTATACCCGAGCTCGATATTTTTCAATCGTACGTAATCGGTTTTACGCAGCCAATAAGTATTACCCCTCCCTACCCAATATTCATTTCCACGATTAAAGGTCCTTGGTCCTTCAGCATTACTGTTATCTGCAGTCCAGCGTTTTTCAGCAAATGACTGTAAAAAATTACCGATATCACCCGACTCTGTACTAAGATAACGTACAGCACCAGCGGCACCCTGTACGAGTAAAGAAAGATCAAACCCTTTATAACCGGCACTAAAAGTTAACCCGCCGGTAAACCTGGGAATATCGGATTTGGTCATACGGGTTCTGTCTTTATCATCAATCTGGCCATCGCCATTGTAATCTTCGAAAATAATATCTCCTGGCCTGGCCCCGGTCATATGCGGGTATTTATCAACTGCCCCCTGGTCTCTGAATACTCCAATAGCATTAAAATATAAACCACTATAAATAGGATACCCGGTTAACCGCTGATGCATATATTCGGGAGAAGTTTGAGGTTCAGCCCATTCAACAATTTTATTTTTTTGATAGCCGCCATTTAAGCCAACCTGGTAGGTTAATGCACCGCCCTTGTTTGTATAATCTATACTAAAATCAAACCCATTGTTAGTCATCTTACCAATATTTTCCCTGGGAAGTCTCATGCCTGCGGAAAGGGGCACAGTGGCTCCGCGTTCCCAAAGAATGTCCGACCTGGTATAATTAAAATAGTCGGCAGTGATAGAAAGCCTGTTATTTAAAAGTGTGGCATCAAAGCCTATATTGGATTGATTTGCTATTTCCCATGATACTT
>JBDSAA010000003.1:0-24187 GCA_039922375.1 Ferruginibacter sp.
TTAGACAGGTTGAATAACCAATTGGATCCTCAGCCGGATGGCGTTTTCGATTATGTGGAAGGTTTTACAGTTATATCTCCCTACAGCCGCATTGTTTTCCCGGTATTGGAGCCTTTTGGACGTGACCTTGCAGCACGGGTTTATACCAATCCTCCCCCTTCGGCAAAAGACACTTTATACTATGCTTTATATGATTCCATCAAAGCAGTAGCACAACAATTTCCTAATCTTAACCGCTTTGTGTTAAAAGGATCAGCACGTACATCCGGCTCCTCCGATATCAGCATCGGCTACAATATACCCAAGGGTAGCGTAACCGTTACCGCAGGCGGCCAAACATTGATCGAGGGAGCTGACTATGATATTAATTATGACCTGGGTACAATCAAAGTAACCAACCAGGCTATTTTAAATGCAGGGTTGCCCGTGCAGGTAAACTTTGAAAACAATGCTGCATTTGGTATGCAGCAGCGAAATTACATGGGCCTGCGCCTTGATTACCTTGCAAAGAACACACTGAAAGAACAACTGGCAATTGGTGGCACATTGGTGCGCCTCGGCGAACGGCCATTTTTTACAAAAAATAATATTGGGGAAGATCCCATCCGCAATACGATGTACGGCCTTGATGTTAATTACAGGAAGGAAATGCCCCGGCTTACCAAATTATTGGACAAGCTTCCTTTCTATTCTACGAATGCCCCTTCCACTATAAATGCATATGCAGAAGGTGCTTTCCTGAAACCCGGCCATGCACCGCAAATTGGAAAGGGTTCCGCAGGCACCGTATATATTGATGACTTTGAAGGAAGCAAATCCGGGATCGATCTTCGTTTTCCAGCAATTAGCTGGGCAATGGCATCTACTCCACAAAATGCTACCGACGCCAGTGGCAATGTGCTTTTTCCCGAAGCCACGTTGAACAACAACCTCGACTATGGCAAAAAGAGGGCGAAGCTTGCCTGGTACCAGATCGAGCCTGCCTTACAAGGTTTCAAGGGAGTTAATAATCCCTTAAGTGATAACCGTGCTGAACTCAGCGATCCAAGGACAAGGCTTGTAAAACAAAGTGAAATATTCCCTCAGCGCACCACCGATTTTGGCCAAAACCAATTGATCACTTTTGACCTTGCCTATTATCCAACGGAAAAAGGTTCGTATAACTATGAAGCATCTCCTTTAGGAATTGATAACAACAACCGCTTAAAAAATCCCAAACAAAAATGGGGTGGATTGATGAGAAATTTAGACCAATCAGATTTCGAAACTGCCAATATAGAGTTCATTGAATTTTGGGTGCAGGACCCTTTTATCAAAACGGCCGCAAGGCCCAATGCTGATCAATCTACTGGCGGTAAATTGTATTTTAACCTCGGTAATATTTCTGAAGATATCTTAAAAGATGGACGAAGATTTTACGAGAACGGATTGCCCACGCCAACAGCCCCATCACAGGTGGACAATGCATCCGTATGGGGAAGAGTGCCGTTGAATCCAATACAGGTAACAAATGCATTTAGCAATGATGCAGCCGACAGGGTGTACCAGGATCTTGGGTTTGATGGTAATAACAATGATTCGGAAGTGGTAAAAAGGGCGCCTTACCTTTCGCAATTGCAGGCCACTGTAACTGGCCCTGCAATGCTGGCAGCTACAAAAGACCCTTCCGCTGATGACTATATACACTACCGGGATGCTGCCTTTACGCCTATTGACGGGATTTTAAAAAGGTATAAAAATTTCAATAATCCTGAAGGCAACTCCAAAGTAAATGATGGCTCTATCTTTTCTTCGGCAGCCACTTTGTATCCTGATGCAGAAGACCTGAACCGGGATAATACAATGAATGAGGGCGAAGAGTATTTTCAATACATCGTGGATATTAAACCTGCCAACGATCCAACCATGCAGATCGGGGTAAATTATATTGTTGATAAAAAAACGGTTAACATTACAGGCTTGCCCGATGGCACTACCCGGCCCGAAACCTGGTACCAGTTCCGTGTTCCCATTGGATCTTACAATAAGAAAATCGGTAATATTCCTGATTTCAAATCCATCCGTTTTATAAGGATGTTTTTGACTGATTTTCAAGATGAAGTAGTGATGCGTTTTGGTAAGCTCGAACTTACCAGGAATATCTGGCGGCGGTTTCCAAACAAAATAGATTCTACCGGTACTTATTCTCCGCTCGGCACCAGTGCTGATTTCAACGTGAATGGTGTAAATATTGAAGAGAACGATAAACGTACTCCTTTGGCTTACCGCACACCAAGGGAAATACAACGTCAACAAATACAAAGCAACAATGGGGTAAACCTTTTGCAAAATGAACAAAGTATGTCCCTGCAGTTTTGCGGCCTCACCAAAGGCGATGCAAGAGGAGTGCAGCAAACATTTGCCAACAGGGATATCAGGCAGTACGGAAATTTATCCATGTTTATTCATGCGGAAAATAATGTTAAAACACCTAACAGCATCCGTGACCGTGACCTGAATGCAGTGGTAAGGATCGGAACTGATTTCGTTAGTAATTACTATGAAATTAGAATTCCTTTGTATTTAACTCCACTGACAGCCGGAACTTTAAATCCAAATACCGATGCCTACAACGATACCCTTTGGCGGGCCATCAATAGTTTAAATGTTGACTTGACAGCCTTACCTAAATTAAAACAGGAAAGGAATATCAATGGAGTAGCAACTACTATTTACCGAAAGCCACAGGCAAACGGGCATACTTATTCAATACTGGGTGATCCAAACCTTGGTGAAGTAAGAGGTATATTGATAGGCGTGGAAAATGCAAATAATAACAGCGCCTGCGGCGAAGTGTGGGTAAATGAATTAAGGCTTAACTCCATCAATGAAAATGGCGGATGGGCCGCAATGGCCAGGATTGATATGACGCTTGCCGACCTCGGCACTATCACCGGGTCTGTTACCAAACATACCACCGGTTTTGGTACCCTTGAGCAAAGAGTGAATGAACGCTACCGCGATGATTTTACCCAATTTGATGTGGCGGCTAACCTGGAACTTGGTAAATTATTACCAAAGAAAGCGGCTATTTCGATACCCATGTTTGCGAGCTATTCGCAAACCATCAGCAAACCTGAATATGATCCATATGATCTTGACATCAGGCTAAAAGATAAACTCAGTGTTTCACCTGGTAATAAAAGAGATTCTATCAATGATGCGGCGATAGACTTTACCAGTACAAAAACGTTGAATTTTACCAATGTAAGAAAGAACAGGACGAGCACTAAAAATCCTAAAATTTATGATATCTCCAATATTGACCTCAGTTATTCTTACATCAATATCACGGCGCATAATCCGCTGATTGAAAACAATGAAGTTACCAGGCACCGCGGCGGGTTAGGATATAATTTTACCCCACAACCAAAATATATTGAGCCGTTCAAAAAGCTCAAATTTTTTACCAAAAGAAAGAAACATTGGTTTGACCTTGTGAAGGATTTCAATATCAATCCTGTACCATCCCAACTAAGTTTCAGGGCGGATATCCACCGGCAGTTTGGCGCCATCAGGCCAAGAAGTGTAGGCTCGGATAAATATAAAATTCCTGAGACCTATGACAAGTATTTGACCTTTCAGCGTGATTATATTTTCCGCTGGCCATTTACCAAATCCCTCAATTTTGATTTTACTGCCACCAACAACTCAAGGGTAGATGAACCGGCTGGCAGAATTGATACGAAACCAAAGAAAGACAGCCTGTGGACCAATCTTTTAAAAGGCGGAAGAAATACATTGTACAACCAGGCGGCAAACGTTTCTTATACTTTGCCAACGGCAAAATTCCCTCTGCTCGATTGGACCACCGTTAATTTAAAATACCAGGCTACCTACCGCTGGATCGGCGCATCAAGGCTGGCAGTGGAATTAGGCAATATTCTTGAGAACGGACAAAGCCAGGAAGCAACCGCTCAACTTGATTTTACAAGATTGTACAATAAATTTAAATTTTTCAGGTCAATCGATTTACCAAGAGATACGGGCCAGGCAAGGACAAAGCAATTTAGAAGGGATTCAATTTTTACCACCAGTATCAAAGATGGTGTTACAACTAAAAAGTTTAAGCGCATTAAAGTTACACGCATAAAAGACCCCAATGCCCTTCCATATGTAGGCACGATGGGCAGGGTGTTTGGCAAATTGATCACCAGCATCAAGCAGGTAAATGTTTCCCTTTCTGAAAACGCCAATACCCGTTTGCCGGGTTATTTGGACAGCACACAATACGTAGGGCAAAATTTCCGGAGCATGCAACCGGGCTTTGATTTTATCATGGGAAAACAGCCGGATACCAACTGGCTGAACAATGCGGCCCGCAAAGGATTGATAACCGCTGATACTTTGTTTAATAGTATTTTACAGCAATCATTCGACCAGCGGCTGACATTAACTGCCCAACTGGAACCAATAAGGGATTTAACGATCAGCGTGAATGTCAATAAAACTTTTAATAAAAATTATTCAGAATTATTTAAAGACACTTCGGGGACGGGCAATCAGTTTGGCCACCTGAGCCCTTATGCAGGCGGAGGTTTTGATGTTAGTTATATTTCATACAAAACATTGTTTGGCAAATTTGACCCCAACCAGATTTCCGCCACCTTCCTTAAGTTCCAGGATAACAGACGAATCATTTCTCAAAGGCTCAATAACCTTAATAAATACAATACCGGCCGGCCATTGGAAGCTGACGGTTATGCGTATGGATACAACCGCTATGCAAATGATGTATTGATCCCGGCATTTATTGCAGCTTACTCAGGCCAGGATCCTAACAGTGTTGGATTGATAAAGCAAAGCAATCCTAATATAAAATCCAATCCTTTCAAAAGCATTATACCAAGGCCCAACTGGAAGCTGGACTACAACGGCCTGAGCCGCATAAAAGGCGTGGATAAAATCCTTACCAACTTTACAGTGTCGCATGGTTACAACGGAAGTCTTAGTATGAATGGGTTCACTTCCGCCTTGTTGTACCAGGATGTTTCCCGCTATGGCTACCCGTCTTTTTATGATACCATTTCAAACAACTACATACCTTATTTCCTGCTACCCAATATTACCATCCAGGAACAATTTGCGCCACTGGTAGGAGTGGATATGATGTTTACCAACCAGTTTCAGTTCAAGGTTGATTATACAAAGCAACGCACGCTGAGTTTGAGCCTGGTAGATTTCCAGTTGAGTGAAACACGCAGCACCGAATTCGCCATCGGAGCAGGTTACCGCAAACGTGGAATGAAATTATTTGGCGGATTAAAACTGCCTAAATTTCTAAGCAAGGATGGCACGGGCAAGCTTGACAATGAGATCAACTTCAGGCTCGATTTTAAGATCAGGGATAATGTAACGGTAAACAACCGCCTCGACCAGAATTCAACTTTGCCAACAGGCGGCAGCAAGGAAATAACCATTACACCTACCATTGATTATTTTTTAAACAACCGCGTAAATATCAAACTCTTCTTTGACCAGCGCAGGGTAAACCCCTACATTTCTTCCAGCGCACCCATTACCAATACAAGGGCGGGTGTACAGTTGAGGATTTCGCTGGCGCAATAATTTTATATGTTCCGCTAAAAAAATCCTCACTGCGATGTGAGGATTTTTTATCGAAAAATATTTTATGTCTCGGCAAGAAGCTGTCAGACACAGTGCTGGAGCCCCGCGCTAATGGATTTATATGGTTGAAATGCTTTTGGTAATTTTGGTTTCCAACTTTTCAAAAGCGATGTTAGCAAACGTTTTTCAGGAGTTCTATTGTTATCGACTGGCTAACCTCGAGTTTGTTTATGATGCCGGGAGCTGCATGGGTTTCCCATTTAACTAATTCCATCGTAACTCCAGCTCGAGTCCCATACGTTAGATTCAATTCATTTATTACTTCACTCATTGCTAAGCGTTCGTCATTCACGTCAGAAGGAGAGGCGAGAAAAATTTTAAACTTTTGGATTACCTGAGGCATAAAATGTTTGCTATATAAGAATGATTTTGCTAAATCTCAATCTCCTTGAATAGAATAGCTCTTTTGATTGTCAAGACATTAAATCATTTTAGCGAAAGATAGTCTCTATGTAAAACCTCGTAAAGCCAATAAAATCATTGAGCAGTAAAAAGATTACGTAATTTGGGTGACTTACCCATTTAAGTGCCGTATGGTAACAGAGTGGCCCGATACAGGCTTCCGTGCACTGTAAAAAATTATAACACTCCACTATTTTCTTTAAGTTTGAAATATGAAGATCACCCATTTTGTTTTTGCATTGTTGTTGATAGGTAAAACTTCGCAGGCGCAAATGCAGCGAATGTTTGTAATTAAAAAAGATAGTTCGGGATTTGAATTAACAACGGAAGGAGCTTCACATCTCGCCTCTTTGCCATTAAAATGTATTGAACAACAATTTCCAAATAAAACGAGCCATACTTCCATCAGCGATAGCGACCATGTGCTGTTGCCCAGGCAACTACATCCCGCCTTTTACGGATGCTTCGACTGGCACTCCTGTGTACACGGACACTGGATGCTGGTAAAATTGCTAAAACTTTTTCCGGGCTTACCCGAAACCGAGGTTATTCGTAAAACCATTAATAAAACAATCACCAAAGAAAATATAGAGCAGGAAGTGAGGTATTTTGATATGCCGCTTACCGCCTCCTGGGAACGAACTTACGGCTGGGCCTGGTTGTTAAAATTAGACGAAGAATTGGTAACCTGGAATGATAAGGAAGGGAAACACTGGCATGAAGCATTACAGCCATTGGTTAAAAAGGTAATGGAGGTTTGGAAAAAGTATTTACCAAAGCAAACTTATCCTAACCGCACAGGTGTGCATCCAAATACCGCTTTCGGGTTAGTGTTTGCCTTGGATCATGCACGAGCGGTAAAGGATACTGCATTCGAAAAAGCAATTATTACATCTGCAAAACATATTTATAGCAATGACAAGAACGCCCCCGCAATTTGGGAGCCCAACGGATCTGATTTTTTATCCCCCAGCCTGGAAGAAGCGGACTTGTTACGCAGGGTGTTATCGCCCGGAGAATTTATCACCTGGTTTAGAAACTTTTTCTCACTTCAAAGCCTGAAACATCTTACAATATTGCCTGTTGTCTCCGACCGTACCGATCTGCAGATAGTGCATTTAGATGGCTTGAATTTCAGCCGTAGCTGGTGTATGAAAGGCCTGGCTGCCGCTTTACCTGTTAACGACTCACGAAGAAAATTATTAATGCGCTCTTCCATAAACCATTTGGCAACGGCGCTGCCAAATGTTGTGAGCGGTAATTATGGCGGGGAACATTGGCTGGCGAGTTTTGCTGTATATGCATTAACAAATTGAAGGGACAAACACTGAACGAGCAAAAAAACAAAGCATCGTCACCAATATAAGAAAGCCACCCCCATAGTTAATGTCGGCACGAACCATAGGTTAGCGTATTATTACATGTTTTTTTACGGTCACCTAATGTAAATTGATTTTTTCCCTGCATTGAGGTTTGTGAGGACAAGATTCTTAGCGGAGAGACCATCAGGCTTTACTTCCGCAGGGACATAATTAAAAGTCGTAGCTAAGCATCTAAACAAAAATTCAATCCTTATCATTCCGATTTTTCAAACCGGAATGTATAAACAAACGGTTTCACTACCAATCCGCTTGAAAGCGTTGTTGGAGTGGATTGCCGGACTTTAATAATAGCGGTATTGCTATTGATTAAGTGCAAGGTAACGGCAGCATAGATCGTATTATTTAAGCCTGCATCCCTGGTAGTATCACCGGCCTTACCCTCGCCGGGAGTATCAGTTTGTAAAATGCTGTAATGCTGGGAACCGATGGCAAGATCCTTATCTATAAAAGTCAGTTCATCTTTCAATACACAGGAATTGCAGCCCGCAAAGCCATTGAATACAACTAAAAAGGTGGTGTCCCTTTTTCTGAAATAATAAAATTGAAAACTGCTTTGGATCTTAACTCTCCCGCTTTCAATTTCTTCAATTTTAAGGAACCCTCTTTTTGATGCAGGCTTCGGGAGTACTTCCGCGAGGGACCAGTTGCCGGCAAATGTTTCATCTAAATTTTCTTTCTTAACATCCGGCAGGGTAATTTCTCTTCTTTCAATGGGCCTGTTTTTTGCTTTTTTCTCAATAGTTTCTTTAAATATTTTGCCCTCCTGTTTTGGTACCGCATCCGGTTCTTCATTAACCAAAATGTTACTGGTTGTTACAGTATCTTTTGTGTAGGAAATTACTTCATCTGTATGTTGAGCCTCTTTTTTATTAGTGATGGAATAAATGACAGCCCCACCGGCAATAATTACTGCGAGACCAATCATTAAAACCAGGATGGGCAATTTAATGATATACCGTTTTGCTGGCTGACTTCGTTCAACATCTTCAGCCTGCAAGGGTACGGCAGCCGGATCTCTTTTGAGTTCGCTTATTAAATTTGCCAGCCCCTTATCATAACCGGTAGTAAAATCTATATGCTGTAACCGTTGTAAGCGAAAGGGTGTTTTACTGTCGTGAAAGATGATTGGAATAACTTTCTTATGTTGCTCAAGCGCATAATAAACTTCGTTCAGTACATTATTGGACACTACCGAATTTTCAGATTCTATAAATAATAAACAATCACAGGTTTCCAGAGCCCGTTCAATTTCCAGGTCCCATTCAGAGCCTGCCCGTATGTCCTGCTGATCGATCCAGATATTGAAGCCTTCTTTTTTAAGATCAACAGCAAGCCTTAAGGCAAAGTCTGCCGCATCAGTTCTGGAGTAACTAAAGAAAATTTTCTTTAAATACATAGCAAAAAAATTAGCTGAAATGTAAGGTTAAGATACAAAAAATTAAAACGGCTTTTTAGTTACCGGTAAGATGGGCGAAATTTTATTCCGTAAAAAGAGAATATAACATCAACGATTGTAACCACCGTCGAATTTCAGCAGCTATCCGTTCCGGATGCTCGCAAATCATCCGTATAACAAAAAACGCCCCGTAACTACGGAGCGCTTTTTTCTTACTTTTTATCCTAAAATATTTATTCCTTAATTTTTTTAAGCAGCATCACATAGCCACATAAGTCCTTCTTCTTTTGGTTTACCTGTACAGGCTTCATCATATGGTATTCCGAAAATTTTGGAATGTAAGAATAGCTGATCACATTGCTATCTACATCGCCCCACTGTTTTTTTTGATACGCAACTTCTTTCTCATTCCAGTCATACATCCTTACTTCGTATAACCGGGATGAAAGATCGCCAATAAAAACAAACTGGTACCAGCTTCCCTCCGTTAATGGAACAATTACCGGCATTTCGTATTCACTTTCCATGGTCATGGAAGCTTCTTTTACTATAATAAAACCCTGTTTGGAAAGTACTTTTTTAATGCTATCGGCCTGATGGGCAATGAAAGTGTCGGCACAAGCTGATTGCCTGATTACGTTTTGTGATTTTGTGTCTGCTCCGCAAAACAGCAGGACTGTAAAAAGGATGAAACATAAAAAGCTTTTCATTTAGTTCTCAGATTAGGTAGCGGATAGAAAAATGACGGTTGATTTTCTGATCCGATTATCAAATTTGTTTACGGATTTCGAATTTCGTGCCAGCAATACACCAGTTTTGCCGACCGGACATTATTATAGTTAATATAACAGTTGAACACGATCTTTATTGTGTTAAAAGAAAACAACAGGGCAGGAAATTGCGGACAGGGATAATGTGTTGGGTAAATAAGGCGTCGCTGGAGTGAAGGGTTTTTCGGGTATACCGGTCTTTAAAGAGAACTTTACAACTTGTCCATATACCAACTAAGGGTATTTTCCATTTTTTTGTAATGCAGCACCGTAACGATAGCATTGTGTAATCTTGAAAACGCAGTCTCACTTTTAACGATATATTCCACTGCCTGCAGTTTCATACAATTTACTGCCACTTCAATTTTGTCTTGTGACGATAGCATTATAACAGGAATTTCCGGATGGGCAGACTTTATTCTTGATAGCGTTTCAAGCCCATTGAGGGCATTTTTTTCAAGTCCGTTCAAATAATAATCCAGGACTATTATATCAGGATTTTCCGAAAGGTTTTCCACGCAGCGTTCACCAGTGGCAAAGGTTGTTATTGAGTATTCCGGTTTTTCGCTTAACTCTTTTTCTAACAACTTAAGATACATCGCATCGTCATCTACGATGAATACGGATATTTTTTTATTTGTGCTCATGGATTTGAATTTTAGGAAAAATAAACGTGATTATTTACTGCGAATTTAGTTTAGTTAGTTCTTCATGTATTTCTATGTAAGCGCCGTTACATACCGTTTCTATTTGGAAAATTTTTTCTTTAATGGCATCCAACTGATCGGGCTCTCCCTTATATTCCTGTATTTCTTTTACCATATTTTCGTATTCTTTATCGATCCCCATTATTGCAAAAGAGGGAAGTATTTTATGGGCAGCAGCATATAACAGCAACCAGTCGTGGGTAAGGATGCTTTCCTTCATAGCCGATATCAAAGAAAAGGTTTGATCCAGGAAAAGGCGCATCATTTCTTTCATTAATGCCACATCGGATTTTGTTACCTGCCTGAAATAAGTGAGGTCTGTAAACCTGGCTTCTTTCCTGGTCGCTTGTTCATCCGTGTATGATCCAGGCTCCGTGGCCCCGAGTGGTATGTTAAGCAGGTTCACGATCTTGCCAAACAGCAATTTTTCATCTACCGGTTTAAAGATGTAATCGTTCATGCCAATCGCTTTGCATCGTTGTATATTCTCCGGCGTTACATCTGCTGTAAGCGCTATAATGGGTATTGTTAACTTAAGTTCATTCCTGATATAATCCGTGGCCTCAAGGCCGTTCATTTCCGGCATCTGCAGGTCCATCAATATAATATCATAATTGCCTTCTCCCTTTTCAATTGCATCTTTAATTTTTTCAATCGCCAGCCGGCCGTTTTCAACAAGTTCCTGTTTGAAGCCAAAATCCTCCAAAAGGGTTTTCATTAATAATTGATTTAAAGGAATGTCCTCTGCTACCAATACTTTAATATTTTTTATGGCTGCTTCCAGCACCAGGGCCTCATCTATTATCATTGGAGGCATTTCATTTGTTTTTTGAAAACCCAACGTGAAAGTAAAAACAGACCCTACTTTCAGTTTGCTCTTTACCTGTATAGATCCGCCCTGTGCTTCTATTAATTTTTTTACAATGGAAAGTCCTAATCCTGTGCTGCCTACCCTGCTGACATCTGTGTAAGCTTGCTGGAAATTATCGAAGATCAATGAAAGTTTATCTTCTGCGACACCCCTTCCGGTATCCGCAACAGTAAATTCTATTTCTGCCTTTTCCGCGTCTTCTTTAAGCAAGCGCACACCTACCGTAATTTTACCCTTGCTGGTAAACTTAACAGCATTGCTCAGCAGGTTTAAAATGATTTGATGCAGTCGCATAGGATCGCCGCGTAATACAGTTGGAATAAGCGGGTCATATTGCTTTACCAGCTCGATATTTTTTTCCTGCAATTTCACGTCAAATAAGCCAACCATTGCCGATATGGTGTCTTCCAGTCTGAAAGGAACTTTATCAAAGGTCATTTTGCCTGCATCCACCTTTGCAAGGTCCAGGATATCATTGATCAGCACGATCATTACATCCCCGGCTACCTTAATGGCATTTACATATCCTAATTGTTTTTCTCTTAAAGGCGTTCTTGATAAAACCTTTGCAAACCCAATGATCGAATTCATGGGCGTGCGGATCTCGTGGCTCATATTGCTCAAAAACTGCTGCTTGGATGCTACAGCGTCTTCTGCTCTTTTTGCGGAGGATTCTGCCAGTTCTTTTGCTTTTAATAATTCACCTGCCACAATTTTTTGCTCATGAATGTCAGTAAAAGAACCAAACCATTTTGTAATGTTGCCGGCTTTATCCCTCACCGGGCTGGCCTTGGCTAAAAACCAACGAAAGCTGCCGGTTTTTTTGTCTTTAAAACGATATTCTATTTGGTAAGGCTCACCTGTTTTTACAGATTGAAACCAGGTATCAATGCACTTTTCCTTATCATCCTCATGCAGTAGTGGTACCCAACTTTGCTCCGTGTCCGCTTCATCAAACTGGGTGAAAGTGTACCATTGGCGGTTGTAATAATCCAGGGTACCATCAGGCATTGCTGTCCAAATGATCTGCGGAATAAAATCAGCCAGTGTCCTGAATTTCTTTTCACTTTCTATTAATTTATCCTCTGCCACCCTTTTTTCGGTGATATCTTCAATAGCCAATAAAACTAATCTTTCACTGCCAGCTTCCTCTTTCATTTCACGTGCATTCAACAGCATGATACGTTCGCCTATGTTGGGAAAGGTTTGCCTTACTTCGAAATCAGAAAATTTTTCTTTTTTCAATATAGTTTTCTCCAATAGTTCACGCAGTTCAGGAATGTCCCATTGCGCATCGCCGAGCTCGAATAAAACTTTTCCTTCCGTTTCGTATTCAGTTACCCCAAAGGTTTTATAAAAAGAATAATTAGCGCTTTTTACGCATTTATTTTTATCTAATATTATCAATGGCTCCCGTACCGTAGTTACGATGGCCTCTGAATAGTTGCGGGCTTCAGTAACCTGTTCGTTCAGGCTAACCATTTCCTGGTTCACCACGATAAGTTCCTCATTGGTACTTTGCAGTTCTTCCTTACTGGTTTCCATTTCCTCATTCAGGCTTTGCAATTCTTCGCTGCCACTCAGTAGTTCTTCATTGGCGCTTTGCAATTCCTCGTTGGCGGTCTCCTGGTCCTCGGTAATGGTACGCATGTCCTCCCGGGTTTGAGCAAGTTCTTTTTCCAATTGCAGTATCCGAAGGTCTTTATCATCCAGCATCTTTTTGGATGATTTCCGGCCGGTAGCTTTTAGTTTAGCCGGAGCGTGGTTATGACCATCATGAAAAAGCACAAGGTAATGGGGTTCGATAACATTGGTTAGCGGTATGGCTTCAATTGTGATGTTCCGTTGCTCGCCGTTTATTTCCACCAGCATATTTTCTTTTATAGCCGGCTGCTTGTCCGTTTTTGCCTTGTAAAGAATATTGCGCAATTCAAAAGCCAGCCCCTCCTTGATCATTTTTAATAAATTAAAACTAGCCTTACCTGGTGAAGGCTCCAGGTATGCTCCGGTAGCGCCACGAAAGTGAACGATTTCCATTACCTCATTTACCACCACACCTGCAGGAGAAAATTTACTTAGTAAAATATCATCCGCGGTTTTTTGAAAGTCGGCAAGTTTACCCTCAGTTCTTTTATGGGTATCAATATCCAGGAAATTTTTCTCACTGCGCTGGCTCGCCACATGCATATAGCGGGAGGGCACATCCTTGCGTGTAAATAGCTTGTCATTTTTACCTAAGGTGGCAAACATGTCCGGCACACTGCCACTGGTTTCTGATCTGCCGAGCAATAAAAACCCTTTTGGCAACAGTGCGTAATGAAACGTGGTGAGGGCCTTTTTTTGCAGATATGGCTCCATATAAATAAGCACATTGCGACAACTTACCAGGTCCATTTTTGCAAAAGGAGGGTCCTTTAAAAAATTATGTACGGCAAATACGCACATGTCCCTGATGGTTTTAGTAACCTGGTAGCTGCCATTCATTTTTACAAAAAACTCCTGAAGCCGTTCAGGATTTATAGCTTCTGTTTCACTTTTAGAATAAATACCTCTTCTTGCTTTGGCGATGGCTGGCTCGCTAATATCTGTTGCGAAAACCTGTACCCTTATATCATTATTTATTTTTGTTTCTCCAATGGATAAATTCGGCCGGTTATTTAAAAATTCTTTAATGCAAATAGCTATAGAAAAAGCCTCTTCGCCGGTACTGCACCCGGCTACCCATACACGGATGGGTTCGTTGGGTGATTTGTTTTTTACAATAACAGGCAATACTGTTTCACATAAATTGTCGAAGATTGCCTTGTCGCGGAAAAAACTGGTTACCGGGATTAAAAGATCCTGGTACAATACATCTTGCTCGGCTTTAAACTCCCTTAAAAATTTGAGATAAGCTGCCAGGTCTTCCAATTTGTTTACCGCCATGCGGCGCAATATTCTCCTGCGGATGGTGGTTTGTTTGTAGTATGTAAAATCTGTCCCTTTGCGAACACGCAATAAAGCAAGCATCTGCTTGAATATGTCATTGTCCTCCACTTGTAAATGCTGCAATTCGTCATCAGTGCGATTGAGGCGGCCCATCAAATACAGTAGTTTTGGGGGAATCTCTTCGGGTGGTAAAATAAAATCCACTACTCCCGCCAGCGCTGCACTATGCGGCATTCCTTCATACTGTGCGGAGGCTTCATCCTGGGCAAAAGTAAGGCCGCCATGATCTTTGATTGCTTTTAAACCACGGGTACCATCCGATGCACTGCCGGATAAAACAACTCCAATAGCATGCGTCTGGTGGACTTCTGCGAGGGAAGTAAAGAAAAGGTCAATGGGTAAATTCCGTTCATTCTTGCTTTTTGAAGGACGTGGACTTAACAGTAATACGCCATCCGTAGCCACCAGCATTTTGTTGCTGGGGATTATATAAATACGATTCGGCTCTACTTTAATATCATCTGAAATTTCAGCAACAGGAATTTTAGTCACTTTTTGCAGTATCTCCGGTAACATGCTCTCGTGCCGTGGATCTAAATGCTGAACCAACACATAAGCCATTCCTGAGTTTTCCGGGATCGCTTTTATTAATTTTTTAAAAGCATCAAGCCCACCCGCAGATGCACCAATGCCCACTACGGGAAAAAGGTTCGCAGACAGAACAGGTTCGTTATCGATTTTTTCTTTAGACATAAACATTTTTTAAGGCCTGGCCTTGTTGTATAAAATCCTTTTATCCAGCATTTACAATGCACCTCGCTGGGATTTACAACGGGTTGATCATTCAAACGCTGATGGCTATTGGTTGAGTTGGCAATTTAATTCCAGGATAAAAAATTTGTTACTATTTAAATATTTTCCAAAGCATTGCGTCGTTTATCTTTCATTTTTTTAAAAAAAGAAGGTGTAAGCCCCGTTACTTTTTTAAACTGGTTAGATAAATGTGCCACGCTGCTATAGTTCATTTTGTAAGCAATTTCTGTTAACGTGAGTTCGTTATATACCAGCAATTCTTTTACCCGCTCTATCTTGTGCGCAATCAAAAAATGTTCGATAGTTGTTCCCTGCACATCCGAAAACAGGTTGGATAGGTAGGTGTAATCGTGGTTTAGTTTTTTACTGAGGTAATCCGAAAAATTGGTCTTCAGTGGTTCATCGAGATAATGTACTACCTCGATAACAATATTCTTTATTTTTTCTATCAGCATGCTTCTCTTATCATCCATTAATTCAAGCCCTGATGAGAGCAAACCCGCTTTCAAGTCAGAACGGGCATTTTCAGAAAGATTTTCCATGATCTCTACCTCACCCAGGTCTACCATTACATAGTGCAGGCCCAGTTTTTTCAACTCCTCTTTTGCCACCATTTTACATCGGGCCGAGACCATATTTTTTATGTACAGTTTCACGAATTAAGATTTTTGTATAGGGATGATGATCTGTGTGCAAGATAAATTAAAGTCGTTTTATTGATATTTCATTAAGCAGGTATTTCTTTATCAGGTAAAGATGAAGAGCACTCCCCCATTAAATATTACACAATTTTGAAAATATCTTACACAATTTACAGGTTATGAATTTTTAGAAATTATGAAGTTGAAGAGGCTGGCAACGAATGAGTAGCGGCGTCAGATTAAGCAGCGAAATTTGTTTGTATAAAAACATACAAACCATCAGAAAGGTTGACCCGCAAAAACTGCGCTTTGTCATTGAAGTTATTATTAACTTTCACGACCCACCCCGCCAAAATGTGGCAGCGCCTTGGCAAAGGGAGCTGTGCTTTTAAAATTGATCCAGGCCGTGCAACCCCGGGTTTACCTATTTACTTTCCTGTTTGGTAGGTATAATAAATAAAGGGACTTCAGCATGATGCAACACTTTTTCAGCAATACTTCCCATTAGTATTTTATCTAATCCACGCCTACTGTGCGTTCCCATTACAATGGTATCTACGCCCAACTCTTTTGCTGCCTCCAGGATAGCATCCGCACAATCGCCTTCAGCCACCAGGGTAGTTATCCCATCGTCTCCTAAATGTTTTTTTGATTGCTCCAGGAAATCCTGCGATGCTTTCCTTATTTCAGTAGTGTCTAGCATCATCAACATTTCCGGCGAACTGAAACCGGAATACCCCATGATCGGCGAATAGTCCAGCGTAGAATAGTAATTAGGCTCCGCAACCACATGCAATAGTACTACCTCCGCACCGGTTGCTTTAGCCAGGGCATAGCCGGTTTCCGCAATCTTCTCGGCAGTAGGATTATAATCCAACGCAATTAATATTTTTTTCATACATTTTTTTTACCCTGTTGGTGCAGTTAAGAATAGTAGCATTGCTGTAACAGGGTGTGATTTGAAAATTTTTACTACCCTAAAATTAAGCAATGTTTATAATAAAATTGTGTAAACTATATGCAATTGAAAGTTGCTTGTACATGTAAGGCTAAAGGGTTAATTTTATCATTTGTAAAAAACGGTTTTTGCCGAAGTTCTTTTATCCAACATGATTTCGGGTAACGCTAAACAATGAAGATTTGCTTTAAATTCGCATATCTTGAATCAAATTTTTTTATACCAATCATTAAGTAAATGAAACAGAAAATTGCCGGCGTCTTTTTATTTACTAAAAAAGTTATACTTGAATTTTTTGATGATAATGTATTGAAGTATAGCGCCTCTTTATCATATTATACCGTGTTCTCGCTGGCACCCATGCTTATCATTATTTTTGCCGTTTTCGGTAAAATATTTGGCCGCGATGCAACCCGTGGACGGGTGTACTCAGAAATTAAAGACCTTGTGGGAAGCGATGCCGCTCTACAGATACAGGACATCATTAAAAACATTCATCTCACCAAAGACACTCCTGTAGCAACCTTCGTAAGTGTGGTTATTTTATTGGTGGGAGGCACAGCAATATTTGGCGAGATTCAGGATTCACTTAACAAGATCTGGGGACTTAAAATCAAAACAAAAAAAGCATGGTGGAAACTGATCATAAGCAGGCTTTTGTCTTTTTCTCTCATTATCAGCCTCGGATTTGTATTGATGGTTTCACTGTTGCTAAATGCATTGGTTGCCATTATTGGTAATCATCTGCACAAGCTTTTTCCTGGCATTGACAAGATTATACCCGTTGCTGACAACCTGGTCACTTTTATAATTACTGCTATTGTTTTTGGTGTCATCTTTAAAGTATTGCCGGATGCTAAAATAAAATGGAAAGACGTAAGCGTAGGTGCATTCATTACAGCGATCCTTTTTACACTTGGTAAAATTGTAATTGGCTGGTACCTGGGAAAAAGCAACATGGCAACTATTTACGGAGCGGCCGGGTCTGTCATCATCATTATGCTGTGGACATATTACAGTTCGCTGATACTTTACCTGGGAGCGGAATGTACAAAAGTATATGCCACGCAATACGGTACTAAAATACAACCAAGCGAATATTCTGAATGGATAATTATCGAACAAATTCCGGTTGCAAATGCTACATTAAAAGAAGAAGTATTAAAGTAGTTGTACCTTTATAAAAATGTCAAGTATATGAAAAGCAGTGTTTTGGTTATTGATGATGATGTGGATATGTGTGCGTTATTAAGTAGATTTTTAAGTAAAAATGGCTATACAGTTGATACTGCTCACAGCAGCAGTAAGGGTATCGAAAAATTTAAAGCTGCTAATTTTGACGTGGTAATATGTGACTTCAGATTGGGTGAAAAAAAAGATGGCAAGGATGTATTATTAGAAATTAAACAACATAACCCGGATACTATCGTGCTTATTATCACAGGGTATTCAGATATAAAAATAGCGGTAGATGTTATTAAGGCAGGTGCTTATGATTATATCACCAAACCGTTAGTTCCTGATGAGGTTTTAAGCGTTTTGAGCACTGCCTTGCGCAACCCCCCTTCTGCTCCCGCAGTATTAGCCGAACAGCCGGGTACAACAAAAAACCTAAAAAAGAATATCGTATTTAACAGTGAATTTTTAGTTGGACAGTCTGTGTGTACCAAAGAATTGTACAACCAGGTAGAGATGGTGGCACCTACCAATTACAGTGTTATTTTATATGGCGAAAGTGGAACGGGAAAAGAAGTGATCGCTAAAACCATACATGAATTAAGTAAAAGAAAAGGACGCCCTTTTGTAGCAATGGATTGCGGCACTTTGTCGAAGGAACTGGCGGGCAGCGAGTTATTTGGCCATGTAAAAGGAGCATTCACCGGTGCTATCAATGATAAGGACGGCCATTTTGAGCTGGCCAATGGAGGTACTTTATTTTTGGATGAAGTAGCCAATCTTTCTTCAGAAATACAGGCATCTTTATTAAGGGTGATCCAGGAAAGAAAATTTAAAAGAATAGGCGGCAATAAAGAAATGGAAGTGGATGTGCGTATCATCGTAGCAACAAATGAAAACCTGCAGGAAGCATACCGTAATGGAAAATTTCGGGAGGATCTTTACCACCGCTTCAATGAGTTTGCAATTAACCTGCCAGCTCTAAGAAACAGGAAAGATGACATACTGTTATTTGCCAATTTCTTTTTACAAAAAACTAATTTGGAATTAAATAAAACAGTCGAAGGATTTGAAGATGATGTGTTGAAAATGTTCATCAATTATCCATGGCCCGGCAATTTGAGAGAGTTCCGTAACGTAATACGCCGCTGTGTCTTATTAACTCACAATGGAAAAATATCTGCCGCTACCTTGCCTGTGGAAATAACAGGGGTTTATGTATCGATCCTAATGCCGCAACAAATACCTGAAGAAAATAAAGTGATATCACTGGACCTTAAGGACACCGCATCCAGGGCAGAATACGAAACCATAATGCATGTGTTGAAAGAAGTAAATTTTAATAAAACGAAGGCTGCGGAATTATTGAAAATAGATCGGAAGACGCTGTATAATAAAATTAAAAGTTACGAGGATATTCAATAAGGCATGCCCATACTCCGGCGTCCAATCACCATTCTTTTTAATTGGGTGAAATGCTGATATAAATAATTTCAGCAGAAACTTGAATCTAATTCGTGTTTATGGCTTTGAATTTACCTCTTCTTCGCTGGGTGGATTTGAAAACGCCGCACCTATTTTATGCATCAAACTTGATATCGGCCCTTCCATTTTATTTGTATTGTCGTCCAGCGTTGTATCGTTTAATAACGAGCCCATATGCAACGCTTCGGGTAAAAACAATAAGATGTGATGTCTTTGTGCCGACATAAAATCCTTTACATCCATCATCGTGGCATTAGGTTTAATATTTTCCCTCACCAGGCGCACGGCTTCTTTGGTGATCTCATTCATTTTGCTATAGGAATTTTCTGTGGAATGAAACGAGTAATCGGCTACTTTTTGTACCACTTCGGATTTAGTGTCTTCAAACACAACGCTTACCCAGTCTGTAGAAATATCACCCCTCAGGATATTTTCCGCTCCAACATCGGTTGTACTGTACCTGTACAATCCTGTAAGTATAGCAGGTATTGCTGCCTGGCTAAAACGATGTTCGTTTGGTGTACTGTTATCTGCAACTACTTCCTGTGTGTTGGGGTCAATTTTTTGCAGCGGAGGATAATGCAGGCTGGCCTGTATGGTTTCAATTAGATTGATTGACATAATAAAATATTATTGGTAAATGATGTATTCCAATGGTAAGCTTTTACAAAATCGTGCCAAAAAAAAGTGCTAAAAAAATATCCTTAGTCATGATAGTAGACGTAAATAAAAACACCCCGGTTTCAAACCGGGGTGTTGAGAACAAAAACGAATCTGTTATTATTTTAAAACCAACTGCCCACTTTTATCATGCTGTTTGTGCCTATCGGAGTCAATTTAAGGTAAGAGCCATCCAGGCATTTATTTGTATTTGCACCTGCACCCGGGCCTGCACTAAATTGAATTTTCGGTATAAATGTACAAGCCGAATTAGTTCGTAGTACTCCCTTAAGTTGAATGATGGTTTCTACATTGGTTGATGTAGCATTAAGCGCTGCTGCCGCCGCAGAAATTACATTCCGTGTTGATACAGTTGTTGTGATAGTATTAGCTGCGCCACTAGATAATTGGGCAATATAGCTAATACTTGTTAATGCAGTGCTTGCCGTAAACAACGTAGAGGTAGTATGACTAGTGGCTCCGGTTGTCAGTTTGTACTGAGCTTCGAATTCATAGGTGGTAGCAGCGGCTAAATTAATAGTACCCTGCCCGGAAGGGAATACTGCCTGTGCTGAAGTTACGTTACTCAAAGAATTATCGCTGCTTAAAACAGTATAACTTACTGCAGGCAATACACCCCTGTTAGTGGCATCTGGCGTAATGTAAAATACATTGGCATCTTTTTCAATGGTACCCTCTTCAATGGTAGAAAGCACTATTCCATCTTCAATTTTAAAAGGCGCTGTACTGGCAGCAGCAGTCCCTCCCTTAAGTTGTAATACAGCCGTAGGAGTCTGTGTGCCAATACCTACATTTACATCAGTTGTTGTAGCACTTGCCAGTATCCTGATTTTTTCACTATTATTGGTAGCCAGTACCATGGGTGCGGTGCTGGTATTGGTAGCAAAGTAGAAAGAATTGCCATATGTTCCTCCCGCATTTGCATACCCGATATTTCCAATTTGGGCAACGTCACTCCAAATGTCAATAGAAGAATAGCCCGTGGTACTTGTATTTTGCAATTTCACCAGGCCTCCACCTGGTAAGTTTTTTACCAGGTCAATTGGTTTTGAAGGCGTAGCGGTTCCAATGCCCAAATAGCCCCCACTGGTTACTCTTATTCTTTCCAGGTTATTTGTTGCCAATACCAGGTCTTTTAAATCTTTGGTACCAAGAAAGTTCTCAGAAGCACCTAATACGCTCGTGCCATATGTAGCCGGGGCTGCCGGTTGGGTTATACCTGTGTTTCCAGTTATTAACCATCCCGTTGTTGCATAGGCTGGTATATTTAACACCCCCGTTGAACTGCTGTAGGTAGCAGCGCCACTAGTACCCGTTGTTGTCAGGCTTAATGCCGCCCCGGCAAGCAAGCTCCACACAGGCGACACAGTAGTACCAGTGTTTACTTTAAATGCATTATCAGTTGTATTAAATATCAATAAGCCTGTAGCAGGTAGTGGTATAGCATTTTGCTGCGTGGTTGTCATGCGGGGTGCAAGAAAGCCTTTGGTAGTACTGCTGATATCAAGCATCGCACTGGTATCCGGCTGGTTGCCTGTTCCATTGATTGCTATATTCTGTGAATAAGTGCTAGTTAAAAAAACAAACTGAACAAGCACCAGTAATAAAAAAAGAAACTTTTTCATGCAAATGGTTTTATGAGGATTTGAAATTATTCGATGATTACTTTGTACGTGTGTTGTTTATGATCCGGGCCCGTAACTTTTAGATTATAAATACCAACGGGCAGTTTATGATTTGTGTTCAAAGTATAAGTGCTGTTGCCTGCGATGCATTTTACTTTGCGGGTAACAAATAACTGGCCGGCCAGATTCGTTAAGTTCAGTCCGTATTCCCCTGCCAAATGATTGTCTAGTATAATATTGATTTTGTTTCCTGTTATTGGGTTGGGATAAATGCTGATCCCCGCTTCCACTTCGCCCATTGTTACTCTTACGGTTGTACTGTATTTTATTGCGCCATTTTTGTCATAAGATTTGATACGGTAAAAATTATTTCCCTGCACCGCATTATCATCTAACCATTCGTATTTATTACTGCCGTTGACTGCCGTTGCAAACATTGTATTTACATTGGTGAAAGTGTTTCCGTCTATAGATTTTTCAACATCATATTTTTCAATATTTATTTCATTTTCCACTTCCCATTCTACGGCAATGTTTTTATTTCTTTTATAAGCGTTTACGCTGCTGATAGTAACGGGCAGAACAACCGGGCTTTGTTTAAAAACTACCTTAAACCTGTTCATTGTTGAAGAGGCAGGGTCGGCTGTTATCGCAAAGTTTACTACAGTAGGTTCCCAAAAACTGAGATCAGTATTTGTACCAAGGTAACTGTCCATTAAAATGCCCGTGAGGCCGGTTTGTTCTAATCCCTGTATATCAAATACAAATTGATAACCCCGGCTGGTGGTAGTGGTTAACCGGTAATAAACTGTATCGTTGAGAGTCAAGGCAGGCCTTCTTTCTGCAGCAAGGGAAACTTTGTTTCTCATGACACTGAAGGTTTCATTGGTATTGGCGAATTTCAGTGCATCTTCTTTGTTTATTCCCGCACTGTACAAATCGTTAAACTGAACTAGTGTGCCATCTGCAAGTAGTGTTGTATTGTCGGCGTTTAACAAATTCAGCGTGGCGACGATCTGCCCTTGCCCAACACTGGTGGGAGCAGGCGTTGTTGGACGAAACACAAGATTATTGTTACTGCCTGATTTGTTCG
This sequence comes from Ferruginibacter sp., assembly GCA_039922375.1. GTDB lineage: Bacteria > Bacteroidota > Bacteroidia > Chitinophagales > Chitinophagaceae > Ferruginibacter. Next base: position 22,596 of record JBDSAA010000003.1, read on the forward strand.
TTTCATTAAAAGTAATACTGGCTGGTCCGTTGACTAGTGTTTCTACAAAAAAAGCCTGGCCGGATTGTATACATTTTGTTTGAGAACTGAGCGGTACATCTTTAATGAAAGTTCCATCACCATCCGTGTCATCGATCATTACATATCCGCCCAAAGTATTCAGTGTGGGATCCCATACATAAAAACGTTTAGCGAGATTTGTTCTCGTTACGTTATTAAAGTCTACCGGTGATGCGTATGGATTTCCAATGAGCGTATATGCCTTGGTTGCATCAGGAGAAGCTGTAAAAGTTTGGGTTCCGGTCTGCAATGCACCAATACTGGTTAAAGTGGAAGTATTTACAACACCGGCGGTAGTGTTTGCAGGATCACGGTCGCCCCTTACAAAAACAAAATAACCCGTATTGTCGGCACTGCCACTGATGCCCTGGGATATTGCTACTTTAGTATTCAATACGTTCGAAAATTGTTGCGTAGCATAATTGAAGCCCTTCATTGTTACGTTATTGTACTGGCTGTAATCCAGGCCATTTCCTGCGGCTCCTGTTGGGTTAGGGCCCGTTACAAGAAATCCTATTCCTGCCGCATACACACCCCTGTTCTGCCAGCTATTAAAAATTGTGTTGGAATTAGTAACAGGTGCAGTTAGCAGTCTCCACGATCTTTTTGCTGGAAAATATCTTTCAACATTTGCTTTTCCAATAATGCTGCAACCAGCTGGCACTACATCTACTCTTGCTGTAAGGCTTGCATCCGATCTTAATGTGAGGTTGCTGTCTGTATACAGGTTGCCATCATTAACTGCCAAAACATTTTTAACTATTACTGGTGATTTTAAAGCCACCCCATAATCTGATTTTGTTATGGACAAATTATATAAAGAAGTGCTGGCAGACCCGGAAACATACGATTCTGTTGTATCGTGATGACCGGTGAAACTTACGGTGCTGCTACCGGCCGAAAAACCACCATTGTTTTGAAATGCCGCATCATATAATACAAGGTGAACACTTCCATTTAGCACCATGTTGCTGCGAGGATTGATAGTAATTTCCTGTGCGTATAATGAGGGAGTACTTATGACCAATGCCGAAGCAAGAAGCTTCATTTGAAAACTACAAACGCGGGTTGATGGTAGCAGTTTCTTGTACGGTAAGTAAAAAAGGTTCATAGGTTGGTTTCAAAAATGATATTGGATATACTGTAACTTCTTTCCCACTGGCCCTATTACTACGCCGATGTAGTAAAATATCTACACTAAACGGAACGGTGAACTATGAAACGTAATAATTTTCGATTTATTGTGTTGTAACAAATTATGATATGGAAAATATCAGTTTTTGCTTGTAATGGGAAAAGGAATTAGGATTAGGAGAGTTGGTTTATTTACATCTTCCTAAGCGCTCACAAAATCTCCAAAGAGTGAAAAATCTGAGGAAAGTTTGGCAGAATGCGCGGGTAAATAACGTGGAGATTACCCTTTAAGCAGGCGTTTTTTACCAGGGGCATACGTCTCACTGTAATTTCATTTATTAAGGTGGTTTTATGCTGCTGTTCGCAGTCCCTCGTGTTTGTTACAGCAAATTCTTCAC
>JBDSAA010000004.1:0-5384 GCA_039922375.1 Ferruginibacter sp.
TCAGAACTTCCCTGGCGCAGGAAAATAGCTTCACTCAATATTCTTTTGGCATCACATGTATGGCGGCAGGATCATAATGGGTTTACCCACCAGGACCCCGGATTTATTGACCACGTAGTTAACAAAAAAGCATCTGTTGTCCGTGTGTATTTACCACCGGATGCCAATTGCCTGTTATCAGTTATGGATCACTGTTTTCGCAGTAGGCAATATGTAAATGTGATAATAGCTGGGAAGCATCCTGCCCCACAATGGCTTTCTATGGAAGAAGCCGTAATTCATTGCACCAAAGGAATTGGAATCTGGGAATGGGCAAGCAATGATAAAGGAACAGAACCTGATGCAGTAATGGCTTGTGCTGGCGATGTGCCTACTCTGGAAACAATGGCTGCTGTTTCTATACTGCGTGAAAAATTACCTGACCTTAAAGTGCGGGTGGTTAATGTAATTGACCTTATGAAATTGCAACCGGAAATTGAGCACCCTCACGGATTAAGCGATGCGGATTTTGATACATTATTTACCAAAGACAAACCCGTAATTTTTGCATTTCATGGCTATCCGTGGCTTATTCACAGACTCACCTACAGGCGCACCAATCACAGCAATATTCATGTGCGGGGCTATAAAGAAGAAGGAACCATTACCACCGCTTTTGACATGACAGTACTTAACGACCTTGACCGGTTTCATTTAGTGATGGATACACTCAATAGGCTACCGCAATTAAAAGATAAAACCGCTTATCTGAAACAGGAGATGCAGGATAAGCTTATTGAGCACAAATATTATATTAGGAAGAATGGTTTGGATATGCCGGAAATAAGAGATTGGAAATGGAAAAACTAACATCATGAAATGGAGCATAAAAATGAGTATTGTCTATATCGAAACTGAATACACATTTTCATACGGAATTCCAGGTGACCTTTTAAAAAACGAAATGAACACATGAATAAGCAAATATTAAAGGATACAATAACGCAGCTCTTTGCCGGAAGCAAAGGACTGCTTGCAATGGATGAAAGCACAAGCACCTGCAACAAACGTTTTGCCACAGCAGGTATTCCTCAAACGATTGAAATGCGGCGCAATTATCGTGAACTGATCGTTACAACACCCGGTTTAAATGAAAGCATTGGCGGCGCCATTTTGTATGATGAAACTATCCGGCAGCAAACAAAAGAAGGAATTTCCTTTACAAATGCGTTGGTTGAGGCTGGAATCATCCCGGGAATAAAAGTTGATACAGGTGCTAAACCAATGGCGGGTTTTCCTAATGAAAAAATTACGGAAGGACTTGATGGCTTACGTGAACGCTTAGCGGAGTATAAACAGATGGGTGCCCGTTTTGCCAAATGGCGTACTGTCATTGCCATAGCCGATGGCGTTCCCAGCACAAGTTGTATTGAAGCTAACATTCATGCTTTGGTGCGGTAGCCTGCTTTATGCCAGGAGGCTAATATTGTACCGATAGTAGAACCTGAAGTATTAATGAATGGCAACCATAGTATAGAGCGTTGTTATGAAATAACAGAGCGGGTATTGAAAGCACTTTTTTATCAGTTGTATAATTACAGGGTTGATCTGGAAGGAATGATTTTAAAACCAAATATGATTATTGCAGGAATGGAAAGCGCTGTGCAAAACTCCATTGATGAAGTCGCCGAAGAGACTGTGAATTGCTTGCTAACGTCTGTACCTGCAAAGGTACCTGCTATTGCATTTTTATCAGACGGACAATCACCTGAAGATGCGGCAGCACATTTGAATGCGATCAATAAAAATATCAAGAATCATCTGCCGTGGATAGTAACTTTATCTTTTGCAAGAGCTATTCAGCAGCCTGCGTTGGATATTTGGAAAGGTGAGGAAGCTAACGTGAAAGAAACTCAAAAATTATTATACCGAGGTGCTAAACTTGATTCCGTGGCACGGCGTGGAGAATACAATATTCAAATGGAAGCGATTTATAATAATTAAAGATTGCCTGAAGGAACTAAGGTTATCCTTTCCTTCATTTAGCTAGTAAGCTTATAGATAGAGTGCTACAGCTTGGTTCAACTACCGCATATACATAACAATATGTGCAAAATAAGCTGATAGATTACAAAGCCTACATTGAAATACATGGTGAAGACATGCCGAAAAACTGGAAGTGGACAAAGTGATTTATTTATTACTCTTATTTTTTTCAAATAAGAGATGCCTTATTATTATACTTAATGTATTCATTTCAAAATTTATACAGCCAGTGCGATGCCCTTTGCAGGTTTGGGGAGAGCCATCACATCCTGGAAAAGATTGCAAAATCGGTATAAATTTGAGAGGCTTTTCAAACGAAAAGCTTTGTAGTAAGTCTATTTTATTCCACTTTACACAATGCAATTATCCCTGTACTTATTATGATTTAAAATTCTGTTCCCAGTAATTTGTTTAGAAATAATTATTAAAATTTTGCAGAAAACCCAATATAGAAACTCCTTCCAACTGCGGGGATTATTCCAGGGCCAGGGTATTCATCAGTCCTACGGGTAAAATATGCTTTATCCGAAAGGTTATTTACTCCCGCTTTAACAGCATAATTCTTTATTTTGTAAGTGGCACTAAAATCAAGAACAGTGTAAGCAGGTATGTAGCCAGCAACAGGATCGCTGCTAATTTTTTCATTACTGGCATCGCCATAGGCATCACCCACATAATTTACCTGGAAGGTGGTTGAAAATTGTTTGTTATTCAATATTAAACCGGCACGGTCAATAATTTTTGCAGCAGCTTCTACTCTTTTACCATCAAATTCCCCACTGGTATATTTTGCATCTATGTAAGCAAATGAATTAAATACACTTAATCCATATTTTGATTTTTGATTAAGATATTTTAACAGGTTAAATTCAATATAACTTTCTACTCCTTTGTGTACACTGTTAGCAACATTGGTTCGCAATGTATAATCCAGATTAGTTGTTGGGTCTGTTTTAAGTACCACTCCAATTCTGTTATTGTATGCCAAATAGAATCCACTAATGTCAAAATTGAGAAAGTTTTTGATTGTTCCCCTGTAGCCCAAATCTGAATTAAAACCATAAGCATCTTTTAAGTTCGGGTCAATTTTAGAAGTTATACCAAATGGCTCTAACTGGCTGTAATCAATGGGACGGTATGCCTGGCTGATATTGCCGTAAATACTGGTATTGCTGGTTGGCTTATATTCCAATCCTGTTCCGAATAATGCAAAGGTTCTGTTGCGGCTTTGATTAGGAATTTGCTTTACGTTAGCTGTTATTTTATATCCTTTTGCCGTACTATTTAAATATTCAAATCTGAATCCGGGTGTAACTGTGAATTTATTTCCTATCCTGAAAATATTTTCTACAAAAGGCGCAATATTTGTAGTTGTAAAATCTAAATTATATCCCCAATCTCGGGTAATAGATAAATCAAAATCGCTGCCTGTTGATCCCTCGCCGCCGCCTAATCTTTTAAACCAGGCATAAGCAAACCTGACACCGCCAGCTAAAGTAGATTTTTGTTTGTTTAATTTATAGTTGTGTGAAAATCTTAATTCAGTTGTTGTATTATTCATATCCTCTTTACCAACCTCTCTTGGCACATAGGCATTCGTTGCCGGGTCTATTTCATCCAAAGCCTCCGGCCCTCCATCTTCGTTACGCCAAACTAATGCACGGTGACTAAAAAGGTAAGTTGATTTTAAACTGATAGTTGTGTTTTCAGAGGATGTATAATTTGCATACGCCGTTACAATATTCCAGGGGCTTTTAAGCCAGTTTCTTGCTCTTGTTGATGCTTTGGGGTTTGCATTAAATAAACTATCAGTTAAGCCACCCGGCATTTGAATCCTACTGCGAAGCAATGAATATTCTGCACCAATGTTTAATTTTTCCGAAGCCTTGTATTGTATTTTACCAAATCCTGATAATTGCCACTGCTGACTGTTTGGTCGATAGCCATCCATATTCCGGTATTGAATAAACCCATAGTAACTTACTTTTTTATAAGTACCGCCGATGGTATTAAAGGAATTGAACATACCAAAACTGCCCATAGTTTGTGAAGTGGTAAATTCAAACGGTTTGTTGGCTGGTGCATCTTCTGTTACATAATTTACCAGTCCGCCAAATTGTGAACCAAATTGCAGAGATGCTGCACCTCTTACCAATTCAATTCTTCTTACCCCTTCCATAGGTGGTAGGTAATAGGCTTCGTTATAACCATACACATCTGCGCTAACATTATATCCGTTCTGCCGGGTATTCATTTCTATACTTTGTGTAGGGTTTAAACCCCTGGTTGCAATTCCGTTTGCAGTAAAGCCTGAACTTTCCGTTTCAACAATATTTAATCCCGGAATCCTACCTAAAATCTGCCGGGTATTGTTTATGGCCTTGTTGGCATCTAAACTATCAACAATTATTACTTCTGTCTTTTTGCCAGCGTATATAATCCCGTCTTTAACATCCAGCAAATGCCCGACGCCATTTACGGTTTTGTAGCCGGTTACAATTACTTCCTTTAATATTTTTGATGTGTCTTGTGCGTTTGATGTAATACCTATCAGCAAAGAGAGCAGGGTAATATTTATGTATTTTTTCCTCATTTTTCAGTTTTAATTTTGACTGCAAATGTGGTATAATCACATGAGTTTAGTTTTCTCTATCGGGAAAACGATTTGTAGAATTGGGAAATTGGCTAAATAAACCGTTAACCCACTGATTTCTGCATATCTTTTCCACAATTCTGTAACTTTTTTAACGAAATCAGGTTATATCTTTACAATCATGTAAATGTTGCTTTTCAGCTAATTACCATATTTTTACAGCAGATGAAATGAAACATAGTATCTCCATACAAATAAAGGCCACTTTGCTACTAATTGTATTCTCAATGAATACGGTTATTGGCTTTGCCTGTGCTATGGGTGTAGACATGGGTTTTAATACACATCATCACGATGATGAGGAAGCCACTGAAACCACCTTTCATGTTCATGCGGACGGTAAAAAACAACATCACCATGATGAGGCTACCAATCACCATCAAGATTCAAAAGAAGATTCAGAAAAAAGCGGTTGCTGTAACGATGGTGTGATCAAATTTCAAAGTTTAGACAAAAGCCTTGCTACAAACGCCAATACATTTATCAATGCTCCGGTTTTTGTTGCTATTCTCAGCAGCTTTTTCGGTATTGATATTTTCAGGCAACCACAAACTTCCCATCACAAATACGTTGCCCAATTCCTCCATCCGCCTCCTCCCGACATACGCATACTAATTCAGAGTTTTCAAATTTGATTTGATTTAATGTTTTGCATTACTGCATGATGACATTGTCATGCCTGTAATTATTCTATTATTCAAACATT
>JBDSAA010000005.1:0-41327 GCA_039922375.1 Ferruginibacter sp.
ACCGACACTGTGCATTTTTATTTACCGAATCTGTGCACTGCTATTTACCGAATCTGTGCATTCTTATTTACCGAAGTTGTGCATTCCTAATTGCCAAATTCTGTGCATTGCTATTTGCCGATCACACAGGAGTAATAAGATATAGTAAATAAAAAGAATGCAAATGCCTTAAAACCAAAATCGCTTGCCAATAATAAGAAAGCCTCGTTGAAATTAATCAACGAGGCTTTGTCGGGATGGCAGGATTCGAACCTGCGACCTCCTGGTCCCAAACCAGGCGCGATACCGGGCTACGCTACATCCCGAACTGAACAGATATTTATCACTTGGTTTTACTCGCTAAAAGTATTGCCATTGGAAATGATAATAAATTATAAGATCTTTTGCGGAGAGAGTGGGATTCGAACCCACGGTACAGTGTTACCCGTACGACGATTTAGCAAACCGTTCCTTTCGGCCACTCAGGCATCTCTCCTACCTGCCCTAACTTTCTTAAGGGGTTGCAAAAATACACTTCACCAACCGAATACCCAAATCAAAATGAAATAATTAAAGAAATAATTCTTTAGTGATTGCTATATCTACATTTCAATGGTTTTAAAAGAATTAAAATGCTTCCAGCTTACACTCATAAAGCCAACGAGTCATTTTTGTTGTTAACCAATATTTAAAAATAGTGATGGTAAAAAATAAAAAATCCAAACTCATTAAAGAATTTGGAAACCAAGTTTAGAATATCAAGTATTTTACATTGCAGCCAATTGAACTTTTTGCTGTAACTCCAATACACTTTCCTTAAACAGAGAATCAGTATCCATAAGATCCTTTACAGTTTGGCAACTGTGAATTACAGTAGTGTGGTCTCTCCCTCCAAAATGTTCTCCAATTGTTTTAAGCGAGTTTTTGGTGAACGCTTTTGATAAAAACATGGTTATTTGCCGGGCTTGTACTATTTCACGCTTACGGGTTTTTTGAAGTAACTTATCGTAAGGAACATCAAAGTACTCACACACCATTTTTTGAATGGTATCGATCGTGATTTCCTTACTGGAAGATTTTACAAAATTTCGTAGTACTTTTTTGGCCAATTCGAGATCAATTTCTCTCTTGTTTAGCGAAGATTGTGCCAACAATGATATCAAAGCTCCTTCTAATTCCCTTACATTGCTATTGATATTATAGGCAATGTATTTCACCACCTCCCTAGGCATTTCCAACCCGTCATTCTTCATTTTTTTCTCTAAAATCTCAATCTTTGTTTCATAATCAGGCACCTGCAGATCAGCGCTTAAACCCCAACGGAAACGGCTTAATAATCGCTCCTGAACTCCTTCCAGATCTTTGGGGGGTTTGTCACTGGTAAGTATCAATTGCTTGCCGCTTTGGTGCAAATGATTGAATATCGAAAAGAAGGCATCCTGAGACTTTTCGGCACGGTTAAAAAACTGCACGTCATCTATTATTAAAACGTCTATCAATTGATAGAAATGAATAAAATCGTTGATAGCGCCGTTACGTCCGTGATCAATGAACTGATTTATGAATTTTTCAGAGCTTACATACAATACCACTTTATTACTGTGAAACCGTTTTACTTCGTTTCCTATTGCCTGCGCAAGATGTGTTTTGCCTAAACCAACTCCGCCATAAATTACTAAAGGATTAAAAGAAGTGGTGCCTGGTTTTTCGGCCACCGTTTTACCAGCTCTTCTGGCAACCCTGTTACAGTCCCCTTCGATAAAGCAATCAAATGTATAAGCATGGTTTAATTGCGGATCTATTTGCATTTTCTTTAGCCCTGGAATTACAAAAGGATTTTTTACCGGATTATTTATAACTAAAGGAAAATCCATTTCGTTGTTTGAGTAGGACTTAAACCCGTGGCCGGGTACATCCATTGTTAGCGGCTTATTTTTACTATTGCCACTATCAACCATTATCCTGTATTCCAAACGGGCATCTTTACCCAATTCTCTTTTTAATGTCTTTGCCAATAAACTTATATAGTGTTCTTCGAGGTATTCAAAAAAAAATTGACTTGGTACTTGTATTGTTAATACTTTCTCTTTTAATGCTACAGGTTTAATGGGTTCAAACCATGTTTTATAATGCTGCCATTCAACTATGTCTTTGATTATTTCTAAACAATTAGCCCATACTTTATCAAAAACCTTATCCATTATTCCTTTAGCAATTTATATATTGAGTAAATATTATTCTCTGAATTATTGGCAAAAATCTACATTCTAAATCCTGGCAAAACTTTTGGAGAAAGACAGCGAATATCAAAATAATTTGTTGAAAAAAAAATTTTTTATTCGCTTGTTTTTTTACCTACAACCACAGTATGACAATTTGATGAACTTTTATTTTTTAATACATGATGCAGTTTATATACAACGTCTGACCAATCAAACAAAACTATATTCCTACTGATTTTTTTAACAAGATAATTTGCTAACAATATAATGATCTATGCCTTATTAGTAATTAACTGTTCGATGCTTCACTACGAAAGCTACATTGTAATTGTCCTAACTATTTTTTATTCTATCTCCTACCAGCATTTCCTTTTGTTGATCTAACCTCAATTGAATAAACGTGATGATCTAAGGTTTGTTTTAAAAGGAATAAAATATTATTCATACACTCGCTAAGGTTCCCTCAACAAATAATCTTACAATTCAAGATAAAATAAGGAAATTTCTAACATTAAGATATGGGTTTCAGGCAAAGAAAGAAGTGTAGTATAATGCGGGTAAGGTAGGCATTTTTTTAAATGCAACAGAAAAGAAAACTGAAATATTTTTATGACTAATTAAGTTTACATTCGCATGATAAAATATAAATAATGAGTTACGAATTAACCGGCAAACTAGTTGCAAAATACGATACGGTACAAAAGACCGCTACTTTTAAAACAAGGGAATTTGCTGTAGAAAAAACAGACGATATTGGTGGACGAGCCATTACAAATTATGTGAAGTTCCAGTCAGTACAAGATAAAACTTCCATCATTGATAAGGTTAATATTGGAGACGAAATAAAAGTGTTCTTCAATATTAAAGGAAGCAAATGGGAAAAAGATGGCAAGGTAAATTACATTACCAATTTAGACGCCTGGAGAATAGAACAAATATTGCTTACTGCAACAGATAAATCAGGAACAGACAACGAATACATGGAGCCGCTGGATACCTTTTCATCATCTTCTCCCGACGCAATCGATGATTTGCCTTTTTAATGTTATTAACAGGAGATTTTTTACCGGCAGGTTTCCAGAAGATTACAAAATCAATTTTTGAAAGGGGAGTTTTGAAGATCATGTCTTTAAAACTCCCCTTTAAGATGTAGGCATGCAACAAAAAATCACTTTAAAATTACTTCCCCATCAAGTGGCTGATGAGGCCATTGTCAAAATGGCAATTGCTCAGGCGGTCGGTAAAAAGCAACCGAGTATCTCTGGTTTCCAAATTCAAAAAAAATCAATTGATGCCCGCAGCAAGACTATATGGGTAAACCTTGTGGTTAATGCGTTTATTGACGAACCTTTTCAACAGCGTTTGATACAATCTTTTAATTTTAAAAATGTAAATACCGCATCAAATAAGGTGATTATAATAGGTGCTGGCCCTGCAGGATTATTTGCTGCTCTGCAGTTGATTGAGCTAGGTATTAAGCCAATCATCTTAGAACGGGGCAAAAATGTAAGGGAAAGAAGAAGAGACCTGGCTACTCTAAACAAAGAAGGCAAAGTGAACCCGGATAGCAACTATTGTTTTGGGGAAGGTGGAGCAGGAACGTACAGTGACGGAAAGCTCTATACCCGAAGTAACAAACGCGGAGATATCGACAGAATATTAAACATGTTTGTTCATTTTGGTGCGGAGGAAAAAATTTTATACGAGGCTCACCCGCACATTGGCACAAATAAATTGCCGCATATTATTACCGCAATGAGGGATCAGTTAACAGCAAGTGGAGCTGAATTTATTTTTGAAAAAAAAGTTACTGATCTGGTAATTGATGATGATGAAATAGTAAATATAATCACTGCCGATAGTGATGTATTTAAAGGCGATGCTATTATAGTAGCTACCGGCCATTCAGCAAGAGATATTTTTGAATTACTGCACCGAAAAAAAATATTGATAGAAGCGAAGCCATTTGCATTGGGTGTAAGAGTAGAACATCCGCAAGCCCTTATTGATAGTTTACAATACCATTGCCTGGTAAGGGATGAATTTTTACCACCCGCATCTTATAGCCTTGTGCAGCAGGTAAATGCCCGTGGGGTTTTTTCATTCTGTATGTGCCCCGGGGGAATTATAGCTCCCGCTGCTACAGCGTCTGGCGAAATAGTTGTTAATGGCTGGAGCCCTTCCAAAAGAAATAATCCTTTTGCAAACAGTGGTATGGTTGTGCAGGTTGAAATTGCAGATGTGGCAAGGGAAAGGGAAAAAAATAAGAATATTCCTCATGAAAATGATGATCCTCTACAACTGATGCGGTTCCAACAGATGGTAGAGCAAGATTGTTTTAAAGCCGGCGGCGGCAATCTAACAGCTCCGGCGCAACGTCTGGTCGATTTTTCAACCGGCAAGTTATCTTCTTCTTTGCCTTCATGTTCTTATCACCCGGGGTTAGCATCTGTACAATTAAGTGAGGTGCTTCCCGCATTTGTTTATACAGCCCTTGCAAAAGGCTTTATTGAATTTGGGAAAAAAATGAAAGGTTATTTTAGCAATGAAGCAGTGGTAGTTGCCACAGAGAGCCGCACCTCCTCTCCGGTGAGAATCCCAAGAGACAATATAACATTAACGCATCCCCAATTAAAAAACCTGTATCCATGTGGTGAAGGCGCAGGGTATGCAGGTGGTATTGTGAGTGCAGCCATGGACGGAGAAAGAGTTGCAAGGCAAATTGCAAATGTGCTAATTCGATAATCATCAATGAGAATGAAAACCTTGTTTGAAAAATTCAAACGTTAAAAAAAAATTTGAGCCCTATCCAAGTTCCTGATTTATTCTTTTCCAATTGACAGAATTTTAAAATTGCCAATCATTTTCACAATGAGCAATCTTCACATTTGCTAACTATTTTTACTAATCTTACACCTTAATTTGTCATTATGAATATTTTAGAACTGCACAACCTTAAAAAATATTTTGCTACGCAAAAAGCAGTGGATGATATCAGTTTTAATATTAAGGAGGGCAGTATTTTTGGTTTGCTTGGTCCAAATGGTGCCGGCAAAACTACCCTGCTAAGGATGATCACCGGTATATTTTATCCCGATAGCGGCCATATTACTTTTAACGGCAAAAAATATGACCCGGTCAATGATGTTGGTTACATTGGTTATATGCCGGAAGAAAGAGGATTGTATAAAAAAATGAAGATAGGTGAGCAGGCTTTATACCTCGCCCGTTTAAAAGGATTAAGCAAATCAGAGGCAACTGAAAAAATTAAGGATTGGTTTGTGAAATTTGAAATGCAAAGCTGGTGGAATAAAAAAGTAGAAGACCTTAGTAAGGGCATGAGTCAAAAGTTACAGTTTGTTACCACCGTCTTGCATGAACCTAAATTGATAATACTTGACGAACCTTTCAGTGGATTGGATCCTGTGAATGCCAATTTAATTAAAGATGAAATATTTAACCTGGCTAAAAATGGCAGTACAATAATATTTAGCACCCACAGGATGGAACAGGTTGAAGAAATCTGTGATCATATTGTTTTGGTCAATAAAGGAGAAAAAATTTTAGATGGAACTGTATCCGGTATAAAAAATGACTTTAAAGAAAGTATTTATAAACTGGGAGCATCTACAAGGCCCGAAAATTTAATGACTTACATTTTTGAAGTGATAAATCACAAGGCCGACCAGTTATTAATAAAACTACAACACGGCAGCACTACCAATGATGTACTAAAATACTTTATCAACCAGGACATTGCTATCCATTCGTTTAATGAAGTATTACCATCATTAAATGACATATTTATCAAACTGGTAGAAGGCACACCAGGCGCAAGACAATTTCAGAAAGTAAACTAATATTTGGTGTTTTAACTGTACAACCTAATTCATATGAATAAGATCTGGCTCATTTTTCAAAGAGAATATATAACAAGGGTACGCAATAAAACATTTTTGCTTTCCACATTTTTGTTGCCAATTGTTATGATCCTGTTCTTTTTTGGCAGTGCATATTTTGCAATGTCATCAAAAGAAAGCTTGAAGAAAATAGCTGTGGTGAATGATCCTGGTATGTTTAAACCAAATTTGAAAAGCGACTCAGACCGTGTACTTTTTATTTTTACAAGCAATGTTGACAGTACCAATTTTGAAAGCAAGGGATATGATGCGGTGCTTAATTTAAATAATGATTCCATTGCGAAAAAATTTTTGATCCATTCCAAAAAACAATTGGGCATGGATAGCAAGCAATTAATAGAAAACAGGCTTGACCGGGCGCTTGAAAAAAACAAGTTGCAACAAAATGGCATCCATAAAGAAATGCTGGACAGCATCAGTAAAGAATCCATCGGTGCATATGCTATAGAAAACCGGCTTACGTCAGAGAAAGGAAAATCAGAAGAAGTAAATGCAGCGATAAATTATGGAGTGGGTTTTGGCAGCGGTATATTGATTTATATAACCATGTTTATTTTTGGTGCCATGGTAATGAGGGGTGTAATGGAAGAAAAAACCAACCGGATTGCAGAGGTAATCGTTAGCAGCGTGAAGCCTTTTCAGCTAATGATGGGCAAAATTATTGGTATTGCCGCTGTAGGCTTGACCCAGCTTTTATTATGGATTGTTTTGATCATCATACTTTCGTCCGCCGCTGCAGCTTTTCTTCCTACAGAAGTTATCCAGCAGGCAGGAGAAGCTAATAAATCAATGCCCGGTGGAATGAGTACCAACAATGCAATGGCAATGAAAATACTAGACCTGCAAAAAGATATCAGCAGTATTAACTGGCCATTGATCATCAGTTGTTTTATATTTTATTTTTTAGGCGGCTATCTATTTTATGCTTCCTTGTTTGCTGCAATTGGCAGCGTAATCAACGAAGATCCCCAGGAGGCACAATCGCTCATGCTGCCGATCACTATGCCTATTATTTTTGCTTTTATTATCCTGTCAGGCAATCTACATACACCTGATAGCAAAATAATGGTATGGGCAAGCATGATCCCCTTCACTTCTCCTATTGTAATGATGGGTAGGATACCGAGCGGTGTGCCCGGGTGGCAACTGGCAGTATCCATGTTGTCATTAATAGCGGGCTTTATATTTACTACATGGCTGGCAGGAAAAATTTATCGAACCGGCATTTTGATGTATGGAAAAAAAGGTACGTGGAAAGAAATGTTTAAATGGGCATTCAGAAGATCATAATTGGTGAGATGGGAATTGGGATGATCTATTTTAAAGGATGGTGTAGCGCAGTATTAAAATCGAGCCATAATTCCTTTACAATGTCTGCAGCAGGCTGTATTGTTTTCACTAAGGCCGCAACCTGGCCTATCTCTAATTCGCCGTTCTCAAGATCGCCTTCAAACATGCCCTTTTTTGCTCTTCCTTTTCCTAATAAATTTTGTAGTTCTTCCGGAGAAGCACATTTTTTCTCTGCCTCCGACACCTGGTTATAAAATTCATTTTTCATCAAGCGTACTGGTGTAAGCTGTTTTAAAGAAAGCATGGTGTCTCCTTCATTTGCATAGATCACTGCCGCCTTAAAATCCGGATGAGAAGAGGCTTCAACACTGGCAACAAAACGGCTGCCAACCTGAACCCCTTCGGCGCCTAGTACAATTGCACTTAACATTTGCCTGCCTGAAGCGATACCACCTGCCGCAATAACAGGAATAGTAACCGAACTGCAAACTAAGGGAACGAGCACCATCGTAGTTGTTTCCTCTCTTCCATTGTGCCCGCCAGCTTCAAAACCTTCGGCCACTACTGCGTCGCAACCTGCTTCCTGCGCTTTCAAGGCAAACTTGCTGCTGCTCACTACATGCACTACTGTGATGCCGTGTTTCTTTAATAATGAGGTGAAAGTTTTTGGGTTGCCTGCAGAAGTAAAAACAATAGGAACTTTTTCTTCTATAATTATTTGAATATGCTCATCTATATTGGGATACAAAAGCGGCACATTTACTCCGAAAACTCTCGAAGTTGCTGCTTTGCATTTTATAATATGTTCTCTTAACACATCGGGATACATGCTGCCACTGCCTATAAGCCCCAAGCCGCCTGCATTGCTAACTGCACTTGCCAGCCGCCAGCCGCTCGCCCATACCATACCAGCCTGTATGATGGGATAATCTATTTCAAAGAGTTGGGTAACTCTGTTAGTGAAAGATTGCATTCCTTGCGATCATTATATGGCAATATCTATGTCGTTCGTTAGTTGATTAAAAAAATTTCCCAGGATGAGACCTTAAACCTTGAACCATCAACCTTCAACCTTTAACCATCATCCCAAATCGATATCAGTATTATCACCAATATTCAGCGATCTTGTTTCTCCCTTTATACCAGTGTCGCTTCCTATTAGTGAATCGTCTAATACTATATCATACAATTTAGAGAATGAACCAATGATGGATTCTTTTACAATGGTATAATTAAGGATGGTATTTTCTCCAATACTTACGTTTGGCCCTATTACAGAATTTTTAATGTCGCATCCCTCTGCAATGCTTACCGGAGGTATGATGATCGTATTCTCAAATCTTTCCATCCCCACAACCTTGCCCCCAAATTTTTTCAACAGGGTAGCATTCGATTTAAGCAGGGTCTCTTTTTTTCCGCAATCAAACCAACTGTGCACTTTCACCGATTTAAATTTAGCACCGGTTTGAATCATGCATTCGAGCGCATCGGTCAAACTCAATTCGCCGGTCGACGCTGTCCTTCCGGCCTTATCCATTATTTTTTTCAGGCAAATAAAAAGTGCGTGGGTTTCTATTATCTTGTAAATTCCTACCAATGCCATATTGCTTTTTGGAATGGCAGGCTTTTCTACTACCCGGCCTATAAATCCATCGTCATCAATTTCCGCCACACCGAAATTTCGTGGATCGTCCACTTTTTTTACTGCCAGCATCGAATAAGGCGACTCAATCATTGCTTTTACATCATACTCTGCTATCGTATCCCCTAAAACAATCAACACCTCGTCTTCCCCAACAATTTCTTTTGTCAGGTCAATGGCGTGGCCCGTACCGTATCTTTCGTTCTGGTATACAAAATGACAGGTAAGGTCTGGATAATTTTCTTTTACATAATCCTGGATCTTTTCGCCAAGGTAGCCAACAATGAATACGAACTCATTGATACCTGCTTCATTTAATTGATCAACAATTATACTTAAAATAGTTTTTCCAGCTAAAGGGATAAGAGCTTTTGGCTGAGTATATGTGTGGGGGCGCAGCTTGGTACCTGCTCCTGCTACTGGAATAATGGCCTTCATACTTAAAACTTAATCCGCAAAACTGCGAATATTTTGTTTACAATAAGATGTTGCTGGTGTCAGTTTAAATAATTGCTCAAGATGTTCAATAAACTATGAGATAAATTATTTCTTTATTAAGGTTTCTATTTCAATTTTTGCAATAAACAATACACCGGTCTTCAACTGCGCTTGTAAGTTTAAAACAAGGTGTGAAAGTAGTTCATTTTGTGTAAATTGTACATCTTCTATTCGCCTATTTATTGCTATTGATTCTGTTAAGTTATCGCACGTTTGTATATTTGCGCCATAATTAAAATATTCATGCAGAGAGATACATTGGTTTTTGATATACTAAAAAAAGAGTTAGAGCGCCAACGCCATGGCCTTGAATTGATTGCCTCGGAAAATTTCACCTCCTTACAAGTGATAGAAGCTTCGGGTAGTGTAATGACTAATAAATATGCAGAAGGGTATCCCAATAAAAGATATTACGCCGGCTGCGAATTTGTGGATCAAACTGAGCAACTGGCCATTGACCGGGTCAAACAAATCTTTCATTGCGATTATGCAAATGTGCAGCCCCACAGTGGCGCCCAGGCTAATGCGGCAGTTGCCTTGGCTGTTCTACAGCCCGGTGATAAAATCTTAGGGCTTGATCTCAGCATGGGTGGCCATCTTACCCATGGTTCCCCGGTAAATTATTCGGGCAAATTATATGAGGCACATTTTTATGGGGTGGTAAAAGAAACCGGCCTTATTGATTATGATACGTTGGAAGAAAAGGCAAGAACTTACAGGCCAAAGCTTATTTTCTGTGGTGCGTCTGCCTATAGCCGGGATTGGGATTATGCACGCATAAGAAAGGTTGCTGATGAAGTGGGCGCTTTTGTACAGTGTGATATGGCTCATCCGGCAGGTCTGATAGCAAAGGGATTATTAAGCTCGCCTTTTGAACATTGTCATTTTGTAACTTCCACCACCCACAAAACGCTACGGGGCCCAAGGGGCGGAATTATCCTGATGAAAAAAGATTTTGATAATCCTTTCGGTTTAAAAGATGTAAAAGGTAATATCCGCATGATGAGCAACCTGATGGATATGGCGGTATTTCCTGGTATCCAGGGTGGGCCATTGCAACATATTATTGCTGCCAAGGCAGTTGCTTTTGGCGAAATACTTACGGACGAATTTACCAGTTATGCCAAACAGGTGGTGGTAAATGCACAGGCAATGGCCAAAGCATTTGTAGAAAAAGGATACCAGTTGATCAGTAGTGGCACCGATAATCATTTGATGCTGATAGACCTTCGCAATAAAAATATCAGCGGTAAAAAAGCCGAACAGGCATTGGTGCAGGCAGATATAACGCTCAATAAAAACATGGTGCCTTTCGACGATAAAAGCGCTTTTGTAACATCCGGTATTCGCATTGGCACCGCAGCCATTACTACCCGCGGCATGAAAGAGGATGACATGCAGTTTGTAGTAAATGCAGTAGACAATGTATTGATGAATGCAGATGACGCCAATGTGATCAAAAAGGTAAAGACCCAGGTAAATGATTTTATGAACCAGTATGTATTGTATCCCGAATTGTGAAGTGAACAAACCCGGACAATCAATACGTAACCCATTTAATATTACCAATCTCCTTTTCAAGAAACTTATTTGTTTACATGCATTTGTTCTTTGTTGAACATCGTTTTGTCACTCCCTTGTACTTTTTCAGCAATGAGGAACAAATAAATTGGAAAACCCATGTAAACACGATGGAGCCTGGTCACTTATTGATAACCTTACTAACAAACATAATACTATGATACAACGCGTTCAATCTGTCTGGTTATTGTTAGCATCGATAATAGCCTTTCTTACACTAAAATTTTCTTTTTACAGCGGAACTTACACGCCGGACAATCAATACCACCAGTTAAATGGTACAGACAATATGTTGCTAATGATAACCACCATTGCATTAGGTGTATTATCCCTCATCAGTATTTTTTTGTATAAAACCCGTGTGATACAATTAAGGCTGTGCATCGCAGCAATATTGATTGATCTGTTGCTTGTGTTTTTATATTATCGGGCCACGCAAAATTTCACAAAGGGCGAATATGCCATCTCTGCTGCTGCGCATATTTTAATTATCCTTGCACTAATGTTTGCTGCCGTTGGAATTAACAAAGACCAAAAATTGATAAAGGATAGTAACAGGCTGAGGTAGTATAGCCTGCTTTTTGCTCAACGCTTTCCTAGTAAAAGTTTTTGAATAATTTTAATACAAACGCTTACAAAAATTTGCCCGTATAACTTTCCTTACAACTTTTTAAATCAGATGGCTTTCCTGCAAACACCAGGTTGCCACCCGCATCTCCCGCTTCCGGACCAAGATCAATAACCCAGTCAGCACTTTTAATCACATCTGTATTGTGTTCTATTACCAGGATGGTATGCCCCTGTTCTATCAATGCATTGAAAGAGGTAAGTAATTTTTTTATATCATGAAAATGAAGCCCGGTAGTAGGCTCATCAAATATGAAAAGGATATTTCCCTGTGAGCGCCCTTTACCCAGGAATGAAGCAAGCTTAACTCTTTGTGCCTCCCCTCCGGATAATGTATTGCTCGACTGGCCGAGCTTGACATACCCCAACCCCACATCACTTAAAGGCTGTATTTTTTTTGCCACATCAGGTTCCTCCGCAAAAAAAACAAGGGCATCATCTACACTCATATCCAGTACTTCATAAATATTCTTTCCTTTATATTCCACCTCCAGCACTTCTTCTTTAAATCTCTTACCTCCACATATTTCACAGGTCAGGTGTACATCGGCTAAAAACTGCATTTCTACAATTTGTTCCCCTTCTCCTTTACATGCGTCGCACCTGCCACCGTCTACATTAAACGAAAAATGCTTTGGCTGAAAACCCCTCATTTTACTCAAGGGTTGTTTGCTATACATATCCCTGATCTCGTCATAAGCTTTTATGTAGGTAACCGGATTGCTGCGGGAAGATTTGCCG
Organism: Ferruginibacter sp.; assembly: GCA_039922375.1. GTDB lineage: Bacteria > Bacteroidota > Bacteroidia > Chitinophagales > Chitinophagaceae > Ferruginibacter. The sequence goes on from JBDSAA010000005.1 coordinate 12,501, forward strand.
ATCGGATTCTGGTCGACCATTTCAATTTGAGACAAGGAATTTATATCTCCATTAATGGCACGATGCATACCTGCTTTCTCAACCCCTTCGCCTTTGATCTTTTGCAAAGCAGGATACAAAATTTGTTTTACCAGTGTTGTTTTACCACTGCCACTCACGCCACTCACTACGCAAAAAACATTCAATGGAAACTCAACAGTTATATTTTTAAGGTTGTTCTGCCGGGCTCCTTCTACTGTTATGCTGCTATTCCATTTGCGTAATTGTTTAGGCGGTTCTATTTTGAATGTACCCTTCAAATACTTTCCCGTCAGGCTTTTTTCATCTGCTATCAATTCATCGTGATTTCCTTCTGCCACTACTTCCCCGCCCAGGTGGCTTGCCAACGGCCCCATGTCAATAATATAGTCTGCCTCTCTCATCATCATTTCATCATGCTCCACTACTACCACCGTATTGCCCAAATCCCTGAGTTCTTTTAATACCCTGATCAATCTTACCGTATCCCTGCTGTGTAAGCCAATAGAAGGTTCGTCCAATATGTACAAGGAATTAGTGAGATTGCTGCCAAGGCTTCGGGTTAGTTGAATACGCTGGCTTTCACCGCCGCTTAAAGAATTGGCAAGACGGTTTAATGTGAGGTATCCCAGTCCCACATCCATCAACGTTTTTATGCGGTGATGGATTTCAATTAAAATTCTTTTTGATACCTGTTCCTGGTATTCACTCAACTGCAACTGATCAAACCAATCCTTCAGATCTTTCACCGGCATCGCACACAAATGGCCAATCTGCTTATCAGCAATTTTTACATACAAAGCTTCCTTACGCAAACGGTAGCCTTTGCAATCGGGGCATAAGGTACGGCCACGGTAACGGCTCAATAAAACCCTGTATTGAACTTTGTATAAGTTTTGTTCAACCTCTTTAAAAAAATCATTGATCCCGTTAACATAAGAATTCCCTTCCCATAAAACCTGTAACTGCTCCTCGGTTAAATCAATAATTGGTTTATGTACAGGAAAATTGAAACGCTTGGCAGCTCTTACGAAATTTTCTTTCCAAAGCCCAAGCTTCTCTCCTTTCCACGGTGCTACCGCACCTTCATATACACTCAGCTGCTTATTAGGAATTACGAGGTCGGAATCGATGCCCAATACAAGGCTAAAGCCTTCGCAGGTAGGGCATGCGCCAAAAGGATTATTAAATGAAAATAAATTGGGTACGGGTTCTTCAAACTGGATGCCATCCAATTCAAATTTATTACTGAACGGGATCAATTTATCGCCATTTATCTCTATCACTAATTCACCTTCACCCTCGTAAAAAGCGGTCCCTACAGAATCGCTGATACGGTGTTTATCATCCTCATCAAATTCTTTCACCACAAGGCGGTCCACTAAAAGATATGTGCCCGCTTTATTCTTTGAAGGTGCCAGCTTTTTAATGAGCGTATCATCCTCCAAAACTTCTTCAATTCGCAGGATTTCATTGTTACTGTAAATACGTGAAAAGCCTTTTTGAATTAAAATATTTAATTCTTCTTTTATATCCCTGTTGGCATGGAGTTTAAAAGTCACCAGTATCAAAACTTTATCACCGGTCATTAAACTATCAATAGCTTTTACCACGTCAGCTACATCATCTTTTTTTACTTCTCTTCCACTAATGGGTGAAATTGTTTTGCCTGCCCGGGCAAATAAGAGCCTTAGATAATCAAATATTTCCGTCATGCTTCCAACAGTGCTCCGGGGTGTACGGGTAATGACCTTCTGCTCTATGGCTATCGCCGGACATAAACCTTTAATAAAATCTACATCCGGTTTATTCATACGTTGCATGAACTGCCGTGCATAACTACTCAAACTTTCTGCATACCGACGCTGTCCTTCTGCAAATAAAGTATCTATGGTGAGGGATGATTTACCAGATCCAGACACACCTGTTACCACTACCAATTTATTTCGTGGTATGGTAACAGTTACATTTTTTAAATTGTGTGTTCTCGCTCCTTTTATAAAGATACCGTCTGCCATGGGCAACGGAATTTTGTTGCTTTTATTGGTCTTAATTTTTGTTGCCATCATTTTGTTTGGCAAAAGTAATGCCTTGCCTTTGCTTCTGTATTAATTGTGAAAATCTTCCTAAAATCCGTCCGCCAAATATTTTCATCCGGCAGATAGATTATTTTTATTGTAACAAGCCGCCAAAAAAATAGTTAAAAATAATTTGGCATTTTGAATTTAAATCATATTTTCACAGTTCCAACATCCATTAAAGTGAAAAGCCACGTTGCCTATCTACAATAGACTTCTACGCTAAATTCCCCTTATTGGTTCAAACAAAAGTCCTAAACCAACAAAAACTGTAGAAGTTTATGAAATGCCTTGTTAATCAAACCGACCAACAATTGGTGCATCTGTACATAGATGGAAACACCGACGCTCTCACAACTTTAGTAACCCGTTACAAAGACAAAATTTACACTTCCATTTACTTGCTGGTAAAAGACAAGTACATGGCAGAGGATCTTTTCCAGGATGTATTTATCCGTATTATTGACACGTTAAAAGGCGGTCGGTATAAAGAAGAGGGAAAGTTTTTACCATGGGCCATGCGCATCGCACACAATATGTGTGTTGATCATTTTAGAAGGGTTAAACGCAGCCCTTTAATTAAAACCAGTGATGATCGTGACATTTTTGAAGTGTTAACTTTTTCTGAACCCAATGTAGAAGCACGTTTGATGCAAACTCAAAGTCATGAGAGAGTGAGAAAGATGATAGATATGCTGCCTGATGACCAGCGTGAAGTAATCATACTTCGGCATTATGCGGATCTTAGTTTTAAAGAAATTGCTGATCTTACCAAGTGCAGCATCAATACAGCCCTTGGCCGTATGAGGTATGGCTTGATCAATATTCGCAAAATGATGACAGAAAAGGAAATTGCATTATAAAATTTTACCTATTTTTATTAAGCCCTTCTTGATCGAAGGGCTTTTTTTTGCCCATACAGAAGATCAAATATGAAGTGGAAGATTAAATCATAGCAATAAAAATCGAGGCGGGTTGGGTTGAAAAGGCCTATTAATATTTATTTTTATACAATTCCTTTACCTTTTCCAAATGCGCAATAAATTCTTTTGGTCCTTTGGTTGCGTCATATCCATATCCACCGTCAATAATGAGTTTACCCTCATCGTCTACAAATACATAATTTGGTTGACCGGATGCCTTTATTAAATATTGCTGCAGGTCTTCATATTTGTCACCTACAGTTTCAATCCTGGCATTAAGCAACGGTGAGAATTTCTTTTCCTCATCAGGTAATTCAGCATTATAATCCGTAAATAAAGAGGCCACCACAAAATCATTCTTCATTAGCCGCCCCACTTCGGGGTCTATCCATATTTTTGATTCAAACTCACGGCAGTTTACACACTGAATGCCTGTAAAGTCAAGCATTACTGGTTTATCCAACGCCCTTGATGCTGCCAGTGCCTCATCATAATCGTAATAAATAACAAGCTGGTTATTGATGGCTGCGCCGGGTTCATACTTTTTTAACTGAGCTACATATTTTTGAGGTGGCTTTGAGAGGCTGCTTTTATTGTCTTCCTTGTTTGTATTATTTGGCAAAGTATTATTGTTACCCATCACGTTAAAATCCTGTGTACCCATGGGAGGAACAAACGCAGAAACTGCTTTTAGGGGAGCACCCCAAAGGCCCGGCACAAGATAAAGAGCAAAAGAAAAAGATATAATTGCCAGGAACAATCTTGGCACTGAAACAAATTCAATCCCGAAATCATTTTTAGGCCGCTCGCTATCATTTTTAAAAAGGATTTTTCCCAACAAATACATGCCCAGTAACACGAAGATCACAACCCATAATACAATAAAAACCTCCCTGTCCAGTATCCTCCAACCCTTATCCAGATCAGCATTGCTTAGGAACTTAAGCGCAAGGGCCAATTCTAAAAATCCCAGAACTACTTTTAAGGCATTTTGCCAGCCACCGCTTTTACCAAGGGAACTTAGCATGGACGGAAAAAAGGCGAAAACCGCAAAGGGTAGTGCAAGGCCAAAGCCAAACCCGAACATGCCTATAACGGGCGCTATTTTTCCCGCAGCCGTAGACAATCCTAACAATGAAGCAACAAAATTACCTGTACAACTAAATGACACGATCACCAGTGTGAGTGCCATAAAAAAGATCCCTGAATAACTGCCGACGCCTGCTTTACTATCAATTTTATTTGACCATGAACTGGGCAGGTTAATTTCGAACGCTCCTAAAAAAGATGCACCGAAAATGATAAACAGCAGGAAAAGAAAAATATTAAATATCCAGTTGGTAGATAAATTATTCAGTGCATTTTTTGGCAGCACTGTGGCTACTAAAGCTCCTACCAGTGTATAGATCAGAATGATCGAAATTGAATAAAATAAAGCATTTCTTTTGCCCTGCGATTTTGTCTTGCTTTTTTTTGTAAAAAAACTGATGGTGATAGGAACCAATGCATAAACGCAGGGAGTTAAAAATCCTATTAAACCAGCAAATATCCCTGCCGCTAACAAGGCCCATAAAGACTTAGCCTGCAAACTACCTGAACTGTTTGCTACAAGCTCTTTAGGCTCATCTTTTTTATACTGGAATTGCATCGATAAAGGCTCCTTACCTGATTCAATGCTTTCCCCTCTTTTATAATAGTAATTGATGCTGCCCTTTATACGGATGCTATCGCCGGGGGCTAATTTCACTTTTTGTTGCCATGCTACTGAATCCGTATAAAACATGGTGGCCAAATTATCAAGCGCCGGATCGGGAGCTGTTTTCACCTGTCCGGTTTCGATTATGCTATCCTTTAAATATTTTTTAATCGAAGAATCAAAATTAAAACTAGTATTTAACGGCAACTCCTCAGATATTTTCTTTATGGAGAACAACTGAACTCCTGCAGCGGGCGTAGCTTTTACTTTTAAAATAAATTCACCGTTCCCCGTATACTGTTTTTCAAAAACAAACTGCACAGGCTGTTTAACCTGTGCAGTTGAAATATTAGTAAAAAAAAATAGTGTTAGAGATAAAAAAAGCAGCTTAAAATTTATCATTTTTCAAATTACCAATTTAATTCAATGCGATATTAAACTTTTCAGTGGTCGGCGGCATACAAACCCTGTCATTACAAATCATAGATTCGACCTCGCCGCTTATGTTGGTTTTTATATTTCCTTTTACTGTAACCAGTTGCACGAAATCTGCTTTACCTTCAAAATATTTTACATCCACTTTAAAATTCTTATCAAAATAAGTGATCACTTTTCCTTTCTCGTTTACTTTACCTTGAAGGGAAAGCAATGCATTTTTATTAAATGTGAAAGTGGTGGGAACCGGCCCTCCTTCTGGTGTTAACTGTGAATAAATATGCCATCCTGTGGGAGGAGTTGCTATAATATGAAGCTCATATTTATTATTGGCTAATTTCTTAGCTGAATAAGACCAGGTTATTTTCTGTTGTGCATTTGCTACACCTAAAAACAATATCATTGCAATAATAAAAACTAACTTCTTCATATTCATTTATCATTTAGCGCAAAGTTACAAACGAGGGTCCTAAAGAACTGCCGGCTATCAACCTGTACGGTCATTTAACATTAGTTTAGCTGAAACAAGTGAGCAAACACCTTTTTGCCATCTTCATTGCCTAAAGCAGTATTACATGCTCTTTCGGGATGCGGCATCATACCATACACATTTCGTTGCCTGTTACAGATACCGGCAATATTGTGAAGGGCCCCGTTTGGATTGCTTTGTGCATTTACTGTACACTTTTCATCACAATAACGATAAATTATTTGCCGGTGCAATTCCAGTTCTTCCAATGTTTTTTCATCTGCAAAATACCTTCCTTCTCCATGAGCCACCGGTACTTTTAGAGCTTCACAACTATCGGCGGCCGCTTCTTTTATATATACATTTTTACAAACAAACTGCTGGTGGCTGTTGCGCAATAAAACCCCTGGCAGCAAGCCGCTTTCGCATAAAATTTGAAACCCGTTACAAATCCCCAAAACCTTGCCGCCCTTATTGGCAAACTCTATAACGCTTTGCATCATCGGGCTAAATTTAGCGATAGCGCCGCACCTCAGATAGTCTCCATAACTAAAGCCACCGGGCAACACTATACAATCATCAATCGAAAACATACTGAGGTCCTTGTCTTTGTGCCATAGTTCGATCACCTCTTGTTTTAAATCAGTCCGAAGGGCTTCTATTACATCCCTGTCGCAGTTACTACCTGGAAAAATTACAACGCCAAATTTCATATTACTGGTTATTATTACACGAGTTAAAAAGCACTGTACTAATTAGTGCTATATTTTATTTTGCAAAAGTACAAATACCATTGTAATTATTTTGCGAAGTAGCTGAATGCGATTACAAAGGCTACGATTAGCCAATGTAAAACCAGCGGGAACCATTTTTTTGTTGGATATAAAAATCCGGCTGCCGCAATTACGGCTATGGGCACGGCACATAAAATCCAATAAACGAAAGAATGTGACGCATTGATAAAAGGAATAAACAAGGCGATTACGAGGTATAAAAAAATAAGGTTCCAGCTTTTACGTGCCTGCACCAATTGCCGGCGAATATTTTGCTGTATAAAAAACAGCCCGACTGTACAGATGAATGATACCATGATGAGAGCAATCAATGCCCATCGTGATTCATCAAAGTGTGGAAAGGTGACGTCAACGCCAGGGAAACGATAACCTTGCCATTTGTCGGTTAAAAATACATATGCTAATAAGAAATAGTAAGGAGTAACAATTCCCAACAGCGCCACTATCCATTCAGATGCTCTGAATGCTCTTGTAATCAGTAATCCAAAAACAATGAGGGCAGCGAAGGCAAGAGAAGGGAAATAAAAAAAAGAAGAAAGGCCGATGGCAATACCAATATTAAAAAGAGAAGTTTTTGGATTATGATCATTGTTCAGCTTGCTCATGCTGCTCCACACCCATATCAGGAAAGTATTAATAATGAGTGGCGCCGATAAAATATTCCATTCTGCAAACAAAGAACTAATTAATATATAAGCCATGGCCGTTAGGTAATTAGACTTTAACATCAGCCGCTGGTCGTTAACCATCGTGTTTAAAGTAATTGCCTGGATAAATAAGAGTAAAAAGGTAATGAATGGATAGATTATTGGCAGGTTTTTGCCAACACCCGAAAGTTGAAATAACAGCGCTTTAAAAAGGAACCCATCTGTCTGATGCGGCAAGGGCACATCCCCGCGGATAAACATCGGCAACTTAAGCAACAACCCGTATATCAATAACAAAAAAGTATTGTAGGGATTATTGGCTTTGAATACTCCTGTCACTTGTTAGTCGATGAATTTTAGCCTTTCCTTTCTATTGGATAGGAACGTGAGATAATTTTAGTTGCTATGCAAAAGTGAGTAATAATTATTGCTTTAAAAAATAGTTTGGTTTATTTGTCGAGGCTTGCATTTTGAAGAAGCTAATTAAAACAAAATATTTTGTATCTGGCGTATAAGCACAGCGATTACTATGAGACATCCTTTTCTAGTCCGCTCTTATACATATCAATTTTTTTTACGGCAAAATATAAAAGGCTGAATAAGCAGGTAAAGAGCAACGTAATGGACCAGGTACGATAATGCTCAATGGGGAACCAAAACCGAACGCCGATTTGGCTTGCCAATTGCCAGGGATTGGAAATAATATCCCAGCTATTCCAACGCAGAAACCGGCCCAGGTATACTCCAAAAGATCCCAGGAATAAACATCCAACGATCAGTTTTGCTGAGGCTTTTGGGCCAACGTGTTTATTAAAAAATAATTCTACTTTATACAATGATGCAAAGGCCATCATTAAGCCCGCGATTGCTGAAGTAAATAACAGGATAGCATCATACCAAACAGGTACATTGGCCTTGGTTTCAAGATGAATAAGGTCGGTGATAATATACAGTGCATTGGGAAAAAACAATAACCATAATGCTAATAAAAAATAAGCATGTGGCTTATTTGCAGGCTTTTCCAGCGGAAGGTATAAACTGACCTGGAACGGTATCCATGCTAAAAATAAATTCCACAGTAGAAATATAAAACGGATGCTGCCTGAATATAAAATTCTGCAAAGAATCATCGCTGTAATGAAGGCCATAAATGCAATCAGTAATTTTTGAAAGCCAGATAATTTCATTGATTAAAGTTTAAAACAGGTTAAAGATCTTAGGCAAAAAAATAATAATGCCCGTTATTACACTTCCAGATGCAGCTACTAATACTGCAGCAGCCGAAACATCTTTTATAATTTTTATTACAGGATGAATATCCTTTGTTATGATGTCACACAAAAGCTCGATGCAGGTGTTTATTAATTCGAGCACTAACACCAGCATTGCACAAACAATAATAAATAGCCATTCTGTACTGCTGATCCTGAAAATAAATCCAGCAAATATTGTGACCAGTAATGTTAATAAATGAATCCGGAAATTTAATTGGGTGCGAAAAGAGAATTGCAAACCCTGCCATGCAAAAACAAAAGACTTTATCAGCTTCATAATAACAGTTTACCAGTAAATTAAACTTGATATCTATCGGGGATTTTTTATCCATTCATTTGCCTGCCCAATACAATAGCAAAAAAATGAAATTAAAGTTACAATATATTGAACCCCTGAGATGCTGTCCATTGCTTAATGAACGGATGAAGTGGATGTCTTTTTGCTAAGTTCTCTTCTTACATAGTCATCAGCCATGTTCCAGGAAAGCCAGGTCCATTGTTTTTGGGCAGCAGAAAATTCTTCTTTGCGGTTCTCAAAAATCTGCCGGTACGTAAGGGATGACCTATAAAGATATTTGCCTTCCCCATCAATATTAGCAGTGTCTCTTCTATCCAACACTTCTATATTTTTCTCTATTACCGGTAAAACTTTATCAGACAGCGAAAGAAGGAATTTCACATCCACAACAATACCATCCTTTCTCGCAAGGTTATAACGGGCAATAGTTTCATCCCAATGTATGCACGACGCTGCCACCATTATTATGATAGCAAACCACGCATTTACCCTTAGCAAATAATACACCGTTTTACGTTGATATACTTTAATGAAAACTGTGACCAGGCCGGCCAATACTAATGCAAGGAACACTAACACCCCAATACGTTTATATGCCAATCCGAAATGTGCAATGTAATAATAGTCCCTAAACAAAACGGATACAACCAGTACAGCATTTTGTAACAGCCATGCATAGGCGCCCAGGCGAAGCCATTTGTTTCGTTGGTAAAAATTCAGATTGCCTCTAAAGAAGAAAAGCAATACTATCATAGCAAGCAGAATTGAAAATATCAGCAGACCGGTTCCCTCATGCACATACCCGCTCTGGCTTACTTCACTATGGTAGGTAAATCCAAACCACACATAAATTATATCAACACAATTAATGCAAAGCAATAGTGCATTCAATAAAATTAAACTGATAACGGCTGTTCTGTGTTCGTTGCGTAAAGCCATGGCACCACTGGCAAATTTACCCATCAATAAAGAAAGCAAATCAAACCAACTGGATTGTTTCCATTTTATAAGATTATTCTTTTTTCTCCATAAATCATTTCCTTTCCTGGCATCAGCTTCAGAAAAATAGGAAACACTGCTTTTTAATAACAAGCCACCCGTAACAACCAAACCACATAATAAAAATCCAAGCCGCTGCCAGCTAAGCCATGAAAAAAAATCGCCGAAAAAATGTTGTACTGCAAGGCTAACATCATTTACCAGGTTTTTAAAAATTGCATTGGCAAAATTGTACAACATGAAAAACACACAAACAAGTATCATAGGGATCACTAAAAAACGGATTGATTTTTTTAATCTATTTAAATTAAAACGGGTACCCTTCAATAATTTGATATTGGAAAAGAAAGAAGGAATCATGAGGAGATAATTCATCCCGGCGGATGCTGCAGCATACAATACGGAACGATGACGATATTGGGTAAAGGCAATTACCAGTAAAAGCGTGGTGCTAAATGCCAGTTTACTCAATAAAGTGTTTTGGATTAAAACCGCTGCCACTGTAATAATATGTGCACCGCACAACCATTTCATAACTGGTTTAGCAAAGGCACCAGGGTACAGATAAAAGACGGACCACAAAACAAATGCGTCAAACAAAAGCGAGTTGAGCGCAAATTTTTCCTGCCAGAAAATAAGGTTGAATAACACAGCGCCTGCCGTTACAAGGGAAATTTTTAAAGATGCTGTACTCATAGGGTTAGCTTTTAATTTTTATAAATAATTGATTGCATATTAACTGGATACAATAGCCTGCATTTTTTAGCATAAGAAGAAGTGATTTCATTTATCGTTAATTTTTTTAATCAGTGATTGAACCGGTTGATCGAGCAGGGTAAACCATTGCCACCCTGCTATCGGTTGGCAGCCTGCCCCACGATGGTAAGCTTTCCCAAATTTGCTCCAATACTCAGGCATTGTAAACACGCCATATATAACTGTAGCTACCACCGGAAATGAAAGATGTTTATTGCCCAGCATAAAACATTGCAAACAGACTTCGCCTTCATCCGTGGTATCGTATTGCAACAAAATGTGTTTGATATCATGCTTTGCATAATAAGGAAGCAACTGCAGGTTTTTCTTATCAAGCATGTTAACCAGTTCTTTGCCAAGCGTACCTTCCGGCAGGTCATGCAAGGCAGCTTTGGTATACTGAAATTTTTGAGGCGAACGAATTAGCCGAAGGATGGGCAGCGCCATGTTGTGGGTTAAAAATACCAGCAATTTGGAGCGGACCTTAATGATTAAATTATGCACGGCCTTGATTTTTATTTTTTATAATAGATTTAAGCGGTTGATGGTGAAGCATGATGGAGGAAATAGAGGAAATGACGATGAACAAAATGAGGAAAAGTTGTTGTCCCTGCACTTCATCCATGTGAAGCTTAAATAGTAACAGAGATGAAAGGGAGGAAACGATAAAACCAGTTTTTAGCAACAAGCGAAAGAGCAATGGGTTATGCCTTGCGGACAATAGCACAAGCCAAAAAATAAACATGGCGGGAACAGAAAAAATTAAAGTGCAACCAAAAACGATTGCAAATGCCTGAATCCATGGATCATACTCATTGGAATACACTGCCAGCCAGGTGCCCGCCATCAATGCATTCAACAAAGCTGTCGATACCCAAATAGTAAAGCATGCGATCGTTAATTTTATAAAGTTGATCATATTAAAAGTACTTTGTTTTTCAAAGTGTTGGTGCAAAAAAAAATTATTTGGTTGATTTGATCATTGCTTCGAGCGCTGCAATATGCACCTTAAACGCTTTGTCCCCTGTCTTGGTGACTGAATAAGTAGTATTCGTTTTTTTCCCAATAAAGCCTTTTTGTACTTTAATAGTTCCTGAGTCCTCCAGGGTTTTAAGGTGGCTGGCCAGGTTTCCATCAGTTATGTCAAGCAGTTCTTTCAATTCATTAAAGTTTACTTCCGCATTTACCATCAAAGCACTCATGATGCCCAGGCGAATACGGCTGTCAAAAATCTTATTTAAGTCTTTAATCGGGTTCATTGTTACTATACTATTGCTGCTATGTAAGCCTAATTATTTTTTTCATATTTATACCACATCCATACTCCATAAATGATGTGTAGTACCCCAAAGCCCATTGCCCAAAAATGCAGGCCATAGCCAATGTTCCAAAGGTTCATAATACCAAGCGCTAATTGGCCATATCCCAAATAACGTATTTCTCCCAAAGTGTATTTACTTGCATTTACCAAAGCCAACCCATAAAATATTAAACAGCCCGGTGCTATCAGTTCATATTCTCCCAACTGCATCATGCGGATGAGAAAAATGGCACCCACGACTATTGGAATAACTGTGTTCCAAAACAATCGTATGGTAGCATTGCCCCACATCGGCGTGTTATTTTTTTTGCTTCTCAGGTAGGTAAAAAAGAAAGCAGACACAAATGCACCAATAAAAGTGAGGGTGGCAATCCACAATAAATCGTTGAGTAGTTTTATGCCACCCATATCAATTAAGCCGTCGATGGTGCAGTCACCTTTTACCCAGCAGTGTATTTTTCTATTGGCAAACCAGGCCCCTGCCAGTGCACACAATCCTGCAGCAATTCCACTAAATCCACTTAAGCTGATAAACCGGCTGCTGCGTTCCATCATGCGTTTAATGTGCTGAAGGTCGTCCAATGGTTGTTGTTGAGGAGTCATAAAAAAGTACTTTGAAACACAAAGTAATAAGATTAATCTGGTATTGTCAAGAATATTTTACCAACCAAAGAGAAAGGGGTAATAAATTTTAAAGGATTGATTTTACCAGCGTGGGGATGACTACTCATTTAATACATCGTTGATAATCTTACATGCCATTCTTATTTCATCATGGGTTATCACCAATGGCGGAGCAATGCGTAATGAACCGGCAGCAAATAAAAACCAATCGGTAAAAATACCCCGTTCAATCAGGGCATCGATGATCTTTTTATTTGCATCAAAACTTCCAAGGTTAACAGCGATCATAAGGCCGCAACTATTAACCGACTGTATTTTAGGGTGACCCAATAGTGACCGGAAAAGTTTTTCTTTTTCCTTTACACTATCAATCAAATTTTCCTCCAGTAAAACGTTGAATGCTGCAAGTCCGGCAGCACAGCAGACTGGGTGGCCGCCAAACGTATTGATATGCCCGAGTACAGGGTTATGGGTAAATGAATCCATTATCTTTTTGTCGGAAATAAATGCACCCAAGGGCATACCGCCACCGAGGGCCTTGCCTAACAAAAGAATGTCCGGTACAATATCAAATTGGCTGAATGCCCATAGTGTTCCATTTCGCCCAAAGCCACATTGTATTTCATCTAACACGAGCAACGTACCTGTTTGCGTACAGCGTTTACGCAAGGCTGCGAGCCAGCCATTTTGTGGCACCAGCACACCAGCTTCCGCCTGCACGGTTTCCGCAATTACACACGCTGTGCGTTCAGTAATCCTTGCCAGGTCTTCAAAAGAATTGTAATTCAACTGCATGGTACCTGGCAATAAGGGCCTAAAGGCATTGCGCCAATATTCGTCACCCATAATGCTCAATGCTCCCTGTGTGCTGCCGTGATATGAATTTTTGAAGGAAATTATTTGTGTTCTGCCGGTATACCGTTTGGAAAGTTTCATGGCGCCTTCAGTTGCTTCGCTGCCACTGGCCGTATAAAAGACAGCATTGAGCGATGGCGGTAAATGTGCCGTCAACTTTTTTGCATAAGCCACCTGCGGACTTTCAACCAGTTCGCCATACACCATAATGTGCATGTAATCATCCAACTGCTTTTTAATTGCTTCAATTACTTTTGGATGACAATGCCCTACGTTGCAAACGCTGATGCCTGCAATCAGGTCAATGTATGATTTTCCGTTGATGTCCCACAAAGTGCTGGCGCTGGCTTTTACTATTTCCAGCGCTAAAGGGGAAGGAGATGTCTGGCCTACATGAGCAAGAAATAACTGTCGGTTGGTTATGCTACCCGCCGGGCCGGGTTGAGCATTTGAAGAATTATTTTGATCCATACTATACAAAGGTCGCAAAGAAACAGAAATGCTCAATCCATCGGCACAATATCATTGGTATAAAATTGAGTTCACAGAGATTGAAAAGGCCTCCTCAACCTTAAACAAACCATCAACCTTAAACCTTAAACCCTCTCTTACATTAACTAACTCTCTTTTAAGTCAATTGCTTTCTGAATCTTTTCGATTTTATCCACTCTTTGTACCAGTGAATCAAGGTTGCGGAAATGAATATATGCTTTACGATATTTTCCTGCGTCAAAAGCTGGAGAACCCATTAGTATTTCACCTGATTTTGTATTTTTTGAGATACCTGACTGTGCGGTAACAATGGTATTATCAGCCACATTCAAATGACCCACAATACCGACCTGTCCGCTGAACATGCAATTCTTCCCAATTTTTGTAGAGCCGGCCACTACGCCGTGTGCAGCAAAATAAGTATGCTCGCCCACTTCTACATTATGCGCAATATGAATAAGGTTATCAAACTTTACCCCTTTACGCAAAATGGTAGAACCCAGCGTAGCCCTGTCGATGGCACAATTAGCGCCTATTTCAACATCATCCTCAATTATCACATTGCCTATCTGGGGCACTTTCTTATGGCCATCCTGTGGATTAAACCCAAACCCATCACTGCCGATAACGGTGCCTGAATGAATGATACAGTTTTTACCAATATTGGTTTCAGAATAAATTTTAACGCCCGCAAAAAGAGTGGTGTTATCACCGATTACGGCGTTATCACCAATGTATACCTGCGGGTATATTTTCACGTTATTTCCAATGGTTGCATTTTCGCCAACAAAGGAAAATTCCCCGGCATAAATATCAGTTCCGACAGTGGCAGTATCCGCAATAAAAGACATTTTGGAAATACCTTTTTTATTAAGCTTTACCTCGTTGTACATTTCCAATAACCTCGTAAAGGCAACTTCCGGGCTATCAACCCTTATCAATGTGGTAGTAACGGGTGCAGTTAAAACAAAATCTTTTTTTATAATAACTACCGATGCCTGCGTACCATAAAGGTATTGCGTATAAAGTGAGTTGGAAAGGAAGGAAATAGAACCTGGAGCGCCTTCTTCAATTTTAGATAATTTAGTAACACTCACATTGGCATCTCCTTCTACGTGGCCATTGAGCAGGCCTGCTATTTGCGTGGCGGTAAATTGCATTACAATTTTTTTAAGTATTGGTTAAAATGGTGATGGCACACAGTTCAAGTGGAAAATTAAAGCGGCAAATTATGCATTTTTCAAGGCTTTTACTCCAATCATTTGGTTGCTTTCCTGGTCCCATACTTTTAATTTAAAGCAGGCACTCATCGCTTTCGGCGAGAGCGAAGTTGTTTTGCAATTCTGCAATTCAGCAAAATGATTCATTACTTCGGGCAAGCGATAGAAGGGTATTTTAGCATTGAGGTGGTGGATATGATGATAGCCGATATTGCCGGTGAACCAAGCCATTACAGGGTTCATCTTCATAAAACTAGATGACTCCAATGCAGCTTTTTCATATACCCAGTTCTTATTTTCATAAAATTCAACACCGGGGAAATTGTGCTGGGCATAAAATAAATAAGCGCCCATGCCAAAGGCTATTAAAAAAGGTAAAAAGAACATAAAGAACCATGCCTGCCACCCTACAAAAACAAATAACAGTACGGCCACTGAAATGTGTAAGACCAGAGCAATCAGTGAATCATAGTGTTTGCGTGGATTGCTTATAAACGAACGCAGGCACATACCCACAATAAACATGGAAAAATATCCCATTGCGATGGTGACAGGATGACGAATAGCGAGGTAAGTGAATTTTTGAAAGGAAGTCATCTCCATGTATTTTCTTCTTGTAACAATAGGGTAAGACCCGATACTCGCACTAAATAATTTGGAGTTATGGTTGTGATGATGGTCATGTGATCTTTTCCAAATACTGGTAGGAGAAAGCATGTACATTCCGAAGATGGTCATGATCACATTTGCTGTAGTGGACTTCGTTAAAATGGTATGGTGTTGATGATCGTGATAAATGATAAACATCCGTATCAACAATAAACCAGCAATGATACTGCTTGCCAATTTTAATACAATGTGGGGTAAAACTAACGTACATGTAAGTGCCGACACCAGTAAAGAAAGTGTGGAAATAGTATGAAACCAGCTTTTGCTTCTAATTTCTTTCGCAAAAGGTTTCGTAGCCAATATCAGGTTTTTACCCAGGAGCATTGCAAATTTTTAAGAGCTAAGGTAATTCATTAAATCTTAAATTCGTTTGTGCTTCCACCTTTTATGCGTCCAGAGCCATGTTTCGGGTTGTGCAATGATATCTGATTCCAATTTCCGTGTATGTGTTTCTGTTATATTGCCCTCAGCACCAGTATATGGCGGGCTTTGCAGTAACTCAGCCATCAATGAGTAATAACCTCTTGTTAAAATTTTTACAGAAACATATACGATCGGATATTTGATCTTTTGAGCGATCTTTTCGGTGCCTAAAAACACCGGGGTATCCTGGTTGAGAAAATTCATCCAATGCGCTTTGGCAGGGTTAGGAGATTGATCTGCTATAAATGTTGTGGCATTCAATTCGTTGCAGTTTCTTATCATTTCCCTAAAAGTATCCTGCATCGGTATCACCCTGGTTCCAAACCTTTCCCTCATTTTACAAATAAGCCTGTTAAAGTATTTGTTGGTCAATGGATGATAGATAGCATATAGCTGGTGTTTACAGGTAAGACTGAACGCATTTGCTCCCCACTCCCAGTTGCCTTGATGTCCCATTACTATAATTATGCTTTTGTTCTCCTCAGCGAGTTGGTTTAAAAGTTTATCAGCCCGGGGATCAAGGCTACAATGTTTCAGCATTTCCTTTGGGCTAATCGTAAGAGTTTTAAACATTTCAAGGAAAACATCACAGAAATAACGGTAAAACTTCTTTTGAATAATCATTATTTCAGCCCGCGTCTTTTCGGGAAAAGCATTTGTTAGATTCTGCATTACCACCTTTTTTCTATAGCCTATAACATAATACATCAACAGGTAAAGTCCATCGGATAATACATAAAGCACCGGAAAAGGCAACAACGATAAAAGATAAATAAAGGGAAGCGATAAGTAATAAGCGATTGCAGACAAGTATTGTATTGTTTGTGGTTCCTTACAAAAATAAAAAATTATGGCCATTTAACTATCCTAACCACTATATTTTTAAAACTAGGGATAAGGGTGAGCTGATCGGTTTCCATTAGGTAAAGATGTTATTGAAATCTCTTCTTACTTGTTCTTTTTCACAAAATCCCTTAAAAAGCTGCAACTATTATATGCTGTCTTATAAAACTCAGTATTGCTATAATCTGCAGTCAATTGTGGAAAGTACCGGTTGTTTCTAAATTTTGACGAATATATTTTTTCCGCTTTTTCAAGTTGATCATAATTATAATTAAAGTTGCTGTAGACAGGACGCGGAATTTGTTTTTGACTGCATTTAGCCATCATAAACAAACAACGAGCCTTGAAATTTTTATCAGCAGAGGCATTCATTGCTTTTTCAAAATAAGCTAGGGCCGAAAAACACCCATAATATTCTTTCTGAAAATTAGTAGCATTTTTTGGTATGCTATATCCATCACTGCCGCTGCGCTCATATTCTACCAGTTCCCAGGTGTGGCCGTAATAAGTCATATTGTACATTGCATTGGCAATTTTATAATAATTTTTCGAAGCATTTATTTTATCAGCCGCGGACTGTTGCATTAATTGCAACATGCTTTCCGAAAAAGCCAATTTGGTGGTACTGAATTTTGCTTCAGATTTTAACTGCTCTTCCTGGTCATACACCAGGTCAATGAATGGATTCTTTTTAATAGTTAATAATTTTTTATTGTTGGTTTTTTTAAACCACTCGACTGCATCGGCATAATCATAATTTCTCAAATAAGTGGTGCCGGCAAAATCACTTACAATGGATTGGTTGATTGAATTACGATTTATAAGAAAGGTTTCAAATTTGCTTTTTTTATCACTGGTTACTAATGCATACAACTTTTCCACTTCTTTAACTGCAAGATTATTTCTCATAAAATCGACTCCCTTGGTATACTGCCAATCAGTATCCGGCGATGCAATGATATCAGCCGCTCCTACACACAACGCCTCTTTGTGAAATTCGCCCTGCTGGTGATAACGTTTCGCTAAAATCTCACTCATCAGGTCACGGTATATTTTTGTCCATTGTGCGATCCCGAAGATATCCGACTCAACTTTTTTTTCGTTTTTAACCCTTGTTTCTATCCATTGCAGCGATGGTAATAACTGTTCCTCAAAAGCACTATTGATTTGGTTTGTTTCATTAATTGACACCAGAATATTGGTCAAAGTCCACTGATCTTTTATTTTTTGAGTAAGCTCCATTTTTTGGGCAGACGCAAGGTATTTTTTAGCAGTGACATAATCCTTTAGCATATATGCGATGTATGCCGCACCGGTTTCAAATAAACCCGCGTTCTTAATATTTTTATTGCTGGCTGCTTCATGCAAAAAAGCAGCCAGTTCTTTTGTTGCTTTTTCTTCTGCAGTAAGCATTTTATCCGCATTTTCATTTCCCCAGCAATAATAAAAAACACTGCCTCCTTTTTGCTTTTGCAAGGCCGGGGTAAAAAACCGTTCTTCTGTTTTGTTGATTTCCCTTACGGTCAATACTTCAAGCTGCTCACCGCCTGGGTTTAATTGATAGATCGCTTTCATCGCAGCTAATTCATTATCTGTACTCCCCATTGCAAATAGTGAAAGCATGTCCGCTTTTTCTTCTCTTGTTTTACAAAATGCCAGGTAGGATTCTCTTGAAATTTTAGCGTTGATACTCCATTTAAAGCCAAGGTAATTGGAAACTTTTTTGGCGATAGAATTACTAAAAGCCTTGCTGAATAAATAAGCAGCCTCCGTTGTATTTCCCAACTTGAACAATGCTCCTGCTTTTAATGCAAGGCTAAGGGGTTGCAATAAACTACTGCAGGTATTGCCTGAAATATAATTATCATAAAAGCGGACAGCATCATTATAATGGCCGCTATAATGAGCAAGCCTTACCAGTTGGTAGGCGTACCTTAATTTGAAAAAATCCTTTTTAGCAGCTCCATATAATTGTTGCCCATTTTTTATGAGCCTCGCCATTTTACCGGTGTCCCGTACCAGCGGTTCCCACGAATCGCTGTTGCCTAGCACGTTTGGCTCTACCTGTTTTGCATACAATAAATATCCCAATGCTTCAAGGTTCTTGCTCTGTATAAACCACTCCGTCATTTTATTCCGTAGTACTGAATCAGGAATAGGTGCCGGTTGATTTTTCTCAATATGCGTGTAGAGGTTATTGATATCTGTTCGGGCAAATTTGTTTACAAATATTTTTGCATCAGGCGTAGTAACCGGCTGGCCGCAATAGGCTGCCCATTCTTTTGCAAGCAAGTCGCTTACTTCAGCTGGCTCCTGATCCTGGTATAAAAAATTCAGGCCTGTATAATAAAATGGTTTGTAGCCATTCACGTCTGGTAAGTTCTGGTGAAAAAAAGAAGTATAATAATCGTAAGGGTCTGTCCGGTCACCGCAGCCAATGATATTTTGGGGAAAAGAAACCAGGAATGCGCTAACGAAAAACGCCATAAATACTTTCCAGTTCATTTGTAGTGAATTTGTTTAAAGTTAAAGAATCAAGGTGGTAGAGCGCAACCCTGAAATGTGAATTTTTTATGTGTTTTTTTATTTCATTTGCAGCGGCCAGCACTTCTTTGATATCACTTCTTTCATTGCGAAGCATATCTCCTTTTTCAAAGTGGTAACCTGCCAACAAAGTATCTTTTAAAATTTCAATCCGCCAACCATTTTTAACTGCGAACGCATTTGTAAAGGCATTATCAGGGAGGTCTTCTATTAGCCCTTTGTATATATTATTGCGAAATAATACTTTCCATTCAAACAAAGGAAGCGCAACATCCAATGGTAGCGGATAGGTAGAAAGATTGGCTGTATATTTCATCAACTCGCTGCTTTCAATAATTGAATTTTTCGTATCAGGGTTTTTTAGGTTGCCCATATTATAGCACATCAGCAGACCCCGGTCAACCGGTGGCACCCCGCTTTTGGATAAATATTTTACCTGGTGTAAACGGATGGTTGCCGAGATATTGCATTTACTTAATTGCCTGATGGTTTGAAGCAGTGAAAAATATTTTTTGCCGGTAGATTGTGTCCAGTCGCAGTCAATTTGTATTTCATCCACCCTGCTGATTCCGTTTGATTTTGCGATATCATTTATCAATGTATAGATTTTGCCGGCCAGTGATATAGCTTGCAAAGAATCAATTTTAAGGATACAATCATTGACGATAAAAACGGCGGGAACAATGTGGTATTTTTCAAGTATTACCTTATCTTGAACCAGCAATTTTGCCACGGGCACCGCCCGACCGGATGCGGCATCCCAATCAACATCAAAAAACTTCACGTAAATATTCTTTACGTTTAGTGAATCGAGCCGGCTCAATTCAAATGGACTTGGTTTGACAACTGACTTCCAATAATAAAAGGATCGAGCTATATTTTTTTCTGCAGTTTTCGGCTGACAGGAGCCGAGAAGCAGCATTAAAAAAAGGATATTTACTAAACAACAATAAGAGTTTTTACTGCAACCAATGTAAGTAAGTTGGGTTTTAGGCATATTTTAAAATTATAAAAAAACCGATCTTGGTCTTTGGTCTTTTCGATCTGGTGAATATATAAAAGATCTCGTGCCGACAACATCCTAAACCTGCTTCGAACTAATACTGGCACCGAAAAAAACTGTAAAACGAATCCCTTGAAATTCAACTTGATTATCTGCATTATATTGCAATATCACTCATATCCAGATACCAATATCCAGTATATTTGCACCATGACGTCGCAATTTTTTACATACAATAAAGGCAAAGTAATACAGGCGCTGCGGTATCATTTTATTAGCAGGCGTGAAATCAAAATGATGATGATATTGGTAAATGTTTTTGCCATTGTTTCTGCCGCCTTATTCTTTGTAAAAAAAATATCACCGGTTGCTTTTTTGGTCAGTTCGGTATTATGGTTCGGTTTAATGATCGCCTTTTGGTACCTGCTGCCCTTAACTATTTATAAAAAATCTGCCACTTTCAGGGATAAATTTAAGGCCACTTTTGGCAAAGAAGAATTTACGATAGAAAACGAAAGGGGGAGCAGAAGCTGGCCTTGGAAAGAATTTAGCACCATGATGGAAAGCCCGCATTTTTTTCACCTGTATTTCAATACACGTTCATTTTTTATTGTTCCCAAAGAGGCGTTTCCAGATGACGAAATAAATGCGGCAAGAAAACTTCTGGCAGCAAAGATCGGTACGCAATCACTCGCTAATGTGTAACGATTCTACTCATGGCATTTTTACAATTTGAAAGTTTCGATCAGCACACAAAGTTTTTACCCTAGCTCTGCATGCCATGATGAATGCTGAAAAATTTATTCATTTATCGACGTAAGCTTTTTAAAATAAGACCTGGGCTAAAAATTTAGAGTGATGAATGAAGACTTAATTCATGAACATAGTTTATAGCTTTCTAAGCATCTCAACCACGCCTTCGTTTTTGAGTATAAGGTAGCCCAACCGATCATTACTAATGCCTTCCTTAAGTTGATAATTGAACAATAACTGATCATCCGTAACAATTGTTTCAAAATAATTAAAGCTGATGTTTGGATATTTTTTTAAGCCTTCGCCAATTTCATACAGATGGGTAGACAATATAAAAAGGGAGTTTTTTATTTTCAATAATCCTTCTATTACAGTGGAGGAACATTTCATAGCATCTTCTACATTGGTGCCTTTAAACAATTCATCGATCAAAATCAGCCATTTTCTGCCATCTGAAATTTTGAAAACAGTTGACTTGATCCGTTGCACTTCATTGTAGAAATAACTTTCTCCTTTCAGCAGGTTATCCATTACATTGATATTACTCAGCAGCCCGTCAAATAAGCTCAATTGCATGTTTTCAGCAGGCACGCCCATGCCTATATGAGCCAGGAAAACCGCGGTACCCACTGATTTAATAAAGGTACTTTTTCCCGCCATATTAGCACCCGTTAAAAACAGGAAATTACATTGAGGGTGTAGCACAAGGTCATATCCCACAGGCTTCGGCAGCAACAGATGATAAAGCCCTTTGGCATTTAATAATGGTTCATCGCTTACTATAAACTCAGGAAAATGCAGTCCATATTTATTTACTGCCATCGCCATTCCATACCATGCATCCAATTGAAAATAAATATTCAACAGGTCGAGCATATTCCTTTTGTAATGATACCTGAGAAAATTGCCTAAATGCAATTGCTGTGCAATGGTAAGGTCTGCAGCTTTTTTATTATTGGTTATAACCCCGAATTGTTCCTTATTGATGATCTGTTGAGCAGACAGTAACAACTTTCGTAAAGGTGCAGGTGCATCGGGTGTTAAGAAATGGTTGATCAAAAACTGCATGCCTTTTATAAAATCAAAACTATGCCCTATGGAATACGCTACCAGTGAAAAATCGGGGCGATGAAATATTTTGTAACTATAAGCAGTAAACGAAGAGGGATTGGCTGGAATATCATCGATGGTAGCAAGGTAAAATCTTTCAATCATCATCACTGATCCATTGCTGATCTGCTCAGGCCAGTGCTCCAGGTTTTGCAGTATTAGTTGGAGTGTTTGTTGTATTCCCTTTATTGATTCAATATCATGAAGTGGCCTGGTAAAATTTTCATACAACTTATCACGGCCACCAACTGTTCGGCAAAGATTAAGTTTACTGAATATGGAAAACTCTTCCTCTACATTCAATATGGCCAGGTCAGTTAATGTAGTTTTATCTATTTCCATAAAAAAGCTCCCCTGCCCCACAAAGGGGTTTCAAGAATAGTATTTTAATTGAATATTTATTCATTTTTCAAAAGTTCCAATTTTCATTGTTGTCCTATTCGCCAACGAAATGCCATCAATCAAATGTCTCTCCGTTCTTTTCCTTCCCTGAGAGTTAGAGGGGCCCGAACTTCATTCTTTGTCCCTTCACAGATTCATCCCATGCACCGTTTCCATAAACCATTTGGCCGTTTACAAATGTTTTTTCAATAATAGCCGGAAATGTAAAGCCTTCCAAAGGGCTCCACCCACATTTGTATAATATATTTTCTTTGCTAACGGTGGTCAATCCCTGCAGGTCAGCGACTACAAGGTCAGCGTAGTACCCCTCCCTGATGTAACCTCTTTCCTTCAACTGAAAACAGTCGGCGACCGCATGGCTCATTTTTTCTACAATCTTTTCGAGGCTTATCTTGCTCAATTTATAATAATGAAGCATCAACAACAATGGATGCTGAACAAGGGGAAGCCCTGCATGTGCGTGTTCATAATCGCCCTCTTTTTCACTTAATAAATGCGGAGCATGATCGGTAGCAATAATGTCCAGGCGATCATCCAGCAATGCCTGCCACAAAGCGGCTTTATTGTTGGGTGCTTTTATTGCAGGATTGCATTTTATTTTATACCCCAAGCGTTCGTAATCATCAGCAGTAAAATGTAAATGATGTACACATACTTCTGCTGTTATTCTCTTATCCTTTAGTGGCAACATATTGCTGAACAACTGCAATTCTTTTTCAGTACTGATATGTAAAATATGCAAGCGGCTATTAAATTTCTTTGCAATTTGTATGGCTGCCAAAGAACATTCGTAACAAGCATTATCATCCCTGATTAATGGATGGTCTTGGGGAGACAAAGCTCCTTTTTGATTTTTTAGCCGCTCATAATTTTCTTTAATAATCTTTTCATCCTCGCAATGTGTTGCGATCAGTAGCTCGCTTTCTCTGAATATTTTTTCAAGTGTGCCATAGTTATCTACCAGCATATTGCCTGTACTGGCGCCCATAAAA
Organism: Ferruginibacter sp.; assembly: GCA_039922375.1. Taxonomy (GTDB): domain Bacteria; phylum Bacteroidota; class Bacteroidia; order Chitinophagales; family Chitinophagaceae; genus Ferruginibacter. The sequence continues at coordinate 36,139 of JBDSAA010000005.1, forward strand.
ATCTTTACACCGCAAATGATCTCTTTTAATTTATTCACTTTCAATACCTCTTCTGCATTGGTATTGCTAACCCCCATAAAAAACGAATAATTAGCCAGCGAGGTTTGAGAAGCTGTGAAATATTTTTCTTCCAGCAGGTTAATTGTTAACGCATTGGGCAGCGTATTTGGCATCTCCATAAAACTGGTAACACCGCCTGCCACTGCGGCCTTGCTTTCCGAATAAATAGTTGCTTTATGTGTAAGGCCCGGTTCCCTGAAATGCACCTGGTCATCAATTACTCCAGGCAACAAATGTTTACCTTCTCCCAGAATCTCTGTTACCCTTCCTTTTGCATTTAAATGCGGCCCGATTTTTTCTATTCGCTCCCCATTAATCAATACATCGGTATATTCTATTTTTCCTTCATTCACCATTGCTATGTTCTTAAAGATGTATTTTTGCATACCTGAAAATATAAGAGTTAAGTTAATCAAACAAATACAATGCAAATTATTAAAAGCTTCCTCAAACTAGTTGTTTTTATTTGCCCGTTTTTCGCAACAGCGCAATCCACTTACCTCCCACAGGGCGATAAGGGTTATCACTTTGTAGAACGGTTGGAAATAAAACAACAGACCAACACCAACCTCAATTTTTCTACCTTAAAGCCATTCAATCGAAAGTATATAGTGCAGCAAGCTGAATACCTCGATAGCATTTACAAAGCAAATCCGGGCGATAGTGAGGACAACCATCTCAAGCTTACCAAAGTGGATGAATACAACATGAACAGTTTTTTGATGAACAACACGGAATGGGTAACTGGCTCAACCGAAAGTTTTACAAGCAGGAAACCTGTGCTTAAATCTTTTTATCTTACCAAAACGAACCTCATTGAAGTAAACAAAAAAGATTTCTTCCTGGCTGTTAACCCGATACTACAGGTGCATGCCGGAAAAGAAAAAGGCAATGATGATATGGTTTATTTAAATACCCGGGGAATCAATGCGAGAGGGATGATTTCAAAAAAGATTGGCTTCTTCACAAGCATTACGGATAACCAGGAACGTGGGCCAAAATTCTTTCAACAAAAAGTAAGTGACTTTAGGGCAGTGCAGGGCGTAGGGTTTTATAAAACTTTTAAAACCACCGGAGTTGATTATTTTGATGCAAGAGGCTATATCACTTTCAATGCGGCCAAATACATAGATATACAGTTTGGCTTTGATAAAAATTTTATTGGTAACGGTTACAGAAGTTTATTCCTTAGCGATTGGAGCAACAGTTACCTGTTCCTTAAACTCAATACAAGAATTTGGAAATTTAACTACCAGAATTTGTTTATGGAACTGCAACCCCAATATAAAGTTACCGGCGACACATTGCTGGATAAAAAGTACGCAGCCATGCACCATTTAAGTATCAACCTTACCAAATGGCTTAATGTAGGTTTGTTTGAAGGCATTGTTTTTGGCAGAAAAAACCATTTCGAGTTTCAATACCTTAACCCTATCATTTTCTATCGCCATGTGGAAGGCACTATCGGTAGCCCCGATAATGCACTTGCAGGATTTGACTTCAAAGCAAATGTGGCGCATAGGGTACAGTTGTACGGGCAATTTTTATTAGATGAATTTAAACTAAGCCAGATACGGGCCAACACGGGTTGGTGGGCAAACAAATGGGGCATACAATTAGGAGCAAAATACCTTGATGCGTTTGGTATTCCTAACCTCGATCTGCAGTTTGAGTCCAACAGGGTAAGGCCATTCACTTATTCGCACTATACGTCGGTGTCCAACTACACACATTACAATCAGCCACTCGCTCATCCGCTAGGCGCTAACTTCCAGGAATTTATTGGGATTTTGCGCTACCAGCCTGCACCCAAATGGTATATCAATGCAAAGATCATTTATTACAACCAGGGACTGGATAGTTTGAATGGCAGGAATTTTGGCAGCAATCCGTTCCTCGATAATAATAGCCGCAGGGGCGATTACGGTTATACCAATGGCGGAGGACGAAAGGCAACCTGCTTTAACGGTATGCTGCATCTATCTTACGAAGCAAGGGAAAACTTATACTTTGATTTGTACGCACAACAGCGCAATTATAAAATCGAAAATGTGGCTACACCAAATAATACTACGTTGATAACCGCCGGCATTCGCCTCAACATTTTGAAAAGGGAATATGATTATTAAGAATGATCCAGCGGTTTTTGTTAAGGTTGTTTAGATTGAGACAATACCTTTTTTACAATCTTTTGAACCCTGATTAAACATTGTTGTGTCACTCCCGTGTACCACATACCAATGGGCAACTTTCTTACGTGATAAATAAAAATACAAACCCTGCAGGCTTTAAAAACTTGCAGGGTTTTTCTATTTTACGAATAGAATCATTACAACTTCATTCCACTTCTCACGTGGCAAATAATGATCACTCTACTGTCAACGAAAAAGAGATCATGCGTGAATTGATCTTTTGAATATTGCTTGAATATTTCAATGACGCGGTGCGGCTATGTAAATCAGAAAGCCCCCAGCTTACTTTCAGCTCAGGAGACAATACAAAGAATGGAAAGTAAATGTGAAAGCCAATGCCTCCTTCAACACTATAGTCGAGCTTATTTAATTTAATAAGGTCATCTGCATTCTTTTTGCCAGCATTGGAAGCCATATCATAATCAAACTTTACACCGGCAATCGTGTATACTTTTAAGTTATCAATCCTGTCACTGCTAAATTTTACCTGAAGTGGAAGGCTTAAAGTTATCGACTGCACTTTTTTAACGGTCAGTTTACCTTCACCAGCAGGTGCGTCTGGATAAGTTAAAGCATACTCGAAAGCTTTTTCACTAAATGTAAGATTGAGCGGATAAGTCCGCAGATCAAAATGTGGGCTTAAATTCAAATTGACAAGCCAGGCCAAATTAATACCGGTACTATTGATGCTTTCAATGACGGTTACACTATCCTGTGATAAAAATTGTGGGTGATGCGTAAAACTGAAATGGGATTTGTTCATTCCGAGATTGATCCCAAAATGATAGAGTTTGCTATCGTGATCTGGCAGGTTCAATCCTCCATACCGCAATTGAGAAAAGCAGGCATGTGTGCATACCAATAAAATCATTATAGTAAATATTATTTTACTCCGCAATAGATACTGCATATTCCAAAGCTCAGGGGTTTACAATAAGTGTGTGTATATCCCAGGTTGTCTAAGATAGTAGTAAAGTTTTTGCCTTCTGGAAATTTTTTAATTGATTCGTCAAGATATTTATATGCATTGCGGTTCTTCGAAAATAACTTGCCCGCACTGGGGGCCACTATATTCATATACAAATTATAAAACTGCTTCACCACGGGTGCTTTCGGCTTGCTAAACTCAAGCACTACCAATTTACCGCCTGGCTTTAGCACCCTTCTTATTTCACTCAACCCTTTTTCTAAATTTTGAAAATTACGCACACCAAACGCCACAGTTACTGCATCGAACGAGTTGTCATCAAATTTTATTGCTTCACTATCGCCATTTAACAGTTCAATAAGGTTTCCCAAGCCGAGCTTTTCAATTTTTTTTCTGCCAAATTCCAGCATCCCGTCGCTGATATCTATTCCAACGATTTGCTCCGGTTGCAAAATGCGTGCCGCCATAATCGCCAGGTCAGCCGTACCGGTAGCCACATCTAATATCTTTTTAGGATCAATATCTTTTAACCGCCTGATCGCTTTCTTCCGCCATTGTATGTCGATGCCAACACTCAAAAAACGATTCAAAAAATCATACCGGTAGGCAATATTATCAAACATATCAGCCACCTGTTCCTTTTTAGACAAGGCAGAATTGCTCAGCGGAACTACCTTATCATGATCAAAATTTGTCATGTTGGCAAAGATAGGGAAGGTTGATGGTAGAAGGTTAAAGGTTGAGGGTAAAGGGTTAGCTCACCTCAAGTTCACCAATATTTCCTTCATCATTAACCTTCAATAGCCAACCATTAACCGAACTATCAACCATTAGCTATCAACCTATATTGTCTGAACCATGATTCTTATGATTAAGTGATTTATATGATTTTGATTGGCTGTACAGTTTTACGACCTTGCGCCGTCAACCATCAACCTTCTTCAACCATCCCCCTTATCTTTGCCCAATGCTAATTAAATCAGCTAAGTATATCATCAGCAGTCCGGATTTTGAGAAGTGCCCGCCGCCTGATAAAAAAGAATATGCCTTTATAGGCCGAAGCAATGTGGGCAAATCGTCGTTAATAAATATGCTTAGCAACAATGACAGGCTGGCTAAAACTTCCGGTACACCGGGAAAAACACAGCTCATCAATCATTTTGAAATAACCTCTGCTTCGGCTATCAATCAAAGTAAAGACGGGCAAAATTTTAAATGGTACCTGGTGGATCTGCCCGGTTACGGTTTTGCCAAAGTAAGCATCCGCAGCCGCAGGCGATGGGAGCAAATGATTGAGGGCTATTTACGTAAAAGAGAAAACCTGGAAATGGTTTTTGTGCTGATCGATGCCCGGCATACACCTCAAAAGCTGGATCTTGATTTTCTAAACCAGTTGGATAAATGGGATATCCCTTTTGCCATGATCTTTACAAAGGCTGATAAAGAAACGCAAGCCGTGGTTGCCAAAAACGTAAGACTATTTTTAGACCGGTTAAGAAAAACCTGGCAGTTTTTACCACAGCATTTTGTAAGCAGCGCCACCAAAAAACTGGGCAGGGATAAAATTCTTGCATTAATTGATGAACGCAACGAAACAAAAAAAGAGGGCAGGTAAGATTAGAAATCCTGCCCGGTAAATTTTTCACAAGCCAGGGCGATATTTTTGGTAGCCTTCAGCAAAAAGTCAAAATTGATCGTTTCATATTCATCATCCACGGAGTGATAATAAGTATCCTGCGGTGAAGTGCCCATGATGGTAAAGGCGTTTTTAATTTTGTTGCTGAAAGGATAATGATCGCTTCGGTAAGCTAAGTTTTCATCATAGTATGGATCTGTTTCAAAAAAGCTTTTCTCGCCTATCGTCTGATATTGCTTAAGATAGCTGTTCAGCATATTCCTGATGGCTTTATTCCTGAACGAAACAATAAAGCAACTTTGTTTTTCCGGCCTCCCCAGCATTTCAAGATTAATAACTGCCTTTACAATAGCTGGGTTTATTTTTTTATTCA
>JBDSAA010000006.1:0-9285 GCA_039922375.1 Ferruginibacter sp.
AAAACCAGTTATTATACAAAAGCATGGACAAGTGCTTCTCAGTATTACCAGCTTTTAGCACGATATGATAAAACTAAAGGGCTTCATCATTTTTCAGCAGTCGCCGGTATCGATGCTCAAAAAACCAATTACAATTGGGTATCGGCAAACCGTATTGGCTTTACTGATTTAGGTGTTCGAAATATTAGCCTGGGTTCTACCGCTACGCAAACGAATGATGGGTTTAGTTCGCAATATGGTACCTATGCTTATTTGAGCAGGGTAAATTATAGTTATGCCGACAAATATCTTTTGGAGATGCAGGGAAGAATTGATGGAAGCTCACGCTTTGCTACGGGCCATAAATTTCAGAAGTACTGGGGTGCTTCTGCAGGATGGATATTTACCAAAGAACATTTTTTAGAGGGGATTACTTCCATAATAAATTTCGGAAAACTGAGAGGTAGCTTTGGTAGCGCCGGTAACCAGGCAGCGGGTCTTGGCGAATTTGATTATTTGTCGCTTGTAAAAATGGGTACCACCGTTTTGGGCATGCCTGCTGCTTTACAAAGTTCTTCTTCATTACTCAATAATGGTTTAATCAGTTACTCCAGAACATGGGAAAGAGTAGAGCAAAAGAACATTGCACTTGATTTAAACTTTTTAAATAATCGCCTTTCTTCCACTGTCGAATATTTTACCAAGGATAATATTGGGATGTTGATTAATGTCAACTATCCTTCCGTGTTAGGCGGCTCGGCACCTAAAACCAATAGCGGCCATTTCAATACCAAAGGCTGGGAAGCGATGCTGAAATGGAATTCGGCAAAGAAAAAATTCTCGTACAATATTGCTGTTACCCTAAGCAACACAAAAACTTTGGTTACGGGTGTTCAGGGTGCTGATAGTTACAATGCAGGAAGAAATGGCATTGTAAACGGGCGTCCTTATCAGTCCTGGTTTGTATATCAAACAGATGGCTATTTTAAAAACCAGGCTGAAGTGGATGCATATTATTCAAAATATGGTTCCGGTACTGATTTAGGCGGGTTGCCTCAAAATAATGTGGCTATAGCCCTTCGCCCTGGCGACACAAAAAAAGTGGATGTAGCAGGCAAAGGCAATATCACCAGTTCCGGCAATGCAAACAGTTCTTTGGTATATGCCGGTGACGGTACGCCACATTACACTTTCGGAATAAACTTAGGAGGCACATGGAAAGGATTTGAATTGAACGCATTTTTCCAGGGCCAGTTAGAGCAAATGATTATGCGAAACGGATATATGGCCTTTCCGTTTGGCGCCATTTTTACCAATCAAAACCCTGCATTCTTAGGCAAAACCTGGACAACAGAGAATCCAAATGCTCCTTTCCCCCGCCTAACGGTGAATAATAGCCGGGCAAAATGGAATTATGCCAACAACGATTTCATGTTGCAGAATAACCGGTACATCCGTTTAAAAACCTTGGTGCTGGGTTATAGCCTTCCGGAATCCTTAATTAGAAAACTGAAAATGGAAAGAGTGCGTGTGTATTTCTCAGGTAACGACTTGTGGGAAATGGCGAAGATCAAAGATGGCTTTGATCCTGAAATGGGGGAGACTTCTCAAAACGCAGGCTATCCTTTTGCCAGAACCTGGTCTTTCGGTGTAAACGTTGGATTCTAAAAACTGTAAACACTCAATTATGAAAAAAATATTTAATTATATCGCGATAGGCGGTTTATGCTTAGGCGCTGCCTCATGTAAAAAAGATTTTATTGACCTAAAGCCGACGGCACAGTTTACCGATGAGGTTTACTTTAAGCAACCCGGCGATTTTAAAGCTTACGCTACAGGCTTTTATGGCCAGTTGCCCGGATGGGATTTTGGCACCATGGACAACAATTCTGATTTGTCTGCCAATACTAATGGGGCTGGTTACGACATTGGTCATGGCACCATTGCTGCCAGCACATCTGGCAATTGGGATTATTCCGGCATTCGCAGTAGCAATATTCTGTTATCAAAAGCGGCAGGGTATGCTGGTACCGGCAATATCAATCAGTATGTAGGCGAGGCCTATTTCTTCCGTGCCTTTGCATATTTCAATCTGCTGAAAGCTTATGGTGGTGTGCCTATTGTAACTTCAGTATTGGATGTAAATTCTCCGGAATTATTTGCACCACGCAATAGCCGGTACGAAGTGGCGAAGCAAATATTAGCTGACCTGGACCAGGCTATCCCGAAATTGCCATCTGAGCAAACCATACCTTCTACTGATAAAGGAAGAATAAGCAAATGGGCCGCAGAAGCATTTAAAGCCCAGGTTGAATTGTACGAAGCTACCTGGGAGAAATATGCAGGTCAGGATTCCGATGGTGATGGAACAGCAGCAGGAGCAGGAAAAGCAGGGTATGATGCAGCCAATGCAAATAAGTATTTGGCGGATGCTATAGCCATGTGTAAGGATGTGATGGATAATGGAGGTTATGCAATATGGAACAAGAATTCAGTAGCCAGCATGGCAAATTCAAGCTCCTGGTATTTGTTCAATTTAGAAGATGCGGCAAGCAATCCCGGTGGTTTTGACAAATCCACTAACAATGAATTTATTTTATATAACGTGTATGATTATACGTTTAAAAAAGGTGGAAGGAATATTTCCTGGACATCATGGCAATTGTATCCCAGCCGCAAGCTTGTAGATATGCCGGTTTGTACTGATGGCCTGCCGATAGATAAATCGCCTTTGTTTCTGGGCTATCATAAAACAGGCGATGAGTTTAAAAACAGGGACCTGCGTTTGTTGAATTACCTCAATGGCAGTGCGACCTTTTCAACAACACCGGGTACATTGGATTTTGGAGGTTTAGGCAGCAGCGGTTACGGCAATAGCAAATACGCCGTATATGGGTATGGAGCCCGCAGAACCGATAATACCGAATCGGCTAATTATCCCGTCATTCGTTTAGCCGAAGTGTATTTGATGTATGCGGAAGCTTTGATTGAGTTAAACGGTTCTATTACGGACGCCCAGTTAGATGCTTCTATCAATAAACTTAGAGAACGTGGGGGTGTAGCCCGTCTTACCAATGCTTTGACAACCGCCAACGGTTTAAATATGAAAGACGAAATAAGAAGAGAAAGAGGGGTGGAGCTTTACCGCGAAGGCAAACGTTTTGATGATTTGAAACGCTGGGGAATTTTAGAAGCGTCTTTAAATCCCTCCCGTTTAGGCGTGGTAGTAGGTGGCGCTAATTATACGACCGATTTCAAAACTGCTTCATCAACAGGCCAGGACAGTGTTATTGCTGCGAGGTATAAAGTTTCATCGTATGTGTTTGGTGAAGAAACAGTACAAACACCGGCAGGCCTGTTGAAATGTGTTGTCATTGATAGCAAACAAAATCATACGGTTGCTAAGAAGCACTATTTATATCCCGTGCCGCTTTCGCAGATCACATTGAATTCGAAGTTGCTTCAAAACCCGGGGTATTAATAGTAACCATCACTGATTGAATCTAATTAATTCATTTTTATTAAAATTTTTTATGAAAAATAAATTTTTAAATATAGCCTATGGCTTAATCGCAATGGCCTTTGTGGCTACCAGTTGCGAAAAAGGGCCGCAATACAGGGAGTTTAATTATCCTGCTCCGGTGCCATCGGGTGTTAGTCCGGCCAGCGGGTATCCTATGATCAATGTTACCATTACCGGTACCAATCTCGACACATTGAAAGGCGCTGTAAAGGTTTGGTTTGGTGGAATAGAGGCAACCAATATCATAAGCGCTAATGGCAGTCAAATAGTAGTGCAGGTACCGTCCAATGCAGTGTCAGGTAAAGTTAGCCTGCAGGTATGGACACATAAAGTGGATTCTATCGGAACCTACAGCGTAATTGCCGCACCTGTGATTAATTCCATTGCTTCGCAAAATGTACAAAAAAATGCTGCATTGCCAGGGGATACTCTTTCAATAAAAGGTATTCGTTTCGGAACAGATGTTTCTAAGGTGGCAATAAAATTTAATGGAACCCCTGCTGCTAATATCCCTTTTTTCAATGATACACTAATTAAGGTTATTGCACCAAATGGGTTTTCTTCTGGTAATGTCACGCTTACAATGGGAGGCTTAACAATTACAGCTACACCTCCGATAATTAATCCTACTGCACCCGGTAACATCACTCCTTACTTTTTAGGTAACACCGGCGATACGGCTAAAGGGGGTGGATTTACGAATGCCGGTGCGTTAATTTCCAACAGGTGGGGAACGTTAGCTGCTCCATGGGTTACAAATGCCGCTGCGAAGAATAAAACTGAAGGCGGATTCTCTAAAGATGGGACGGGCACGATTTGTTGGGAAACATGGGGTAATACACCCATTACGAATGGAATTATTTATCAGCCAACCTCCATGCCGTTGCCGGCTGGAAATTACACGCTATCCGTTAAGTATTATTCAGAAGTTCAACAAAATTCTACTGTACATCTTGAAGTAGCAAATGGTAATAGCGGGATTCCAACCCTGGCCAATATTTCCAGTGCTTTGGCATCGGTGACTTTGGCAAACCCGGCAGTTGTTGGCACCACCAGTCCTAATGTTACTGAAACCAAAACGCTCAATTTCACAGTGTCGTCATCGCAAGTTGTTTCAATAGGATTTTTAGCGAATGTGGCATGGGGTAATGGAACTGGCAATCCGGGTTGTTATATAAGAATTGATTGGATCAAATTAGTCAAGAACTAACATATCCGCAGCTTTGGAGATCAGCATCTCCAAAGCTGTTTTTTTTTCTGAACCACAACAGGTTTAGTTCAACAATATTGTTTGAGAAGAATGATAAACAAAAACTATGTCCAAGCATTACAAAATAATTCTGTTATTCGTTTGTGTTGTCGTCGTTTCAAATTCCTGTAGTAAAAAGGAAAAACTTAGTGGCAACAGTTCAACTGATACAACGCCTGCGATCAAATACATTGATACCCTCGCCCCCTCAATACAAATGAAGCATGTAGGCGGCCTGCATACACCAGCCGATTTTAGCCGCATCAGGTTTAAAGTAACTGCACAGGCAGAACCCTGGAACAGTGGCTGGAATAAGCTCACTGCTAATTCGCATGCACAGCCTGGTTATATTGCCAATCCCACGGTAAAGCTTATTCGTGGAGGAAAGAGCGCCGAAGAGCCGGAGCCTGATAACTATGCCCGTGCAATGAATGATGTTGCTGCTGCTTATCAACTCGGCCTTCGATGGAAAATTTCAGGAGATACTATTTATGCCCGGACCGCAATAAATATTCTGAATGCGTGGACCGCCACCTGTACAAAGTTGAGCGGAGATCCCAATGTGGCACTCGGGGCTGGCATCTATGGGTACCAGTTTGCAATTGCAGGAGAATTGTTACGAGACTTCAGTGGCTGGCAGCCAGCAGATTTTGCTAAATACAAGCAATGGATGCTCAATGTTTTTTACCCAATAAACTATGGATTCCTGTCGGGACATTTTGGTTGCCACCCGGAACATTCATGGTCCAACTGGGATTTGTGTAACATGGCTTCTGCAATGGCAATCGGTATTCTCACCGATAACCGAAGCATTTATAATTATGTTATCAACTATTATCAGGGCGGGCTGGGTAATGGAAATAATTTTAAAACCATCTTTTATGCATTTCCTGGCGCCGATTCCACAATGGCTCAAATGCAGGAGAGCGGAAGGGATCAGGGGCATTGTACTTTATCGTTAGTCTTATTAACTACGGTTTGTCAGCTTGCATGGAACCAGGGAGATGATTTATGGGGATTCAGAAATAATATTGTTCTGAAAGCGAGTGAATATGTCTCCAAATACAATATATCTTTTTTAGCTGTGCCCTATCAGCAATATAGCTGGCACGAAGGAGATCCGTGGACTGGTTGCGGCGTTAAAACAACCTTGTTGCCAGAAATAGGATCAAGTGGAAGAGGCCAGGTACGGCCCATGTGGGCGATGATTTATAATCATTATGCAAAAATTAAAAAGGTCTCAGCGCCTGATTTTTATTATACCAGTTTGGGAAATCAAAAAGCAGCGCCTGAAGGTGGCGGTGGCGATTTTGGGCCAAATAGCGGAGGCTTTGATCAACTGGGATTTGGAACACTATTATATACGCTCGAGTAATCAGGTAAATATTCAATCGATAGGTTTCTCATAAAACAAGTAGCAATCATTCCATATAGACAGTAACATTTTGCTACTGTCCTATACCGGAGGTAAAAACTGGTGGATTCAAGAAAAGATGAATATTAAAATTTGAGCCCTGCTCTGGCAAAATCATCAGCTCATACTTCTATAAAAAAAATACAAACAAAGTTTACAGTATGAGGCTATTTGTTTTTTCAGTGATTTTATTTTGCTGCGCTGGCGTTAGTGCACAGCGGTTAATTACTTATCCTGCACCGCAGGCTGCTATATATCCCATGCACAATGATGATTATACAGTTAGCGTTCGCAAGCCCGGTGGCGCATGGCAAAGTTTGTATGAATACAACGTGAAGGTAGACCAGGTGAAGGGCGCCAGTCATCATGTTGAAAATGCCTCCATGTGCAGCTTCGATTTTTCAGGCGAAGTAGAGGTTGCGGTTAAAAGCAACAAAGGAAAGATTCAGAAGGCACGTCTCCGGCCATTGTCTTTTGGCATAAAGCCAGAAGTAAAAGAGAACATTCTTTATTTCCGTTTGCTTAAACCACAAAACCTCTCGGTTGAAATTAACGGCGATATATTTCATAACCTTCATCTTTTCGCCAATCCAATTGATACGTTTATTCCAAATAAAAAAGATACCAATTTAATTTATTTCGACCCCGGCGTTCATCAAATAAAAGGAGGCAAACTAAAGATTGCTTCGGGAAAAACAGTTTACCTGGCGGGTGGTGCCGTGTTGATGGGACAATTGTCGATAGATGGCGTGCGTGATGTAAAAATATTGGGAAGAGGAATAATTGATCCGTCCGTAAAAATGGGCGTTCGCATTGCACACTCAAAGAATATAGTTATTGAAGGAATCGTTACTACGCAATGCGCAACAGGTGGATCGGATAGTGTAACGATTAGTAATGTAAAAAGTATCAGCTATTATGGCTGGGGCGATGGCATGAATGTATTTGCAAGTAACAATGTATTGTTTGATGGAGTTTTTTGCCGCAACTCAGACGATTGCACCACTGTATATGGAACCCGGGCCGGTTATACTGGTGGTTGCAAAAATATCACCATGCAAAATTCAACACTTTGGGCTGATGTTGCTCATCCTATTTTGATCGGTACACACGGTAACAGCCCTAATCCCGAAGTTCTTGAAAATTTGAATTACATCAATATTGATATTCTTGATCATAAAGAGGCTCAGGTAGACTACCAGGGATGTATGAGCATTAATGCAGGTGATAATAACCTGGTTCGCAATGTGCGGTTTGAAAATATCCGCATAGAAGATTTCCGCCAGGGGCAACTGGTAAACCTGCGGGTGTTTTTCAATAAAAAATATTGTACTGCGCCGGGGCGGGGAATAGAAAATGTTTTGTTTAAAAATGTTGCTTACAATGGAACAAATGCAAATATGTCAATCATAACCGGATACGATAGTACACGGATGATTAAAAATATTGTATTTGAAAACCTGTGTATTAATGGTAAACTGATTACAGATGTTATGACTGGTAAACCCAAATGGTATAAGACAGCAGATATGGCGAACTTCTATGTTGGTGAACATGTAGCGGGGATTGAATTCAGAAAATAATTATCCCCGGTCGGCAAAGGCGTTAAGGTAAGCAAACGTTTGTTCCGTAGGAACGTTATGTCGGTAACACAACTAAGATCGTTCAGCCGTTCCATGGGAACGGTATGTGCGAACTTCTTTATCTGAAAATAAAAAAAGTAATTCTGTCCTGAACATCATTTACATACCGTTCCGATGGAACGAAATGCACTGGCCTTCTTTTTACCAACATGCCGTCCCGCTGGGACGAGGGACAATCCTTAATTTTGTGACTTTGCCCGTCTGAACAAATGAATAATCAATAAAAAAACGAAGTGAAAAAAATACTGTGTTTTAATTTACTTGTCCTGGCATCTTTATTAAGCCAGGCGCAAGAATATCCAAAAGCTATTTTATCCGGCTATTTATCCCGACCCTTCCATTATACGTGAGGGTGACGATTATTATATGACGCATTCACCATTTTATTATGCTCGCGGTTTTTTGATCTGGCATCCAAAAGACCTGATGAACTGGGAACCTGTTGGCCGTGCCCCGAAAAAGTAGCCAGTGAAGTGCCACATGTATGGAAGCGTATCGGCGAAAAAAAATGGATATTAATGTATGATATTTACGGACTGACTCCACACAACTTTGATTTCAGCGAAACCAGCGATTTTGTAAACTTTACCGACCTCGGCCATTTTAATAAAGGGTTGATGAAAACCACTAATTTCACGGCTCCAAAACATGCAGCCATCGTTCATGTTACTAAAGCCGAAGCCGCTAAACTGGCTCAGCATTGGAATCTCTCTTACCAATAATATTTTGAGTTATGCAAAAAAATAATACAAGGATACTTTTTTTGATGCTGTTTTTGGCAGTTGGAATCAATCAAACAGTTTTAGCAAACGAACCTGATTCTGTTTACCTGTTTTCTTATGTTACTATCAAGGATCAGGGAAGCAGCGGGTTGCGCTTTGCATGGAGTGAAGATGGAAAACAATGGAACCAGGTAAGCAACGAATACGGCTTTGTAAAAAGTGATTATGGGCCATGGGGTGCCGAAAAAAAAATGAACAGCCCTTATCTTTTTCAGGACACAAATGGGGAGTGGAGATGTGTTTGGAGCCTTAACGAAATGGCCAACCAGTTTGCTCACGCCGCTTCAGCCAACCTGGTTACCTGGGGCAGGCAAGCCTATCCTTACCTGCAGCAAAAGGTAAGCTTCCGGCAGCCTGTTGTACACTATAACAAAAACAGCAAACAATATACTATTACCTTCATCTCCGGAAAGGAGTATTTCAAAATTACTACCAGGGATTTTAAAGCATTTGATCCTGCGGTGGCTATTCACTCTTCGGAGTATAAAGACGACCGGGTTACCGTAAACCTTCCTTCAGGTGAGGCAACCGGAAACATGAGCAGGGTAGCGTGGCAGGTAGTTACTAAACTAACCGAAACGGCGCAATTGAAGCAGTTTAAAAATAGCCAGGCACAGGAATCATTCACAAATGATAGCGCACGGTTTGCAGGATTAAAGCCACTTTCGGCAACGGTTACACTAAAGCCTGAAAAC
>JBDSAA010000007.1:0-6479 GCA_039922375.1 Ferruginibacter sp.
TAATACGGTGGTTGAATTTTCTGTAAAGAGTATTGACAAGGCAATGGGTGTGGCAACATTTAAAACTACTAAGCAAATGCCGAATGAAATAAAAAAGGTATTGCCCGATTCTGATGAGCTGGGAAAGTTGTTGGCATGAATTATTATTATACATCTTCATGCCCAATGACTAAATGCAAGAGCAATTTGTTCCTCTGCGGCAACTAAAAATTTTTACAGGTTAGCAAGGTTTTTCCAATTGATGATTGAGGTTGTTACTTCTGTATAATTTGGTAGGCTCTTAGGGAGATAAACGTAAAAGAATTGCTATATTCCAATGCTGAATTTATATTTAAAGAATCATCATTGTTGATGTTTAAATGTAAACCTTTTTCATATTGATTGGGGCTCATATCATGAGCAGGTATGAGTATCTATATACCCTTAATTAGTGAGTAAAAAACTATGGTTGTGTAAATGATAATCGGTGTATTGATACATGTACTAAATACAATACTTAGCTTACAGATCTAATAGATATCCTGTTTTATCTTTTCGTAAAAAAACGAATGATTTTATTGGCAGAGGTAACGTAATTGTGTTCAAGTAAGCCAAAGGAATTTCGTCAACACTTAAAACAAAGGAAACAATTCTATAACTTGAAATATTCGCACTGAATTTTTCCAACTGTTCTCTATTTTCCAACAGCCAGTTATGCCGGTTTAAATGTTTTATTATTTTAGCATCTTCTGAATCGGATTTGCCCAAATAAGTTTCAATCTCACTCCACATTTCATAAACTGTTCTGGCACCGGTAATATTTTTACATTCTATAGAATAGATAATCTTTCTGTCATGGTCGAATGCCAGGATATCAATATCTCCATAATCCTTATCTGCGAACAAAGGCCCTTCTCTTTTTATATCCACTTCGTAATCTACAAGCTCAAATGAGGAATTATCTTTATTATTCAACCAATCAAAAACTTCCTTTCTGAAGGGGTTTCCTTTGCCACTGGAAGCCTTTCCGAGCCATGTTTTCATTTCAAGGGAAGCCGCATTTGGTAATTTACTTTCATATAAAAGATAAAAAAGATTATCCAGATAAACCATCAAATGCCGGAATCCAAAAAGATAAAATGTTTGAGTATCCTTCATAAATTTTACTAAAGGCCGCCGCAAATAGGAAACACTTCTTTTATGCCTCCATGGATATATCTCCTCCCACTTAAGATCCGGGATCTTGGCGTTAATGTGATCCCTGTTCTTAAGCGCAAGTAGTGCGAGGGCCTTATTAATAGTTTCTGCCGTTAGATGAAGGGCACCGTTGGTTAAAAGCCTGATTAGTTCTTGCTCTTCCATCTGCAGGCATGATGTTCCTCTTTTCGCTCCTTCATAAGATAAAATAAAAATCAATTTTACCAGATCAGTGATAGCAATGCCAAATTCTGCGGTAAAAGCCTTATTAAGCAAGGTCATTTCTATATCTTCCTCATTGTTTTTTTCTGATGATTTTTCACTTTTGTTTTTAGACCAGTTTTCACGTACCGAAATAATTCGCTTGTTGTCTGCGCCTTTGACAACGGCCCCAGAAAATTATTCTGAAGAAATTTTTCGGTACCGATCCGTCCGGAAGGCAGCAACCCCATTTTCGGATTATGCAGTTTTTTCCAGATACTATCGCTTAGGCTACCCCAGCTTATTACCTGGTCGACCATTGACATCAAGTCTTCTACTTCATCATAATTAGGCCATTTGTTACCTGTTGGAATCTTAACAGCGACATATTCTATAAGTATCCGCAGCGCCTGATTGGTCTGCACTAAATTTTCCCCATTATAAAACTCTTCCACTTCATCTTCAAAAGTGCTGAAGCTTGATATCTTAGCGGGAATAAGAATTTCTTTCGCTTCTCTTACCTGAATGCATTTTTCATTGATCTTAATAAGCAATTCAAGTAACATCACGCCATCATAAAATTCTACCTTCTTTGCTATTTCATTATTAAGGGAGGCAACAATACTATTACATAAATTTCTTTTTTCTGTATCAGATTGTATTATCTCCGGTATTAAAATATTTTGAGGAAGGATATCCTTAATACTTTCCAAAATAAATGACACAGCCGCATCATTTACTCTTCTAAGAGGAGGCAAATCTCTGTCATCTCTTTTTAGATTAGTAGAAGTGTCAGTGAAAAGAAACATCTTGGCATTTGATGGCACCAAAACCTGGTCTATGATTTCTGTGATCTCAATTGGCGTAAGTATAACCTCCTGTCTTGCTTCTACCAGATATGAAACCAATCCTTCCAAAACTGTTTTCATCAAAGTTTTGTCGGAAAGGTTATCCCTGCGTTGTACGAGGTATAAAAATTCGTAAGGGACAAAAATCTCAATAATCGGAGGCTTGATATCAATCTTAAATTTTACCGCTGTTATATCAATCTCCACATTCTCAAATTCAATCTGTTGTCTAAGCTTTTTATCAATTATAATATTGAATTCAAATTGCAGGTAGGTTAGCTTATTGAGGACTGGTGACAATACTGTCTCCATTTTATTTAACCAAAAAGCTATTCCTTCACAAGTGAATTTTGCCCATTCATTATCGTCAATGATTGAGGTAATCCAAATAGGCATTTTAAAAGTTTCGATCACCAACCTGAACATATCCTTATATTCAATGATATTCTCCTTTTGTTTATATATAGGAGCATATTGTTTATACCGGATGACCTTGGTAAAAGCTTTTTGTTGCTTATATAGAAGTGTAACAGCGTGCTCGTCCTGCCTGTGCAGAACTTCTCTTAAAAAATCGTTTGAATAACCTACCGGAATAAAGATATTTGTTCCTTTCGGTGTTTCTTCTTCGGAATTGAAAAAGCTACCATAATTATCTATATATGCTACATATGCATCCAATGTACCTCCTGGCGTATTTATGGTGACCGAAAAATTAGTCCGTGTGTATGTCTTTACGAACTGCCAGAGGTTTAGGGCATTGCTTTTTTCCGAATAACAAATAGCGTCAAGTTCATTATAAGTAATTGGTATCGAAAGATGCCCCCCCGAAGATTTGGGCCAGGCGAACATAAAATCGCCCCCGGTTTCCGCAAACACGTAAAGTGTAAGAATTTCAACAATGTGCTCAGTAGCGATTTTTGATAATACACTAATTATTTCCTCGTTTCTTTCTCCAAAAGAGTTAGATGAAAGATTTTTGTGCTCACCGTTGTTTTGAATATTTCTTGGATTTATAAAATAGAGGTATGCCATTTTCTGCGTGTCAAATTGGAAGATTGCTTCCTGGATATTAGCATTTTGTTTCACTTCGGGCAATTCGAAGTTTAATTTTTTCCAGCCTATATGCTTCAACGCCAAAATAGTTTTTTCAAATTGCCGCTCAGTAAGGATGCGGTTTATTTCATCCTGGCATACAAATTCTTCTGCTTTTGCGTATATGAAATTTGTTAGTGCTGGTAGAATTCCTGAAGGGAGATACAGTATCGTTTCTCCGTCAATTTCGATAAGAGGGAATAACGCAGCCGTATTTTCATCCGGATCGTCGTTGTCTAATCCTTTATTATCATGGCTAATAATAAACTCCTTCAAAATGGAGCGATCAAACATATAAAATTCTGAATTTTTCTGAAGAAATTCTTTAGAGAATGAAATCGCATCAAGATATTTAAAAACATCATCGTATTCTGGAAACTGAAGTTCATCCCCTTCTGACGGATCGTATAAAAAACGTTTGTGTCCCAAAAAAGTGCCCATTGAATTGCTTAACAGCAGCATAAGGCCTGCGGCATCTTTTATCAGGGTTTTAAATTTTTCATCCAGCTTATTTTCCACCAAAAAAATACATTCAAATAATTCATTTAATATTTTGGTAGCCGTAACATTGAAACCAGGATAGACGATGTAATTACCATGAAGAAAAACCACATTTTCTGTAAACAGCGTTGGAGGGTCTTCTTCCAAATAATTATATTCAGTGAAAGTGTATATTGCGTTTTTCAGCAAATCCCAGTAAGCATAGTACCGATGTTCCTGTTTATTTTTTAATTCAAGGAGGGTCAGGCGTGCCATTTGTTCGAGCCTTAGATATTTTTTATGGTTGGCTGGCTGTAGTTGAAGGACAGCAATAATCTTTAGTATCTGATTACAATTATAATTTTGTATCAGCTCCTTAAACGTATTTGCTTTCGGTAACCTTTGCTCTGACTTAGATTCAGATTCGCCGGTTCCGTTTTCTGCCTTCAAATGACAGTTTTTATATTTCTTTCCACTCCCGCAAGAACAAGGTTCGTTTCTTCCTACTTTTTGCATCAGACGTTTATTGATTACTAATGTTAACAAAGTTAATTTATAGATTTCAATCGCTCCACCTCTTTCCCAATCAACTGCTTTACCTCCATCTTCACCTGATAATAATTATCCAATACCTGTTGTTGGGTAACATTTGATACCACCGGAATCTCTTTATACCGGCTTACTTCATCATTCAGTTTCTTAGCATCATTGATAATCTCTGCATGGAACATTTTTAGTTTTATTTTGTCCTCGGGATTATCAGCAACTAAGCCAACAAATTCACCAGAAGAAAGAGCGGCAATTTTCGAAGCTGGGATGGCGCTGTCCAGTTGCTTGGAATGGCTGATGGAGGTATCCGTGCGATTCACGGAAACACTCTGCCTGTCCTGCATTATTTTTCCGAAACGTTCCGATAGCAATTTGGAAGTTTCACCCATCACCTGGCCGCTAATGATATTTCCGGTAATATTCACAATAACATCTGCCTGTTCTTTCCCATAATCTTTTTTCAACTGGCTAAAATCCTGCATAGCTAAAGTAGTGGCAACTTTATTGCTTCTGGCTGTCGCAATAAGGCTGTCCATATTGTTGAAATAAATGGTTGGAAATTCATCAAATACCAAGCTGCATTTCAACATCCCCTTTTTATTCACTTGCCTTACCAATCGTGAAATGTACAGGGATAACACTGCACCATAAATTTGTTGTTTTTCCGGGTTGTTGCCCACGCAAACTATTTTAGGATGTTTTGGGTTGTTGATGTCCAGCGTAAAATCATTGCCTGATAAAACCCAATAAAGTTGTGGTGAAGCCAATCGTGCCATCCCTATCTTGGCAGAGGCTACCTGACCCTCTAATTGCTCCATAGCGTCATTCTGGTAGGCAGTCATAAAAGGGTTTACCAATACTTCAATTTCAGGCTGCGTATTTAATACAGGAAACAGTTCTTCATAATCAAACTGCATCAATTCTATGACATGGGGTAAGGTGCAATATTTCCCATCAGCATATTTTCTTAAAAACCAAATGATGGCCGTCACAAAATTGATAGGAGATTCTACAAAGAAATCACCCTGCTTATTTATCCATTCCCTGTTTAATCCTAACAGGATCGTCCTTGCAGATTCTGTTGCATCGGTAATATCATTCATAGTATTTGGATCTAAAGGATTGCAGCGATGCGATACAGAAAGATTGTCAAAGTTGATAACATAAAAAGATGGTGCTACTGAATATTTGTGTTTGTTTTGTTGTAACCAGTTGTAAACTATTTTGGATAAGTCATCGTATTTAAAATCATAAACAAACATCGCAAAACCTTTTTCAATATGCTGTTTGATGACATGCTGAATTACAAACCAACTTTTACCAGAGCCTGGACTTCCAATGACTAACAATCCTCTGAATGGATTGATGATATTTATCCAGCTTTTTCTTATCCTGCTTTTTAAATTATACCGGGAAGGAAGATTGATAGAATATTCGTTTGATAAAAACCTTTCTTCCTGCGGAAAAGTTTCATTCAAAGAATTGAAAATATCGTTTGTTAAATTCAGGCTGATTAACCGACTGAGCAAATTACCACCGGCAAGCATTAGCAAATATCCAATGCCTGTGGCAGCCATGTAAATAATGGCGATATTTTCCACTTTATAATTCAGGCTTAATAAAATTTTACTCCCAAAGAAAAGTAGTAAACCAATAAGTAAATATGCTGTAACAGCTTTCCAATTTATCTTTTCGTCTTTTTTGCCTTGTGCTCCCAATAAAGAAATCACTAATAATCCAATGGCCAAAAACTTGGAAGTATATTGATTACTAAATAGGCCAGTGTGCATGATGTTCGTCATCAACCTATCGGTAATCGTACTTTTTATCTCCCAATGCTTAAAAGCAGCATAGCAGTAAAAATAAAAATGCAGCAACAAAATAAAGATGCTGGCAAATCTTGTAAAGTCTAATATCTTTCTCAGCCCCTGTTCATTCTCCCCGGTATGTGACATAACTTTTGTTTTTATAAATTAATTTTCTTCTTTTTCTTTCTTTTCTTTTTAAGCAGATTGTTTGGCGTGTTATCGTATTGCTCTTTGGTTGATAAAAGCACATCTAATAAGTTTTCGTTTTTATCAGTAGTTGAAATGGTTTTGTCCTGCTGTTTATTAAGGTCATTTTCTTTAAGTA
>JBDSAA010000008.1:0-8283 GCA_039922375.1 Ferruginibacter sp.
CATTCAGAAGGTTGATGGTTGAAGATGTAGGATGTAAGGTAGTTACAGGAAAAGGATTTGAGCTTTTAGGTTTTGAGTAAGTTACAGGATTTGAACAGACGGTCAATCAATGATCGTGAACAGGACAACATTTCCATCCTACTGCACATTAAAATTGAATTGTACAGTTACAGTACTTTCATTAGCCGATTTATCAAATTGTACGTTCTTGAGGTATTGAATAATTGCATTGGCATATGCCTGAGCCCTTGTGGTGGAGTTTTTACCAAAGCCAACAAAAGTACCCGTGCCTGACGGAGATACTTTTACGGTAGCGTATACCGTTGCTTTGTCAAGGTCACCGGTAAAAGAATAATATTTAATGATTTTCCTGTTGCCGATTACCCTTGGTCCGCCACTTTTTCCGCCAGGGGTGCTGCCATAACTATCTGGCTTACCTGAAGGATCACCTGCATCACCTTTGCCACCCGGCTTATTGCCCTGGTACCGGTAGCCATTATCCTCCGTTGCGCCGTTTCCTGTTCCATTGCCGGGGCCATTGTAAGTAATTTTTGGCTTTTGCGGTTTAGGTGCAGGGGGTGCTACTACGGTTGCAGGCGTATTGGTTTTTACCGGTTGTGTACTGGGCTTCTCTGCAATGTTATTTGTCTTTACCTTAGTTTTTTCCGGCTTTGTGATAGGCGCTGCATCGTCTTCTGCGTTATCATCCGGTTGTATTTGTTTGGAGGGTTCTTCTTTTGCCGCAGATGCCTTTTGTGGCTGCACTGCTGCTTCCTGCCTGGGAGCTCTTTGCCCCTTAATCAGTGGCTGTTCAGCACCAAAGCCTTCTTCATTATTGCCGAGGTTGATTTCTAATAAATCCTGGGTTAAAAGGGGGGGAGACGGTGGTATAAGAATTGGCCAGGTAATGACGAATGCCAATATTAACATTACGCCACAAATGATAACTGTATAAGTGAGTGCTTTTCTATTTTTTTCCGCTTCAAATGTTGATTGCATAGCTACATTGTATGTCATATCAAAGTTATTTGATTAAATGCAAACGATGGAATACCATGCCAAAATATATAGCCGCTGTTAAAGCTTTAACAAAATATTCCCCGGTTCATGGCCAATATCTTTATCCAATTTTTCTATAAAAAAACATAGGCATCAGCTTCATTAGCCTGGCCACCATCCACCACCGCCGGGTAATGTAGGCCTTTCTTTTTTTATTTTTGATGGCGGAGAATATCTGCATGGCGGCCTTATCTGCAGAGGCAACCCAAAATTTTTGTTCAGCTTTCGCCATCCCTGTGTTTACAAAGCCCGGTTGAATATCTGTAATAAAAATAGGAAGTTTGAGCCGCTTTGTTTTTATATAAAGCCCTTCCATATAAGTACTCATAAAAGCCTTGCTGGCGCTATATGCAGGTGCCAAACTATTACCCCTGTTTGCAGCAATGGAGGAAGTGGCGGTTATATGCCCCTTGCCTTCTAATAAAAAATGATTGAAAATATAATTGGTTATTTCTATAAACCCATTTACGTTAGTGGTGGTAGTAAGCTGGTCAATTTTCCAATCAAGGGATTCAGAAGGTTCTCCGTAACCGCTGTTGTAAATCAACAGGTCAAGCCCACCTAGTTGCTGTATCAGGTTTTTTATACAGTCAATATTTTCATCTTCTGTTACATCAAAGCGTTCCGTCAGGATGTTATAAGGGAATTCTTCTTGCAGGCTATCCAGTAGATGCTTCCTTCTGCCGGTAATACCCACCAGCCAATTATTTTTTGCAAACAATATAGCCAATGCCCTGCCTATACCAGAAGTGGCTCCAACGATGATAACTTTTTTCATTTTCAATTTTTAAAAAATATATCATAGCCAAAACGAAGGATAGTTCCGGTTATTACAATGAGAAAAAATATACGGATAAATGTATTGCCTTTTAAAATGGCCAGCCTTGCACCCAGCATGGAACCGGTAAAATTGCAAATAGCCATTGGAATCGCATAGTGAAAAAGTATATGACCGCTGCCACCAAAAAAAATAATGGAACCCATATTGGTTGCCAGGTTTACAAACTTGGCGTGAGCGCTTGCTTTTAAAAAATCGAACCCTAAAATGCTGATAAAAAAAAGCACCAAAAAACTTCCCGCCCCTGGCCCGATAAACCCATCATAAAAACCAAGCACCAATGCAAACAGCCCGCCATATATCCATTCATTTTTTATAGAATGATCCTTTGCGGTTGCAATACCAAAATCTTTTTTGGAATAAGTGTAAATGGCTACTACGATCAGTATCCCGAAAATAATTGGCTTCATAAAGGCATTGCTTACTAAGGCTACTGTCATGGAACCAGCGTAGGCAGCGATGAGCGCCAGGCTGCACATCACGGCCAACAATTTCCACCGCAGTTTTACAATGCGGGCATATTGAACAGCAGCCATTGAAGTGCCCAAAAAGGAAGGGATTTTGGTAGTGCCCAGCAAGGTAGCCACCGGATATTGAGGTAGTGTAATTAGTATCGCAGGCGTCTGTATAAGTCCGCCCCCGCCAACAATGGCATCAATAAAACCCGCAGCAAATGCAGCAATGCATAGGATGATCATTTCACTTGTCATCCCTTGGTATAATTCCTTTCGCCAAACAATAAGCTGCCAATGCGTACCATATTACTGCCTTCCTCCAATGCAATGGTATAATCACCACTCATGCCCATACTTAAAATAGTAAGGCCTCTAGCATCAAACAATGATTTTAAATAAGCAAATTCACTTCTTAACAAGTTCGGATCATTACTAAATGAAGCCATCCCCATCATTCCAACAACCCGTACATTCCCTAATTCGTGTAATTCGCCTAATTCGTGTAATTCCTGTTCATTAAAACCAAACTTAGTTTCTTCTTTAGCAATATGCACCTGCAATAAACAATCAATTACCCGGTTCTGTTTAAGGCCTTGTTTATTGATCTCTTTTAATAAATTCAAACTATCCACGCCATGAATCAAATGCACAAAAGGAGCAATGTATTTTACCTTATTGCTTTGAAGATGACCTATAAAATGCCAGCGTATATCTTTAGGCAACGCCGCCATTTTATCTGCCAGTTCCTGTACATAATTTTCTCCAAAATCACGTTGGCCCAAATCGTACAATGCTTGTATATCTTCATTGGGCTTGGTTTTACTTACAGCAACCAAGGTTACGCTTTTAGC
Organism: Ferruginibacter sp.; assembly: GCA_039922375.1. GTDB lineage: Bacteria > Bacteroidota > Bacteroidia > Chitinophagales > Chitinophagaceae > Ferruginibacter. The sequence goes on from JBDSAA010000008.1 coordinate 3,204, forward strand.
ATCAAGCGCTGTTTTTATTTCTTTATATGCGGTGGTATTTACTGCCATTCAAAAAGATATTTTTAACCAATCAAGATTTTGTAATTTTTTTAATAAAAAATAACAGCCGGCCATTGAAAACGGAATCAGGCACAAAGTCGCCCAGCTAAATCGCAGCACCAGGTAATGTAGCCCAACCAACCCTGCTATAAATACCATCTGCAAGAGGGCTTTTACAAATTTGCCGGTTTGTTCCTTTGTGTTTGGTTGCCGCGAAAATGGAAGGTAATGATCCGACAGGTACGTGATCAATAAGAACAGAAAAATATTATTGAAAAAGCCCAAGATAAACTCATCAACTATGGCCACTCCCCATACATAACTTGCAAAAGCAAACATTATAAGATAAATGATAATAAAAAATTTGGTGAGGAGTGCTTTCGATGCGCCGCTGATCAAATAGCCGGGTTTTGCAATGGGAGCGGATTGATAGATCCAGGAAGCCTGGAAATTATCATTGGCGGAAATAAATGCCATACTGTTGGCAATACTAAACATGGGCATATAAATGAAAAACAAGAACATGTTCGTGTTAGGTAAATTACTCCATAACGTCTGTACATCTTTGCCACTCTTAAAAACAAAAATGAAAATAAAAACAACGATATAAGCGAGGCTGGGATAAAACTGCATTTTGAAACTTTTATCCCTTCCCGTTATCTTCCACACCATTTCAAAACTGCTGCTCTCTGTTTTTGAACGGCATATGATTGATGAGATTTTTTGAGAAAGACTCTTGCCTTGGTGGGAAACCAACAATTTATCTTTTTTGACAGAAGGATTATTATTTAATGAGGCTAATTTTCTTGCAAAAGAAGGAGCAATGTATTTGATCATCAACCAAAAAGTAGCTATAGGTAAAATAACAGCGCAGCCGATCATTGTTACATGAATGGTATCAAAAGAAAATAGATGAACTGCTTCTAGGGTAAGTGCCATCCACACCGGTGGCAAAAGATAGGAATACCAGTGCAATTCAAATTGCGAAGAAAGCTGATCCAGGTCTATTAGCCGGGGAACTATCTGGAACCCCACTGCAAAAAAAATGGTCATAAAAATTTGAAAATAACCAACGATATCATTTACTTTTTGCTCACTGCTAAAACGCAGTATCAACGTGTACAACAAGTAGGTTATAAATACAGCAGAGGCAACTGATAATGACACGGTGGCTATACTGGTAAGCCCTGTCAATATGCCAAATTTTATAAAAATAAATATCAGGGGAAATATCGCCAGTGCGATGGTGAATTGTAGCAGGTAAACTAAAATATGGACTAACCTGGCTACGAATAAAGTTTTGCTGTTAACAGGCTTTGGTAAAATGATCTGGTTATCGGTGGTGTCCAGCAATACCGAACTAAAATCGGTGATCATCGTCATGGCCATCATAAATAAAATGTAAGCATGAATAATGATCATGTTAAGCACCAGCGAATTTGATGAGAAGACCATCAACCCAAAAAACAATCCAAAAATCGAATAAAGAATCAGCGTTTTTAACAGCGGGTTACTGTTTTCTTTTTGCTGCTTTTGCCGCCAGTTCAAATAGACCCTCCGGCGGTCCATTAATATTTTTGTTTCTGCAATTATTTTTAGTCGTTCAAAATCAACACCCTGCCTGACCAATGTTTTGGAACACCACAATACAAACCGCAGAATAAATTTATCCATGTTTTAACTGTTTAAAATATCAATAAACAGGCCGGCTGTGTTTTGATGTTGCTCCGTTCCACCGGTCAATGAAGTAAATATGTTTTCCAAAGAACCTGCCTGTGCATTGTTCTTCAATGTTTCAAAGCTGCCATCTGCTATCACTTCGCCCTTATCGATAATAATAATCCGATCGCTTATTTTTTCAACCACATCCATAATATGAGAGGAGTAGAAAATGGTTTTGCCACTTTGTTTTAGCTGTGCTAAAATTTCTTTTACCAGTATCACAGCGTTTGCATCCAGGCCACTTAAGGGTTCATCTAAAAAAATGATTTCCGGGTTATGTATCAACCCGCTTATCAGCAATACCTTTTGTTTCATGCCTTTGCTGTACCCGTTCATCCGGGTGGTGGCTTTATCGCTTAGTTCAAAGAGGTTCAGCAGGTCCATCGATTTTTTTTCAATCACTGCATCTTCCATCTGGTACAATTTTCCAACAAAACGCAAAAACTCCATTGGCGTTAGCACATCATACAATGCGGCCTGCTCGGGTATGTAGCCAATCTTTTGTTTTATCTCAATAGGGTTTTTTCTTACATCCATTCCCAGCACCAATGCATCGCCTTCAAAGTCCCCAATAATCCCGGTGAGTATTTTTATGGTCGTGCTTTTACCTGCACCGTTGGGCCCAATATATCCAACAATCTGCCCGGCATCAATATTTAAATCAATCCCTTTTAAAACATAGTTTCCATTGTATTGCTTTTTGAGAGAAGATATTTGGAGGATGCTCAAGATTTCTTTTTTAGTTTATTTTAAGAAGGCACAAATTACAGAAACCGCTTAATAAAAAATGTGCAAACATTTTAGTGCCTGCACATTTAATTTCAAGTCCAATATGGCTTAAACAAATGAGTTGAGGAGTTTTCTCTTATTTTAAAATACTCCTGCTGATCACAATCCGCTGCACCTCGCTGGTACCTTCATATATCTGTGTTATTTTGGCATCCCTCATCATTCTCTCTACATGGTATTCTTTTACAAAGCCGTAGCCACCATGTATCTGCACAGCTTCCGTTGTCGTCCACATCGCAGTTTCCGATGCATATACTTTCGCCATACTTCCACTAACGGTATAGTCAAGGTGCTCATCTTTTTCCCAGGCAGCCTTCAGGCAAAGCAGCCTGGCGCATTCAATTTTTGTTGCCATATCTGCCAGCTTGAATTGAATGATCTGGTGGTGCATTATTTCTTTGCCAAATGCCTTGCGTTGCTTACTGTAGGCCAATGATCTTTCATAAGCGCCACCTGCAATACCCAATGCCTGCGAGGCAATTCCTATACGTCCGCCGGCAAGTGTTTTCATGGCAAATTTAAAACCAAACCCATCTTCACCAATGCGGTTTTCTTTAGGCACTTTTACATCATTGAATAAAATGGTATGCGTATCACTGCCACGGATACCCAATTTGTTTTCTTTGGCACCTACAATAACGCCGGGCCAGTTTTTTTCCACGATAAATGCATTAATACCGCGGCTGCCTTTACTTACATCTGTTTGTGCAATCACCAGGTACACGCTGGCACTGCCGCCATTAGTGATCCAGTTTTTAGTGCCATTCAATAAATAATGATCATCTTTTTCTTCAGCAGTGGTTTGTTGCGAAGTCGCATCACTGCCGGCTTCCGGTTCGCTTAGCAGGAACGCACCAATGTAGAGCACACCATCTTTTTTGCCTTGTGCCAGTGGCATCAGATATTTTTGTTTCTGCTCTTCTGTGCCATATTCCTGGAGGCCAAAACATACGAGGCTGTTATTAACGCTCATGCACACACTAACACTTGCATCCACCTTACTTATTTCTTCCATCGCCAGCACATAGCTGATCGTATCCATTCCGCTGCCGCCGTATTCCGGTTTTACCATCATACCCATAAAACCAAGCTCAGCCAGTTTTTCAATTTGTTCACGGGGAAATTTTTGCAGTTCATCTCTTTCAATCACGCCCGGAAGGCACTCATTGACAGCAAAATCCCGGGCTGCTTTTTGAATCATTAAATGTTCTTCGGAAAGTTGAAACTGCATACAATTGATTTTATTTGTCCCAAAAATAAGATTTCAAAACTAATGGCTGTTAGTTTTAATTTGTTTTTATTGGCCGAACTATTATCCGTTGATTAAACTTCATTGGCGACGCTCCGTTCAACTTTATATCATTGGGGATCTTTTTTTACCATGTAAATTAGCGGCTTACATTTCCAGCTACCATACGAATCAACTTCAATATGCCCATGCAAAAAATTAAGCTAAAACCCATTGCTAACTACTTTAGTATTGCTATATTTGATACCCAATGTATGCAATAGTAGATATAGAAACAACCGGCGGTTATGCCTCGGCTTACGGCATTACCGAAATAGCTGTTTACATTCATGATGGCAAACGGGTCGTCCGGCATTTTGAATCACTCATTAATCCCCAACAAAGCATACCACGATACATTACTGCATTAACCGGCATCGATAATTCAATGGTGGCAACTGCCCCCACATTTGGCGAAGTTGCTGAAGTAGTATTTGAGTTATTGAACGAACAAATATTTATTGCCCACAATGTAAATTTCGATTACTCTTTTATTAAGCATCATTTGAAAGCAGCTGGCTTCGATTTAACTGCAAGAAAGTTATGTACGGTTAGGTTGGGTAGAAAAGTATTTCCTGGCCTGCCTTCTTACAGCCTGGGAAATCTCTGCCGTTCATTGCAATTGCCCATCGAAAACAGGCACAGGGCAGGAGGAGATGCCAAAGCAACTGTGCAATTATTTGAGCATTACCTCGCTAACGGAGCTGATATGCATATTGAAGCCATGCTTAAAAAGTCTTCTGCTGAGCAATGGCTGCCCTTGCAACTAACCAAGGCCGATATTTTAAAATTACCATCCGGGCCCGGCGTATATTATTTTCATGATGTGAAGGATAAGATTATTTATGTGGGCAAGGCGATCAGTATTAAAAAAAGGGTTAGCAGCCATTTTACACACAATGATGGCGACAGGAAAAGGCAGAATTTTTTACGGACCATTTGTAAAGTAAGTTTTAGGGAATGCGCCACAGAACTGGAGGCAATCGTGTTGGAAAGTACCGAGATAAAAAGATTGTGGCCCAAATACAATTACAGTCAAAAGCAGCCCGCACAAAAGTTTGCTTTGTATATGTTTGAAGATAACCGTGGATACCTTCGCCTTGCCATTGATAAAAAGAAAAAGAACATTCCGCAGTTATACAGTTTTAATATGTTGCATGAAGGCCTTGTAATGCTCGATAAAATGGTGGAGGAATTTGGCCTGCATAAAAAATTATGCTTCATTGATAAAACGCCTTTTAC
>JBDSAA010000009.1:0-15502 GCA_039922375.1 Ferruginibacter sp.
CAGAACCCCTTTTAGGTGTGTATGCGGGTTATTCGTTGAATGGCGACCATATTGATGCTGGTCCGCTTTTAAAATCTTATGTGGATGATGCACTGGATGAAATTGAATATATAATAGGGGATGTAAATACTTACTGGGGCGCTAAGCGGGCAGCCGATGGTCACACGGCTCCATTTAAGCTCACCTATGTAGAGATAGGAAATGAAGATTGGTTTGACCGGTCAGGCAGCTATGATGGCAGGTTCACACAGTTTAGGGAAGCGATAGAAAAAAAATATCCTAAGTTGGTTTGCATCTCAACAATAGCTGATGCACAATACCCCACACAGAAAGTTACCAGTGGTAAAAGACCGGAAATACTGGATGAACACTATTATCGCAACTCATGGGCCATGTGGGAAAATGCTTCGCAGTATGATAAATACGATCGCAACGGCCCTAAGATTTTTGTAGGCGAATGGGCCACCCGTGAAGGCGCTCCGACCACTAATTTAAATGCCGCGTTAGGTGATGCTGCATGGATGACAGGTATGGAACGTAATTCAGACTTAATCATCATGTCGTGTTATGCTCCTCTTTTTGTCAATGTCAATACAGCCACGCCTACAGTTCCCAAAGCATGGCAATGGGATTCGGATTTGATCGGGTATAACGCATTGAGCAGTTATGGTTCACCCGCTTATTATGTACAAAAATTATTTGGAAATTATTTAGGGAATAAAATTGTACCGGTGACAGCAGAAAATATTCCGACTCAACCCCGGCCGCTTACCCGAAGAGATAGTACAGATGGTATTAAAACAGCACCGCTGGTTCCTACCGTATTTTATTCCGCTACAAGGGATGAAAAAACAGGAACGATTTACCTAAAAATTGTAAATACGATCGGGAAAAAGCAACCTGTAACATTCAACCTGAAAGGTGCAGCCGCACTATCATCCAGTGCTACCCTGATAGTTATTAAAGGAGAAAAACCGGAGGACACCAATTCAATTACTGACCCTGAGAAGATAGTACCGGTAACATCCACTATAAAAGGAATTGCGCCCATTTTTGCCAGAACGCTTGACCCTTACTCTGTAAGCATATTTAAATTACAAACCAGCAAGCAGTAAAAGAAATAGAACTTTTTTAAAGAAAACAAGCTATATGATTTACGCCGTGTATGTTGGAGGAACGGCATCACGGCGTTTCTTTATTCGTTTTTATGTTCAATATATCCTAATGCCTCGTTGCTCAACATGTCATGTCCACCTTCAAAAATGGTAAGCATAATATTTTTTGCTGATTTCTGATAATGGATCGCTTTACCGGCAATTTTTTTAGCAGTATCCGAAGCCGGGAATGTTTGTGTTTCAAGCATTATTTTTTCATCTTCTTTGCTTACGTATTTTGAAACATCTTTTTCCTTATAATCAAGGATAATTTTGTTATAAAAACTAATGGATTGTGAAATAGGAACAACAGCATTATTGTGTCCATCATGAATACCGGCGAATATCTGCAATGTACTTTTCTTTCTTTTTTTAACCGGAGTGAGCCAAAAGAGTGGAGAACGTTCTTTGGCTTTTAACGAATCAAAATTGTTGACTGCTCCGATACAGCTAATGATCTCCCTTGCGTACTTATTTTTTCTTTCAACAGACTGTCCATACCAGGCCACCAGGTCAGATATAGAAGCCCACGCAGAAAAAGCTTTAATGGTATGACGGGATTTCATATACATAGATAATGTCGCATATCCGCCGCCGCTATATCCAATTATGTAAATTTGCTTTTTGTCGACAATCATGTTTTTTAATGCCCAATCAATGCATTCGTCTATATCGGCAATTACAAATTCACTGCAGCATGCTTTTGGATGGTTGTTTACACCACGGAAATTTGGAAATACATAATTATAGTTTTTAGCTTTTGCGATAACATCAAGATCAATTGTTTTCAGAGAATCAGCGGGGTAACTCCAGGAATGAAGCTGTACAATTAAAGGTTTAGGTTTTTTATCTGTCGGTTTATAATAATAAAAAACCTGGGTATATCCATCCAGTGTGGATTTAATGCTGTCTTTATTCAAAAAAATCTCATGGTTATTCTGATCGGCGCTTTGCCCGATAGACAAATAACTGAGTATGCAAAGTAAAGATGTCAGGAAGAGTTTCATGAATAATGAAGTTGTTTTTTTTAAGAATTATATTAATGGCAGAAGCGACGATGCTGAATGCGGTTAAAAATAAAATTTTGTTTTGTTCCGAATGGAAAGGCATCAGTATTGCAAATGCGAAGCAGTTGGCCTTAAACCTTTCTTGAAGTTTAGAATAAGTAACTTAATGTGTGAATTTAATAATTATTGGTTTGTATAATTTGGGGGGAAAAGTAGTTATTTCATTTCAGAAGAATGTACATGATTCATCCGCGAAGTATTTTGAACATTTTTTTGTATGGCTTTTCTTATTTTTAATTGTCATTGCTTGTTTATTTAACCTAAATTATTTTTAAAATGAAATTCTTTTTAACATTACTACTCCTCACTGGAGGTTTAAGCATTTTTGCCCAAAAAACTATTGATGGCAATTGGAAAGGCACCCGGGAGACATCCAATGGGACTTTTGAAGTCAATTACACTTTTAAAGTGGAAGGCCACGATCTTAAAGGTACCTGGAAAACTCAATTTGGAGAAGCTCAGTTAGAAAAAGGAAAAATTGACGGTAAAAAATTATCGTTTACTATTTCTTTTAATGATATAACGATGAACAGTACCGGGGAGGTTATTAATGAAAATGAAATTGTCGTCAAGAATGAAAGAGGGGAAACGAAACTAACAAGGGTAAAACCCTAAGGTTTCCGTTGGTATGGTTTGGCTTCGAAAACTTGCGGTATGAAAAAACTATCGCTGCTTTGCTCGTTTCTGACGGGCATTTCTTTTGTTGGTATCCCTCTCTTTGCCACTAAAACTTTGGCTATTCCAACAACGGCCTCCGGGGATGGTAGAATATTTTAAGGATATAACAACTATATCTAAAACGAATGGAACAGCACCAATAGCGGCATAAAATACCCTTGCAATTTTAAAAAACTTTTATTTTAATCGACCCAACTGTAGATGTTGCGGTTTGTTGTTTATCTTTTGCCAGCCATAGAATTTTAATTAATTACAGCATTAATTTTTTTCCAAAGGTCGTTGTCAAATCCAGAAAGAGCAAAATTTGGATTTGCCGGATCAGATGCGTCTCCCATTCTGACAATTATCATGTTCTTACCTGGGATTATATAAATTCGCTGATCCGCTGCACCCATTGCTGCATACATATCTGCAGGAGCATTCGACACTAAAGAAGTTGGATAGACGGTTTGACCTCCGGGAACCATAAATTTTGATTTGCCATTAAGCCACCATAAATAGCCGTAAGATGGATTTATGGTTTGAGAAGTATTAATACTTTCAATAAAAAAAGGTTCGTTTATTATTGTTTCGTTTTTCCATTTCCCCTTGTTAAGTGCCAGCAGTCCAAAACGTGCCATACTACGTGTATTACTATGATATATTTTGAATAGCAGCCCATTATTCCAGAAACCGTCCATTCCTATTTTGTTTTTTAGTTTAGCATTAAAATATGTTTCAAAACTTTGATTACCCGCTTGTGCAACAACATCCATCAGTTTTTGAAAGACATTATGATAAGACCATCTTGTCCCGGCGTCTGCCAGGTAGGTTAAATTCGGTTTTATTACGAGTTCGCTTGCATCATTTATTCCTGATGTCATTGTAAGCAAATGTCTTGATGTGATTAAGTTTTCTTTTTCTATTGGTTCACTTGTCCAGCCTTCACCTAAATATTGAGAAACTTTGTTATTAATATTTAGCAGCCCTTCTTGTTGAGCAATGCCTGTAGTGGTTGTTACCAATGTTTTACCAGCGCTATTCCATTGCCACGTAGCAGTAGATGTATGTCCGTTAAAATACTCTTCCATTACAATTCTGCCATTTACAAGAATCATAAATGATTTGGTTTTTTTTTGAATCAAATAATCTTTTAAAGGTTGAACAGCGCTTTCGTTCCAGCCTAAACTGGAAAGTTTTTTTGTTTCCCAGGTATTATCAGTGTTTGAAGGAAAATACATAGATTCATTTGGAGTGGGGTGTGCAGCACCGTCTTCTTTATTACAACCTGTCACCATTGGAATTATTAGCAATAAAAGTAATTTTAAATTTTTCATAAAATCAGGCTGTTTAATTAATAATCCTTTCGATGTTTAGCATAGACATTACTATTTCAAAAAGGTTTAATATTCCTTACAACTGTATATTGTATGCAGGTGATTGGTCATTAAAACCCTGGCATATATTCAGGCCCTGATTAACCTGGGAGTGCCGTATCTATCCAATAATATTATTTTATACATTTCCCATGTAAATATATCTGTCCGCCCAGCTAACGTTGACGTTGCAAAATACATTGCGATGTTTCAACAAACTTATAACCGGTGCTCATGATATTTCTTTGTTTAAACACACACTAAGTTTGGCAAGGATACCTTAATTAACAACTTCTTCCCAGCAACGGTGTGTCACGAATGAATAGAAAAGTAGATAGTTCTATTCAATGTTGAATAAAAGACGGTAGTAGGTCTGCCGCATACGTCATGCAGTTGAGGTGTGCAAACCACCTGAAGGTGCTATGTTCAAAAGGCATGGTGCTGAATGTTCAGGCAAAAGGTATCGTTAAGGTATCAGGTGAGTGTAAAGAAGCTGAACGCAAGTGAATCGTTGAAGACGTGTCGAAAGGGATTACTTGTTGACAAAACTATTGGCATAGTTGCGCTGATAGGATCACTGTAGCGGATATCTGTTTACTGGCTACAGGTCAACCGGTATTAAGACGACAGGAGCTTTATACAGGCTTTTATTTGGAATGTGAGAGGCTTCCTTGTTGATGTGAGAAGCTTTGCAGGAATCCTGGTGTTAGTCAGGAGATTGTTCAACAATGTTTTACAATTCATACTGCAACTCAATTCTGCTTTAGGCAGAAGATGCAACAGGAAGCGTCGGACGAAGCCGTAGTAGTGATGATATTTTGTGAAAGCGGGAAGTAGCGAAGGGCTTCGGTTATCTGGTCACAATTATTTTTACACAACACAGATGATTGAAGTTTAAGTTAGCAAGTAACTTATGTAATCATTAGTGGAAGATGAAGAAGAAAATGACAAAATCATTGCCGGTAAGTAAAAGGATGGTGTACAACAGTTACCTGAAAGTTGTGGACAAAGATGGTGGTGCAGGCATAGATAAGCAAAGAATTGAGATGTTCAATGAAGAACTGTCTGGCAACCTGTACAAAATCTGGAATCTCATGACATCAGGCAGCTGTTTTCCACCCCCTGGAGGGTTTTGTACCTTAGAATCCAGGCGAAGGAGTGGTTTTCATTTTGAACTATACGATCTTCGAAAAGAGCCTTATTAAATAGGTGGAAGGTTAAAGGTTCCTGTAATTATTACCTTTAGTAATTCATAAACCAGCGTTCTCCTTCCAGCATATGACATGGTGTTCAGAACAAAACCAGTCTTTGCTTATCGCATACTTTTGTTTTGTGTATGCCGTCGCAAGGCTGTGCCTTTGTTGATATCCCTCTCTTCGCTGCTAAAACCTTGACTATTCCAAAAAACGCCGTTGGCAAAGAGTTTTTTAACTGATGGGACCAAAACTTTTTATGGTATTATTTCGTGTTGGTTGTTGGTGTGCTCTATCGCCGGAGCGTCCTTCATGCCAACAGCAAGAAGAAAAAAAGGTGGTGATAACCATGTAAGCATACGCTTTAATATTTTGTTGCAACAAGTTCTGTCTTGCTTTTCCTGGTCTTGATAATATATAAATTATCATATTCTCCTTCAGCTATTGGCCTTATCTTTTTTGTAGTTAGTCCTTCAATTATTGATGGAATATTTCCGGAATGCCCAACCAATAGTATATTCTTTTTTTTGATGCTCCTGATCATCGTTACTATACTATCTACTGCATTATTCCTGTATAGCAAAAGAGATCTATTGAGGGCCTGTGCTAATGGCTGTGCGGTTTCCTGGGTTCTTTGAAAGGGAGTAGCAAAAATGATGTCTATTTTTTTATCGGTCAGGTAATTTTTCAAAACTATGGATCTTGCATGCCCTGCCGACGAAAGAACTGAGTAAGGCGTATTATCCAACTTATCAGCATGGCGTACGACATAACAGTAATGTGTACTGCCACAAGAAAGCATTACCAACGACAATAATAATAAAGGGATGATCTTCATTTAGCGTGTTTTTATCTTTCAAATTTTGTGATAACAAACGGGATAGTAAAATTTTTTTGATGATTGGGTATAATTGCTTTACAGATGAGGTTGCTTAAATGATGTACTGGTTTATATAACGGGAATGGCTGTTTGTCCATCATTAATGCCTGTTTGTCCAATAACGATCTTTTTAGTTGAATTTGAATGGGCTGGTAACTAATTTTGATTAATGCATTTTAATCACAAAATAGTATTGGCTCATGTAGCGGCATGGATAATCTATGTGCTGATCCTTTTTCTCGGAACGGATAAGCCCGGCCTTGCTTTTTGGACAAACACAATAAGCACCATAGTGCCGATCATCATTTTTTTTTATTTGAATATTGCTCTTCTTTTCCCCAAATTCTTACAAACCAGGAAAACTTTTCTACTGATCAGCTCACTGATTGTTTTTAATTTCTGTACCATCTGTTTGCGGCTGTTATTGGTAATGTTTCTACAGGGGGCGGGCATCGATAATTTTATGCAAAGCATTCTTTCGCCGGTTCTATTTTGGAATCAATTCAGGGTTAATTTATTATTCATAGGAATAAGCTTTGCCTATTGGTATGCTGTTAAAAATTATAGATCAGAGAAGAGCCAGCAACAACTAAAACAGGAAATATTGGATGCCAGGCTAAACGGGTTAAAGAATCAGATCAACCCGCATTTTCTTTATAATACGCTGAGTTTTATTTATACCAAATCATTACCTTATTCTACGGAGCTTGCCGGGGCTATTGCAAAGTTGTCTGATATGATGCGTTACTCATTGAGCGATGTCGGGATCGATGGAAAAGTGCCACTTGAAAAAGAGATAACACATATCAATAACTTTATTGAGATACAACAACTTCGATTTGACAATAAACTGAAAGTTGCTTTCGAAACGGTAGGTGATATATCTCAATACAGGGCGATGCCTTTATTGCTGATCACCTTTGTGGAGAATGCATTTAAGCATGGGAAATTGAATGACGCTGATGCTCCTTTAAGTATCAGGCTTCACGTATCCGGGCAGAAAATGGATTTTGAAATAAAGAATAAAAAAGCAAGAGGGAAAAAGGAAAAGGCGCATGGAATAGGATTGGAAAATGTTCGTAACCGGTTGGGATTGGCTTACCCCGGCCAGCATGAATTAACTATCAGGGATACTGAAGAAGATTATTTCGTAAGCTTAAAAATTAAACTCGAATCATGATCAGATGCATTATAGTAGATGATGAACAGCATGCGATAGACCTGCTTTCTAATCACATCAGCAAAATACCATTGCTTGATCTCCGGTTTGCTACAACCGATTCATTAAAGGCATTTCAATATATCAATCAACAAAAAGCAAACCTGATCTTTCTCGATATACAGATGCCCGAATTGGATGGCATACAATTTTTAAAACTATTAAAAGGCAAATCAAAAGTTATTCTTACCACTGCTTATTCCGAATATGCTTTAGAAGGATATGAACATGACATCGTAGATTATTTGCTAAAACCGATCGTATTTGAACGGTTTTTAAAAGCAGCTCAAAAAGCAATTGATCTTTTAACAAAGGATCAAATAGCATCAACCCATGATTCAAATGAAGTTTCCAATGAGAATGATTTTATATTCATTAAAACTGAAGGCCGGAGTAAGATAACAAGAGTACTATTGAAAGACATTGAATATATAGAGGCTCTTGGAAATTATTTATCAATTCATACCAGCTCTGGTAAACTGATCACACTTTTAACGATCAAAGAAATGGAAAAAAAATTGCCGGCAAAATTTATCAGGATCCACCATTCTTATATTGTTCCCGTCAATAAAATTGCTGGGCTGGAAGGTAACCAGGTGCATATTGACAAACACAAGCTACCTATTGGAGACGTTTACAAAAAGAGTTTTATGAACAGGATTGAAAAACATATTATGAGAAATAAAAAATAGGCAAGAGGTCTTTAAAAAACGCCCATTTTGTTTTCATTCGGTTTTAACAGATGCTGCCATTATTAATGGTGATTATTCAACAGGCGCCGGCCTACCCGCAAAAGGGTGTAAATACGCATATACCGTTATCCGGGAATGAGCGTAGAAAAATTGAATAACAGAACAAGAGAAAAGAGATTTTTTGTTATAAAAAGAACGCCTTAAAATTTTACTTTTAAGGCGTTCTTCCATAGATCATTTGCAATCCTGTTAAAGATATTACAGGACGATTTTAATAACAGGTTATCAGCGCTGCATAACTTTCCCGGTATAAAGCTTTTTCCCATTGCTTAGTAAATGAATCAGGTACATCCCTTTTTGTACAGGGTAACTGATCTTATATAAATTCGGCTCCCGGGTTAGCATTACTTTTTGTGATGACATTCTTTTGCCCTCAATACTGTACAATTCAATAGTACCATTGCCGGCTGTTGTACCGGAAGTTTGAAGATAAACATAACTTCCCTGCACATAACTGCGGGCATCAAACCCCTGGTTATTGCTCATTTTCACCATTATCGTATTATATGGATTAACCTGCCCGTCCTTATCCGTTTGGGAGATGCGGTAGTAATTAAGACTAAAGGGCTGTCGGTCCAGGAAGGAATAATTATTTTCGGCTGGTCCGACCGCTTTGGTTGCATTCACGGTGGTTAAAGTTTCAAACCTTTGACCATCCCTGCTTTTTTCGATAGTGTAGAAGCCATTATTCATTTCATTAGTGGTGCCCCATTCCAATAAAACATCTTTTTGTACAGGTTTTCCGCGGAAGTAAAGCCAGGTTACGGGAAGTACGCTGCAGTTGCCAGAAGGAGATACTGCATTTATCCCCGAGGTATTCAATGCCCTGTTAGTTGCCAACACCCTTCCGTTGATAATGACCCCTGTTCCCAGGGATACCAGGCCGTTGTTTCCAACAATCGTACCGTTGAAAACCGAGTTGGCTGCGATATCCACCGTTCCTTCTACTAACCAATATACATTTTTAGCCTGGGCTCCGTTGACCAACTTAACTTTTGAATTAACCGCTGCTGCAAAAGCCCCATTAATCTTTATTATAAATACCGCATTCGGATTATTCAATGCATTTAGGTATACGGTATCTGTGAGGGATGCCGCCGTGTTCATGAGGTAAGTGTGTGGTGTAAGTTCAAGCCCATTGCCAAACAGGGCAGGAAACATTAATTGAATATCGTGCGGCTGCGCAGTCAGGTAATTATAAACGGTTGTCAAAGCCGTTGCGCTTTGACCAGTAGATGCATCCGGCGATGTATGAATAGTACCCGCTACCAATAAAGGATTATAACCGGCGGTTGCACCAACATTGGTTCCCACATCCCCGGTTACATAAGTAACACCGCTGTTACCAACATTGCCGCTACCTGAAAATAAAGCATAGCATGCGGTGGCACCAAGCGTAGGCGCAACCGGACCTGAAAGAACAACCGTTCCACAACCGAGCGGTGTATAGGCCATTATTCCGGCAACTGTAATAGCGCCTGTTGTAGAGAAAGCCCTTCCTTCAAGCGTGTCATTTATAGCCATTACTATTTCAGCATTGTTTGCAATAATATTTCCCCTCATATAAGTTCCGGTAGCCATGTCTACCTTTCCTTCTACTTTCCAAAACACATTACATGCCTGTGCCCCATTAAGCAATTTTATTTTAGCAGCCGCGTTCGTTGAAAATGCTCCATTTATTTTAAAAATAAATACGGCATTCGGATCGCCCTGTGCATCTAAATTAAGAGTCAAGTCCAAAAAGGATGTACCGCCAATATTATATACGCCTGTAAAAAGCGTTTCCCCGCCACCCAGTCCGGGAGCATGTGCATTAGTAGCTGTGGTGGCATTTAATTGGTTATATGCAATCAGAAGATCCGCGGCTGCCTGTATACTTGCAGCATCACCATCGTGTATCACACCGTTCACATTGCCGAAACCGGTAGTACTTCCACCGCCATTGGTACCCACGTTGCCTGTAACAATCGCCTTAACGCCACCATTGGTTACAGCCCCCTGTGAAGAAAAGAGAACAAAACTTGCCGAGCTGCCCAGGGGAGGTGCAACGACTTGTGAAAAACTGAGATGGGTAACAAATACTATTATAAACGTCTGTGCAATAATTAGTAAATTTTTTTTCATTTTATCGGATTTAAATTTGGTTTCAGTTAAACAAGCAAAGTTGACCTTTTTCACACTCCTATTATTACACAACCAAGGATTATTATTACATAATTCACATGTTACAGATTATCATCAGGCGCAAGGCTCCAGCGCTGTGACTTCCATGTTTCTAATTTAGATTTGTAAGAGCCATACTACGCAGCATATCCGATCAGCTTTTTTAACTGATGGTACTAATATTTTTTATGTTGTTACATTGTGTTGGTTGTTGGTACTCTCTGCTGCCTGCACTGCATACAGTGGCTGCAAAATGGTCATTTAGTCTGATGAAACAAGGAGTTATTCAATAGGTGCGTAAGGATACGCACCAAGCCTAAAAAGGACGACTAAAGGCCTGCACTATTTTTTTTCAGCTTCCTTTAAAAAGAAATCTGTCATTTTTTTAAAAGTGTTTTCATTGAAAGTAATCGGTCCGTGCTGACCATGAGGAACAGAAATAAACTCAGTTAATATTCCCCATTCTTTCAATGCTTTGGCAAAAAGCTCACTTTGGCAATAGGGTACAACATGATCCGCATCGCCATGAATTACTATAAAATGAGGATCCGTTTTGTCCAGAAAGGTGGTGGGGCTGAGAAGAGCTATCATATCCAGATTATCAGCCGGATTGCCTCTGATAAGTGCTCCTTCGGGAGAGTCTGCTCCTTTGGGTTGTTTACATCCAACCATGAGCGCCAGGTCGATAGGGCCGAACCAATCAACTACCGCATTCACAGAACTGCTGGTTGTGGTGTAATTGCCTACATTTCCTTCGATATCAAGTTTCACTTTCCCCACTGTAAATTCTTTAACAGCATTTGTTGTTGCTGCAAGCGAGGCAAGATGTCCACCGGATGAATAGCCTGTAATGCCAATAAACGAAGCATCAATTTGATGTTTACCCGCATTTGCTCTTACATACCGTATGGCAGCTTTCACATCATTGATTTGAGCTGGATAAGGCGCATCCTTACTTGACCTGTGGTTAATGGTTATAACTGCAAAACCGTTTTCAAGCAGTGGTTTTCCAAGAGCATCAAAGGCTGCCTGTTTCAAATTATTGCCATACCATGCACTACCGTATATTACAATTATTGCCTTATAGGTAGGTTTTGCTAGTTTGGGCAAATAGATGTCGAGGTTATGATACTCTTTACTGTCATCGGCATAATTCAAATTGAGCCATTGCTTATCTGTATTTTGTCCGCAACAGGTAATGAGGCTAAAAACAGCAATTAACGTTGTTAAAACGATTCTTTTCATACGTTAGATATATAAGGTTTATGGGAATAATAACATGACTGTTATCATCGTCAATATTTCATCGAACGACAAAACGATGTCCAAATTTATACCCTTTAATTGTAATCAAAACGGAGAAGGTAATGGGATCGTTTTGTTAGTAGTTGGTCGTTCGCTGTAGACACTCATTAACGGCAATGGTAAATACCCTCAAACAGGCACAGTCTCCAGACCTATGTCTTCCATGTGGATGAGGGCACACCGCTAAATAGTCCCTGGTTTTTTTATCACTGTTTTGCCAAATTTTCGGGGATAATAAGAAAACGTAAACAGAAAAAATTGCTGCAACCCATTTGTAATTCTGGTGCTGGTACCATAAGCATTCACGCTGTTGCTGATATTTTTATACTGCTTTAATAAATCCATTGCAGAAAATTTCAATTCGCCCTGTTGTTTCATAAAACGGTATGTGGCAAATGAATTCCAAAGAATAACTGGCTTGTTTAAATTGGAGTTATCAATATTTTCTATCGTACTGCTGAAAGTAAAATTAGCGGGATAATTAAGCACAACTCCCAATTTGGTAGTGCTATTGCTGTTCTTAAAAGAAGTGAGCCCGGCGGCCGTTTGCCTGGTTTTGTAATGCTGCAAACTTTGCCCCAGATCTACTATGAGTATTGAGCGAAGTGAAAATTGGAGTGTAAGCTGGTTGAACAAATTTACTGTTTCGCTGATGTTGTAGCGGCTATCAATATAATTTGGAAATTTACTATTGCCGAATTGCCCATTGTACATGAGCTGCATCCTGTTTTTCTTTAACTTTCTTGATACATTAATACTGTAATTCAGGTTCAGGTTATTGCTTTTATCACCATTGATGTAATAAGAGATCCTTTTGCCGGAAGGTTGATTAATGATGCTGTCCACAACGGGATTTAAAGAGCGGTTATATTGGCCATTGACGTAGCCGTTAACTGAATAAACCGATTTTTGGTTTTGTGTATTAAAATTGCCATTTAAATTAATTGTATGATTTGTGCGGTTTTTCAAATACTGATTCCCGATCCTGGTGTCATAAACATTAATGTCATCAACAATAGTATATAGCTGGTCTATTGAAGGATATTCGAAATTTTTTGTGTAATAAAGGTTACCATAATATTGGAACTTACCCGTCTTCTGATAGTTATAATTGATATTTCCCTCATACCTAAAGAACTGGAAGTTTCGATCCAGGTTTCTTTTAGCAAACGATGACGTGTTTTTATCCGTGTTAATCGCGTTTAAAAATTTCACTTGCACATTTATGGATCGGTATTTTACGTCACTGTATTTATAAAAATTCTTTGAGAGCCCCAACGAAGGCGTATATTCCAATGTTTCTCTTTTATTCTGGTTAGAAAGATTACCATTGCTGATATATTGTTTGGCAGAACTATCGTAGTCACTCACCTTGCTATTTACTAATGTCCTGGTATAATTAAGCTGTTGTGAAAAGTTGAGGTTTACTCCAAATAAATTATACCTTCCTAACAGCATCCTTTTAAAACCGGAATAATCCAGGGTTCCGCCTACAGCAACAAAATTGTTATTAACAGAATAATGACGGTTATAAGAAGTGTTCTTGCTGGCATCAGTAAGAGATTTAAAAACACTTTTTACGGCTGTTTCCGAAACAGTATTGCCACGCCTGCCATCAAACTGTATGGTAAAGCTTTTCAAAGGATCTTCATTATCCGACTTGGCAAAGCTTCCATTTACCGATTCGTTATCCGATTGCTGGTTTTGTAGTGTGTTACTGGCATTAGTGCTTTGCAAACGGTTGGCCGTGTCTGTTACCTCGGTATATTGAGACGAATTGCCCTCTTCTTTTCTGCTGCTTGCTGTACCGTTTACATTCAAATTATCGTTATAACTATTGGTCTTAACATAATTAATGCCGAGGTCATGTCTGTCACTGCGGTTATTTTGTATTGCTTCTTCACGGATCCTTTGCGAGTTAGCAATGGTAGTAAAATTCTGCAATTTTAAACTATTGACATATGCATCCACTCCCGATTTATTGTAATTAATAGCAACCCGGTTGTTTTGCCTGCTGTTAGCCGTTTCAATAAAGCTATGTGTAAAAACACCTCCAATGGAATGGTTCTTATTAATCCCATTAGTTTCAAACCTGCCTACATTGTATAAATTAGGATTGTAATTTCTATAGGTATTATTCTGAAACATGTCTCGAAGATTGCCTATATTTTTATTAATGTTATTAAACCCACCACCTATGCCGGCGCTGCTTCGTTTATTATAGGTTTGAAATGAAAAATCTGATTCGAAACGTTCCGTAGTACCGTACCCAACTCCAACTTTTCCAAAGTATCCTTTTTTGCTGTTTTCCTTTAGCTTAATGTTCATTGTAAGTACCGAATCTTTAGGCTGGCTTGTTGTCTGGCCAATCTTACTTCTGTCGTATTCCTGGTACAGTTGTATTTTATCAATTGCTGTCTTAGGAAGGTTTTGCGTAACCACACGGGAATCCGTAGAGCCCATGAAAGGCTTTCCATCAACAAACAAATTTTGTACTTTTTTACCGTTAACAGTTATTGTTCCGTCGGACCAAATGGTAATGCCTGCCACCTGGTTTAAAAGTTCTTCCACTACAGCATCTCCCTTCATTTTAAAAGCTGCGGGGTTAATCTCCAATGTATCACCATTCATCCGGATGGGAATTGTAGAAGTTACGACTACTGCATTAGTATCCGTGTTCAGTGCTAAGAACACAACAATCGTATCTGTTTTTTGTGTTGCCAGCTCAAAGGCTGAATAATGAGCAACATACCCTGTATAACTAATACTTAGGAGCAACTTTTTTTTCAGGGGTAATTTTTCAATCGTAAACTTTCCGTTTTTGTCAGATAGCTGATAGGTAACAAAGCTGGAGTCCTGGTTCAAAATGCTTACTGTTGCCAATTCCAGGGGAGTTTTGGTTTCAGCATCCATCGCCGTGCCTGTTATCCTGCCCGTTTGGCAAAAAACAATTGTACACCAGCTAATTAATAAATAGACAAAGAGTATCCGCTTCAAAGGGTTAGTTTTTAAATTTAAATTCAACAATTACGGGTGCAGCGCTATGAGGTTTGCTTTTTAAAAATTCTTCCAGTTCTTTAGGAATAACCGCATTTTTATTTTGCTCAAAAAATGCAAGAAGATCACCAGCCTTTTGTGGTTTATAAAACCTATCACCTTTTCTTATGAGGTTAAAATCAGCCAGTAATGCGAGGTTATACTGGCTACTGTCCGGCTTTATATTTTTTATTTTGTAGGTAACATTGGTTTTCTTTTGATACATGTAGGAGTCGTAGTTGGAGAGATAACCTACCATAAAATAAATGAATCCTGAAGTTTCATAGAAGCTATAAACCTGGTGAAACATCCATCCATTATTCCTATTAAAATTCTCACGTTCAGTTTTATTTTTAAATGGTCTGGTAAAAAATGATGCAGGCAAGCTGTTTTCTAAAGGGAGCACTAGCTGGTATGCGGAAAACAGGCTGTCATTTACCATCTTGTAAATAGTATCGCAATAAGGGCGGGTGATAAAGTGGATGTAGGATATATCTGTTTTATGAGGAACAGCGTTTTCCTCTGTATATAAAAACCGGGTTTCATTAATATGGTTGTAAGGAAAAAAACTTTTTACCAGTCGGTTGTTTTTGTAAATCTTCAACTCATGATCCAGGCTGTCTTTATAAAGCGGGCTGATGTTGATCCCCCCTTGTATGTAATAGTCTTTATAAAAAGGGTAGGCCTTTATGATATCTCT
>JBDSAA010000010.1:0-143528 GCA_039922375.1 Ferruginibacter sp.
CAGCCCATTCAGTATCAATTCGCCACCGGTTTTATCTTCAGGAGCTGGCATTCCTTTTACGGTTATGTTGCCGTTGAGATGTGGCCGAAGATTGCCTGCTCCCAGGTCACCATCACTTCTTGGGGGAATACTTACAAATGCATCAGGATCTTCCCGCACTGGCCACGATGCGGCTACGATCAGTAACCGGCTTTTTTCCTTAATGATAATATCCAGGTCTTCTGTATAACTACGATTGTCCATTATTGTGATAATCCAAACGGCACCTGCCGGGGCACTATTCCACAAAGCAATTGCCTGGCTAATGGTATTAACAATGATTTCGCTACCAAGGCTTGTTATTGTTTTACTTACGCCAATTTGTTTTTTATTGACATTAGTAGCTTTAAAAAGTTCCATAAATTCAATAACACTATCCTGGCGGTCATAAGTGCCTGCGCCGGTATCACCGCTGAAGCCATAGGAATAATTTGCGAGGGCAGTTGTTACGGTTGCGGGCTCACTAAATACAAATTTTCCTGCGACGGGATCAACCGCTACTTTGATCGGCATATCAACAACGACATAAGTGCCGTCAGCCTGTAGTTGCTGATAGGCCCGGGTTTTAGAAGGAACACAACATTTATCAAGGTTGCAGATCAAAATCTCTTCCGGAGGAACGGGTGTAAGGCTGCCATCAGGAAATATTTCAAATACAGGATGCTTTTTAGTGGAAGCATCATTTTCAATAACAGGTTGATCATCGAAATAATTATACACCGGTTGGGTGCCATCTACAATAGCCTGCCTCCTTACTTCCAATTCATCATACAGCGCACGCCTGCGCAGTAAAGCAGGTACATTTATTTCTTCAGAAATATGGGTAATAAGGGTTTCAGTTTGAGGCTTGTTAAACAACGGCATAGCATCACCCAATGGGCTAAATGTATAATAGTGGGCCGACGGATCGGGCGGCGAACCCGGACAACCGAGTTTAAGTGTATCCGACAACGTAACAGGATAGTTTTGTATCCGCCATACCAGCAATCCAATATTGGGTATATTATATTTACCACGCAGTGATGAAATATGTCGCACGTCGGCCGTGTGTGCAATGGTATCGAACGCTGCATTTACCAAATCGAGTTGATTCATTTTTCGAAGGTCCGGCGCTACCGTGCGATGTAAACGAATATGATTCATATACTGCGTAGTAGCGAGGAGTTCAAAAAATTCTGTAACGTGAGCCCGCCAACCAGTTGTGTCCAGGGATAATTGTTCCAGCACCGGTGCAATACCCTTTCTTCTACGGTAACTCAATGTATTGGCTACATAAGCCCGCTGGCTCACCGTGGAAGAACCACTAATGGTGTGAAGCCCCCTGACGCCTAGCAGGTCGCCGATATAAGGTACTACCCATTCCTGGCATGTTTCTATGAACCAGTTTTCGTATAATTCGGCGATATTACTTTCTGTTACACCAGCTTCCCTTGCAATGATCTCAATTAGGGCTTTTAACGGCCCGCCTTGTTCTGCATCTCGCAGGCGATACACGGAGGGCAGCAGTTCGTAGATATTTTTTTCTGTAAAACTCATTCCGTTATTTGAGTGATGATAATTTCGTCTGGATTGATAACAAGAAGTTCGGCAGGGAAAAGGGTTTCGTTTACACGGTGAGCAAGACCTGCCTGGATTCTAAAATGGGCAGAACCAAAAGGATTGGATCCGTTGAGATGGTCAAGGTCCGTATAGATAACACCTTCTACACCCTGGATGGTAGCCATTACTTCGGCCGGTGTAACGTCTTGTCCAAAATCTCTTTTTGCAAATGAGAATTTATCCTTCAAAGCCAGTATAACATTTTCTTTCACTGTTTCAAATTTATATCGCTCATCAACCTTGATACCCGCTTGTACAGAGAAAAAAAGTGCTTTAAAATTTTCTACATAAATCACATTATTTGTATGCCCGGCACCCTTTATCGCAAGCAGTAAATTTTCATATTGTTTTGATTGCTTGTCAACCGGGCCTTCATCAGAAGCGGCAACCGTTATATAGACCAACTGTTGTTCGCCTTTCCATAATATATCTGCCCTTGCTTTTCCTATGCCAGCAAAGGCCCTGGTGTAATCTTCAAAATCTTTTGCAGATACGATGCGGTCAAGTGTTAGTACGGTCAGGGGCGCATTCTGTCTTGCATCATCAATCTGTTCAGGGTCTTCTGCACCGGTTGTATCCAGCGGATTTATCACTTTGTTGATTCCCAATATGGGCGTCATCAGCATTGAAAGCTGGCCTGCGTTCAACAAACCGGCCGAACCAATCCCAACACGATAAGTAGCAGTTATATTTTCCGTTCCGGTCGGAAGCCTGGCCCCGGTGATACCATCGCCAAACTGAACAGTTACTTTGCTGTCATCGTTAATGGTAGTAACGTATACCTGGTCTTTGGGACCGGCGCCGTAAAACGTCGAAACCTCTTTCCAAAGGATATCATTTACCCTTACTTCCAGCGTTGTCTGTGTTCCGCTTGCGGTAGAAGCTGAAATAAAGGTCATGGGGTGTTGTTTCAATTCAAACTTTTGAAAGACTTGTGATCCGTTTCCACTCCCCAGCGTTTCGTGCCTGGTTTCTCCATGAGTGGAATCAGCAACATTGGCACAGATGGTTACGGTAGGAGGGTCAAATACATTGTACACAAGGTCTTGCAGGACTATTACCGTTGGATCCGTTCCAGGTTTCAGCGATTTGATAACATGCAATTCACTCACAGTTGTATCCCGTGTTTCTGAGGCAACCATCACATACCTGGTGCTTCTTGCCAACATCGTTCCCACGTTGCCGTTATCATCCATCAGCGTCCATCTAAATTTATCGTCTGCCAACGTTTCGGGAGCCTTTATAATAATGAGTGAATCACCTGCAGTCAGTTGCCTGGTGGCAAGGGCATTATCTGTTACAATAAAATGAGGGTAATTGCCGGATTCCACAATTTGCAGCCGTCTTCTTTTCCCGGTGAGAATGATCTGTTTGCCGACTGGCAATCCAGTCATTAATTTTTCCAATGTGATCTCTTGACCATTCTTTAAAAAGTCAGGTACAGGTCTTTCGGCTAATTCAAGTTCTTCACTTTGGCCGAATAACACTGAATTCCGGACATGCGTATCAAATTCATCCACCAGGTTTTCTCCCGATAATTTTAATGCCGTAGTTTTTGATGTAAGTGTAAAATTTTTCCGTGAGGATTCTGCGGCATTGTCTACACGATACACTTCGTCATAATCTTCCCTCGTTAACACTACCCAACTATTATTAATAATTTTTGCATAAATATTATCCAGGTGGATCGTGTCAGTCTCCGGCGATGAAATGGATGAGATAGTAAAGTTTTTCCATTCAGTATCAAGATTTGCATCACTATCCGGGGCATTTCCCGGCAAGCCCAGGTATCGGTTCCTGGTTTCCTTAGACATGTTTCTCCAATCGGGGGCATTGTAGCCAAATAAAAAGGCCCGTTGCCTTAATGCATATACTTTGAAATTTTTATTGGCCGGCACCACTTTTACATTGTGGCTGAATTTGCCGAGCCCTCTTTCCCATGTAACTTTTGTATAGTCATTTTCTGTATCGGTAACTACACGCTTTACCTTACGGAAATCCCAGTTCTCATTTTTTGTATCATCTTTTCTTTCATCACCGATCATTAGTATCCCGTCGCCTGGCTGCAATCCTGTATTAATACCTTTCAAATAGATTTCTTTATCATTATATACCGGAATGGTTCTGCGCTTTGTTTCCACTTTGAGCGCATTCCATTCAACCATCGCTTCAATTTCGCTGACGGTTTCAAATAGTTGTGGTAACTGGTCCTGCCCGGGTATGCTCTGTACTTTTGTACCCACCGGTATCACTGCAGATGTAGACGCACCGGGCGCCTCATTCACATTGAAGGCAAGGTAAGTGGAAGCCGCCACTCCAGGTGCAAGGGTATAACTGATATGCCTCGCCAATTCCAGTACCGACCGTCGTTCCGTGGCTGTTCTTAAAAAGCCTTCATTGATGATGCGTTCCTGGTAAAAAGTCAATACATCAAGCACGGAAGCCCATGCATCAAGCGTAGACACCGCCATATCATCATCATTGCGGGAAGTGAGCTTTGAAAGCGCCTGCTTATGGGATAAAGCAAGCAGCATTGATTGTTTGAAATTGCTGTGTGTACCCACCCGGTAATGAAGAGCACTTAGGCCCGGCATATTTGCCAATTCAAGCGGCGTAAGATTGTCTGCACCTTCACAGCAGCCACATGTACAAAGGGATTGATGTTGATTACTCATAAGCCAGCTAACATTGTGAAGTCAATTTTGCCATTTTCTGGAAAATTAGGATCATTGTCCAGCCTGATTATTTCCAGTTCGGAGGGCTTAAGTAAACCATCCTTTATTTCTTTGCCAGCTTTTTTAGCCCAGCGTTTAAATTCTTTTATTTCAACTGATGCTACACCATCTATCTCCATTGCTGTTTTATAAATAGCACTTAGATAAATAGGTTGGCCAAACGAAAAATTGTCCGGATGAAAGAATCCAATTGTTCCATCACCTAATTCGGATTTACTAAATACCTGTAATAAGCGTTTCTTTATTTCACTAGCAAAATACCCTTCCTTCACGCATACGTTCATAGTAATATACAGTGGAACAAAGCGGGGAGCCCTGATCTCAAGATCATAGCCCGCCATACGGTATTGCTCAAGGTGTTTGCTGATCGTTTGTTTAAAAGCTGCATCTATTTCCCTACCTCCCTTGCGGTCAATGATGATGTAAACGGTGTACCAGCTACCGGTCCAATAAAATTTTGCAGCGGCTTTTTGTACTTCTGGGTGGAGCGCTGTTTTTTCTACATAATCGGTTGCCGTAACTGCCCGCTCCTGGGTACGAAAAGCACGTGGTGCGAATTGCCTGATCTCCTCCATGCTTTCCGCCTCACGGCCACCCGAAGCAGCCAAAGGATTTCTCACCATCGTTATTCCGCTGACATTGCTGGCAATCGTATTAATGGCCCCTGCACCGATGTTGCCCGCCTTTCCATTTCCCAGGCGATACGTGGCCCTTGGCTGAAAACCTGAAAGTGGTTTTTTGCCCGATTTGTCGTCTCCGAAGCGCAGGTAAGAAGTGCCATCCTGTTCCGTTTCCACAACAAACTCCGATGCAAAGCGGTCACTTCCTAACAAGTCTTGTTTTGCATTCCATATTTCCTGCCCATCAAATAAATTAACCACGGGAAGTGCGTCATGAGGATTCTGAAGAACAGTAACTTTTGCTGCCATTGATTTTGCGAATTCATGATTGTAAGAAACCGCTACTGTATTATCGGTAGCTGGTAGCGAAGGATAATATAATTTACCACCGGCCGTAGGAGGATTGAGGCGTTCATTTTTTCGGGTGTAGCCGTAATCAGCCAATACTATATTGCCACGTGCTACTGCTTTTTCGTTTATTGGCAGCACATCATCTTCATTCTCTTCCGGGCTGGTGAGGCACAACGAAAATGGCAACGCATCCTCTTCATACCATTCAATATTGATGACCTTTGTACCAGTGAGGTTATCAGTGATGCCACCTGTTGCTTTCCTGATTCGCACTGCATGCCTGTGAGCCGGATCGGCGTCGGCTTTTTTTCCGGAAGGCCCGTATAATTCTTCCAATATTAACACGTCACCCTTCTTAATAGAAATAAAACCGTCGTCAATTAAGGATGCTGCAGTTGTCCCTGCGGGCAGGCAGCAATCACTATCTTCCCATGTATAAAATGAGATCATGTTATGTGAACTGTTTAGGGCAATATCATGCATCGTTTCAAAAACGATGGGGTCACGTTCATTGATAAACCTTTCTGTGTCTGTAGTGCGGATAGCGTAACTGTTACCGGTGCCGTTCGTCATAAGGCGGGTTCTTTTTTCGAGGGGCAAACCATCTGCATTTGAACCTTTTTCGACTTCAATTTGTACCCATACTCTTGCATTACACCCATCATGTACATGATAGTCCAGCAGCCTGGCATGACGCTTCAAGGATATCCGCCGCCGGGCAGTATTTAGGTAAGCTTCTGTTACAACCGCATCCTGGTAATAACTTAGGTGATCACCGATATAAGCGAGCATTTCTATTAAGGCAATTTCCAGGTCGGCGGCGTGCCGTTCAGTCCAGCCTGGCATGATACTGCTCAGGCGATCCAGCATTAACCGGTTAAAGCTGGCGTAATCTTTTGCCAGGTAATCAAGCGCAGGCTCCTCAGTATTACCAGGGGGACAAACTGTTTCTGTATTACAGTCAAATTCGTTTGGACAATTTATTTTAAAAGAAAAATCAATGGAAGAAAGTTGCTGATCAAAGCCATCAGGTGGATTGTCCTTGTTGGTGGAAGAACTTCCGACCTTTAATGTATAAGTTGAAAAATCGCCGGCGGCATCTACCTCGATGGTAAGCACATTGTTGAGCGATGTAACTTTTGTAACAGTGATGTTTTTAATTCTTACACCACCTTCTATAAAAATATTATTTGTTGTAAGTGGGGGATTGGCAGGCCTGCCATTGGTTTGCCCGGGTAAATTGTGAAGGAAAAATAATGTAAGCTTTTTTTGATCTATAGATGACACTTCAAGGTAATCAATGCCATTGATCATGTTACTGGTAGCGCTTACTTTTTTCCAACGGTCCCGGTTCTTGCAATAAAACTGAGTCTCCATAATGCTTATACTGTTCGTTGAAATGTTGCTGTAATATTTTCCTGGTTTCTACGGATGGTATATACTACTGTCACAAAAAGAGAGGAGTCCCGGCTTTGCACATTCACATCATTTACCTCAATAAGATCGCCCAGCCATTGTTGCAGCGCACCTTGCACCAGGAACTGCGTGGTGGCAGCAAGCTCGTTGCTATTCGGTTGAAATACCAATTGCATTAACCCACTACCAAATCCCGGCCGGTTTACTCTTTCTCCGGGAGAGGTAAAAAGTATTTGCTCTATCATATCCTTTATATGCTGGTCGTTTTCGCTAAGGGCAGTATGGCCCTTGTGATCAACCTGGAATGGAAACCTGATGTTCATGTTTTTTTTAAATGCCGGTCACCCTTGTTTGGGTAACAGTGATCATTAAAGGAGTGCCATTGGGAGTGCATATTGCCTGGCTGTCTATCATTAAAACAGGCATTCCGTTGGATGTGACCCTGGTGGCACCAGTGATCCATTGTGCCGTTACGCAGGGCAAAGGATTTCCTGCAGGCGTAAGAAAAGGGCATCCTGCAATTACATACGGAGAAGGCTGCATTACGATTGGCTGGCCACTTACCAATACACGTGCGTTAGGTGATGTGGGCTGTGCCTGTCCTGCATGTGCACACATAACGGTAGCACCTAAGTGGAGTAAGAATCCCGGCATTTTATTTTAATTATATCACGGTAAGTGCCCCGTTGTTTACAGTAACTGTAGGCCCTATCATAGTAAGACTTGCGCCTTTTCCATTTTGAATATAGATACCTGTATCGTTCACAATGATAGAAGCACCGGTCAAACTTTTCAGCATGATGCCGCCGGTAGGACCCGGCAGGTCACTTACAATAATTGAATGCTGGCCAAGGCTTTGGATTACAATATTAGGAGACACAGGTAAACCAGCTTTTGCCAGCGGTGGAATATCTGAGGTAGCACCCCACCGGCATCCAACCCAGATCGGGTAGTCTGAATCACCATTTTCAAACTCTACCCACACGCCGGCACCGATAGGAGGCACAAGGTAAATTCCCATAGGAGGCCCGGTGGGACCGGCAAGCGGAACACATGCTTCTGCCCATGTAGAGGGAATAAGATTTAAAACATCCGGAATACTCAACATCAGCCTTCCCCTCATTTCCGGATCAATATTATTTAATACTGTTGCCCTGTATTTTCCAAAATACTTTCCCGCACTCATATTACTACATTTGGTGTATTAGATATCAGCCCATCACGGGACAAAGTAAAATTTTGCTTGTATTCCCCTTGTTTGATATTATGCGTTACGCTGTCAACATAATACATACCATCATAAGACAGCCCGGCTCCTCTTACACCAACCAGCATCCTGGCTTGCAAAATATTTTTATAACGCATCACATCCAGTGAGCCATTTCCATTGATAGAAGCCGAATTATTGCTATCCATTAAAAAGCCAAGAATTTCCTTTGCCGCATCAGCAGGGCCAAGCTTAGAACTCTCATTGGCAAACTCGATCTTGGAGGGTGGTGCAGGTTTTAATCCTAAGGGCGGTTTAAAAATATTCACATTAGGCACCGGGATAGGAATTGGTATTTTATGGGTGATCGGATCAAATATGGTGTATAGACGTATTTTTTTAGCGAGGCCGTTAAATGAAAAGCTCAGCGATTCAACATTGGTATGCGCATCCATATTCACAGACAATGCCGGCTGTGGTATCGGAAGGTTAACATCAGGGCCAAAATAGGCAATGCTCTGCCCCGGCAATGGGCCGGGCTGAACAAAAAATAAATAGCCACATTCCTGTGCAAGTGATTTAAGGTAATTACGATCAGTTGTCTTTTGTGTTTCCCACCTGTTGGTAGGCGAGTCAACCGTTGGGATGATTTGTGGAATAACGACAGGTACAATACCTAAGGCTGCATAAGGAGCAAGTATAGTGTAAATTTTTGCCACATCCGGCATAGCAGGATAAGGCATGATCTTCTCAATAAGATCCATTGCCAGGCTTAAATCCTCACCTGTTATTGTGAGGGTAGACTTACCAGGTTCATTTGAGGGAGCAAGTTCCTGGTTCGTCACTAAACCATCCATCAAAACAGTTGGCTTACCGTTTAATGTTGCAATGATAACAACCCGGGTTGTTATCGGATCGAAATATCCTGCCGGCAACATGGTGGTTAACAGCGGAGAATTTTTGGATACGCTAAAACTAACCTGGAAACCGCTTCGGTCTTTGCTGCTGGTGACCTGGATATTGTTCAAGGCATCCATCACCACTTTGGGAACAGGTATGGGCACAGCCGGCCCAATCATCAATGTTAAGTAGATACCTTTAAGCATTGCTATTTCCAGGAATACCTTCAGGCAAAGTGATCCTTATTTTTTTCCCGGGTTCTTCCGTAAGCGTTCCCGGGTCGATGGTATTGTTTGCGTCGCAAATTTGCCAGAATCTTTCAGGATCACCATAATATTGTGCTGTAATGTTATCCAGTCTTTCACTTTCTTTCACTGTATGCTCCTGCAACAGAAAAAACTTTTCTGCAGGTGGAACAAACCGCCGGCGAAGGTAAGCGACGGGTCCGTTGGGGCTTTTGATAGTGGCCGTTTCAATACCATTATATCGGCTTGAAAGCGGGAACGAGCCTGATTTTATGCCCATCTGTTGTAAAATGGTTTTAGAAACTTCTGCCATTATATTGAATTTATTCCGGTGTCGCCTAACTTACCAGCGGTGAACATTTTGCTAAGCCTTTCTTTTGTTTGGAGGTAGCTCATAAATAAGCTTCCTCCTTTGTGATCGAAGCCAAGGTCATCTATATTTAATACACGCAAACTCAGACTAACTTTTGCCCTGATAGGATTTAAGTTAACATCGAATGCTTCTTCGGTAACACTAAACTCCATCAGGCGAACAGGTAGTACCCTGTTCTTGTTCCAGATGAAAAGCATTAGTGGTGATTCCATTGGGCTAATTTCAATAGTACCCGACCCTGCTAGATTATTATTGGAAACCAGGTGGGAACTTGAAGGGTAAATAATAGTCTCCAATGCTGCCAATTGTGGTTGTATGCCCACTTGTGCAGTTTGTGAATCACCAGTTTCCATCAGATCGGTTGCATCTATTTCTGCTTCCAGTTTGATTGTCTCAACCGGTGGGCCGGCTAACCGCATTGGTTCAGATCGGGCCCCGGCGCCTTCACCACCTACTCCCTGCACCTGTAGGGAACGTGATAATGTATCAGGATTGTATTGCAGGGTGATCACCCTTTCTACAACAGATGTTTCAGCGTTTATTAAAACGATACCGCCTTTTAAAAGATGTGGCGATCCGGGAAATGATGACATGTTTATTTAAAATTTAAATGAGTTTTTATGCCTGGCAGAGATATTTTAATTAATTAAAAACAGTTTTGTCCCGGCAGCAGTTTTTGAATAAAACATTGTTGCATCGCCCTCTTGTACCACATACCATTGGGGAACTTTAATTGCGTTATAGAAGCGGTGGTTTACCCTGCTCAACCGCTGACGGGGTTTTCAATCGCCGTCAGGGTTGGGTTTGCGGTACCGGCGAAAGCATATCGTGGTCATACAAAATTTATGTTTACAGGTTGCCCCTCCGGGGCAGGACTAATTATAATGTTATTCCTACAAAGGGGTTGCCCCGCTGGGGCAGGATTGAACATATTATAACGTTATTTCTTTACAAAGAGGTTGCCCCGCTGGGCATATAATAATTAACCATCTCAATAAATCGAATCGTGCCAACTTGCCTTTTAAATAACGACTAAAATCTACGTGCCTACGAATTGATAACTGGGTTTTACAGCCGCCGGTAAGGGTTCACAGTTAGGACGTTTCAAATCTATAACGCAATAAAGGATGCTCAATGGTATGTAGTACAAGAGGGCGATGCAAGGATGATGCACATTGCTTCAATGCCTGGACAAAAATGCTTAACTGGCTTTTACTTGCTGTGTATTATTAGCAGGCTTTTGAACAGTATTCGAAAGGGATTCGTATACTAGTCCGGCAATATGTGCGCCCGTTATTTCACGACTGCCCGATCTTTGAAATTGCCCGCCATTGAGCACTTCAATGTTGCCGCCCCGCTGCAATGAAGAAGGTACACCCCGTTCGGTAAATAGCCGGGATAATTCCTCTTGGATGGCTGAACCAATAATGTATTGATCGCTCGCTGCGAATCCGTGCAACACAAGCTTATCAATATAAATATCAATGGAAGAATTTTTCATCACCTCGTCTTTATTTCCTGCATATTAAAAGGCTTCTCGATCTTATGGTATTCGGATTTTGCAGCACGGTAAATATGTGACATCTGCACGGCTTTATCTTCATCAGCAGCAAAGAAAGCTGCATTGAGCGCTATGTTGCGGATGCTGCCTCCTGGGATAGTCAGCTTAGAAAGTTTTTCCAAATCCAATTCACTCCTGGGCGTATTTATCGGGAAAACCCGATTCCATATTTCAGCCCGTTGAATAGCATCAGGAAAAGGAAAGTGAATGACAAAGCGAAGGCGGCGCAGGAATGCTTTGTCCAATGCATTTTGCATATTGGTCGTTAAAATGGCCAGCCCACGGTAAGCCTCCATGCGCTGCAGCAGGTAACTGACCTCAATATTACTGTACCGGTCGTGGCTATCTTTTACATCGCTTCGTTTACCGAAAAGTGCATCCGCTTCATCAAACAAAAGGATTGCTCCACCATCTTCCGCAGCATCAAATATTTTTTTCAGGTTTTTTTCTGTTTCACCAATATATTTATTTACCACCTGGCTCAGATCTATTTTATAAAGATCAAGCTGCAGTTCGTTAGCCAGCACTTCAGAAGCCATGGTCTTGCCGGTCCCGCTTTCACCGGCAAATAAAGCGGTGATGCCCAAGCCACGGGAACCCTTTGTTGCAAAACCCCAATCCTTGTAAACTTTGTTTCGTTGCCTTAGCTGCAAGGAGATTTCTTTTAAAACATTTTTTTGCGACTCCGGTAAAACGATATCGTCCCATGTGGAAACTGGTTCTATGCGCTGGGCAAGGTTATCAACCTGTGGCCTGGTATACCTGCAGCATACTTTCCACATATTTTTATTCACTGCTGCATTTTTCTTCTGCTCATCTTTTTCGTCCGCATCGATATTACTGAACACTTCAAAGCCGGCCTGGCGTATAATATCGGCAGAGAGGTTGAACTGGGAAACTACATTTCCTAACCCGGCTTTTTCTGCATCCATTTTATCGCCAACAACATATTTCCATAGCGACAGTTGTTCCTCCCGGGTTGGTTTCGCCGTAGTTAAGACAAGCTTGTTTCGCTTTATTTTCGGTGTCCAGTTATCACCATCCAATAAGATCAATCCCTGTGTATTTTCTATGAAACTCATCAAGGATTGTATTCTTGCCTTATCATTATTTTCCAGCTCAGAACAATCGAGATAAAGTACATAATTGTTGAGTAGGGCTTCCCGGCTCCACAACCGTGATAGTTCAGCATTGTCGTGTGTATTGACCGGGATTGCATATGATGAAACAACATACAATTGCGATTGAAGTTGGGAACCAATGTATGCAGCCAATGATATTTTGTCGGCCCGGTCATTTCCCATTAGCTGCACAACAGGTAATAATCGATCAGATGATTTTTGAGAAATTGTTTCAATGATATGCTCAGCTAAAATGCATTGGGAAGGCATGGGCTGTTCTTCAGAAATTACCAGTTCCGCTACATCATTTAATTTTTCATTCAGCTCCCGAATGCCTGCCAGGTAATGGAGGATATGTTCATCAATTTTTATCGGGCTTCTTGTGATGAGTTGAGTTTTATTCACTTCTATCAATCGCCAATAGCGTAATGCACTCCCTGTTGAAAGCGCACTCCAGTGTGCACCTTCAAAAGCCGAAAGGGCAAGTCCAAATGAAGGTTGGAAAAAAGATTTGTCGCCCTGAACCTGCGCTACCAGTTCGCCGAGTGCTGTATCCAGTTCCACACCAGCGCACAACAAAAGTATGTCCCGTTCAAATGCTGATAATCCAAATACTTTAACCAGCTTTTCAATGGCAGGAGGCCTCTCCATATTTTCAGCCAACCGGTTCAGTTCTTCTATCTTAAATGTAGGATCGTAGGGCGGCAGGGTTTCATTTTTATCAGCAAGTAAATTTGAATAATTTTCCAATTTTTCTTTTAGCAGTTTCACCATTCCGCTAAGGTATTCCTGGTTAAAACCATCCCATAAATTGATATCGGTGGCGTTCATCATAGATTTACAAACGGTGAAATGAATTTACCTGTACCATCAGCTAATAAAGGACTTTCAGCATCATCCACTTTTATTCTCACGAGGTAGCTGGATTTTTTTACATTGGTAATTGGGATAGAAATATCTTCAATTGCGTGTGGCGGACTTAAAAAAGCAGACATTGGCAGTTGGAAACTATATGCCAGCGCAGGGCCAGTACTTCCTATTTCGTTTAGAAACACTGCCACTCTTTGTCCCGGATTAACGGGCGGAGATATTTTAAATGTTACCGGCCCCGATACGAAGCCATTGCCATTATCGGAAGTACCGGTACCATCCGGACTGCTAATGATGGTTGGAGAAAGAACAAAGGTAGAAACCCTGGATAATACACCGTTATGGGCAATAGGTGGGCTGCCCATTAAAACGGGGTGAACCATTTGGATTTCATGTAAGCCTGCATTCAAATTTGCAGGAAGATCCAGCGATGCCTGCGTATCTTCTATTAATAAATTTGTTGCGATTTCATCTACCGCTAAGCCATTTATACTTACGCCTGCGGCTTCATGTGCCAATTGGTTGCCAATTAAAAACAGGCGGTATCCTTTTAAAATTTTCTGCTCTTCCAATATTGGTGCACCTATGGCAGATTGCGACATGATCTTTTCAATGACTGGCTGTTTAAATGGGTTCACATAAAGTTTCCTTTGCAATACGGGCAATCCTTGCTTGGTAGATTTTCTGCTTTCTATCAATACCACCGAAGCCTTATAAGCTACAGTAGGCCTGTACTTAGCTCCAAATGCAGTCCATAGTTTTGAAATGTCCTCGATATTCAAAAGTTCCGGGGTAATCTTTATTAGTTCTACCTGGTCTGCCAGTTCGGAAGTAGATAGTTTTTTTAAAGAATCAGGAAGGTTACCGGCATCCAATAGTGAAGGTGGTGCTATTGACCTGCGAATTGCATCCCTGTCAAGTACCATTGTTTCATGCATTATTTGCATCCCATAGCCAAGCAGAATATCTGTATGCAATTCACGTGAGCCATAAGCACTCAACACGTAATGTAAGTCAATGCCGAGTGGAGGATTGCTTACACGTTCGCCTTTTTGATTGAATGAAGGAAGGGCCACATTTCGCCACCCCTGGTTAAGCGTGACCTGGTACATAAATAAATTCAGTTGACTTACCTCTTTATCCATTGTAGTGTCCAACTTATCGGGTGGCCATGCCGTTACCGTTACATTTCCCTGCACTGCATCAGAAACGTTATGATCTATCATTCCATTATTAAGGAGGTCTCTAAGAACCTGCGTAACTGCTGCTATACGTAGAGCCGTACTCATTACTCGCCTTTGTTTCTTTTGTTTAAATAATCATCCAGCGACATCCTGGGTTTTTGCAGCGTGCTTCGATTTGATTTTGCCGGAGTAGATTCAGTAATGGCACGTACTTCTATTCGGCCAATGGAGACTTTAATTACCGGCGTTTGATCATAGTGCTGGTTCAATTTTGATCCTTGTGATGAAGATGGATTGAAATTTTGCTGCTGATGGCTTTCCGAAATAGCGGGTGTATTTGTTGAACTTAAATAACCATGTGAAGGCTGATCCAATGAGCGATGGGCCTCAATATTTGAGTCAGGATACGCATTGGTGAAAGCCGGAGTTGAATTGTTTTTATTAAGAGAAGGAGATGCTAGCCCCATTTTATTTTCATTCAATTCATGACCGGTGAGGTTGCCTGCATTATTGAAAAAGCTATTTTTAAAAAGATCATTTTTATTAAACTCTGCCGACAACGGTTCATTCTTTTCCCCGGCATCGATATTTTTATGTTGGTTGTTAACTTGTTTTTTTTCGGGATCAATTTCGTTATGGTCGCTATGGAAAACAGGATCAATATCCTGCGGCTGGTTGTGTTTTCTTGTGTCGCTAACCAAGGAAAAATTGAATGATTCCTGTTGCCCGGTTGTTGAAGGGCCTGCATTGTGTTCAGGCTGCCTACGGGTTTCATCGCCTATCCCCGGTTTTGCAAAAGAAATATTTTCATTGATACTTTGTGCTTCAAATTTTCCCGGCAGTCTTGGACGAATTGCTGTGACAGGGTTAGTGTGTCGTGCAATAATATGATTGATAAATCCACTCAAGTTGTAAGCATTTGAATATACAATTGCCTGCGGCGGGCACTCATGTTCAAGATATCTTTTTCGGACCAGCCAAATGAGTGTGCCAGCAAGTAAACGTCCTGCATAACCCGGTGTGCCCAATTCTTAATTTCAGCCCACAAAAAAGCAACGATATCGAAACCGGCGCTCCATTGATGTGAGCAGGAGGGACAAAGAATATTCATTTGGATATCGGCCTGTGGATCTTTTCTTTCCATCTCTTCATCAAGGGCATTCCAAATTTCCCCGGGTAATTCATGTGTTTCCAAATTAGCGCTTCCAAGTCTTTTTTCAAGGATGCAATCAGCGATCAATTTTTTTTGATCAGTATGATATGCAGGGTCCG
Source organism: Ferruginibacter sp. (assembly GCA_039922375.1). Taxonomy (GTDB): domain Bacteria; phylum Bacteroidota; class Bacteroidia; order Chitinophagales; family Chitinophagaceae; genus Ferruginibacter. The sequence goes on from JBDSAA010000010.1 coordinate 15,494, forward strand.
CTATCGCCTTTGCCATATCATAAGAATCAGGTAATCTAAATCGAATTGTATAGCCATCCTTATCAAGTGTATATGTGTCCACTGCAGGCTCGGGAGTAATGGATTGGAATTTAAGATCACTTGTATTTGTTTCCCATTCGATCGTGTCTTTGCATTGCGGACAATTTGTAATATGGCGAAGCCTTGAACCAAACATCCATTCACGCAACTGAAGCATTCTTGCATCACGCTGGCCAATGCTTAGATGGGCTATCGTTTTTGCATCTTCTTCAAAAGCCTCACTTAAAAGCCGGATTGTTTTCTGTATCAAAGAATGATCGGTCTCTTCTTCCCAAATGCGCAACAATTCAAAAGAGGAAAGTACTTTCATCATTGATTATTGGGGCTCAGTAAATGACGGCTCCGAAGGCTCAGCGACTTCATAATCACGTTCCCATCCTTCATTCTCCAGCTTGATGTGCTGAATAGCAACGGCATTCGCATTTGCATCAAGGTCAGGTAAAGCCTGGAACTCTGAAACCCAGCACCTGTATATCTTGTAAGCAATGGCAACCTGGCCTGCTTCATTGTAGAGTTCAAGGATAATATCTTTACGAAAATCTTTTAAAGAGACCTCTGCCCCTAACCCTGAACCAAAGTTCCAAACTTTATTGGCCCATTTTTCAAACTCGGTATCATGCGTAACTCCGCGGTCGAGCGTAATAGCTTCGTACTTTGCACGGCCGGGAGATTTACGGCCCGTGCTTGGATCGCCACCTTCCCGATGATCAACTACTTCAATAGATTTTTTGAGCCCGCTCACCTTACTTATTCCCGCTACATATTTTCCATCCCACTTTATGCGGAATTTGAAGTTCTTATATGGATCGAACCGATCTGCGTTTACTGTAAATTGTGCCATGTGTTTTTAATTTTAAGATTCAATTTGACCTGCTAATTGCTGAATTTTAATCATTACAAATTCAGCGGGTTTCAATGGTGCGAAACCCACCAGGATATTTACGATGCCTGAATTGATGTCATTTTGTGTAGTTGTTTCTTTGTCACATTTTACCAGGTATGCTTCACGGGGTGTTTTGCCCTGGAAGGCGCCCTGGCGAAAAAGGTTGTGCATGAAGGCACCAATATTTAACCTGATCTGTGCCCACAACGGTTCGTCATTCGGTTCAAATACTACCCATTTGGTTCCTCTATAAAGGCTTTCTTCAATAAACAATGCCGTGCGGCGAACGGGAATGTATTTCCATTCTGAAGCCAATTGATCAGCGCCTTCCAATGTGCGTGCGCCCCAAACCAGTCGGCCATATACAGGGAATGAACGCAGGCAGTTTATTCCAATCTGATTGAGCACACCATTTTCCGAATCGGTTAGTGGAACACTTAACTGGTCTACACCAACAAGGGTAGCATCCTGGCCTGCCGGAGCTTTCCAAACACCACGCTGCCCGTCGGTTCTGGCAAAAATTCCGGCTACTGCACCACAAGGGACAAACTCTTCTACCTGGTTCTTTTTTAATGGATTGGTTTGTTTTAAACGGGGGAAAAACAGGCCTGAGTAATTGCTGGTTAATTTTGGATATACAAGTGTGGACAATCCATCGCTGGCATCACTCATTGTCTTCCAGGTGCTGTGCGGATCGACGATGAAAAACGCCCTGCGTTTTTTGCAATAAGCATCAGCGGCTGCTATCAGATCGGTCGAAACATCCGTAGGTTTTTCATCCGGATCTAACGTGATAGTAGGAGGGTCTGATGATGTATAAGGGGGTATACATAAAATATTAAAAAGATCAGTTTTCTCCAGGAGGAACATGCCGGTTTTATTGGCCTCCATGCCTGCTCCAAAAATTTGGGCATCACCAATATGGCTGCCATCAGTGCTAGATGAAGCTGCACCCGGTGGGCTACCGACAGGACTCATCGGCGGACTTGCAAGCGGGCTTTGCGGACCAACCACCACATTTTTAGGTGTTTCAAGAGGACGGAAAGCGGGCATAATATCTTTGCCTTGTGCATCTTTTTTAACTCTTACCAGGGTAGAGCCCTGTTCTAACACCCGTGGCAGGTAGCCAGATTTTGTCTTATCGAGTGTTACGTTAAAAAACTTTTCATTCAAACCACCGTCTTCGATAATAGTGATATTGAAAAGTTTATTATCCGGAAGAGGAGCGTTTTTATCTTTTGTATTATAATCAATGGTTACGCCCAGTTTATCTCCCCATGTGCCCGGGTCCACCGCCACAAGATTGAGCTCATCATCAGGGTCGGGCTGTCCGGTAGGAATTCTAAGTTCCGCAGGCAATGCGCCATTATGAACCCTTACAATAACGGCCATTCCGCCGCCATTCAGAAAAAAATCACGAACGGCGAAACTCATTGTGCTCTTATCCCATAGCCCTCCAAATTTTCTTTCATAGTCACCAAAGTTGAAGATTTGAACAGCTTCATCTGTAGGCCCTTTTCGGGCTCGACCAATAAAAGCTGTTATAGAAGTAGCTACCCCGGTAATGGTTCGCACACCGCTTGATAACTCTTCAATATAGACCCCCGGATAGGTTGGTAATACTGGCATAGTTTTTATTTTTTATAATTAGAAATTTAATAAAGGAATTGCAAAATGGGCCAAGTGTGTTCTGAGGAATTATACATTTTTATTCAAAGCTTCGCTACTCTCACTCCCATTGATAAGGGAGGAGTATAATTTAAATGGGTTTGCTATTAGGGAGAAAACAAGTATAAATCTGTTAGCCCATTAACGGATGGGAATAGAAAATCACACTGTTTAATTTTCAGTGAAAAGTTTCAGGGTAAACTTTATTTAACAATAAATACTAAACTGTGGAAAGAGGACGGGTCATCGATAGAATCGAAATTTAAAACTCTAACCTAATATATACTTATGACAAATGCAAGCATAGCGAAATGATTTTTTAATCATTATTTTTTTAAAATTTATTGCTTCGAAATGCCGGGAATTTTGTATAAGCTATATCAATTATTTTTTTAGATGCTCAAATGACCAATGCTTATCCTTATTTTTTTTAGCAGAAGCTTCTTAAGCATTTTTAAATGTCATAAAATAAATGATAGATGTGAAACCATAGAATTGCATATTGATGATACCTTAATTTTTGACTGGCACATGTTGGTGTTTAGTGTGACTTGGTTTTCATTTTTTAAGCAAAAGACACCTGGATGCTATGTTATAGAAGAGCGGCATACGAAAATAAAAATGGGGAACACACTAAAACTGTGGCAAAAAATACCCCTATCTCAAATGCACCCTGTAATGAAAAGCTTGTTTATTATTGGCATGAATTTGATTCTAAAATAAAAAAAACAATCATGGAAAATACAAAGGATGTAATAGACACTTTAAACGATCTTGTTTTAATTAACAATGATCGTATTGCCGGATATGAAAAGGCGATAGAAGAATTAAAATCAAAAGATACCGCAGATCAGGATAACCTGGATCTGATTATTTTATTTGAAAAAATGATTGATGACAGCAGGGACATCCGAAATGCCCTGGGCAAGGAAGTACAGGTATTGGGAGGCGAAATGGCTGAAGGTACCATGACCAGCGGAAAAATATACCGTGCATGGATGGATTTAAAAGCGATGTTCTCAGGCAAAGACAGGCATGCCATATTAGCAAATTGTGAGACAGGCGAAGATGCAGCGCAGAAAGCCTACAGAGAAGCGCTGCATGAAAATTTGCCACATTTTCTGCATGAAATGATCAGTATACAAAAAGAAGTACTGAGAGAATCACACGACGAGATCAAAGCATTAAGGAACCAAGTTGCCTAGCCTGGCCGCTTTTCTATTTTAATTATCCTGTTACTCCATCCAATGGTTGTGGCAGGATATTTTTATCTGCAAGCATTGGTTTAATTTCAAATTAAACGGCGGTGGTTGCCATTATATTTTTTAAGAAATCATTAAGGTTCCTGCTCAATATAGAATAGTTGTGCGCCGTAGGCACTAACCTTTATACTGTTTATTGAATGCCAGTTAATTTTGATACGTACCAGAAAATGCAAAAAATAATTCCCTTACCTTGAACAAGCAAGCAGCCTGGCTGTTAAAGTAGCATCAATTAAATAATTTAATGACAAATGAATAATTTAAACAATAAAGTAGCATATATAACCGGAGGCAGTAAGGGTATTGGTTATGGCATCGCAAAGACCTTGCTGGAAAATGGTATGAGTGTAGCGATTACCAGCAGAACATTGGCTGCCGCAGAGCAGGCTGCAGCTTCTTTAAGCAATGATCCTTCTAAAGTTTTGGCACTTCAATCGGATGTAAGTTCACTTGCTTCAGAAACAAAAGCCATTGAAGCAACCATCGCACATTTTGGGCAAATGGATGTATTGGTTGCCAATGCGGGTGTTGGCCATTTTGCAAGTATCGAAGCCTTGACTGAACAGGAATGGACGGAAACAATTGAAACAAACCTAACCGGGGTTTTCAATAGCGTTAAGGCAAGTCTTGATGCATTGAAACAATCTAAAGGATATATCATCACTATCGCCAGCCTGGCGGGTGCCAACTTTTTTGAAAATGGTGCAGCTTACAACGCCAGCAAATTTGGTCTTGTCGGTTTTACACAGGCCATCATGCTTGATCTCCGTAAATATGGTGTGAAGGTTTCCACTATTATGCCGGGTTCTGTAGCTACTCATTTTAACAATCATGTTCCCAACGATGCCGATGCGTGGAAAATACAGCCGGAAGATATTGGCGAGCTGGTGGCAGATCTTTTAAAAATGAATCCAAGAACTTTGCCGAGTAAGATTGAGGTGCGGCCGGCTATCCCGGGGAAATAGGAAGTCAGAGTAAATGGGTAGCAATTTCCATATAGGACGTTTTTAAGGGAAAAATTACTAAACTATAATGAGATGATTTGTACCTATCGCAGTATTTATGCAAACAACTTTTCAGCCAGTGCTACACTCTCAGGCTTTCCCACATCCACCAGTTTATCGCCCGTATGATCATAGCCGAGTATAAGGTGATCTGCGGCAAGATCGAGGTAAGGCTCGGTAAGGGAAAATTTGCCACGCTGACGTATCAGCGAAAATATTTCTGGTTGAAAAACAACTACGCAACTGTAGGCTTTTTGAACTAATTCTTTAATTTGTTTTGGATCATTTAAATGTGGTCCCTTTTCCTCACCGGTGCTTATGTTTCTCCAGCCACACAAGCGGTTATTTTCATCAAATAAAAAATAGCGTGACGTTGTTCTGTTTGTTACGCCGAAAGAGATCAGCGGTTCATGTTGTTTATGAAAAGTTATTAGCTTATCAAGATTGAGATCAGTTAGAATATCAACATTGAGTGTTATAAACGGTTCATTGCTTTCAAGTAAATGCCTTGCCTTTACCAGGCCACCGCCGGTCTCCAGCAATTGATCCCTTTCATCGCTGATCATTATATTACTGCCCCACCCATTATTTTCTTTCACTGTTTCAATTACCTGGTCTGCAAAATGATGAACGTTTACTACCACGTCGTTGACGCCATATTGTTGCAGGTATTCAATATTACGTTGCAATAGCGATTTGCCATTTACCAATGCCAGCGCCTTAGGGTGGGAGTTTGTCCACGGCTTAAAGCGGCTACCTAGCCCCGCCGCGAATATCATTGCTTTCATGTGGTTCTCCAGTTTTCTGTATTGTTGTGGTTTAAATTGATCTTCACCTTGAATTTATTCCTTAAATGTCGGGCCAGTGCCTCGGCTGCATATACACTCCGGTGCTGGCCACCGGTACAGCCGAAACTGATCATCAGATTTTCAAAGCCTCGTTTAATATAATCTTCAACAGAGATATCAATGAGACTGTAGACACCATTTAAAAAATCAGGCATTTTTGTTCGTTGTTCCAGGAAATCCTTTACAGATTTATCCAGCCCGGACAAAAACTTATATTCATCAAACCTTCCCGGGTTCAAAATTCCTCTCATATCAAAAACAAAGCCTCCGCCATTTTTTGTTTCATCTTTTGGATAACCGGTTTTTATAAACGAGAAACTGTTGATGGTTACAACCAGTGGCGTTTCATCGTTGGCCTGCACCGGCGTAAATGACTGTATCACTTCATCACTGACACAAAGTTCCAGGACTTTTTTAAACTCAGGCACTGCAATGCCAACATTTTGATTGGTGATGAACCATTTCAAATTTTGTAGCGCCAGCGGTATACTGGTTAAAAAATGAGCCTTGCGTTCAAATAAGCCCCGGAAGCCATAGGCTCCCAATACCTGCAGTAAGCGTATCAGTACGTACCCATTGTACTGGCTGCGAAAAATATCCTTGTTGATGGGTTGCCCTACAATTTCTTCGAAGGCATTGATATAATCTGCTATTAAATAATGTTTCCAGTCGTCTGGTAAGTTTGCCCGGGCCTGCCAAAGCAAGGATGCCACATCATATTGGGGAGCGCCTTTCATGCCGCCCTGGTAGTCTATAAAATGTATTTTGTCATCAGGCGATACCATAATGTTCCTGCTCTGAAAATCACGAAACATAAAGAATTTGTACTCAGTATGGGAGAGGTAATTACTCAGGGCCTCAAAATCATCAATCAGTTTTTGTTTGTCATAAGGCTTGCGCAAAGCATCAAGAAAATAATATTTAAAATACAATAGATCGGCCATGATGGCCTGCTTTCCGAACGATGCATTGGTAAGGCATTTTTTATAATCCAATCCTTCATGGCCGTTAATCTGGAGCATTGCCAATTGCCTTAAACTTTGTTTATACAATTCATAGACGGGTGTTACAAATCCCTGCTCTTCTAACTTATTCAGCAGCGATACATCACCAAAATCTTCCTGTATATAAATATCTTTTTCCTCATTTACACAAAGTATGTGCGCAGTGGATAATGATTTTTTTTCAAAATGATGAGAGAAGTAAATAAAAGCTTCGTTTTCTTTGATGTTTGCACCATGGGTAGCAATAAAACTTTTATCAGCAGTATGCAGGCGGTAATAACGGCGTTCACTTCCAGCCTGCGGCAGTTGATCGATAGAATTGATAGTGGCATCAGAAAAACTGGCAAACAATGCTTTAATTTGATCGGTAGTAGTGTGCATTCAATTATTTTATTGCGGTAAAAATAGCTTAAAATAGAACAGTCCCCAAACGCCGGTCATTAGCCCTTTTTTTATTGAGTCAGCAATTGAAATGCAACTGAATATTTGAAACAAAAAAACTCCCGCAGTTTTGGCACGGGAGTTAAAACAAACATCGTTTTAATCAGAAAGGGCGGCTTATTCTCCCACTACTTCATCTTTTCTTTTTCTAAATTTTCGTGGATCCGTTCCATCCATTTGTACAATTGCAGGGTAAAATTTACCCTGCACATCTACCAATGTTGTTTGGCTTTGCATTACTTCATTGATATCCTTGTAAGCAAAAGGTGCTTCATCCAGTCCGCCACCGATTAATTTTACACCATGATCTGTTAGTTCTTTTCTCAATGCTTCGTGGGTGATGTTAGCCAATGCCTTGCTACGGCTCATTTTTCTTCCGGCACCATGAGAAGCAGAGTTTAAGGATGCTACTTCACCTTTGCCTTTTACAATAAAGCCCGGTGCTGTCATGCTACCCGGAATAATGCCCAGGACATCTTTACCCGCAGGTGTAGCGCCTTTACGATGCACAATCACTTCTTTGCCTTCGTACATTTCTTTCCATGCAAAGTTGTGATGATTCTCCACCATAGCCAATGGTTGTTCGCCGATGGCTTTTGCAATTTTTGTATGAATGATGTGGTGACAGGCACTTGCGTAGTCGCCTGCCAGGCTCATCGCCAGCCAGTATTCCATTCCTTCTTCTGTATCCAGGTCCAGCCATGCCAGGTGTTTTGCTTCTTTTGGAAGCACCGTTTTTTGCATAGCAATCTGAGTATAATGATTGGCAATGGTTGCACCTAAACCACGGCTACCGCTGTGCGTTAGTAAACCAAGATAATTGCCTATCGGCAACTTCATTGGGTTATTTGCATCAGTAATTTCAACCTTGCCAAACTCGACAAAATGATTTCCACTGCCGGAAGTTCCCAATTGTTTCAAAGCCTTGTGTTGCAACCCTTGCAGGAAACTAATTTCTTTAAACTCTTTTCTCTCTATTACTTCATGCTCCCTGTTCTCCGCAAGTTCTCTGCCGGCGCCAAACAATGTGTTCGCTACTAATTCTCGTTGAAAATATGCTTCTCTTTTTCTAAGTTCCTCCGGATCAGTTGCAAAAATACTCAGGCACATCCGGCAACCAATATCTACACCCACCGCATAGGGAATGACCGCATTATCAGTAGCTAACACACCACCGATCGGAAGGCCATAACCCTGGTGTGCATCGGGCATTAATGCACCGGCAACCGCCACGGGCAATTTAGCTGCAATTTGCATTTGCTGCAAAGCCCCGTCCTCAATATGTTTTGCACCAAAGATGTTGTATTCCACACCAGTTGCGTTCAGCGGAATCTCCACAGTCTCTGCCGGCACAGGTACAATTAATTTTTCTGCAATCTTGCCAAGCACTTCATCTTCCAGGTATCTTTCGGGTGAGGTTAATACGTCCCTTAATATTTGCAGTGCTTCTTCTTCGGTATTGTGTTTAAAGTGTGTGCACATGGTATGCATGGCCACACTCACCACCGGCCCTTCATCGTAACCAATGGCACGGATTTGTTTTCCGGTTAATTTTAATTTGCTCATTTTCTTTGAAACCTTAATGGTCTATTTAATTGTTTTAATTTTTGTAAAGTGCGTAAATTATTTGTAATAACTAGTACTGCCAATAATCTAATGTGTTCAGGTTTGTTGCCAATTATTATTACTGTCGGCAATTTTCTAAATGATGCAGTGATAATTTAAATTGCCGATCTCCGCTTCAATAAAAGCTCCTTAAAGATATAATGTACAAGTGTGCGACGCAACGATGCTTAATAGCACCACTAAAGCTAAGTACAAAAAAGAAAAAACATCCGGCACCGGAATGATGCCGGATGTCGTACTGCTTTCCTGTGGCCGAAGCAATATTTTTTAATTCATCAATGTCTCTCTCCTGAAACCCATTACCTGCACGGATGGCTGCATATAATCCAGTTCACCAGGGTTGGTTATTTCAGCAATCGTCATAGGCTTTTCAATCTTAATGGCAAAACCTAACTGATCGCTTAAGCGCTGTGCTTTTACTGCATTCAGTTTATTGAATTCATACTTTGCAATCAGCCTTCCTTTGCGCAGTAAAGCGCTATCTACTAAATGCAGTGCACTGTTGAAAGTACAGATGATCTGCACATTCAGGCAATCGCTCAACAGCCCATCACTTATATTTAGCAGGTTGCTTACGCTGCTATTGTTATCTATCTTTCGGTCCATCACAATGTTTTCAGCGTCTTCAATTACAAGCACTGAATTTGGATTGTCAATCAGCAAGTCTATAAATTCCGGGTTCATTAAATTACCCGCTACACTTGGCGAAACAAACAATACCCGCTTCTTCATCTTCCCGATCAGGTTACGGAGGTAGGTTGTTTTACCCGTACCCGGCAAGCCATGCAATAAGATGATTCCCTTGTCGTTTTCTTTTTCCAACCTTGTCCTGATGACTTCATCTACTACTTTAAAATCATCATTGTAATACAGGTCGATATCGAGTTCTGTCGGCTTTATCTCCAGTTGCTTTAATTCGAGGCCGGTATTGGAAAGGGTAATGATATTGATTTCAAAGGCCACTTCTTTTTCAGGAGCTTTATACGTTTTAAAAATCTCCACCAGGTTACCCGCATAGTCATACTGGTTGCTACCAAATAACACGTGGGCATAGTCATCGCCAAGCTCGATTATAATTTTTTTGTCCAGTATAAAAATGGTCTTGTTAAACTCCATTCTTTTCTGTTGCCAATTGTAAAAATTGCTTTGATAAGTAGTTAATACTTTTCCTGCGTTACCACTACTGATGTATTCAAAAGTTTTCCCAACATCCAGGTTGTCGATAAAACTGGAGCAAGGTGCTTTGCCAAACTCCTGTAGAAAATAAGCGTGTGAACGAATGTAGTGATTGTCGAAGATGGCGTCATTTTTACGCCGTTTCATCGTTTCTTTCATTCTGAAAAGCAACTGCTCAAAAAAACCTGCTGCGCCGGGTATCATCCATATGATGATCCTGGTTATTAGCAGTGTTAGTATTATTTGTATCATTTTAATTCATTTATTATTTTATAAATTTATTTTATTGAACTACTTTATTTGCACAGCTTGAACTTGCAAATGCATGAGGCTTTGCCTTAAAAACAAATCCCATTCCCATGATATAACCCATCGCATCTTTTAGTGCATCATTGCTTTTAAAGTTTGGGTTGGTATTGATATCGGCATGCACTTCCATGTCCACATTGTATTTTGTAAATATTCCGCAAAGTGCATATGCCACTTCAATACTTTTTGACACCTCCAGCAGCATTCGTTGTTTAATGCTCATCTTTTGCAAACTCGCCTCGTTGTTGATGTACATAAAACCTCCTTTACCTTTTCGGACAAAAACGATTACGGTAGCAAATTCTGTCTCCATTCCCTTCACCTGGCTATCGGTACCAATGCAAACTTTTAGTTCATGCCCCATTCTTTTTTCCCGGAGTACAGCGGCAGTTACTTCCTCCCCGATCGGGAGGTGTATTTTTTGTCCGCAAAGCTTTCTCCATTGCTGCTGTTCCATTGCTGAGGGTTGTTTACTTTTTTATGAAATGTTTTTTTTTTGTTTAGCAGCCTTAGTTCATCGATGAAGCTTCATTGGCGACGCTCCGTTCAACAGTTGTTTTTAAATTTATCTTTTTCCACATTTTATTTTTTAATACAAACCACCGCCGGGCTTTGCAAGCGCCGAAAGGTTGTGTGGACGAAACAGGATTCGAACCTGCACAGTTGCGCCTTCAACGCAATGCTCTTCCATTGGAGCTATTCGTCCATTTGCGGAGAGTAAAGGATTTGAACCTTTGCACCACCTAAATGATGATGGCTTAGCAGGCCATTACATTACCACTCTGTCAACTCTCCAAATGGAGGATGAAGAAAGATTCGAACTTTCAACCATCGGCTTAACAAACCACCGCTCTGCCATTGAGCTATTCATCCTTTTGTAGTCCCGGAAGGATTCGAACCTTCAACCCCCGAATTAAAAGTTCGGTGCATCTAACCATTGAGCTACAAGACTTTTTTGTTGGCTTAACAAGATTCGAACTTGTATCACTGCGTTCGTAGCACAGCATTCTTCCATTGAACTATAAACCATTTTGTGCGACTTTCAGATTTGAACTGAAAACAATCATCTTATGTTTACCTCTCATAAAGTGAGGAAGATGACCATGTTGCCGTTACACCAAGCCGCATTCTTTTTAATCATAGTAACCTGTACATCGGCTTATACTCCTGGTAATTCTTAATTTTTAAATAGTCACTTGGTTGACTCCGGGACTCGAACCCTGTTCCTCACATTCACAGTATGATGCTTTACCAATAAGCTAGAGCCAACATTGTTCTCATTACGGGTTGCGGTTCGTACGGGAGTTGAACCCGTGGCAACAGATCGACAATCTGTTATGTTAGCCGTTACACCAACGAACCAGTAGCATTGGCGATGGTATAGGAGACCAATTGAAATACTCATATCGTTCTTAAAAAACATTTAAAAAGCTCCCCCGTTGCATCTCACGGGGAAAGCTTTCCTCCTCCTTCTGCATCTAATTTTTTTCGATCATCATATCAATATCCATTCGGGCTTAGGGTTTCTTCTTTGGATGGGGCATAAAAAAGCCCGGTCGTTTTTTTTCGACCGGGCTTCGTTTTAGTGAAGGGCGTTATGCCCTCAACTGTGTACACCACGGTCTTATGTCTGGATCCTCATCACTCACATGTTTGCCAAAGCAATCGCAACTATTTTGCCTATTGCTAAAGCCACCCATCGGTAATAGTTCTATGCGTATGAGTATCATATTTTTGAATTTGTTTAAAGATGTTGTTTGAAATGTATGCACATAAAAAAACCCCGATTTTTATCTCGGGGCTTCATTCTTTAGTGTTGGTAAACTTTATGGTTACGCACCCGAATAATTAGCACCGAATCCTGTTAAATCCATTATCGGACTAAACCAGTTTTTTGATTCGATATGTAAATTATTGCGTTGCATGATATTTGTTTTTGCGTTGCAAAGATGAATTTATTTTTTTCAATTTGCCAAATATAGTTTTTAACATTTTTATTAACAAGCAAAATTTGGATGGACTAGAGCGCAGTAGTATCAATCCTTTCAGCCGAAAAACTATTTCTTAACCTCTCCAAAGGTCACAGTTCCAATTTCTATTTCGCCATATTGATTGTCCATCATCACATTTTTAATTTCAATTGATTGATTTGGTTTGCCGAAATTTTTAAATGTCTTTATTCTAGCAATAGAAGGAATGTTGGGCTCTTGGTAATAGTATGGATAATAGCGGATAAACAATTTGTACTTGCCATTAGTTGCATGTCTTTGCTGATAAACTAAGGGACTGCATTCACCATAATACCGGAGGTTATTTCCGTAAATAATTGCCCCGCTTTGTGAGAAGGTGTCAGTTCCACTAATTGATATTCCGCCGGGTTCTTTTACCTTCATAGAGGCACCTTCGTGTTTATTAAAGTCTATAACGATCCTTAAATCTGATGGCAAAATTTTAATCATTGTTGCCGGTATCAGAGAAGTGTTGACCTTGTCTTTATGTGCCATAATGATTGCATTCATTTCGTATAACATCGTAGCTTTTACCGAGCTGTGTTTGTTGCCATCACCCTCCATATTTTGTTTAATGGCTTCATACAAAATATCTACTGCCCGCTGGTAATTTCCTTGTTGATAGCATGCCCAGGCAAGATCTCTGCGTAATACAATATTGCTGCTGTCGTTGGCGGCTAATTGCGTATATACAACACTTGCTTCTTCAAACATATTCCAGCCTTCTAACACGTAGGCTATGGCCAGCTGCGCAGCTATGCTGCCATTTGTTTTTTCAGCTGCATTCATTAATATTTTAAAAGCGTCTTGCTTTAATCCGGCATCAAAAAAGTGTTGCGCCATATCAAAATAAAAGCCGCCTTCAGTTCCGTATGCTGCAACTAATTGTTTATAAACTAACGGCTTTTCTTTTGCAGGCACCGCCTCTATTTCCTGCATGTATTCCACATCTTCCATGTCCTTTAACCGGTAAGGTTTGTTGCTGTAATAATTATGGTGATAATAATTGTTGCGCCCTCTTTTTGTGCTGATTACAATGGCCCCATTAACCGCCCTTGGTCCATAAAACGCTCCAGCCTGCCCATCTTTTAATACAGTGATACTTTCAATGTCATTTACATTTACAATATCATTGATATTACCCATAACAGGTATGCCATCCACAACAAATAGCGGCTCATTGTTGCCGTTAAATGAGCGTGAACCCCTTATCATAATATTGGCTGCACTTCCCGGCGCACCGGAGTTTTGTGTTACAGTTAAACCCGCTACACGCCCCTGTAGTGCTTGTTCTACCGACGTAGCATTTGCTATTTCATTTCTCTGGATATAAATTACTGCACCAGTTAAATTGCTCTTCCGTGTTGTGCCGTATCCTATTACCACCACCTCATCTAATTTGTTAGAAATGTCTATGCCCGCACTTTTACCTGCCAATGTGGTTTCGATATTTTGTTTTTGCTCATCAGCAGCAACACTAGTTCCAGGTTGTGGCAAACTATCAAGATCCTTCCTGGTTATTTTAATCACAGCATCATCTGCTTTCAGTTTTTTCACCCGCTCATTGTACACCTTCAAAACTCCAGTCAGTATGTCAAATTCATCCTGCTGTTTTATCTGCTGCCGGTATCCACGGGTGTTTGATTTTACATATTGCAACAACTTGCATTCTTCCTGTAATTCTTTTGGCGCTTCAATATTGTATTTGATGTAATCCTCAATTCGTTCCAAAACAATATAAGCAGTGTTGGGAGTTACTACATTTTCATCCAATCCAAAATCCAATGTCTTCTCCCAATTGTATCCAATGATTGTTTTATCGAATTGTTGCAGCATGTTTATCCGGCTTATTAACGGTTCGTTGCAATCAGTTTTGACGGGCAAAATAATTTGCTCCATACTAACTGCTGCATTGCTATTTCCATAATGAAAGAACAACGTATCTGTTTCATTCGGCGATGTTCCGCTAATGAGTATGGATTGATTCAACTTCACTGGTAGCTGTTGATTGATGGCAATTTTCCCCCTGGAAGAACTAATTTTTAGCAGCCAGTTTTCGGCCTTGCTGCTGATGTCTACTGCTTTATTAATTGTAGTCTTCGTAAGATCAATAACCCGGCCACCACTGGCTCCCACCATTTGGTTTAGTGCTTGTATATCCGCATTGCAGGAGCTGTTAATGCAATACAATATTGAGCCGTTTGTTGCCGGACTTTTCTTGCCATAAGTATTTCTGCCATCTGTATAAACCATACATAAAGCAGCATCGCCTTTATCTAAATTGATACAGCCCAATTGAGTGGCACCGTCATAAACTATATTATGGAGATATTGTTTCCACCGGTTATCGTTTCCATTTGTAAAATTAAATACAGCAGTATCCAACAGTTTATAATTGAACGGCACAATGGTAATTGTTCGGATGTGATGATATGAAATAAACTGTTGAAGAAATCCAATTTCAAGATTGATATTTCTATTTTCAGCCGAGGCGGAAGCATCCCAGAAAACTGTTAACGCTATCGGATTAATTTCATAAGTACTATCCGCTTTGGATTGAAAACGTGTGGCAAAAAACATTTTTTTTCCTGCTGTTTCAGTACAAACAACGGGTGTTTTTAAAAGAGGAATCGCAAAAGATACAGCAGTCTTTAAAGTTATATTTTCAGCATCCACCTGTAGTTTGTATTCATCACCTGACGACTTAAATAGTCTATCTGAAATGATTCCAGGATTGCTCGTGGGACTGGCTTCCCTTACTACAGACGTTATAGATAAATGAAAGCTATTAACCGTATCAGAAATATTGAATGGTAAAGAGTATTGCAGAGCACCGTTTTCAATAGTAAGCAATTGCTGAATGGTAAAGGTTATTTTTCGGCTACCCTTTGCCGGTACCGGGTAAATTCTAAGGCTATAGTGATCTTTATAGTCCATGGTGAGGAGGGCAGGGTCGATGCGCTTGCCAACGATGCGGTTGTAAGCACTGGTAGCTTTCCATTTTTCTTCCAGCGTACCATCGCGGTACTTACCATTTAATTCTAATTGAAAAGCAGTAATAACCTGCCCTGGCATTAGTGTAAATTGATGAAGCCCTTCAAGTTCCTGTTCATTGGGATTGTAAAAATCCATTTCAATAAAAGTACTGGCTGTAAACTGGCCGGCATCTATGCGGATACTGCAACTTTTCAATTGCATTTGGCGGTTCCATTTTTGCTGGGATTGTTGTGCCTGCAGATTTTTAAAATGACAGCACAGGATAATAAAAAATATAAATTTCATAAGCATGTTTTGCTTATGGATGCAGATAAATTTTTGATTACATAATTAGCAGGATATTATTTATTTGATAGAAGATGATGATTAAAAGAGATGTTGTCAAAATGAAACACCCTTCAACAACTTAATTATTTTAACAGTGCCAACAATGTTTTACCGTCATAAACACCGACAAAATTATTGAACAGGATTAGGCAAAAAGATATAAATAAGTAACACAAAAACCCGGATTATTGGAGCTTATTAAGTTGCTTTTTGAATTCAAACCGTTCCGATATTGTGATCTAATTTTTTATTGGCGTCGTCCTTTGCGATGGCGGTCTCTAAAAAAAAAGGCAAAAAAATGGTTCAATTTTTCGATAATGTCATCCTTGTAAATCCAAAGCGACACTTTGGATTTACAAGGATGACTATTTTATTTTATGAAAATGATTTTGCCTAAAATCTTTTAAATTACAAACAAGAATCCCATTACCACTTCGGTACGATGCAACATCCGGAACAATAATAAAATTCTTCTTTGTTTTGAAATCTTCGATACTTTGATAATAGCCTTTACTTACGGTTGGCATTGGGGAGCTTTTTCCAACCAATATATTATAAATCCTTTTTTAACCTTTACAACCTTGTAACCGCCGTCAGAGTTTACAACCGTTAGCGGGTTTTGTGGGATATTGAGCAAATTCTGCGACAACCCCGCTGGCGGCTCCAAGCCCGCCGGCGGTTATACAAATACTTCCAAAACAGCCCGGTTTAAAGTTTAATAAGGCAGCGACAAAACATCCCGCCAGTTTATAATATACTTAGGGTAAAATCCAACAGCCACTATTGGATCCTTGTGCAGCCAGTCGTTACTTTTCGCCCAAGCTTTACATTTTACAATAAAGCTGGTTTCCCATGCCTGGCTTATAATAGTAGAAGCCTCCTTTTGCTGCTCCAATAAAAAGTTCTTAAGCCTTTCATCAAAATCAGGAATTGATTGTATAAAATATAGCAGCTCGTCTTCATTTGCCACACCCACCGCCGTGTGGTATAAGTTATTCTTTTGTGAAGCCCGGCGCAGCTCAATCGTTTCATTTACCGCCCTCACAATAATATCCGTTAAATAAGCTTTTGTTATTAATTGCATCTTACGTGTTTTATATTTAAAATAGTTTCCCTTGCTCGCCCGGCCTTTTAAACAGTGACGTATTCAGGCTCCATTCCTCGGCATTCATTTTATACAGCTTGCCATATTTTTTATATTGCTGCGCTACCATTGCTGCAATATGTCCCTCGCCACGCATGCGCACGCCCCATCGTGTATCATTTACTTTTCCATCGTGGCTTTGCTCAATCAAGTGCCATACTTTATCCGCATGGTTTGGAAAGTTTTTGTACAACCAATCGTGAAACAAAAATTTGATGGCACCATTTAATCTTATAAAGGTATATGCAGTAAAAGTTGCACCATTGTCGGCAGCGGCTTTCATAATGCGCTGCATTTCGTGTTCATTCAATCCTGGTATCATTGGGCCCATCATAATGCCCATCCGCACCCCGGCATTACTTAGTTCTTCAATCACTTTTAATTTTTGCTTGGCTGTGGTAGTTCTGGGTTCCATTACCCGGCGCAGGTCTTCATTTAAAGAAGTGATGGAAACCATGGCTGAAACAATCCCTTTCCTGCCCATTTCCTGCAATACATCCTTATCTTTTATGATCCACGAATTTTTAGTAAGAATGCCTACCGGCTGATTAAATTCGTTACACACTTCCAACAGGCCCCGGGTGAGGCGGTACTTCTGTTCCGCAGGTTGGTAACAATCCGTATTGCCACTAAGCATAATCGGTGTTGCATCCCACTTAGGGTGCATTAAAAATTTACGCAGCAACTGCGGTGCATTTTTTTTAACAATGATCTTGCTTTCAAAATCAAGCCCGGCGCTATATCCCCAGTATTCGTGCACATTGCGGGCATAGCAATAAATACAGCCGTGCTCGCAGCCTGCATATGGGTTCATACTGTAACTCATGCCCACATCTTTACTCTCTACTTTATTTACGATAGTTTTTGATTCCTGCTCCAGGTACTGTGTGTGAACATTGGTTTCTTCCCAATCATCTATACTTTCAATATGCTCTTTCGTTTGCTCATTTGTCAGGAATTTATTTTTAGTATTAATTTGCGCACCTCTTCCATAGTGATAATTTCCTTGTTGTTTTTGCTCATCATCTGTCGGTGAACTTCCCACCGGCTCGTGGGTAGTGGGTTTTACTTTATGATGGTCCTGTTTTAATATATTATCCATAAACATGTTTGCGGTGATCACTCTATCAGTCTAATTATCATTAGGTATATTGGAAAGTCGATGTAAAATTGCTATAACAGCATTTGCTTTCCAGAAGATCCGGATCCTAATCAAAATAGGTTTCCCTGCACTGTGGATACAGGTAAATTTTTAAATTCAAATCGCCTTATAATTTCGTATTTCATTTCACCAACAGGGCGCCTAAGCAGCAACATAGCATCGGCAATAAAGCGGCCGGTAAAATGAAGATTACTGAATTCGAGCCAGCTCTTCTCGTATTGCCAGGGTTGGAGTTTTCGGGCAATGGTTAAATGCGGCTCCATGATAAAATGTGGCTTGTTATCTTTATTCAATGTCATCAATCGCTGGGTTTCTGTCCTTATGTTTTTTACCAAACTTTGAATGGGAACTTTACTGGTGATATTGATGTAAATGGTATGCGAAGGAAAACTACCATAGTCTTTCAACTCGATTTTTACCGGAGGAAAACCCATTGCAACTACCCCTAACCTATTCAGTAACCTTTCTTCCATCATTTGGTATTGCACAAAATTTACGAGCGTAATATGAGGCTTACTGTACAAAGCAGTTGCATTTTGATAGGTGTCAAAAAAGTATTGCTTTACTCCCATGATCTTATCACGAAGCGCTTCATTTGGATTGAGCACCAGTAAATATTCGTAGATCTTGTAATTGGAGATGGTATTAGTGAAGTCACGTTCCTTTGATTTTGGAACCGATTGCCTGGCTATTTTTATTTCAGATGTTTCCATAAAATGTGCATTTTTAAATTTGGAATTGCCAATCTATTTAGCGTAAATTTACTAAATAATTTAGTTAACAATAAAATAATTTATATGGAAGTGGAAAACTTTTTTGGCAGCAATTATACCGGCAGTAAAAGATTCAATCAGCATGATGTGCCTATGGCAAACGCATCTGGTTTTGGTGCCGCAGCGGATGACTACATGGAAAGGGGCATCGATTTAAATGAACAACTGGTCCGCAATAAGCCAGCTACATTTTTTATGCGGGTCAGTGGCAACAGTATGATCAATGCAGGCATCTTTGATGGGGATATAGTGGTTGTAGATAAAAGTATAAAACCACAAAATGGTAAAATTGTAATTGCAGTGATTGATGGCGAAATGCTGATACGGAGATATGAAAGGACAATCAACAAAGTGAGGCTTGTACCTGAAACACATAAGCTTGCCACAATTGATGTGAGTGAATTTATGGATTTTAAAATTTGGGGCGTAGTAATGCATATCATAAGATCGCTTAGTTGAATGTCTTTGCATCACGTAATTCCTGATCTTCAGACCAGGAATTAAAAATATAAACAGGCCTGGCCACAACGTATGATAGCTATTGTAGATTGTAACAGTTTTTATTGCAGTTGCGAACGATTGTTTCTTCCTCACCTGGATAAGAAGCCAGTTGTTGTCCTCAGTAACAATGATGGCTGTATTATCTCACGTAGTGATGAAGCTAAAGCTATCGGGGTTGGTATGGCCGGTCCATATTTTTTAGCAAAACCGCTGATAGAAAAACATGGCGTTGCTACTTTTAGCAGCAATTATAATCTCTATGGAGATATGAGCTGGCGGGTGATGGAAACATTGAGAATATTGGTAGGTGCAACAAACGTAGAAGTATATTCAGTAGATGAAGCTTTTTTAAATCTCGATGAATTTGCTAATGGTAATTTAGAAGAGGCAGGATTGCAGATACGAAAAACAGTGGAGGAATGGACGGGCATAAAAGTCTCAGTAGGAGTGGCACCTACAAAAGTATTGTCCAAAGTGGCCAATCATTTAGCGAAAAAAAACAAAGAAGCCACTCAATGTGTAGTGGTGCTGGATACGCCGGAAAAAATTGCCAACGCACTACAGGATACGCCTGTTGGTGAAGTATGGGGAGTGGGCAGGCAACATGCAGACAAACTAATAAAAATGAATGCTGTATTTACCGCTTTTGATTTAACAAAGAAGTCGGAAGAATGGGCACAAACAAACTTGGGCGGCGTGGTAGGGGTGCGGCTTTTAAAAGAGCTTAAAGGCGAAACAGCAAATGAAATGAACGAACAGCTGAAGGTTAAAAAAATGATTGCAACCACCCGCATGTTTGGAAGTGCGGTGAAAAATATCTGTGATATTAAAGAAGCTATTGCCACTTATACATCCAGGGCCGCAGAAAAATTGCGGAGGCAACAAAGTGCAGCAAGCATTATCAGCGTATTTGTAGTGCCCAAAGAAAATAGTCATCATACCCATTTCAGGCATGGCCCTTCCATCAGCAGTTATGTAAATTTACCGGTTGCTACTTCATCTACCCATGAGTTGATCAAACCTGCGGTAGAACTGGTAGATAAATTATATGAAGAGGGAAGGCTGTATAAAAAAGCTGGCGTGATGCTGAGTGGGCTGGTCCCTGACTCCACCATCCAGGGAAATCTATTTGTGCCCGAAAAACACAATGGCAAAAGACTGCTGATGGATACGATTGACAATATTAACTTCAGCCAACGAGATGATATATTAAAGTTTGCAGCAAGTGGTACTAAAAGAAACTGGAAAATGCGGATGGAAATGCGCAGCCCTCGTTACACTTCCAGGTGGGAAGAATTGTTTGAGGTGAAATGATAGTTTCAATGATTTCAAACTAACAATTTAAGTGGCAGTGATCAATTTTGCCACCGTCCAAGATTTGATTTCAAAGGCTAAATAGGGCAAACGTTAGTCAAACAAATTTTTTGATTGGGTAACAAATGTGGGTTTTAATAATTTCAACCCCAATGCTTCATTCAATTTATCTACTAAATCCACAGTTAGCTCCGGCGAGGTTGCTTCATCGTGCATATGCATAAAAAAATACAATTCACTTAGTCCGTTGTCGAGCCAGTATTTGATACGCTGCACCCACTCATCGATCCTGGTATAATCCGTTTTGTGTAAACTATTTCCTACATAACGGATAAAGGTTTTTGATATCGGCAACTGCATGTGGACACAATCCCGTTTTCCCGCTGCGTCGGTAATTACAGCTCCCATTTTCATTTCACGCAACGTACCGAACAATTCTTCACTAACAGCCTTATCATTAAACCAAGATGCATGACGCAGTTCAATAAAAAACTGCAGGTCTACGGGCAATGATTTTAAGAAGCTCCACAATTCGTCTTTTCTTTTTGGAGAAAATGATTCGCTTACCTGTACAAAAATGGGCCCCAGTTTTTCGCCAAAAGCGGTGATGCTTTTTAAAAACTCCGAGGTAATAAACTCTTTCCCCACCAGGCTTCCAAAATGCGTAATTCCATTATACATCTTGGGGCAAAATAGGAAGCCCTTTCCGTTAGCCTTATCTGCCCATTTTTTTATAGTGGACTCATCATACACTTTATAGTGCGTAGCATTCAGTTCAATGCTGTTGTAATGTTTTACATAATGGTCCAGGAAATCTTTTTCCTTTGTTTTTGGGGGATATATTTTTCCTACCCATTCCGTTCTTCCCCATTTGGCACAGCCAATATATATCTTAGGGTTTTCTACACGCTTGCTATTTAATACTGCTTCGTTGAATGCAGTATCTGCAGGTAAGCTAAAATCGATTGAGTTTAATTCGAACTCCGTTACTTTTCCAAAATCCATGATCTGTCATTTTAATTTTTATACTTGACTGCTTTGATCTTATTACAATTTATTTTTCCCTTTTAATCTCTCATAAATACTAATATTCATGAGCACCAATAGCATACCATAAAAAGTATCTTCAAAAGGAATAGTATAAATTCGTATTCCTAGATTCTCCGCATCATTGTATAGTACAACAGGAATAGCAGTAAGAAATCCATTGACTATTAAAAAAGGGATTAAAATAATTGCATAGGAAACCTGGAAAGAAGCTACATCGAAATTGCTGAAAAATTTTCTAAAGCTATAGATGATCGCTATATAAATAGCACATAGAATAAAGCTCCATGAAGTATAATACTTTTCATAAAAAAAAATGCCGGTAACAAATAATACCAGTCCTAATAATTGTAAGGTAATGTCTGCCGTCTTTTTATTTGCAAGGCCTGGAAAATAACAGCGGATACACTCATAAATAAATACACAGCAATAAGGCACTACAAAAAAAAACAATACTTCTTCTAAGGGGAGGCTCACCAACTTGATACCCGTAATATAATTTTCATTGAAGCTCCACACACCTTTGACGGTAAAGAAGATATCCCATGCAATGTATAGCAATGCGGGAATGAGCATAGCGGGAAAAAGGTATTTCCAATTTTTATAAAAACTTACTTTTTTGTCGAAGCTTAAAAATAACGGGCCGGCCAATGAAGCAGCAAGAATCAGAAAATAGGTGTAGTGATTATTCATTTAATAAATTACTAATGCATCCATTCCGATGTGCAAAGAGAGCTATTTATTTGTGTGGTAGAAAAAGTTCAACAAAGGTATGTGGTACAAGTGAGTGACACAACAATGCTTAATTGGAATACTTCTGCTGGCTCAATAGAAATTTAATTAATTAGAACTAAACTTACTTATTTATTGAACTGGCAACAGAAGCATTTTTTTTATTATCGGCTTTCACTTTATCCCAATATTTTTTTGCCACGAATAACATTCCAAAACTTTCTCCTTCATGCTTCTCCAAATGTTTGTGGTGCATTTTGTGGGCCCAGCGGATGGTTCTTATATATGTGTTGCGGCTTCGGGTAAAAAATTTAAAACGTTGGTGAATGATGACCTCATGAACTATAAAATAAGCGAGGCCATACAACGCAATACCCGAACCAATAGCCGCTACCCAGTATGTTTTAAAGTGAATGCCCAACATAATACAGAGCCAGCAGGGTATAGCGAAGATGAGAAAAAATGCATCATTTTTTTCAAAAAATCCGGGTCCTTTTTTATGATGATCTTCGTGCAGGGACCACAAAAAACCATGCATTATAAAGCGGTGGGTAAGCCAGGTGATACCTTCCATAACCACAAATGTGGCTAACCCAATTAATATAAAAATCAACGTATTCATTATTTCAAATATCCGGCAGTGGTGAACTTATTTTAAAAAACTGCGTAAAATTAAAAAGAACATAACCTGAATGAGCAGCAAATTTACCGCAAATTTGTTTTCTTTGGTGAACCTGCAAAAATGAAAAATGGCTAATAATACCATGCTGATTACAAACCAGCAGATATAATTGTACAGCGGGATGCTGCCATCTTCATGCCAAACCCAAAAGCCAAGTTTGATCGCTACCGGTTCCATTAGCCAATCAAAGATCACGGCGAGTGTGGCGCCATCCACAATTACTGAAATAGCTTTTAATAAAATCGGCGGCGCCTTCGTATCTAAAGCAACCTTGTTAATCATTTTCAGCAGCAAAGTTTGTGTGCTTATGCCGCAACAATAAATGATAATAAACCAGTTGACCGCAATTAACAGGGGAACCTTTAACCATTTATATCCAAGCACATTGCCGTAGCTGTAATCACCAAATAATAATCCAGTGTTAACACCAACTGCTTCTGCAAAAAAGCCTATAAAAAAAACCATTGCTATAAAAAGAATAAAAGCCGCATTTTTTTCTGGCTGTGTCCACACTAACAATGAAAAGGATAATAATAAATTAAAGGGAGTGGAGCGAATGAAAAAATCTGTTTCAAAAAATAGCAAGCCTGCTAAACCTATGCAATGAAATAAGATGGCTATTGCAGTGGCTATTTGATATTTTGATATGCGTTTTATCACAATTTACTTAAGCGTTGTTTTAATTATCTGGTATCGCAACATGGAATTTTTGCAGCCTTATATTCCTTAATGAGTGGCTTTTTTATTAGCCGCGGCAATCAGTTCACTTACAATTTTTGCGCTTTTTAAACAAAGTGGAATGCCTCCGCCTGGATGAACACTGCCGCCGCAAAAATACAAGTCCTTGATGCTACTTGTAAAATTGGGATGCCTTAAGAATGCCGCCAGCCTTGAATTGGAGCTGCTGCCATATAAGGAGCCCCTAAAAGAATTTGTTTGCTCCTGTATCACTATAGGATCGGATGTCTGTTCAGTTTGAATCAACGCCTGCACATCTTCTCCAAGGATCCTACTTAGTTTATTCAAAACATCTTCCCGAAGTTGCTGCTTTATTGCTGTCCAGTCTTGCCCCGAATCTGCCGAGGCATTTACCATTAAAAACCAGTTCTCCGTTCCTGGTGGCGATTGGCTTTTTTCCATTTTCGCTGTAATATTAATGTAGACAGTTGGGTCGTTACTTAATTCCTTTTTGTTGAATATGCAGTCAAACTCCTTTTTATAATCTTTGCTGAAAAAAATATTGTGCAAACCCAGTTGATCAAACTGCTTTTTAATTCCCCAATAAAAAATTACCGCACTGCTGCTGCGTTCCTGCCTCAGTATTTTTTTTGCTTTAGTTGCGTTATGCAGCAAATTTTTATAGGTAAAATACACATCTGAATTACTGATGACAATATCAGCCAAGATGTTTTCGTCATTTACTACTATTCCTCTTGCCTTTCCTTCATGATGAATGATGCGCTGTACCAGCGAATCAAAATGAAATTGAACACCCTTATTTTTAGCCAGCTCAAGCAAAGCATTTGTAATGCTGATCATCCCGCCCTTTGGATAATATGTTCCCTGGTTCAGTTCAAGGTGGGGGATAACGCTTAAGATAGCCGGTGCCTTATATGGGCTGCTACCATTGTAGGTAGCAAATCGATTAAACAACTGGATGGCCTCAGGTGAAGTAAAGTGGCTGCAATTATATTGATGAAGTGATTGAAACAGGTGCCGGAATTTAATTGTAGACAATGCTTTACCCGGCCCTTTGAACCATGTTTTTATTTTGTGAAGCGAATGATCTAAAAAAATTCTGCCGGTATTATCATACAACTTTTCAGATTGTGTTAAATAGTTGAGGATAGATTGAGGATTTTCATTCAACTGCTCCTTCATTTCCTGAGCAAACAATTGCGGGTTGGTATAAGCATTCACTTGCTTGCCATTTTCAAAAAAATATTTGCAGGCTACATCAACTGGCTGATATGCAAAATAATTTCCGATCGGCTCATTGGCCAAAGCGAATAATTCCTCTATATTTTGCGGCTGTGTAAAAAGGGAGGGCCCGGAATCAAAATGAAAACCATCGTTTTCAAAAGCAGATAGTTTGCCTCCAGGGTAACTATTTTTTTCAAATACATCCACTTTGTACCCCTTCACTGCTAACCTGGTCGCAATGGACAGGCCAGCTACCCCACTCCCGATAACAACTACTTTTGAAGCATGCATACATTTACTGATGGTTCATTGTTTAGCCTTATAAAATATTTGATGCAGGTTTAGCAATGTATGCTTCTACTTTTGGAAAAGCAATTTGAAACCAGGCAGTATACTTATCTGCATGTAATTGCATCGAATGCTTAATATCGTTCACAGGTTTAAAACAAAAGTCAGCCACTTCATCGGGATTCGGAATTATATTGCCGGCATGGGTGCCAACAAATACGTGATCAAATTCATGTTCGGTTAAGCCGTTATCAAATGGAGCTGTATAAATAAAATGGAAGGCTTTTTTAAGCGTTGTAGTAAAACCCATTTCTTCCTGTAATCTTTCATAAGCTGCCTGCAAAGTTTCAGTGCCGGGTTGTGGATGGCTACAGCAGGCATTGGTCCAAAGCCCTGCGCTATGGTATTTGTTTGCTGCTCGTTTTTGTAACAGCATTTCGCCCTTCTCATTAAAAATAAAAATGCTGAAAGCCCTGTGTAGCAGGGCTTTTTGATGAACTTCCATTTTTTCCATTGTCCCCACCTGCTGATCCATTTCATCTACTAAAATAACTTCCATAATATTTTCTTTATAATAAATTTAACTGGCTGCGCAAACTTGCCTTCGCTACAATATATACTTTTCCGTAATTGGGGATGCGTATACGCTGTTCTAAAATATTGCAGGATTTTGTTTTTTTTATTTTATGGAACAATGATAAATAATATTTGTAAGCAACATAAACGCCAAACCTTGCCTTGACGGGTAAATGAATGATTGCATTGTAGGCATCACAAAAGTCCCTGGAAATATCAACTTCAATTTGTTTTTTCATGACGGGTGTAAAATTACAAAAATCTACTTCCGGAAAATATGTTCTGTTCAACTGTTCGTAATCTGCCTTTACATCCCTTAAGAAATTCACCTTTTGAAATGCGGCACCTAAGGACTGTGCGCCTGGCTTTAATTTTTCATACATAATTTTATTGCCTTCACAAAATACATATAGGCACATCAGCCCAACTACTTCAGCGCTTCCATAAATGTACTCCTTGTAATCATTGCTGTTATAGGTGGTACTGCTCAGATCCATCTCCATGCTTTTAAAGAAAGCTTCAATCAGGGCGGCTGATATCTGGTATTTGTTTACTGTCATCTGAAAACTGTGCAAGATGGGATTGAGGCTTATTCCTCTTTCAATTGCCAGGTATGTGTCCCTTTTGAATTCTTTAAGCAATTTTTCTTTATTGTATTGATGAAACGTATCTACAATTTCATCAGCAAAACGGACGAACCCGTAGATGTTGAATACCGGTACACGCAGGTCTGGGTGCAACAGTTTTATAGCGCTACTAAAGGAAGTGCTATACTTTTCTGTGGCAGCCTTACTACATTGCTGACTTAAGTCGTGAAAAAGATTCATCATTTGCTTTGCATATTTTTTTGTGCAACAATAATTACACAAGTAGGAGGTTGATAAGCCCAGTGTATTGCCTATGTTAATGTTATTTTTCGAAATGCTTAATAACTTCTTTTGCCACCACTTCTCCACTGATTAAACTCGGCGGAACGCCAGGCCCCGGAACAGTTAATTGACCAGTGTAAAACAAATTTTTTACTTTTTTACTTCGCAAGCCAGGCTTTAAAACAGCAGTTTGCATTAAAGTATTCGCTAAACCATATGCATTTCCTTTAAAAGAATTGTAGTCGTCTTTAAAGTTGCTTATAGAATAAGATCTTTTGTAAATTATAGAATCTTTTACAGACTGGGATATCTTGTTTTCAAAACGCGTTAATATTTCTTCGAAGTATTTATTTTTTATTTCATCTGTATCGCCTTCCAGTCCACTTGCTATCGGAATTAAAAAGAATAAGTTCTCACATCCACCGGGTGCAACTGTTGGATCCGTTACTGAGGGGGCGCACACATAAAACAAAGGTTGGGCAGGCCATTGAGGTGTAGTATAAATATCTTTCCCATGCTCATCAAAACTTACGTCAAAGAATAAACTATGATGTTGCAAATTCGAAAGCCTCTTGTTTAGCCCTATAAAATACAACAGGCAACTAGGCGCCATAGTTCTTTTGTCCCAATATTTTTTTGTATAGCTTCTATGCTTTTCTGTTAAAAGGCTGAACTCTGTAAAATGATAATCAGCACCACTTATTATCACGTCGGCATCAAAAGAGTGAATTAAAGCAAGTTCATTTGTGTCAACTCCTTCAATAGGTAATCGTTCCTGGTAGGTTGTTTTAGTTAGTACTTTTGTTGCGATATTATTTTCAATTGTAATGCCAGTTACATTATGATTAAAACAAAACTTAACTCCAAGCTCTTTTGCCAGGGCCACCATCCCTTCCACGATTTTATACATGCCTCCATGTGGATACCAGGTACCCAATTTTATATCAGCATAATTCATGAGGCTATATAAAGCTGGTGTGTCTTGTGGTAATGCACCTAAAAACAATACGGGAAACTCCAGCAGCTCCCGCAATTGGGAATTTGTAAAATATTTCCTTACGTGAGATTTAATCGAATTAAAGACATCTAATTTTAAAACTCCCTTAATTAGTTCCCAATCAGCAAACTCAAGTAAGGATTGTCCTGGTTTATGAACGAGTTTATTTATCCCTACTTCATACTTATATGCAGCTTCATTTATAAATTTATCCAGCTTAGCGGCGCTACCAGGTTCGGTTTGCTCAAAAAGGTTTCGCAGATCATTATAATCGGCCGGGATATCCATGATCGTATCCGGCCAGTAAATCCGGTAGGAAGGATCCAACCTTTCCAAATGATAATAATCTGCAACTTTTTTTCCAAAACAATTGAAGAATCTTTCAAACACACCCGGCATCCAATACCAACTGGGCCCCATATCAAAAGTAAAGCCATCTGCTATCAACTGCCTGGCTCGCCCACCTGGTGCATTGTGTTTTTCCAAAACAGTTACATCCCAACCACCCTTAGCCATAAACGCCGCAGCGGACAAGCCTGCAAATCCGCTACCTATAATTACAATTTTTTTCAATAATCGAAAATAAGGCTATTAGAGTTTAATAAACTACATAACTATTTTTTGAATACATTAATAACGGGTAACCTGCTCTTTTAATAACTTACGTGCAAAATGTATACGGCTTTTAATGGTGCCTAAAGGTTCTGCAAGCATATCTGCTATTTCATGGTATTTATACCCCTCGAAATACAGCATAAATGGATTACGAAAAATTTCGGGAAGGCGGTGAATGGCAAGTTGAATGTCTTTAATTTTCAAGGCGCCTTCAGCAGCATTGGTTGTTGTAACCTGGTTGTAGTTTAGCAAAAACTCGTTCGGCGTGCTGTCAAATATAGTATTCTGTTTGGCCTTGCGGCGATAATTGTTAATGAAAATATTGCGCATGATCGTATACAGCCATGCTTTAATATTTGTTCCTACATTATATTTTTCTTTGTTTGCAAGCGCTCTGTACATGGTTTCCTGAAGCAGATCTTTTGCCACTTCATTGTCCCTTGTCAACGTAACTGCAAAAGGTTTTAAGAATTCTGTATTGCTTAATAAAAGTTGAGTGAAATCTATGCTGGCCATGTCAGTGTGTTTAATAAATATACGGTAAAACTAAACAAATGGTTTTGTAATTTGCAATAAAATGTTTAGTATTTTTTGTTAAACATTAAACACGTTGCAAATCAATAATTTATAAAGCTGATCTGGAATGTAGATAAAAAAACCAGGCCAGGTTTATAAAGCTGAAACAAATTCCATTACTTCTGAGAAGGATTTTTTGAAATTAATTTGGGGAGGAATCTTTCTTTCGTAGGATTGAGTTAATATTCCCGAGATAATAATGGGGGTTCCCGCAAACTTTTTTGTGATGGTTAAGATGAACTTGTCGAAATTAAAATTGTGCCCAACTGCGGTGAGATGTGAGTATAAATAATGAGGTTTTTTCAGGTTAACTACATATTCTACATCACACAAAGGAACATTTGCACCTAAATAAATAGTAGAAACGCCACGGCTTTTTAATAAATAATACATGAATAGCATACCTAATTCATGGTATTCGCCTTCCGGTAAAAAAAGCAGGATTGTCTTATGTACTTTAAGTGAAGTATTGGCACTTTCAATTCCAACGATCAGTTTTTGACGTATGATATTGCTTACAAGGTGTTCCTGTGCCGGGTTGATATGATTGGTAACCCAAAGGATACCGATCTTTTCCATGAAAGGAAAGATGATCTGTGTGATCGTTCTTTCAATACCCCTATTGCGGATATAGTTGTCTAGTATATCTTCAAGCTTTTCTGTATCAAGGTCTACCATGCATTGGATCAGTTCGTTTACAATCCTGTCCTGCTGTGCTTCAAGTTGCGTTAGTGAAAGGATTTTTGCCTTCACTTCGCTCTCATCCATTTTATCTATGTGAGATATCTTGAAACCGAATTTATTCAGCAATGCAATGTTGAGGATTTTTTTTAGCTCATCGTTGCTATAATAACGGATGTTGGTTCCGGTGCGATTTGGTTTAAGAAACTGGTAACGCTGCTCCCATATTCTGATAGTGTGCGCTTTGATACCGGATAAATTCTCAAGATCCTTTATAGTAAATGAGTCCATTGGATTATTTTATATAATCTATTACAATCTTCAACTTTGTTTGTTTGAAATTATGATTTAAAAGATTAACAGAATAATTACATAATGGTTAGTAAAAAATAAATCTACTCAAAGCCAGGTATAATATCAGATTGATTAAGGGGAAAAACCCGTGTTGAATAAAATCAGGTTAAATTGTAGAACAGAAGTTTGGTTTTAGTTTATAATTGAACCTTAAATAAATTATGATAGAACCAGGCGAATGCTTCTAACGTAAATTGAACATGATAAAATCAATTGCTATATCGTTTTTAATTATGTGCTTGTTGTTCGCCTGTAAAAAAGAAGAAGTGAAAGTTACTTATACTGCCAATCAATTGCCACCTTTAGTTCCCGCAGATACAGCTTCCTCAAAAACTTATCTTGCCTTGGGGGATTCATACACCATCGGGCAATCGGTTGCCGAGGTTGACCGGTTTCCCTTGCAAACAGTAAAATACTTAAAGGACCAGGGAATAAAGTTTGGTGATCCTGAGATTATAGCTCAAACGGGATGGACGACAGCAAATTTATTGAGTACACTTGCCTTTTCCGCTCCATTAAGATCTCAATATGATATTGTGACATTATTGATAGGCGTTAATAATCAATACCAGCATAGAACCCAGGAGGAATACGCCGGTCAGTTTTCAACTTTACTAACAAAAGCCCTCCAATATGCTGGTAATAAAAAATCAAGGGTGATAGTATTGTCTATACCCGATTATGGGGTTACGCCTTTT
Organism: Ferruginibacter sp.; assembly: GCA_039922375.1. Lineage (GTDB taxonomy): Bacteria > Bacteroidota > Bacteroidia > Chitinophagales > Chitinophagaceae > Ferruginibacter. The sequence continues at coordinate 46,040 of JBDSAA010000010.1, forward strand.
GCAGGTGGCAGCGACCAGGCTTTGATCGCAAGGGAAATTGATTCTTTTAATGTGATCAATAAAACGATATCGATCCAGGTGGGTGTACATTATTTGGATATTACACCAGCGTCCAGGCAAGCTGCAAACGATCGTTCTTTAATTGCTGCAGATGGACTTCACCCTTCTGGCCTCCAATATAAGTTATGGGCGGAAGGCCTTGTGCCAATCATCAAAACTGCGTTGCAATAAAATTATAATGTTAAGCCCTTATTCAAAATAAAGCTTCCGTCATTGTCAAATACCTACTTCTTTTTATTTGGCCTTCAATAGGATTCGATCAGAGTGAAACCATAATTTCACCTCATTGAAGAAATTTTATGTAATTGTTTTTGAAACTGCATCTGGTACAAAAACAAACAACATGAAAAAAATACTTTTTATTTTATTATTTATGCATGGCCTTACATCAGCCTGGGCAAATGATGGAGGCACCAGCAGTGTTAGATCCAATCTTACTGCTGTGACAGTTTATAGATTTGGTGCAGAAATGAATCACCAGGCCAAAGCAGATCTGATAAAAGGCAACAATGAATTAATTGTTGAAAATATCAGCAATTACCTTGATGTAAGCAGCATACAAGTTAATTGTAACGGAAACGTAACAGTGATGGGCATTGAATTTAATACGGATCATTTGCAAAATGAGATCAAAACACCCGTAATTAAAATGCTGGAAGATTCGCTCGAAAGGATCAACGCTAACCAGGAAAAGATAAAAACCGGCATCAACGTCATCAATGATTTATTGGCTGTATTAAAAGCAAATAAAGAAATCAAAGGAACGCAAACCGGATTGAGTGTGGCCGAATTGATAAAGTTGATGGAGTACTATAAAACCAAATCATTTGAATTGCAAAATGAGTTGATCGTCTTGCATCAAAAAGAAAAGAACCTGAAGGAATTGTCCGGTAAAATAAATGCCCAAATAATAGAAGAACAAAAGAAAAACACCAGATCGTCAGGAAGGCTGATATTGCAATTGAATTGCGCCATTGCAGGCAAATACGATTTCGCCATTTCTTATATTACGCAAAATGCACACTGGACGCCATTTTACGATCTCCGTGCCGAGAATATCACCTCGCCTTTGAAATTAATTTACCGTGCTAAAATATTCCAGACAACAGGTATCGATTGGAAACAAGTGAAGCTTAGTTTATCAACTTCTGTTCCCAGCCAAAGTGGAAATGCGCCGGTGTTTAATGCGTGGTTTTTAAGTTATATAAATCCTGTAAATTATTATAACAAATCATTGAATGTACAAAATACGATTTCCGAATTTTCAAAAAAGGAGGTAAAGCAGCTAAATGAGGTAGCGGTTATTGGATATGGAACACAAATGAAAATCAGGGGAAATTCATCTGTAACGGCTAATAATTCGCCTATATATATCGTAAATGGTAATGAAATGCCTGTAAGTGAATTTAGTAAGATCAGCCCAAATGCCATTAAAACAATGGATGTACTTAAAGACGAGGCATCAACCTCGATGTATGGTTCCCGGGCATCAAATGGAGTAATAGTGATAACATTAAAGGATGGCCTGGATGATTTTATAACCGTAGCTGACAAAGAACTAAATGTAACATTTGATATTGACCTGCCTTATGATGTACCTACTAACGGGAAGGCACAAACAGCAATTTTAAAAGAATACCAGGTAGCAGCAAACTATAAGTTTTATGCAGTACCAAAACTTGATAAAGATGTTTTTTTACTTGCGGAAATAGTTGATTGGGAAAAACTGAATCTATTGCCAGGAGAGGCCAATATTATTTTTGAAGGTACTTATATTGGCAAATCTTTTATTGATCCTTCATCAACCCAGGATACATTGAATCTTACAATAGGAAGAGACAAGAGGGTAGTGGTTAAAAAAGAAAAACTAACTGATTTTAGTAGTGTCAAGTTTTTAGGCACAAGTAAAAAGCAAATTTTTACCTATGAAATAACAGTGAAGAATAATAAGAAGGATGCAATTGATATTTTGGTAAAAGACCAATACCCAATTTCCCAGGATAAGGATGTAGATGTTGAATTGCTCGAAACAAGCGGGGCGGTGAATAATGAAGAAACCGGCGTACTAAACTGGAAGCTGAAAATAGCACCAGGCGAAGTAAAAAAACTCAGGATAAGTTACAGTGTTAAGTATCCCAAAGAAAAAATGTTGAACCTCCGTTAATTGAGCGGCAATATATTTTAAAAGCATCTTATCAAAAGGATGCTTTTAAAATATATTTGTATTTTTTATGCTCAGTTCCACGCTTCAATTATATAAAGATTCTTATGGCGGATTATCCCGAAACACATGGTGGCTTTCGCTGGTAATGCTTGTAAACCGAAGCGGGACGATGGTTGTTCCGTTTATGACCATGTACCTGACGCAGGACTTGGGGGTTGGGATAGGCAAAGCCGGATTTGTGATGAGTTTATTTGGTGCAGGCGCTATAATCGGAGCGCTTGCTGGCGGAAGGATCACGGATAAGATCGGGTTTTACATAGTGCAACTATTCACATTGGCGGGTGGCGGCATCATGTTTATTGTTTTGGGGCAAATGAAAAGTTATGCGGCCATTTGCATCACTACCTTTTTTTTAAGCATGATCAACGAAGCCTTTCGACCTGCAAATGCTGTGGCAACCGCACACTATAGCAACGCTGAAAACCGAACTCGTTCCTATTCGTTAAACAGGCTGGCAATAAATTTAGGTTGGGCCTTCGGAAGTGGTGTTGGCGGGCTTATTGCTTCTTATAGTTATGAGTTGCTTTTTTGGATAGATGGGTTGACTAACATTGTTGCGGCCATTCTTTTATTCTTTGTCCTTGCGCCCTCAAAAACTTCTATTACATCCGCCATTAAAAAACCGGCGGCTGAGTTAAAATCGAATTCAGCTTATAAGGATAGGCCTTATTTAATTTTTATAGGCATTACTGTTTTGTTTGCCATTTGCTTTTTCCAGGTATTTACAACCTTACCGGTTTTTTACAAAATGGAGTTGCATTTGTCAGAATCATTTATTGGTTTCAACATGGCCATTAACGGATTATTGATTGCTTTATTTGAAATGATCATTTTGTTTAAGCTGGAAGGCAGGCGGCCTGCAGGGCATTATATGGGTGCAGGAGTTTTTTTAGTGGGCATTTCTTACCTGATGCTAAACCTCCCAATTGAAAACGCAATGATCCTTGCATTTTCCTCTATGCTATTTGTAACATTGGGTGAAATGATCTCTATGCCTTTTATGAACGCCTTTTGGATAGCAAGAACGAATACTGATAACAGGGGGCAATACGCTGGATTATATACAGTAGCATGGTCATCAGCCCAGGCAGTAGGGCCATTTTTTGGGGCACAATTGGCCGAGCATTTTGGATACTATTTTTTATGGTGGACAGTTGGTGGTATTTGTGTTCTTTTAATGGGAGCCTATTGGTGGCTGCAGCATAGGAAATAGTCGCTGATGGATGGTTGATCGTATTGAAGGTTTTCATCTTAAACTTAAATGGCAGATTTAAGTGAACAAACAATGGCAATAAAAAAGCGCTGTTCAATAAGAACAGCGCCACAAATTAAATCGTTTTTACACTTGTTACTGTAGTAACTTTTGTAGTGCCAGGAATACTTTGCCCCATTACTTCGGTTGTACTAGTTGCATTCAATGTCGTCGTTTTTTGTTTTATTAAACCGGTACTAATGTCGATAATCCCTTCTGAGGACAGGATGCCGTCCATGGTTAAATTGATTTCCATGCCCTGTTGCTCTACCTTCATTTTAATTAACTGTTTCCCGGTACTTACTATGGTGGCATTCTTTCCATCTAAAGCCTTAAATGTATAGGTCGTATATATTTTTGCTGCATCTGTTATTGAAGAATCAGACCAAGTATCGCCTACTTTTTTACCGGATGGAATTATTGTAAAAGCAGCGCTTGCACCGTTTAATTCAGTACCGGATGCACCGGCAAACTTCTTCATCATATCCATCATTGGGTTACCGCCAGAAGCGGCAGTATCCTTTTTGACAGCATTAATTACCTGTGCGTTTTCATTAAATTCGGCATCCATACTAACATTTAGCTGATCCTTAAACGCTTTTCCGGTTTCGCTTTCGAGGTCTTCTTTTTTGTCAGAATCGAATTTCATTTCCTGTCCCATTGCACTGCCGGATGTTAGAACTTTGGTTAGAGTGGTTGAAATCAGGTAGGAATTTGACTTTTTTTCTTTCACTTCTACCTTGTGCACCGTTTTAGCATCAGAAGTGATTTCCATTGACTGTCCCATCATTTGCTGATTACTAACTGTTTTGATATCGTTATCTATCAGTATTTTTTGACCCTTGGTCAGTAACAATTTTCCAGTGGCGGTTTGTGCAGAAGTTGTCATCGTAAAGATGGAGAAAATTGCAAAAAGCAACGATGGAGATTTAGTAAATGTCATTATGTATAATTTTTATTTTTGAAAACAAATTTAAAGCCATTAGGTTGAATAACAGTGGAGGTTTCTACCACTTTAACAAAATCAAACTGTTTTACTTCTTTGTTCAGAATCCACCGATGGATAATTTCGCAATAAATGCTGAAGCTTCCATTTTACTTTCAGACTGAGGTTGTTTCTGATATAAAATGAAAATAGTGGTGACAAAAAAGGGCTGCTAAAAAATTAGCAGCCCAATACCTTTTATTAACAAAGATCAATATTATATTAGATCAGTTTAACGTTAACGGCATTCATACCTTTTTTACCTTCTTGCAGGTCAAATTCTACACGGTCTCCTTCCTTAATGTCATTGATTAATCCGCTAACATGTACGAAGGTTTCTTTGTTTGAATCATCATGCTTGATAAATCCGAATCCTTTTTCAGAATTGAAAAACTTAACGGTGCCTAGTGTTTTGTCCATTTTAAAAATTGTATTGTATTAAATTAAGTGGCAAATATAGGCTTTTCTTTTAAAAACTGCCATAAATAAGCAATTAAGGTTTTATACCTGGTTGAAGCAAATAATTCTAAACGCACAGCTTTTACCCGCATGCTTCGTATCTGCGGCAATTTCACTAGTTTGAAGTGCTAAGTCACCACCCGGTTATTGGCATAAAGTTCTGGATGTAGATACTTAGATGTAAGTTGCAGACAATAAAAACCAATATTGCTACATTTTCTTTTCAAACTATATCTTAAATCTACCGGATGGCGGGCAGTGAATGGCGTTTCCAGGGAGCTTAAGAAATTTGTGCTGGTAGTGGCACCGCACACCAGTGCTTGGGATGTATTTATGGGATTTGCTTTCCGAAGCGCTTTAAAATTGGATCATATTAAGTTTGTCGCCAAAAAGGAGTTATTTAAGCCACCATTTGGTTTTATTTTCCGCAGGCTTGGCGGGGTTCCGGTCGATCGGTCAGCCAGCCATAACTTTGTTGACCAGGTGGCAGAGATGTTTAATGCCAATGACTCATTTTCAATTGCCTTATCTCCCGAGGGAACAAGAAAAAAGGTTGACCGTTTGCGTACAGGATTTTATCATATTGCCCAAAGGGCAAATGTGCCTATTGTATTATTGGCACTGGATTTTGAACACAAGCAATTTCGGTTCAGTTTACCATTTTCCACCACTGAAGATGAGGCCGCTGATATTAAGAAAATCCTATGCTTCTTCGCAGGGATTAAAGGAAAAAACCCCGAATTCGGTCTGGACCATTTAGCGATGTAATTTAGACAGAATTGAGAATTCAAGAGGAATGCCCTCGTCCACATTGAAAAACTTCAATAAATGCGGCTTAAAAGGCGTATATTCGCAAAAAAAATTCATGATAAACGAAGTAATTGCCAAATTTATAGAAGGTGGGCACCTTGCGAAAAATGCAGTTAAAATTGAGTTTAAAAAGAGAAATACCATCCTGGGTATTTTTGTTCAATCTCCTGATTACGAGGACTTAAAATCAAAAAACTTCTGGCGTATTGTCTCCGAAACCAACATCAATGAATGGAAGCAGTCACAGGATAATAAATTAGCGAAAATATTCAGTGGCGCAGAGTTTAACAGGATATCCCTGCCTAAACAAGCTCCGGTTCAGGTTTAATTATAAAATGTAAATTGAATTTCAGACTCCATCCTGTCAGATGGGCTGTTAATTTATTTCATTGGAACTTACAATAGAAGAACTCCTGTTTTTATAAACCAGGGGTTCTTTTTGTGTCAGGCACTTCAAGTATGAGGTCTTCCCCATATGCAGCGGCTGGTGTCTGGTAACCGGGTTTAAAGTTGCCTGCCATGGTTTTTTGTGCAATCAACAAGCTACTGTGGGCTGTTAAGGTATATCCATCTTTCACCCTCATAGCAGCGTGGATGGTCTTACCCTGCAAGTTTTCTACCCTTCCCCAAATCAAACTGCTGCTCCTGGCTCTATTTTCCTCAGTTGGGCCTGCTGGCTTTTTGTTTATTTTTTTTAACGCATAGTTACGAACAAAAGAAGTTTTTAGCAGCCAGTTAAAAGCCTTTTGAAATTTTAGAAATTTGTATATCCCAGGTGAAATGGCTGTATAAGTTTCAATATTCGGGATGCCGGTTGTAAAATGAGCAGTTGAAATATCGCCCCAGGGAATTGTCATTACAAACAGTTTTTTAGGCTTGCCGGCTACCCCTGAAAAGTCAATCCACATCCCTTTGTGGCCGAGTGGCTTGCTTACTATTTTTCCATTCTCCCTTGCTGCACCACTTTCACCAAGTCCCATTACCATTGTAGTAGCCGTGCCATGCGAAAGACCGCCGCCAACAGAGGCGAATGCAAGTTGTAGCGAGATGGCATCCGGTAATTTATTTTTAAGGAATAGAGCCATGCAATCCGTTGGTACCACATCAAAACCTACACCCGGCATCAGCATAATACCCGATTGAATGGCGCCAGGGTTATACTGTTTTGCCATTTCAAAAACAGGTATCTCACCCGTAATGTCAATATAATGGGTTTGGGTTGCAATGCAGGCTTCTATCATTTGCCGGGCAGTTAATTGAAAGGGTCCTGCAGCATGAAGTACCAATTTTACATCGGCCAACGCGTTTTGCAACTGGTCTTGATTATTTAGATCAATGATTCGGTAAGGTAATTGTAGTTCATCCGCCAACTGCTCTATTGCTTTCTTATTGCGGCCGGCAAGAATAGGATAGAGGTGATACGTGGCAGAAAGCTTCGCAATTAATTGCCCGGTATAGCCATTGGCGCCATACAAAAGAAATGAATTTTGTTGCATGATGAAATGTACAACATATTTTCCGGGGCAATTTTTATCCATAAAAAAAGCCCAACGATAAGTTGAGCTTTACATGAAAGTTTATTTGAATGATCAAATCAAAACTGGTTCCATATAGCTTTCTGTAGGTTCGCAGGTGCAAATGAGGTTGCGGTCGCCATAGGTATTATTAACCCGGCTTACACTTGGCCAAAATTTATTTTCCTGCACATAAGGTAGTGGGAAAGCGGCCTGTTGCCTGCTATAGGGCCTGGCCCATTCATCCGCACAGATCATATGTTGCGTATGAGGTGCATTCTTCAGTACATTTTCCTTTTTATCTGCCTTACCTTCTTCAACGGCTTTTATTTCATTCCAGATACCGATCAATGCATCGCAGAAACGATCCAATTCTGCCTTGTCTTCACTTTCTGTGGGTTCTATCATCAACGTTCCGGCTACAGGAAATGAAAGGGTAGGTGCATGAAAGCCATAATCCATCAGCCTTTTTGCTACATCTTCGGCTTCAATGCCGGCACTTGTTTTAAAAGGCCTGAGATCAACAATAAATTCATGCGCTGCCGTGCCATTTCTGCCGGTGTACAAGATCTTATAATATTTTTCCAATATTACCTTCATGTAATTGGCATTTAATATTGCATACTCAGTAGCATTCCTAATTCCGGTGATTCCGAGCATTTTTATGTAGGCGTAGCTGATCAATAAAATACTGGCACTGCCGTAAGGCGCGGCACTAATTGCATGGGTATTGGTTGTTGTGTTTTGAAGGCGCACATGGCCGGGTAAAAACGGAACCAATTGTTTAGCAACACAGATGGGGCCAACTCCGGGACCGCCACCGCCATGCGGGATAGCAAATGTTTTGTGTAAGTTGAGGTGGCAGACATCTGCACCAATCATCCCCGGACTGGTGAGCCCAACCTGCGCATTCATATTGGCACCATCCATATATACCTGGCCACCATATTGATGAATTGTATCGCAAATTTCTTTGATGCTTTCTTCGAAAACACCATGCGTTGAAGGGTAAGTGACCATCAGAGCAGCCAAGTCATTTTTATGTTGTTCAGCCTTTTGCTTCAGATCAGCTACATCAATATTTCCCGCTTCATCACATTTGGTTACTACCACCTTCATGCCTGCCATTACACCGCTTGCCGGATTGGTGCCGTGTGCAGAGATAGGGATCAACACTATATCACGGTGGCTTTCACCCCTTGATGCATGGTAAGCTTTGATCGTGAGGAGGCCCGCATATTCGCCTTGAGCGCCACTATTGGGCTGTAAAGAAGTTGCTGAAAAACCTGTTATGGCGGTTAAAAAATTCTCTAATTCTTCAATTACATGCTGGTAGCCGAGTGTTTGGTCAGTTGGTGCAAATGGGTGCAACCTGCTAAATTCCGGCCAGCTAACCGGTATTAGTTCAGAAGCTGCATTCAGTTTCATCGTACAACTTCCCAAACTGATCATAGAGGTATTCAGACTGAGATCTTTATTCTCCAGGAATTTGATATAGCGCATCATCTGGGTCTCGCTGTGATGCGTATTAAATACCGGGTGTAGTAAAAATGAACTGCTTCTTCTTAATTCATCTGAAAGCTTATAAGTAGCGGATTCAATTACCTTATTCTCTTTAATAATATTGCCGGTTAATTCTGCAAAAACCCTCACCACCTGGTTAACGTCTCCGGGTGTAGTGGTTTCGTCTAAGCTTATCCCTATTGACCCATCTTCAAAATAATTAAAATTAATTTCATTGCGTTCCGCTACTGTTTTAAGTAGAGCCGGGTCTGCAACTTTTAATTTTAAAGTATCAAAGTAGGCATCATTCAGTTGTTCAATACCGAGGTGCGATAGTTCGGTTTCCAATTGCAAGCTTAGCAAATGTATTCGCTTCGCAATATTTTTCAATCCTGGGGCGCCATGAAAAATTACATACATCGCTGCCATATTGCTCAGCAATGCCTGTGCAGTACAAATATTACTGGTAGCTTTTTCCCGACGGATATGTTGTTCTCTTGTTTGTAATGCCATGCGTAAGCAACGATTACCCTGGGCATCTACACTTACACCAATGATACGGCCGGGTATGTTGCGTTTCAATTCGTCTTTGGTTGCAAAAAAAGCGGCATGTGGGCCACCAAAACCCATGGGTACACCCAATCTTTGGGAAGAGCCTATCGCAACATCCGCTCCTAATTCGCCGGGAGGCACCAATAAAGTGAGGGCCAGCAGATCGGTTGCCATTACTACCATTGCGTTTACCGCATGGGCATTGCCAATAAATTCGCGGTAATCTGTTACAGCACCGTTGCTATCGGGATATTGTACAATGGCGCCAAAAAACAACTCATCCAGGACAATATTGGTAAAATCGCCAAACACTAATTCAATTCCAACCGGTGCCGCCCTGGTAATTAAAACATCCTTTGTTTGTGCAAACATATTTTCATCCACAAAAAATTTAGGCGCAGTAATATGATCGTGGTTTTTATTTTTATGATTGAATAACATAGCCATCGCCTCAGCGGCAGCAGTTCCTTCATCTAAAAGACTTGCATTTGCAATGGGTAAAGCTGTCAGATCGCTCACCATTGTCTGGTAGTTTAAAAGACTTTCTAAACGGCCCTGTGCAATTTCGGCCTGGTAAGGAGTATAAGCAGTATACCAACCGGGGTTTTCAAAAACATTTCTTAAAATAACGCTGGGAGTAATTGTGTCATAGTAGCCCTGGCCAATGTAACTTTTAAATACCTTGTTTTTAGCAGCTACTTGCTTTAATTCGTTCAGGTATTCAAACTCACTTATTGCCGGGGGAATATCCAGGGAGGTTTTTATCCGGATGTTATCAGGAATCGTTTTGCTGATGAGTTCATCTATAGAAGTTACCCCAATTTTGGAAAGCATTTCTGATGTTTCGGCTTTGTTGGGACCAATATGCCTGCCTGAAAATTCATTTTGTTGTTTTTCGAAAAGATCCATATTATTATTTTACTGTTTGTTGCCTTTAGCCCTCTAATTCGTTGGAATATTAAATACAAGATTTTAGCAGGGTGCTACGCCGGATGTAGTTGGAATGGCGCAAATTTACATCAACACAACAAGATTTGACGGTATTATGTTCGTTACTTTGCATCTGTGGAAAAATGCGGAATAAGTTTTAAATGCGGATTAATAGTTAAGTAATATAATACACCCAACATGAGCAGTGAACTTTTAAGAGCCTGGGAAAAAAAATCAGGAGAGCGGCAGAAATTGTATAAAAATTACCTGCACCGGGCGGATAAGAATACGGTATTGAAGGCCCTGCCTGATTTGAATGAGGAGGCATTTGAAAAGATTGATTGCCTGAGCTGTGGAAATTGCTGTAAAGGTTACTCGCCACGGTTTAAAACACCGGACATTAAGCGGATTGCCAAATATTTGAAAATGAAAGATGGCGACCTGATCAATAATTACCTGCGGGTAGATGAGGAAGGTGATTATGTAATGCGGGCAGCTCCTTGTTCATTTTTGGGAGAAGATAATTATTGCACTATTTATGACGTACGCCCTTCAGATTGCGAGCGTTTTCCTTATACAGATGAAGATTTTTTACTGAAGCGCCAACCCATGGCTTTAAAAAACTCCACCTTTTGCCCGATCACCTATTATGTAATTGAAAAATTAATGGCAATGGGGAAGTAGGTGAATGGTGGATGGTGAAAGGTGAATAGTCAATGGTCAATTAATCCATTTACTAAAACATGAAGGGAGCCATCTTCTTTGCGACTTTGCTCCTTTGTCTTCTTTGCGTGAAATGCATGCGATCAACCGCGTTGGTGAAAGTTCCACACTGATATGCTGATGAAAGGATTGTGACACAAGGATGCTGCCATGAAAATATTAGCTGGTATTCCAATTATCATAAAAATTTCTTGCATTAATATTCCAGCTTCCTCAAAGAAGGAGCCTTGATCCATGTTGCAATCACCACAAAAATAGTCATGCAGCCGCCGAATATTACGGATGGGATAACGCCCATCAATCTGGCGGCCACACCACTTTCAAACTGGCCGATTTCGTTGGATGAATTGATAAACATGGAGTTTACACTCATTACCCTTCCCCGCAGGGCGTCGGGTGTTTTTAGCTGAATGATGTTGCTGCGAACCACCACACTTACACCGTCCAAAATACCACTAACCAATAAGGCGGCAAAGGATAACCAATACCATTTGGACAGTCCGAAAATAATGATGCAAGCACCAAAGCCGGCTACTGCCAGCAATAATTTTACCCCTTGTTTGCGGCGCATGGGCGAAAGCGTAAGCCCCATTACCATAGTGATTGAACCGATATCAGCGGCAGCATTCAGCCATCCAAAACCAATGGGGCCCACATGCAGAATGTCTTTTGCATACACAGGTACCATGGCCACTGCACCACCAAACAGAACGGCAAATAAGTCCAACGTAAGGGCACCTAAAACCTCTTTCGTTTTAAAAACATATTTCAATCCCTCACTCACAGCTTCCAGTGTTTTTTTCTCTGCAATAATGCCGGGTGGTTTTTCGGTTAGTTTAGAAAGGCAAAAAAAGCCGATAAGGATTAAACAGGTAATTACGACAAAAGTGCCGGTAACATTTAGCCATGCAATCAAAAAACCTGCCATCGCATGGCCGGTTATACTGGCTACTAGCCAACTGGTAGAACTTAGCTGCGATGCGTTGATCAATGATTCCCTCGGTACCAGTGAAGCTATGATGGCCCCAAAGCCCGGCCCCGAAAAGGCACGGATAGCGCCGGTAAAAAATATAACCGTGTATATAAAAATGATGATGAGCTTATTGCCGTATACTTCATGAAACCAACGGGTGGAAACCCCCAACAAAATAATAGTGCAGGTTGCGTACAGTAAAACAGTCCGCAGAAGCAGTTTTCTTTTTTCGCTTTTGTCAATAACATAGCCTGCATATAAAGACAGTGTTACTGCCGGGATTGCTTCGGCCAACCCGATCATGCCGATGTAGAAAGCGTCGCGTGTTAATTCATACATCCACCATCCTACCAGGGTTCCCATCATGCGAAGGCCCATGATGAATGCAAACCGGCCAAGGATAAAGTTTCTGAATTCAGGTATTTTTAAAACTGCTAAGGGAGAATTACTCAAGACAAAAATTGATTAGTAAGATGGCAAAGGTAGAAAACTAATTAGGAGTAAAAGAGATTTTAAGTATGCCTAAAAATTGAAAGCACAGATAAGGCTCAGGCCGTTTTCTGCATTCACTACTACGGTAAGGTTAGATAATGAGGGCCATGCTCATATTCTTTATCCAGTGCGTTAATGATGACATTTAAATGAGCGTCGTTGCCTAAAAAATCTGCATTGGAAGTGTCCACAAACAGTGTCTTAATATTATGTTGCTTGATGTATTGCGTGTAGGTTTCCTGTAATGAAAAAAGGTAATTGTTTGCAATGCCTTGTTCATATTGGCGGTTGCGTTTTCTTATATTCTCCTGTAGTTTACTTACTGGGCTGTGCAGGTAAATAAGTATATCCGGTTGCACAATTTGAGGATTAATGATATCGAACAATTTTTGATAAAGCCTGAATTCTTCGTCCGGCAAGTTTACTTTGGCAAATAACAGGCATTTGGTAAAAAGGTAGTCCGAAATTGTAATATTCTGAAACATGTCTTTGGTCTGCAGCAAGTCTTTTAACTGCTTATACCGCTCAGCCATAAAAAACAACTCCAAGGGAAAGGCATACTGTTGTTGATTCTCATAAAATTTTGGCAGAAATGGATTATCAGCAAATTCTTCCAGAATCAACCTCGCATTAAAATGTTTGCTGAGCAAATGGGCAAGGGTGGTTTTACCTGCACCAATATTTCCTTCTATTGTAACAAAACTATACTTCATATTTGGAAGCCGCAAAATAAGCGAAATATCTTTTGGACGATTAAAACTTTTTCACATCCAGCTGGTCGGGGCATTCCAATAATAACTGATGGATAGTTTTATTCAATGCAGGATGTTTTAATTCAGGCGATAGTTCATTCAATGGCACCAATACAAACCGCCGTTTTTGTATTTCCGGATGAGGGATAACAAGGTGTGGCTCATTAATAATTTCGTCATTAAAAAAAAGTATATCAATATCAATGATCCGGGCGGCATTTTTGACTGTCCGCACCCTACCCATCTTTTTTTCAATACCCAGGATTTCTTGCATTATCTGCGAAGCTTCAAGAGAAGTTTCAATAACCAATACCTGGTTTAAAAAATCAGGCTGATCAGTGTTTCCCCAGGCCGCGGTAGCATACAAAGCAGATTGGTTGATCAGTTTTCCAATCTGCGTTTCAATCTGCTTTATTGCGGTAAGCAGTTGTTGTTTACTATTACCCATATTGCTTCCGAGCAGGAGATAGGCTTTATTCATTTTTGAGGTAGAGTCTTTTATCAAATTCGAAAATTTTGGATGAGCGTATTTTTATTTTGCGGGCTTCAGGATGGGCCGGATTGATCAAAAAATTATTTTCATCTTCGATGATAGCAGAAGGTACTTTTAGGACGGCTGATGTTGCGGCGGTTAAAAATTCGTTGCCTATGAATTGGGCATATGCTACATCATCCTTCCAGTTGTTTTTCAATTTTTGGTGCTCGATGGAAGCAATTGCAGCCGATTCGGGAATATCAATGGAGATTAAATGGTAATTCAGCGGGCGGCGGTAAGATTTAATATGTACCAGAATTTCTAAAACCGCCAGTGAGATATGTTGGGTAGTATATAATACGGGCAATCCAATCGAATTCCAGCGACCGCCATACAACTTGGCGCCAGTACCTGAAAGGTCATTCATATATTCGCCACTGGTCAATCGGTAAACTATCATGCAAGGATGCCATGTTCGATACGGCCTATTTGGCTTAATACTCTTTGTAAACCGTCAAACGAGGTAAGCGATTCAAAAGAAAGATCGCCTTCCAGCATAGGAGGATTTGAATGTATCCAATCATAAAAGGATTCAATATTGCCCAATACTTTTTTACCTCTTGTTAAAACATGGTGAATTTGCACAAATCGCTCAGCATTGATAGGAGCAAAACTGCTGTTATTTTTTGCATAACGCTGTAAGGTGCGTTCGCTAACATGAAGCATTGCGGCCCACTCAGCTTGTGTAAATGGAGTGTTATCAGCAAGTTTTTTAAATTCACTGTAAGTAAAATCCTTCACTGAAGGAATTACCTTTACACTTTTGCTAAACATAACCTCCGCCTCTTCAGCATTGGTTACCTTGGCATTTTGTCTGTATAAAGGCGTTGGCTTCAACTTTTTATTCTTTTCCATAAACCGTCATTTGTCCACAAACTTACGTCATCTGTCATGTATTTCAAATTTTTTTTACACTTTTTTTACCAATAGCTTCGCTAAAATTTTAATTAATAATGCCGCAATACAGCCAGTTAAAAGCCATGTTGTCCATTTCAAAAGCCAGCCTGCTGGCGCAGTTTAGAAGTCCTTCCGCAGTATTGTTTAGTTTTGCTTTTCCCTTCATTTTTATTATCGTATTTGGTTTTATTGGCAATAATGCCAGCATCCCTGTTTACAAAATTGCATTAAATAAAAATTGCGATACCACCAATGCTTTGTACGATTCTATTAAAACCAGCAATAGAATAAAAATTGTTCAATTTACAGATGAACAGGAGTTACGCTCAAATATGGTAAAAGGAAAAATCACAGGTATTTTCAACATAAAGAAAAACACGTCCGAGAGGCCTCCATACATCTATTCTATAACCACCACCACTGCCAGTAATGATAAATGGCCGCAGTTTATGCCGGTGATAAATAATATTGTAAATAAGATCAGCAATGCAAAATATGCAAACCGGCCTACTTATGCTGTAGATGATTTTAAATATGAAAGGGATGTGGAAGTTATAAGGCAATACAAAACAATTGATTTTATCTTACCGGGGCAATTAGGTTTTTCCCTGTTAAGCTCAGGCGTATTTGGGGTGGCATTTATGTTTTTCAATTTGAGAAATACGCTGGTGCTGAAACGATTTTTTGCCACACCGATCAGTCGTACTTATATTGTTTTGGGAGAAGGATTGGCGAGAGTAATATTTCAAATGATCACTGCAATCGTCATTATTGTAGCGGGCAGGTTTCTATTTGGATTTACTTTAATTAATGGGTTAACGACATTATTGGAAATGCTTGTATTAAGCTTTCTTGGACTGATTGTATTTATGGGTTTAGGATTTATTGTTAGCGGATTGGCAACAAGTGATAGCAGCATTCCCCCGTTTGCTAACCTACTTACTTTGCCGCAGTTTCTGCTGGGCGGTACTTTTTTTTCAGTGGAAGCTTTTCCAAAATGGTTGCAGCCCATATCAAAAGCTTTACCCCTTACACACCTCAATACAGCGATGAGGGCAGTAGCATTCGAAGGGCAAAACCTCTGGGAAGTAAAGGGTGAAATTGGTGTATTGTTATTATGGGGCATTGTTATTTATGCAGTGGCTGTAAAGGTTTTTAAATGGGAATAAAATTATTATATGCGTTTAGTTAAAGCATTTGTTGCAGGCATTGCAGGCTTGTTCATTATCATTACTTTGTTTTCTTTATTGATACCTTCCAGGGTACGGGTTTCAAGAGCTGTACTCATCAATAATACGAATAGCGAAGCTGTGTACCAGCAAATAGCAAATTTTGAAAATTGGAAACAATGGCACCCAATTTTTACCCTTGATTCAGCAAAATTATATTTGGGCGGGCCAACTTCAGGCTGCGTTATTTTACAACGTGGCAAGGAGGTAAAACTGAAACTTATCTCAGCAGATTCAACTTCCATTAAGTTTTTATTGCAGGCAGATGGAGAAAATGATATAGACAACGACATTGTGATTTCAAAGCTACCATCACAAAATTCCCTGCAGGTAGAATGGAGGGCCATTACAAAATTGCATTGGTATCCATGGGAAAAATTTTACGGGATATTTATTGACAAACTAACGGGGCCAGGTTACGAAGCTGCATTAGACGGCCTGAAAGATTATTTGGAAAAACATCCCTGACCGCAACAGCCTGTTTAGTTTCACTTTTTTTTATCCAAAGCTTCGCCCATACGCCACAATAAAAAGGTTGCAGGATCCAGCTAAATATTGTGACCGTAGGTACCTGCTACTTTTTATACCCTTTTACTTTCCTCCCTCATGCAACCCTTTCTATAATTTGATTGTCAATCCATCATAGCGTACACAATGGATTATTCATTACTCGTAAAAGATTGTCTTAAAAAAAAGCCAGCCGCCCAGCAGCAGTTGTATGACCATTTTGCGCCAGTTATGCTGGGTGTGTGCTACCGCTATACGAAATCGATCCACGATGCGGAAGATGTGTTACAGGAAGGGTTTGTAAAAGTGTTTCAGTATTTAAATAAGTATAGAGCAGACGGCGCATTAGGTGCATGGATCAGGCGCATTATGGTTACCACTGCACTCAATTATTTAAAAAAGAATAAGCGCTACCGCGAAGAATTGGTTTTTGCCGAGATGCCACTTCATCCCGTGTCTGATAACAGTCCGGTCATTGCCCTCGATGGAAAACAATTATCAGAATTGATCCGTCAATTGCCAACCGGCTTCCAGACAATATTTAATTTATATGCTGTTGAAGGATACACCCATGTGGAAATTGGCGAACTGTTAGGGATAAGCGACGGCACTTCCAAGTCACAATATGCAAGAGCAAGGTATTTATTAATAGAATGGATTGAAAAGTATTCATCATTTTCAAAACAAGAGCAATATGCCGGAAAATAATTTTGAAAAGCAGGTGCAGCAAAAACTGGATGACGTTACAATAACGCCTTCGGCCGAAGTGTGGCAAAAAGTTGCTGTTACTATTGAAAAAAGAAAAGGTAGCCGGCGCATATTTGCAATTGGTTTGCTGTTGGTATTATTTACCGGAGCTGCCACTTTTATTTTATTTAAGCGCACAGCTGATAAAAACATCAGTAACGGATTTGCCAAAAATAGTAACAACAACGAATTAGATGCTGATAAAAAATCCGCTAAAAGAATTCCTACACAAACAATAACTGCTCCAACAATCACCACTAAACCATCTGCTGAAAAACATTCGGGGGATAGCGAGTCAAATGGTTTTCCAACAACAAAAAAATTAAACAGCCGGCCAGGAAGTCCAAATGTAAAAAGCGCTTTACCTTTTGGGGTAAATGAGTTAAACAACGCCAAAGCAACACTTGAAAGTTTTTATACTTCAGGCAAGGATAACTACAATACCAACGCGAAAGTAAATACATCGGTTATTCCGGCGGACGTAATGGATTTACCAAATAAAGAAATCGATTCTAATAGTGCATTGATGGCTATGCCTGATAAAATGATACTTGTACTCACAGACGATGTGATAGCTAACAATGACCTGCTCAAAACTATTGACGTAGATGAGCTATATAAAAATGAATATCCCAGAAATTTATTGACTGTGGCAAAAAATGATGCCTCCGCAAAAGTCGTAGCGGGGTTAAATGAAAAGAGTCCCTGGAAGATGGGCTTTAATTTTTCAGCGGGAGTCACTGCAACAACACAAGGGTATTTAGGAATTATTGGAACCAATAGTGAGGAATTAAAAAACAACGATCCTATTAGTTATTCGGGTATTGGTAATAATACCCAATCCCCAGCTGTGGTATATTATCCTTCAAAGATAAAAACCGGTATTGGCTTTACCGCAGGAGTATTCGGAGAAAAAAATATTTCGCAGAAAATAAAAATTTTATTGGGGTTAAATTATAAAACTTACAGTTCATCTGTGAGTACCGGTAACAGAGTCGATAGCAACTATAATTTTGATCGGGTTAATCTTGGTTACAGAGTCGGGACTACAAATAATTACAACAATAAATTTCATTTTATAGAGCTACCGGTAACATTGAAGTATAATTTAAATGAGCGAAATAAGCTGCCTTTATATCTACATATGGGCATGTCCTTATCCCAACTCATTGGTTCCAATGCACTCCAGTTTGATACAGCTTCGGGGCTATACAGTAGCAATAATGCAATATTTAATAAGACGCAGCTTAATGCAATGGCTGGCGTATTAATTTCTTTAACGGCACACTCAAAAAATCCCTTTCTTATTGGGCCTGATATCAATATAAGCCTCTCTAAAATAGCTGATGCCGGCCTTTATAAAAATCGCCGCTATAGTTATGTTGGAATTTTAATGCAAAAAACAATTGGGAAAAAATAGTTGTTTTCTATTAGATATCAATGCAACCCTCTTGCACAAAAGCTTGTCAGTTTAATAATTCAACAATCAAAAAACTAAATAGTATGAAACGATTATTTATCCTTAGTGCAATTATAATAACAGGGTTCAGCAGTTGTATCAAAGATACCTGCGATCGTACCTATTCTTATGTCTGGTTTGAACCGATCTATAAAACTGCCGCTGAAGTTCGGGCTAACATAAAAAGCAAACCAGCAACAGATATCAAGGCGCCGGGTAAATTATTTATGCTTGGCAATTATATTTTCCTAAATGAAATAAACAAAGGGGTGCACATTATTAATAACAGCAATCCTGCTGCACCCGTTAATGTTGGTTTTGTCGAAATACCCGGCAACATCGATATCGCTGTTAAAGGAAATACAATGTATGCAGATTTGTACACCGACCTTGTGGCAATTGATATCAGCGACCCCCTGAATGTTGTAAAAACGAAAATAGTAGACAATGTTTTTCCGCACCGGTATTATGGTTTTGCTGCGGATACAACAAAAATTATTTATGATTGGATACGGCACGACACGACTTTAACCGAGGGGTGTTCGTCAAATCGTTGGATCGGATTGGGAGGGGTATTTATGGAACTATCAGATGTAGCATTGAGCAGTAGCCTGGCTGGTGGTGCACCAAAAGGAATTGCAGGATCTATGGCAAGGTTTGCTTTGATGAATAGTTACTTGTACACAGTAGGGCAGACGCAATTAAAAGTAATAGATATTGCCCAGGCAAGCAATCCTGTTGTTTCTAATACGGTACACCTTGGTTGGGGTATAGAAACCATCTTTCCTTTCAAAGATAAATTGTTCATCGGGTCTAGTACCGGCATGTTTATTTACAATACAGACAATCCAAAAGCACCTGTGCAATTGGGTAAATTTTCACATGCACGTGTGTGCGATCCTGTTATTGCCGATAATAAATACGCTTATGTAACGCTTCGCAATGGTAATGAGTGCCAGGGTTTTTTAAATGAATTGGATATAATAGATATTTCAAACTTAAGCTCACCGGTATTGGTGAAAAAATATGATCTAACCAATCCTCATGGTTTGTCAAAAGATGAGGACCTTATATTTATTTGTGATGGTAAAGCAGGCTTAAAAATATTTGATGCTAAAGACATAAACAAGCTCCTGTTAAAAAAAGAGTTTAAGGATTTTGAGACATATGATGTAATTGCGTACAATGGTCTGGCAATGGTGGTGGCGAAAGATGGTCTATACCAGTTTGATTATAGTAATATCAATGATATTAAACAGCTAAGCAAAATATCAATTATACAATAGAAGGCATATGAAAAATTATTTTTTAACGACAGTTATGCTGGGCTGCATTTTTTTGTCTGTAAACGCTCAGGCAAAAAAGAATAAATTCTCCGGTGCAGCAGTATTTTCCTCAATAGTACAGGCAGGTATATTAGAAGGCAGTGCAGACAAAACCTATGGCCAGTTGCAGTTAATTAATGGTATTCAGAAAAATAAGTGGTTTTATGGACTGGGGCTCGGCATTGATTATTACGGTGAAAAAAGAAGTGTACCAATATTCGTGGACATCAGGAGAGATTTGCTGGCAGGTAAGAACACATTTTTTATGTATGCAGATGGAGGGTACAATGTTAGCTGGCTCAGAAATAGCGAAAAAATATTTTTGATGGAAACCAGTTACAAAGCCATCGGTGGCCTGTTTTATGAAGCAGGGATTGGATACAAAATTATATTAAAAAACAAGGTTGCCCTGGGCTTAAGCGCCGGATATTCTTTTAAAGAGCAAAAGGAATATTTTACTATAAGAAGGTTTAACCAATTATTACCTGGAAGGTTTATTGAAACTCCAGAGATATACAAATACGAATTCAGGCGAATCAGCTTTAAAATCAATTGTTCGTTTTGATAAAGGTAAGGTTGCGCTTTATTCCCGCAAACTTGCTTCTCTTCAATGGCGAATTTTTAAATATTCTTTTAAAATTTTCTTCAGTTAGTTCTTCCCAATCATTGATGGTAAAATTCAATACGGCAGGGAGTGGGGCAAAAGAAGATTCGGTAGTTGGTTTGGCAAAACTATTCCAGGGACAAACATCCTGGCAAACATCGCAACCGAACATCCAACTATCAAATTTGCCTTTCATCGCATCGGGTATCAAGGCATCTTTCAGTTCGATCGTAAAATATGATATGCACTTACTTCCATCTATTACTTTATCCGGAAGAATGGCATCGGTAGGACAGTTATCAATACACCTGGTGCAGGTACCGCAATAGTCCTTTGCAAACGCAGCATCATATTCAAGCTCAAGATCAACGATCAGTGTGGCGATAAAAAAGAAACTGCCGGATTGTTTGTTGATCAGGTTGCCATTTTTGCCAATCCAGCCCAAGCCGGTTTTTTGAGCCCAGCTTCTTTCCAATACCGGTGCGCTATCTACAAAGCCGCGGCCATTTACTTCTCCGATGGATGATTTTATTTCCGCTAAAAAGCTTTTCAATTTTTCTTTTATCACCTCATGATAATCATTTCCATAAGCATACTTCGCAATTTTTACTTCATCATCAAATTGTTTTTGTTCGGGGAAATAATTCAGCAATAGCGTAATCACCGATTTAGCGCCGGGCACCAATTTAGCCGGATCTATCCGCAGATCAAAATGATTTTCCATGTACTGCATGGAACCCTGCATTCCCTTATTAAGCCAGGTTTCCAGACGCCTTGCATCTTCATTGAGCACCACAGCTTTTGCAATGCCGCAATGATCAAAGCCAAGTTTAGCAGCCAATGATTTTATTATTTGTGTATGTTTTTCTTTCCCCTGCATCCTGTTACATTAAAATTACCATTGACTCTGCTGATTTAAATTCAAATATTTTTTATTGACCTTTAATCGGACAGACTAGCGTAAAACTTACTACCAGCCTGAATTTACGGCAGTGAGTTGTTGGTTTATATGCCATAAGTTCTCACATTTTATTTTGGATGAACATTTGCGGCTAATGAAAATCAATAAACATTTAGTTATTAATGATCAGCCATGGAATATGCTAAATGACGGTAGTCTATATTTTATGATCAAAATTAAATCAATTAAAAATAGCGAATTATGAACCTGAACAATTTCACCATAAAGGCACAGGAAGCTATTGCCCAGGCACAGCAGGAGGCCTTTAATAACCATAACCCAAATATTGAAACAGAGCATTTATTAAAGGCATTATTAAGTAACGAAGATTCGCCTATTGAATTTTTGTTAAAGAAAAATAACGTCAATGTAGCTTTTGTGGAAAGCAAAATTGATGAAAGCATTAAAAAGTTGCCAAAAGTGAAAAGCGGTGAGCCGGCACAGACAGTGAGCAGGGATATGAATAGCGTAATCCTGCGGGCTACCTCAGCATTAAAAACCTTTGGTGATGAATTTGTAAGTGTAGAATACCTGTTGCTTGCGATGTTGCAAGGCAATGACAACAGTGCCAAATTATTGAAGGATGCAGGGCTTACCGATAAAGGATTAATAGCGGCCATAAAAGATTTGCGCAAAGGATCTACCATTTCATCCCAAACCGAAGAAACACAGTTCAACGCACTGAATAAATATGCAAAGAACCTGAATGAAATGGCGAGAAACGGTAAACTTGATCCGGTAATTGGGCGAGATGAGGAGATCCGCAGGACATTGCATATTTTATCAAGAAGAAGTAAAAATAACCCTATCCTGGTGGGCGAGCCGGGTGTAGGTAAAACGGCCATTGCAGAGGGTTTGGCAATGCGGATAGTGAATGGCGATGTACCGGACAACCTTAAATCAAAGATCATTTTCGCACTGGACATGGGGCAGCTGATAGCGGGTGCTAAATACAAAGGCGAGTTTGAAGAGCGTTTAAAATCTGTGGTAAAAGAGGTAAGTACCAGCGAAGGTGAAATCATTTTATTTATTGATGAGATCCATACGTTGGTAGGTGCAGGTGGTGGTGATGGTGCAATGGATGCGGCCAACATTTTAAAACCAGCATTGGCAAGAGGTGATTTACGGGCCGTCGGCGCAACAACTTTAAATGAATACCAGAAATTTTTTGAAAAAGACAAGGCCCTCGAAAGACGTTTCCAAAAAGTGATGATTGATGAACCTACGGTGGAAGATGCTGTGTCTATCTTGCGTGGATTAAAGGACCGGTACGAGACCTATCATCATGTACGCATTAAAGATGAGGCTATTATCGCAGCCGTGGAATTATCGCATCGTTATATTACCGATAGGTTTTTACCAGACAAAGCTATTGATCTGATAGACGAGAGTGCAGCTAAGCTAAGGCTGGAGATGAACTCAATGCCGGAAGAATTGGATAAGCTGGAAAGGCAGATCCGCCAACTGGAAATTGAAAGAGAGGCCATCAAGCGGGAAAGTGATGAAGCAAAATTGAGAGAACTGAATACCGAGATTTCCAATCTTTCCGTACAAAGAGATACGTTTAAAGCCAAATGGCAACAAGAAAAGGAGGTGGTTGAAAAGATTCAAAATTCCAAGGCGGAAATTGAAAATTTGAAATCCGCTGCTGAAAAGGCTGAACGTGAAGGAGATTATGGAAGAGTAGCAGAAATTCGTTACGGAAAAGTGCAGGAGCAAGAAAAAATTATAGAGGAACAAACCAAATTGTTGGATGAAATAAGCGAAAAACGTTTACTGAAAGAAGAAGTTGATGCAGAAGACATTGCCACCAACGTAGCAAAGGCTACCGGTATTCCGGTGATGAAAATGCTGCAGAGTGAAAGAGAAAAGTTATTACACCTGGAAGAAGAACTACATAAAAGGGTAGTAGGCCAGGATGAAGCAATTGAGGCGGTAAGCGATGCCATCCGCAGAAGCAGGGCCGGATTGCAGGATCCAAAAAAGCCCATTGGTTCTTTTATTTTTTTGGGTACCACAGGAGTTGGTAAAACAGAACTTGCAAAAGCGCTTGCCGAGTATTTATTTGACGACGATGGAATGATGACGAGGATAGACATGAGTGAATACCAGGAGAAACATTCTGTAAGCAGGCTGGTAGGGGCCCCTCCGGGATATGTGGGCTATGACGAAGGCGGGCAACTAACGGAAGCCGTAAGGCGTAAACCTTACAGTGTGATCTTATTGGATGAAATTGAAAAAGCCCATCCTGATGTGTTCAATATTTTACTACAGGTGCTGGACGACGGACGATTGACCGATAATAAGGGCAGGGTGGTGAATTTTAAAAACACCATCGTGATTATGACAAGCAATATGGGAAGCCATATTATCCAGGAAAATTTTGAAAAGGTTACGGAAAAAAATAAAGAGGAGGTGGTTGAAGGGACAAAAGCCGAGGTGATTAACCTGTTGCGCCAAACCATTCGGCCCGAGTTTTTGAACCGGATCGACGAAGTGATCATGTTTCAACCGTTAATGAAAAATGAGATCAAGGGGATTCTTAATATACAGTTGCAGGGCTTAAAACAATTGGTTGCGCAAAGTGGTATACAATTGCAGTTTAGTGAATATGTGTTAGAGTTCTTGTCAGAAAACGGTTATGACCCTCAATTTGGAGCAAGGCCTTTGAAGAGACTTATTCAAAAAGAGATCATCAACCAGCTAAGTAAACGGATTCTGGCCGGGGATATTGATAAATCCATTCCGGTTTTGGTTGATGTATTTGACGGGAATGTAGTATTTAGAAATGAAATCGCCATCGAAAAGAAAATGGAAAAAAATACGGGATAATCGTTAAGAATACCTTAAATGGCTTGATGAGAAAAAAAAGAATACGTTGATAACCAATCAAGTGGCTCAGGTTTGGGTAAAAATCTTGACTGAACCCATGGAAAAAACGGCAAAAAATGATACCTTCAAGCCTTTCACAGCCTTTTTTCGGGCATGGGGTATTAAAAAAAAATTACAACCATTGCCTTTTAAAATGGTTATATAAATAGAAGTAAGGCAATATTGCCGCTTCAGGCAAACACATTAAAAACAAATTAATTATGGCATTTAAGAAAGAGGTAGTTGAAATTATTGAACCAAAAGATGTATTTGTAGGGAATATCGATGCACCAGTTACGTTAGAAGAGTTTGGAGAATATGAAAGCGAAGTTTGTGCAAATGCAAATGAAGTAGTAAAACAGATATTAGAAGAGTTTGATGGAAAAGTTAGATTCAATTTTCGTCATTTTCCAATGACAAATATACACCAGCGCAGTTTGAAAGCAGGTGAAGCAGCAGTAGCTACCGCACAAGATGGTAAGTTTTGGGAAATGCACAATATTTTATTTGCTAATCGTCGCAACCTCGGTACTACTAGTTTAAAATTACACAGTAGGGAAGCAGGTGTTCAAAACAAGCGTTTTTTAGATGAATTGGTAAATGCCACTTATGGTTGGCAGGTACAGGGCGATATGAGAGAGGGCATCAACAGGGGTGTTAAAGACGTACCTACATTTTTTGTAAACGGCGAGCGGTTTACAGGAAAAGTGACATACGAAGAATTAAGTAAGGCAATTGAAGCAGCCTTAAAAAAAGTAAAGAAAAAAGCACCGGTAAAACAAAGAGCATAAAATTCGCCTCGATTCGTCGGGGCTTTTTTTATGGCATTCATTTATTATCCTTTTACTGAGGTAGGTCCAATAACCAAGTGCTCGAGATTTTGCTCTTTAAAATAGACTTTGCATATTTCGCTAGCCTGATCCAGCAGTGCAGGTAACCTTGATTGTTGCCTGCCCAGCATTTGGTATGATTTTTTTAATGCATCCTCTTCACTCATAGAAGAGCTTTGTTGGATTGCCTCTTTTACTGCAAGCACGTGCAGCCCATTATCTTTCAAGTTGCCCAATTCCTGAATCATCCAGCTCAAAGCATAATAATAATTTTGCTCTAACAGCAAGATATGTTTTGCTGTGCCCGCATTAGGCATTTTATTAAATGGAGATGATACAATTTCCTTGGTAGCATATTTCAACAAATGCTTCGGAACGGTTTTGTTTTTTCCAAATTGAACGGTACCCCTGACGGCTTGCGGATAAATACTTAGCCACCGCAATTTTCTGCGTAATTCATGAACATCTGCTTCCATATTGTCAAACCGGAATTGCTTTGCCTGGCAAAATTCCACGATCCCGTAGATCGACTCTCCATACCATTCGTTCATCAGTTGTATTTCTGTTTCCTCGTTCTTCCAATCGGCTTCTGATAGTTTTTTTTGAATTTTGGCAATGCGGTTATTATCGGGTAGCAGCCAGTCATGTTCCGTAAGCGCTTCATTCAGGCTTTGTATTTTTTCCCGGCTTTGAGCCTGGAGGTAGGTTACAACAGATGCCGGTATCTTTTTATTAGTTACCAGATTTTTGGCTACGGTA
Organism: Ferruginibacter sp.; assembly: GCA_039922375.1. GTDB lineage: Bacteria > Bacteroidota > Bacteroidia > Chitinophagales > Chitinophagaceae > Ferruginibacter. The sequence goes on from JBDSAA010000010.1 coordinate 71,993, forward strand.
TCGTAATAATCAATCGCCCCCAAAATATCTTCGAGTAATTTAAAGTGTTCCCTCATTTTATCGAACCTTTTTCCGTTGTGGAAACCTGCGTACATTTTCGCCAATGCCTCCAACATGAACAGGGGCGTTCGGGCATTATTACGATAGAGCCACAATGCAGGATTTTTTTGTTTGACTGCAGCGGCTAATATGGGCTGCAATTGATTGAGAAAGTAATTAAATCTGGAGTTTCCGGAGTTCATTTTTTAAGATTGAAGTGATGAAAATTGAAGGAGGAGGTATGTCATCGACAAGTGCTGGTAAAGTTCCATTAGAGGAGATGACTCGTAGAACCTATTTCAGCAGCTTTATATTTCGAAAAAAGCAACTGTGCCGCCTACCCATGTTTTATCTTTATTATAACGGGTGCCAATCATTTTACCCTTGCTTAACCTTGCTAAATTGTGTACAGCGACCGGTCTCGCCCAACCTTTTTTCCAAAAATAAAACAAACGAATCTCCGCTTTGGCAGGCTCATCAGGCGTCTTAATTACATCTGCGTATTTTACCTTTTTTTGCAATATCCAGTTTTCAGGATCTTTTACCTTATCAATATCATCCTGGGTAACGTCAATAACTACACCCATACCCGCAAATGAAAACAACGGCTTAAGCACATAATTGTCCAGGTCGGCAGGTATTTCTTTTATCTCATCAAGGTAAAAAGTAGCTGGCACATAAGGATTGCGTATTAAAGGAAGCGTAAACTTGCTGATGCGGTAAAACCAGTTGGGATGAGGAACCCATTCTACTTCCCAGGGGTGCGTGATGTCTATAATATGGCCAAGGTCTTTTTGATGGTGAAGGTCATCAAAAATCAGGCGGTTATATATTCTTTTTACCTCGGTTTTAATACCGTTCAATTCATAAAACAATTTATTGCCCTCGCCAATCAATTTGGTGAGGCAAACCGTTTTGATGCCCAGCACGTCTTCGGTGCAATAAAAGTCAATCCTTGTTTTTTGTTGATCAGGATAAATTTCCAATAAAATTACATTGGCCGGATCGTTGTCTCCAACAACAATATCTTTTAATAATTGCAGGTAGGTTTCTTTTGTATATCCATTCAAATAAGGGCTGTGGGTAGGGGGCAATGCTGCGTATTCCCCGGTAATGGCGGAGTGGAATGCCTGGAAGGCAAAGATGGTAGGAAAGCCTTGCATTTCTATCAGTTGTGGTTCCAGTTCGCCATTTTCATCTTCGCAAATTCCAAAATCAAAAGCTATGAAATCGGAATAGGGTGTTTCATTTGGAACAAGGATATCTTTTGGAATGGCTCGCTCTGTGAGTGATATAAAACGGGGGTCTATGATTACATCAATAATATCTTCACATGCATTTAGCATTCTACGGGTGAAATCTTTTGGAACAAAAACAGGTGTTTCCGCATTCCTAAAATCTAAAGCACCTGGATGCAGGTTTTCCAGTTGAGAGAGGTAAGCCTGGTATTTTTCGTCACTAAAATTATTATTGAAGTGCTGTCGTAATTCCTTTTGCATGCCTGATGATATGTTTAGTATGATAGCCTGAATTGCGGGGAATAAAAATAAACATAATAATCTTACTTATCATCAACGATAGTTGATGCCGGTTGTAAAATGCTGGGTTACCTTAGTTAGAAAGACGGTACCCTCATCCGGAGGCTATCCAAAAAATCAGACTGGTAGTTAATGACAATTGCCGGAGACGCACCATGGTAACTAAACCTCGACTGCTTGCAGGCTCCCTGTAGCTATCGTAAGAAAATTAGGAAGTATATGGGAGTAGGTTAGCATGATCTTATCAGGATCATTCAAGTGTTTGATCATGCTTTCCCATTTTTCCAGCCCGTAATTCTCAATTACTGTTTTCTTTTTTTCTTCTGTTTGTAAATGAAGGCTCATACCAATTGCATCAGCTTCGGGGTGAAATTGCGAGCCGATCATATACTCATTAAACCGCACAGCCATAATAGCTCTTTCCAATAAAATATGGGGTCTCTCTTTTTCTATTGCCAAAATGGTGGCACCCATCGCTAGCAAACGATTATGATTGGGTTCTATTACCTGGTAATCCCTGCTATCCACGGCGTAAAAAGGGTCCCTCATTCCCTTAAAAATATCCTCGCTCTTACCATCCTTTAGTAAATGAATAGGAAAAACGCCGAATGCAGTACTTTTTCTTTTGCATAAATTCCCAAGGTGAAAATACCTGCAGGCCAATTGAAAAGAATGGCAGATGAAAAAAACATATTTCTTTTGCACGTTGGCTTCATTGTTATTCCACTTTTCTATTCGATGAAGCCAGGTAAAATATACTTTTTCCCAATCACTTTCCGAACTTTCCAAAGGGCTGCCCGGGCCGCCACTGGAGATAAAGATATCGTAAGTAAGATCCGGTGTTTCATTTTTTTGCCGCACATCAAATTCATCCCAAATGATATCCATGTTACGTTGATCGCTATACTGATTGAGGATTTCCCTGATACAACGCATGCCCTGGTTGGCCACACCATCATACAAGTCTAGTATAGCAATACGGATGCTTTGTTGCCTTTTTGAATTCATGGGTGCAAATTTAATATTTTTTTTGTACGCATTAGTCCTGCTGCCTGCTAATCTGCAGTAGTGTGGACATAAACCCTATTTATGTGTACAATATTTCGGGATACCCATGTTGTAACTTTAAATCGCCGGGAGATATAAAAAATAGTGTTGCGTCTTGATACTGGATCAATGAAAGATGAGGCGATTTTTATTTTGAGAAAAGGCCTGGGTTATTTTTCTCCAAATCCTTTTTTTGCTGTTAGGAAGGATAGGATTTATTTATAGGCCAGATAAGAAATTACCCTGGATATAATCTACCACATCCACCAGGCTGTTGGTGTCGTGATATACTTTCAATTGCCTGTCTGCGCCAGTACCATTTTCCAAAATGTTATGTACATAGTTGATTGCATGCCGGCTTCCCAGGTGAGGTACCACGTCATCCACAAAATCGAGTAGTTCATAAATGAGTACCCTTGTGTTTACTTCTGTTTCTTTACCAAAATCAATCATGCTGCCATCAATGCCATACCTGCTGGCCCGCCATTTGTTTTCATTTAATAACGCACGGGAGTACATCATAAAGTTCAGATTCTGGCTTTTTAATTTGTAAAGCTTGGCACAGATGGCCTGGAAAAGTGCAGCAATGGCGATGGTTTCATGAACGGTCATCGGGATATCGCAAATGCGAAATTCTACCGTGTTAAAAAATGGATGCACCCGCAGGTCCCACCATATTTTTTTTGCATTATCAATGCAGTTTGTTTTCACCAGCAGCTTTACATAACTCTCATATGCTTCGATGCTTTCAAAATAATCGGGGATGCCTGTGCGGGGGAATTTATCAAATACTTTTGTTCTAAAAGATTTGTATCCGGTAAGCCTGCCTTCCCAAAAAGGGGAGTTAGTACTGAGCGCATATACATGGGGCAAAAAATAGCGGGCTGAATTAGCAATATGAATGGCCATTTCCCTGTTCTCCATGCCTACATGCACATGCAGGCCAAAAATTAAATTGCTGCGGGCAGCTTCCTGTAATTCGTTTACAATTTCAAAATAGCGTGCATGATCAGTGATAAGCTGGCTTTCCCAATGACTAAATGGATGCGTACCTGCTGCGCCGATTTTTAAGCCGAGTCCGTCAGCGATACTACTGATAGTTTTTCGAAGGGTCGATACATCCGTAAAAGCTTCGTCTACATCCTGGCAAATATCAGTGCCAACTTCCACCACCGCCTGGTGCATTTCAGCTTTAACTTTGTCTTTGATGATCTTTTGACCCTCCTGCACAATTTTCTGTTCATGGCTTTTTAACTCCCTTGTTACCGGGTCGATCACCATATATTCTTCTTCTACGCCTACGGTAAAATTTTTGAACGAAATGTTAGCCATGATGGTATAGTGTTATTTAAAAATTTCTTTCATGGGAATGCTTAAGCCTTTTAGGACAACGGAAGGGATGTTTTCATCGGCTTCATAAATAACGGGTTTTCCGTACTGTTCATTTTCGTTTAGCAGGTACACGTGTATTAGTTTGTACTCCGGGTAAACTATCCAATATTCCAGTACACAGTTCTCTTCGTACAAATCAAATTTGTATTTAATTTCTGTTTTTGTATTTCCTGGGCTTAATATCTCTACGATCAAGTCGGGTGCCCCGTCCACGCTTCGGTCGTCTCTTAGTTTCTCTTCATCACACACTACAATTATATCAGGTTGTACGACAGTTGTGATTTCATCATCCCTTAGTTTTTTCTTTCTAAAAGATTTTCCTTTTAACCTAACATCAATTGGAGCCACAAAAACTTTGCAAGCCTTTTTTTTAAGGAATATAAAAAATTCTCCCGAAATATTTATTTGTATATTTTGATGTGTAACTGTTGGAGCCGGGCTCATCTTAAATATCCTTCCCCTTATTAACTCAATTCGTTCTTTAAAATTCCAGGTTAAATAATCAGCATAAGTAAACCCTATCGGGCTTTCAGGCTCCTCTACTTTTATTTCGCTTAAGTCTTCGTTTTGTATGGTCAAATATTTTTTCAATGATTTTGTCAATTAATAAAGCAACTCTTTATTGGCACTCCGTTTTATGTATTCTCCCCAGGTAAGATTATCCTTGTCATCTTCCTGAGATAATGCTTTTTCAATGGCGTAAGTAGCAGCGGTTTCCACCACCCACTCAAAGTTTTCTTCACCTACACTTGTTTTTTCTGCATCAGGTGCAGGGTTGCAAAAATCAATCGCAAAGGGAACACCATCTCTTAAAGCCAGCTCAACGGTATTAAAATCGTAGCCCAAATAATGATTGATCTTTAACACCAGTTCTGTCATCATTTGTATCTTTTCTTCAGACGGATTAAAATTTGCCGCATAGCGAAGGTGGTGCGGATTGCGTGGCTCGTAACTCATGATCCGTACATATTTTCCTCCAATACAGTAGCAGCGGTAGTACTCTTCAAATATTATTTCCTCCTGTAGCATCATTACCAATTCACCGGTTTCTTTATGTTTTTCAAAAAAGTCCTCCATGTGGGTTACTTTGTACACACTCTTCCAGCCTCCGCCGGCAAAGGGTTTCATATAGGCAGGGAAGCCAATATAATTGAAAATTTCTTCCCAGTTAAGAGGATAAGATAAGTTGCTGAACGATTCGTCCGTAGTGTCTGCCGGCAATTCCCATGATGGCAAAATAACCGTTTTTGGAACCGGAACATTGATCTTTGTAGACAAACAATTATTGAAAAATTTCTCATCAGCACTCCACCAAAATGGATTATTGATAACGGCAGTACCGCATAACGCAGCATTTTTTAAATATGCCCGGTAAAAAGGAACATCTTGTGAAATGCGATCAATAATCACTGAATATCCACTGCTTTCTCCTTGCACTACCTTCTCAATCTTTACCTCTTCCGCCAGGATGCCCTCGATATTTTTACTATTTACCCTAGACACAAAAGCTTCGGGAAAGCTTCTTTCCTTGCCGTGTAAAATGCCGATTTTTTTCATAAAAATTTTTTAATAATGATATGATAGATTGTAGTGATAAATGAGGGATGCAATAGTATTCAAATATATTTTTTACAGGCTAATTAACCAAATAATACTTAGTTGTGAGAAGGTAAATGGCTTAAGGTAAATGGTGTAGAACTGAGCTCGATCATATCGAAAGCAAACATGGGGCATCGTAAATATTGCTTTTGGAGATAAGTGAATTACCAGGAAATTTTTCACCTGCATTTTTACTACCCCAAGTATTATCAATCAACATATGCGTTAGGGCACTTCGCCTGGTATTGCACCTTCCAGCCCTATACCTTTAAACCTTCTGCCTCCCCGTTCTTCTTCACTCTTTTTTCTTAATTTTGATAATATGCTATTTGTTAAGAAATCCAATGTTGTTATTGAGCATCACATTATTCATTCTCAATTTTTAAGAAGAGACATTAAAGTTGACTGCTATCTGCCTTCTGCTTCACTCAATCATGACCAGGCGAGTTTACTATTAATCAATGATGGGCAGGATTTGGTTACAATGCGGTTTGAAGAAATTTTACAAAGTTTATATGATCAAAATGAATTGGCGCCTTTGGTATGCGTAGGGCTTCATTGTTCTTCTGATCGCAAAAATGAGTATGGTACAGCAAATAACCTCGACTATAAAGGGCGTGGGGCAAAGGCGGCTTTATACAACCAATTTGTGTTTGAAGAGTTGATGCCTTTTATCCGAAAAACGTACCACATAAAATCTTTTACGGATAAGTCTTATGCAGGTTTTTCTTTAGGTGGATTAAGCGCAATGGATATTGTTTGGAACAACCAGCGGGAGTTTAGCAGGGTAGGTGTGTTTAGTGGTTCATTTTGGTGGAGAGATAAAAGCCAGGATGACGAGGACTTTGATGAAAACTTAAACAGGATCATGCACCGGCAGGTAAAAGAAGGCAATTATTGCCCATGGCTAAAATTCTTTTTTGAAGTAGGCACGCTCGATGAAACAGCAGACAGAAATAATAACGGGATCATCGATGCAATTGATGATACAATCAGTTTGATAGCAGTATTAAAAGAAAAGGGATATACGGATAAGGATATTAAATATCTTGAACTGCAAGATGGTAAACATGACGTGCCCACCTGGGCTAGATCATTTCCTGATTTTTTAAAATGGGGGTGGGGAATTTAATTAGCTGATTAGCTAATTCGATAATTAGCTAATTGAAGCAAGTCAAATCATTTTCAAGTACTGCATTGCACATTAGCACATTGGGAAATTAATTAGTACCAGCTATTTTTCCTCTTGTTAAAAGCTTCAATACCTATTTTAAATTGTATCGGGTTATTGAATTTGTTTGCCATGCTTATTACCACATATCCTCCTATCTTATAACGGTCACGCCAAAAACGGATTACTTTTTCCACACCAAAAAATAACTCCGCATATTTCAAATTCCGTTCGGGTACGTATAATATTCCTCCCCCCGCTACCTCCAGTAAATTCAGTTTTTTAAGCAATGGAATTTTGTTAATGACAGCGCCATGAAACTGGTGCAGGTAATGCCCTTCATAAAATTGTTTGAACGCCGGAAAAGTAGAATCCAATGATTGAAAACTAAGCGTGGGATTTGAGAATAGGAGTGGATCGCCCCGGCGCATAAATTTATAATCTACCAACCTGAGATCTTTGCTGCTTAAAAATTTTCCACTTATAAAAGTGTATTGAGATTCTCCGGCAAGCCCAAGTTTTATCTTTTGCGTAATACCAAATTCGAGATAGTCAAAGTTGATCTTGCTGCCAAAAATATTTGGCAGGCCTTTTCTCCAGCTTACGCCAAAAGTTGGCCATTTACTGCCGAGTATAACCTTCTCTTTAGGCTCACGAATATATTTTTGCATCGGTGTATATTGAAGGCCGATAGTGTTGTAAAATGCATTATAGCTGTCGAAAGGTATAGCCTGGTTGTTAGTGAGATTTCTTCCAATCCAGGAAGAATCATACTTATCGTTGGTTTTATAATTTGCCGTACTTCTTCTTACAGTATACTCAAATTTATTTTCGAGTACAAGCCCATTTAACAGTTCAATCCTATGGCCAAATTCAACCCCTTCTTTCAAATAAATATTGCTTCTTTTTAATTGGTTTATCCAGGCATCGCCTGCAAATATTTGCGCAAATTCTCTTCCGGCATTTATAAAATAATATCCCCTGCTAAATGGATTATATAGCTTTGAAAATCCAATGGCGCCCTGTATATCTTTATTTCTAATCCCATAACTCGTTCTTGTATTAAGCGTAATATTCTTTTTGTTTTTATAATTTTTTCTAAGAAAAAAATTGTAGCCGATTCTTCCCCCACCCAATTGCAATGGCTGGTACAGATCTGGTATGGTGGCAAATATCATCAATCTTTCTTTTCGCCAGTTATGATGGTCAATGCCTTCAACAAATAATTTTTTAAGCGTGATCTTATTATTGTAACGATCTACCGAATCCAGGTACGTAACAGTTGTATGTGCTCGTTTTATGCTGTCTTTATAGTTGATAAACGCAAGCTCTTTAGGAGTGAGTGGTTCTCTACGGATCGTTTCCCAAAAGCTGCTATCTCTTTCATAGGCCTGCTGCGCTGTGCTGCTTATTTCTGTAGTAAAATGTTTTTTTGAAAAAGTGGTATCAATGCTATAGTCACTGAAGAGAGCAATGGTTCTTCCACTCAATGTTTTTTTGCCAGCCTTGGTTATATAAATAAAGTCTTGCCGAACTGGCATCCATGCTTTTTTATTTACCCATTCATATTGTTGATCCACTGAAAAATAATCATACTCCGTTAAATGAAATTTTGGCAATTCAAAGTGTGCCTTCAGTAAAACCCATGCACTGTCCATAATATCCATTTCACCTGTTATCAATGCATTTCCTAATTTAGTTGGTGTAACTTTTATAGTATAAATAGTTCGGTTGTTTTCCTTGCGGGTACGAAGCGTTTTATATTTGTACGCAACCAATCCGCTGTTGCTGATTGGTGAAAGCATAGGCATAGCAGAAAGCGATGGCAACTGAATTAAATTTTTATAGAAATTAAAATCACCGTCTGTGGTGGTAAGATAAAAAAGACTTTCGCTATTACCCCTGATCTTAACTGCTGTTCTTTCTTCTTTTAATTTATTCGGGTATGCATGATCTGCTTTTATTAAAATCTCCGCCATATTCATGCCATTGAACTCCTTTTGCTGTTTGGTGGCAGTATCTTTTGCTTTCTTTTTTTGTTTAAAAATAAAGTCATTCTGATCAGATGCTTTGATATAAATATTGCAACTGTAGTTGATAGAATTTTGCAAAATTGTTTCTTTATTTCTGATGACATTTCGTACTATTTCTTCCGCCCGGTCTTTTCTTGAACCTACTACCTGCACATCCCCAAGCAGTGTGCCCCTGTCTTCTTCCAGTATTAAATTCAATGTATTATCCTGTGTAACGATAACGGTGATGGTATTAGCTTTATAGCCCATCATGGTAACTACCACATCATATTTGCCCCCTTCTAATTTTAATTTAAAATTGCCATTATTATCGGTAATAGTTCCGCTTCTTAATTCTTTTATATTGACAGAAGCATAGGCAACCGGTTCCAACCTGGCATTGGTAATTTTGCCGGAGAGTGTATATTGCTGAGCCTGGGAGGATGACAGGAAAAATACGGCAAAACAGTAAAGTACTAAGAGTAACCTTTTAATCAAATGGATGATTTTATTAAAACCGCAATGTATTACAGTTGTGCTGATAAAAGGATGTTATCTGCCTTTGGTGTTCAGAAGACTTTGTTAATTCAAAGTTTGATAGCAGGGCATAAAAAAAGCCATGGTTGTTGGCCATGGCTTTTTCTTAATACAAAAATTAATTTAGTTAAAAAGATACCTTACTCCCAATTGCATTTGCCAGCGTGAGAAAATACTAGCACTGTTTGAAAAGCTATTTACTACAGGAATCTGGTTGGGTGCATCCTGGTAAGTGAAAGAGTAGCTCGGCGTTTTCCCATCAGCCGCTAAACCTTCATAGCGAAGAAAGTTAGACGATGTGGGAGATTTAACGATGCCCCATTCTTTATTTAGTAAATTCCCAATATTCAGGATATCCAATGACAGACGCAGGGTGTGTCTTTCTGCACCGGTTTTAACAGCGATGTCCTGTGTAATATTAAGATCTAATTTTTTATAAAAAGGTAACACTACTGCATTTGCTTCAGCTACCTGGCCCCTGTGCGCAGCGAGATACCTGTCCTGGTTAATGAAGCTGTTCAATTGAGCCCATATTTGAGAATTTTTAGGGTCGACAGCAGCACCTGTTCCGGAAGTACCACTCCTTGGATCTGTGCTTGCTGTAGTACCCAATCCACCAGAGCCCGATTTTACCAGGTTGATTTCGCTGACAGATTTTGGAATGTAGATCAGGTCATTGCTTGTATTGCCATCGTTGTTTAAATCACCATTGTATACATAAGAAGTTACCCCGTTCGGAGCTGCTTCAAAGAATAACCCAATGCTGGTGGCAAAATATTTTGCGTACGATATTTTATAGGATGCAAATGCAATTACGCGATGCGGCTGGTACCAGGAAGCGTTAGAAAGGTTATCCGTATTCGGATTGCCCTGTACTGGCCGGCCACTCCATAAACCTCCCGCAGTACTGCCACCTTCGGCCGTGTTTTTTGATTTGGCATAGGTATAAGCAACACTCATAAATAAGTCACCAAATGTTTTTTGCGCCCTCGCCGTTGTGGTATAAGAATAACCTTTTTTGGTATTCTTCATAAGGATGGCAGTTGAAATATTTGGGTTAGCGGCAGAGGCACCACCAGCGCCGGAATAGATCTGCCTGTTGCTACCAGTTATGGCTGCGTATCTAATTCTTGGATCGGCGCCTCCCAATACGATTGACTTGGAAGGGTCCTGGTTAAGATTGATATTAGAATAGTACACTGCGTTGATGTCTTTTGTGTAAGTTCCTTCTAACGTTAATACAAGATCATTTTTAAATTTTTTATCTACTGCCAAACCAGATTTCAACACACTAGGATATTTGAAATTAGCGTCTGAAACCGCGATACCATAAGCCGTGTTAGGTCCTCCTGTGGCGGGCCTGTAAGCGTTTGGATCTGTATTAAATGTTTTCGCAGAAGTTCCCGAGTAAATGATGGAACCAAACTGAACACCATTGTTACTAGCCTGGTTACTGATCCACACAAATGGAGGAGGGCCGGAGAAAATTCCTAAACCGCCACGTACCTGCAAAGATTTATCACCTTTTGCATCCCAGTTAAAGCCTAATCTTGGTGATACGAGGGGCCTGTTTTTTGGCTGTTTACCTACATCATATTTAGCGCCATTGGCAAAGCTAAGTGCAGCAAAATCCGGGTTTTGATCAAACTCACCTGTATAAGCAGAATAATCAACACGTAACCCGTAAGTAAGGGTAAAATCTTTCGTTGCTTTCCATTTGTCCTGTGCAAAAATGCCAAACTCATTTACGCCTGCTTCAGCATACGGGAATGAGCCATCTTTTAAAGCGGAATATTGCAGGGCATAACGTGCAGCCGGTGCTTTATTGTAAAAGTCTGTCAGGCTGTTAAATTGATAAAGACCCTGGTAAGCCGGTGCAAATCCATTTAGGTATTTACGCAAATAGTTTTGAGTACCTGCGGTAATTTCATGACTACCCACATAAGTGGTGAAGATGTCTGAAAATTGAATTACATCGGTGTTCAATTTATTGTTATAGGTGAATGGTTCGTAACCAAAAGTGGTATAAACATTACCATTTAACAGGATGTCAACCAGCGGCATGTTGGAATTTCCTTGTGGCGTGCGGTAATCCCTTAACTGGGTAAAGCCGACCTGGAGTTTATTTACAGCTTTGCTACTTAACCTGGTATTTAATTCTGCAATAAAAATATTAAAATCATTATTGATCACATAGCCGCTATTTTGAAATGGCATTGAATTATTGCCTGGTTGTATTTGGCCTGTACCTGCTACAAAACCACTAAACCCATTCCGGCTATTACTACCTACCTGGTCGGCTGAAGATTTAAGGTAGTTGTATTTTAGAGTAAAGGTGTTTTTGTCATTGATATTCCAGTCAATTTTAGCGGTGATTTTATCACTTTTGGTTTTTAAATTGTACTGCTGGAACGGGCCGGTAGTATACTGATATTGCGATAGCAGGTAATCGGATAATTTCTTCAAAGAATCCGCATTGGCAATAGAAACACTTCCTGATGTTACAGGATGTGAACCGTCCGATGCGATGAAACTGGTAGCGGGTAATTCCTGTCTAACCTGCTCTGCACTTACGAAGAAGAACAATTTGTTTTTAATGATGGGCCCGCCTACTGAAAAACCCCTAAGCGTAAAATCAATAGGAGTCTTTGTAACTTTTGCACTAGCTACTTTATAACCCTGGTAATTTTCATTTTTGTTATAAATGTAAACCGATCCCTTAAACTGGTTGGTGCCACTACGGGTAACGGTATTAATACCTGCCCCGGAAAACCCGCCCTGGCGAACATCATATGGAGAGACGTTTACCTGTATTTGCTCAATTGCATCCAGGCTGATCGGCTGCGAACCGGTTTGGCCACCTAGTGTGCCAGAAAGTCCAAAAGAGTTATTGAAGTTAGCGCCGTCTACAGTCAGGTTATTGTATTGGTTGCTGCGGCCACCAAAACTAAGTCCATTCGCTGTAGGTTCCAGTTTGGTAAAATCCTGCAGGCTCCTATTGATAGTAGGCAGCCTTTCAATCTGGGTACGGGAAATAATTTCCTGCTGGCCCGTACGGCCATTGTTGAAAACCTTATCCGACTTACGGGCACTGACTACCACTTCATTCAGGCTGGTTGTACTGGCCTGTAATTTAAAATCGGCCTTAAAAGCAGTTCCCAAATTTAGGTAAACTTCTCCCTGTTTTCCGTCATTAAAGCCAATAAACGTAGTTGTAAGCACATAAGGCCCACCTATACGAATATTTGCCAGGTTGAACTGGCCATTCTTGCGGGATGTAGTTACATACTTTGTTCCAGTGGGTTGATGGATTGCAGTAATAGTTGCACCGGCAAGGGGCGCTTGATTGGCATCAAAAACAGTTCCCTGTATTTCGGAGGTTGTTTCCTGCGCCCTTCCAAAAAGGCTTAGGAATAATAAGCATGATGTGATGATTTTTACTTTTCTTCTCATAATCGTGTTTTTAATTTTGCGCAAAGTTGTTAGTATGATTGTTATTTGGACGAATGATTGGTATCAACAAATTGTTAAGCCTGCTGGTGATTAACAAAAGTTGTTGCTGGAAAATCAGTTTGCTCTTGACCCAGTAGGGCAAACAAAAAAAGCCACGATGGGATTCATCATGGCTTTTTTTGCAATCGAAAAACTTATTGATTCTAAAGGAAACCTGACGACGGGATTTCCAATTTATTAAAACTAAAAAATCGAATTCTGGATACTACTATTTTAGAAAGTCACGCATTCGATTTATACACAAATGACATTAAGATTTGCGTTCTTTAAAAAATAAGGCGTAAGCCCATTTGTAAAGACCATGTACTTGTGTTAGAAATATTTTTTATAAATGACCTGTCAACCAAAATGGGCGTTGTTGCACCATTCGGGGTATAAGTTGCCAATTGATACCTTACTTCACCTGTTGTCGCATTTTTTGTAGCTCTTAAAGGATTATTCACCACAAAGAAATCACGCAGGCCCCAATCTTTGTTTGCGAAATTCAGGAAATTGGTAAAATCCGCACTGAACTGAATTGTACTTCTTCTGCTACCAAGGTTAGTGAAAATGTCTTGCAGAAATTTAAGATCAACCCTATGATAAAAAGGATACTGTACCCCGTTTCTATCAGCAACCTTGCCCATACGCTTGCTCAGGTATTTATCCTTGGCAACAAATGCGAAAAATGCATCGCTTTGCTGTTGTGCAGTATAGGTCACCGCAGTTGCACCAGTACTAACTGTTAATGGTATAAAGGTTATTTCCGAAGCGTTTTTAGGAATATACATTAAATCTGAACTGTTGCCATCATAGTTTATATCTCCCGTATTTGCAAATCCGGTAGGAGCGGTACCTCCTGCAGATCCATAAATATAGCTAAAGCTGCCACCCTGTTGTTTAGAACCTTCATAAAATATCGAAAGCGTGGTACCTAAATGTTTGAGGAACTCTTTTCTATAAGACAAGGTACCCAGGATACGGTGTGGAGTAACAAAGGAAGAATTTGACAATATCTTATCATTTTGTGTACCGGCAGTAGGATTGATACTCCATGTAGAAGATGCTGTAGAACCTGGATTTGCTGTAACATCCAATCCGGCACTAAAAGTATAAGCCAATGATGCGTAAAATCCTTTATCGAAAGACTTAGCTACTTGTGTTGTAAAAGAGAACGAACCACCGGCATTGTTATTTTCAAGAACTATCGCGTTTGCATATGCATTGTAAATCCTGCGGGTAGCAGTAGCCGTATTGGTAAAGCTTGGCCTGATCGATCCACCAAGGTTTACTGTGCCTGTAGGAACTGATTGATTGGCATTACGCATTACGGTAGCGTTTAAATCTTTGGTATAAATCGCATCCATGGAAAGTGTCCACCTGTTGGCAAATTTTTGGTCGAACCCAATATTAGTCCTCCAGACTTGCGGGAATTTATATTTATTATCCAGTAAAACGAAACCCGCGGTATTAGGCGTAGGTGCCGGTGCGGTAAATAAAGATTGGTAAGTATTTGCAACCGGATTAAATGTGATTTGTGACAGTTGAGTTGCATTTGCAACTGCGCTTACCTGGTACATTCCACTGTTGGTAGGCATATTGGTTAAATAAACAAATGGTATTCTTCCGGTGAAAATCCCGCTTCCACCACGGACGATCATACTTTTATCGCCGTTCATATCCCAGCGTACATCAAATCGCGGTGCAAAATACAAAGTAGCTTTCGGCCACATTCCTGTAGAGTAATGTGCAGGTTGGCCCTCCTTGTCAGGAAAGGTCAAAGCAGTTATCGATGGGTTTTCCAGTGGCTGATCAACATACACTGGTTTATCTACTCTTACACCATAGCTTAATTTTACTGTTGGAGTGATGTTGATTTCATCCTGTGCATAAAAACTCAATTGTCCTATTTTCATTGCAGCAGAATACACTTCATCCTCACCTGTGATTCTTGAAAAAGTGTAAGAATAAGAAATAGGGTGTGAAGCAGGATCCATAAACTCTGCCAGTGAGCCATAAGCATAGTAGCTTTGTTTGGCAGGCATAAATTTGTTTCCTACATATTGGTATTCATACGCTCCACCTAATGTTATCGTATGCTTTCCGGCATAAATATTGAAATTGTCGGTTATGTTGTATACATTATTAATAACATCGTTCGCATTGGAGAAATTCTCCTGCCCTGCGCTCATATAGTTTTGCTTGGCACCGCCTGCATAAGTAGCAGTAGCACCACTCTTTGTGGGATCACCCATTATATCTATAAAAGGGAAAGGTCCACCGGGTGTTGAACGTGTAGTTTGTATTTTGGTGCCCGTAGCGATAACCTGGTTTGAAAATTTACCATTCCAGCTACTGTTCAATTCAACGGACGCTGATCTTACCTGGTCATGAAATGAATATTGGGAATTTTCAAAAGACATGGCATTTGTTCCAAAACGTGGGTTGGCAGTCCAGGTATTTGGACCACCAGTGTTAGCTCCATTTGGTGCGCTGTTCGACATAGCTCTATCATCATCTCCTACCATTTGGCTATATTTCAGTGTCAATTTATGCACTGTATTTATATTCCAATCTACACGGCCAAGTACTTTGTAGTTTTTTATGTTTGCGTTAGGTAAACCGTCAGCGCTTCCTGTTGAGTAACCATATTTACTAGCGAGGTAATCAGAAAATTTCTTTAAAGAATCAGTTTTTACATTTGAAGGGTTTCCACCAGGCGATCCGCCGGTAGGTTTGAAAGATGTCAACGGCGGAGCAACTCTTTTTTCTGTTTCAACATTGACAAAGAAAAATAATTTGTTTTTGATGATCGGACCGCCGAAGCTTCCTCCATAAATCGTACTTTTTGAATCTGCCTGAACAGGTAATTTCAAGTCGCCTATTTTTGTGCCAATGAAGCTTTGGTCCCTGTAATATGTGTAAACAGTTCCTTTAAAACGGTTTGTACCGCTTTTAGTAACTGCCGCAATATTAGCACCCGTAAAGTTTGACTGCCTTACATCGGAAGGAGCAATATTCACACTCACTTCCTCAATTGCATCTAGTGAAATTGGCTGGCTATTTCCACCTGGTAATGGATCAGTACTTAATCCAAAATTGTTATTTAGGTTCGCTCCATCCACCGTAAAATTGTTATACCTGCCATCCCTTCCTCCAATCGAGTTGCCATTGGCTTGTGGCGTAAGCCGGGTAAAATCTGTTATGCTCCTTGAGATAGTTGGCAAAGTAGCAATCTGGCGTTGCCCAACGTTGGTAGACCCACCGGTCTTAACATTTGATGCGCCCCTGGTTCCCGAAATAATCACCTCAGTAAGAGTATTGGAGGAACTTTTCATTGTCAACACAACATTGTATGCATCGCCTAATGTTAAAGTGACCCCTTCAACATCTTGTTTTTGCATTCCAACGGATTCGAATGTGATGTGGTACGGTCCGCCGGAACGCACACCGGGCAAGGTAAAAGAACCACTTTTTGTAGATACGGTTTGATACTTTGACCCTGAAGGTTCGTGAATTGCTGTAATTGTAGCGCCCGGCAAGGCTTCGCCACCCGGTTGTTTAACTGTGCCCGTTATGCTACTTGAAGTTACCTGGGCGATCATGAAATAGGGTATGGCCAAAAGGGCGCAAATCAGTGGTAAAAATTTTTTGAACGGCATATTAGATTTTAATTTTTGACAAAGAAACGCAAATATTTTGCGAAAAAGTTAAATTTATTAACAATCCCAATGGCAATAATATTGATGTTAACGCTGCTTAGTTTTCATTTTTTATCTCACTTACAGGATTGTTTAAATATGTAAAAATGCATGTCCGCATAGAACAAGTTTGTCGTCAATAACGGCAAAACCGGGGAACTGTATGTTGTAAATAAATGACAGGAACCAGGATATTGTTGCAAAAAAAGGCAGCGATTATTCGCTGCCTTTTTTTGCAACAATAAAGTTTAAAAACTATACCGGACTGTTAACTGAGCGTTCCATCGGCTGCTGTTGTATGGTTGTGTACCATCACTAATTACGCCGGGCTTATCATTTGCCGGCCTGAAAAAGCGGTAAGTAGGAACATTGCCGGTAGTAAACCCTTCGAAACTCAACACCTGTTGCTGATCAAAATTAAAAAAGTATTGCCGGCCCGCGTCTTTGTCGATAAGGTTAGTAAGGTTGAAGATATCAAACCTTACACTTAAAGTATGATTGGTTTTATCGGCTGTTTTTATTGAAAAGCTTTGTTCAATGTTTGCGTCAAGTATATTGGTAAAAGGAGCTCTTGCTCCGTTGCGTTCGGAAATTTTTCCCCGGTGTTTTCTTAAATATTTATCCGATTGAATGTATGCTTCAAACTGGTCTCTTTGTTGGGCCGGCGACAACAAACCGTTTTGTGTAAATACCATATTATCCATTTCTGCACGGCTGGCAGGAATATACATTAAGTCGTTGTTGGTAACACCATCGCCAATAAAACCCCGGTTGCTCATGCTATAGCTAAAAGGGCTGCCCGATTGACCATTATAAACCAAGGATACCGTAGTGGCTGCATGTCCTTTAGCATAAGTGATTTTTTTTGAGACCAATGCAAACAGCCGGTGTCCCAAATCAAAGTCGGAAGTTGACAATTTTAATGCATTACGGTCATTGGCTTCCATATTGGTCCAGTTGGAAGTATTGATCGAGCTGGTTGCTTCATTGTTTACCTGCGAATTGCCGTAAGTATAAGATGTATTGAAAATAAAGCCGGTTCTGGTTTGCTTGTCAATAGTAAAGGTCAGGTTGTAAGCAAATCCTTTTTGCCCCTCCGTATTTTTTATCAAGATGATATTGTTGTAAGGGTTGCGTATTGCATTGGCAGTTGCCCATGGCCTGAATACGAACCTGTTTGGGTTACCTGTAGTGGAGTAGATGAGCCTGCTATCAGGGCCGGAAGTCATTACGGACGGCCTGCCAAAGTTTAAATTTTGCCATTCTACTTCGTAAATGTTTTTTGTGTATAAACCATCGACCGAAATCGTCCATCCTTTGTCCAGTTTTTTATCGGCGCCCAGCGATACTTTAAATACCGCAGGCAGGTGAATTTTTTTGGCTATAATGTTCAGGTCACCCTGTGGTGTCAAAAGCGAACTTGATAAACCAAAATCCGCCTGTGTAAACTGGTTATTGACGTCTGTACGAAATGGCACAGGCTGCCCGCCAATTTGTAAACCGTATTGCGTGCCGGCTGCAGTTAGCTGTGCCGTTGTTCTGGCAGTATCAAGTCCGCCGATAGTAATTCCGGTATTTTGATAAACACCACCTGGCCAAACCAACGGTGTTCTGCCCCCAAAAATGCCAAAACCTCCACGTAGGGTCACATTTTCCTCATCGATATTATACCGGAAACCCACCCTGGGGGAAAACTGCCATACAGGGCTGAATTTAGTGCCTGCCATGGCGCCTTTCAAATCATACACAGCTGCAACGACTGTTCTTGCCGTATCATTAAAAAATTTGTCAACAGGTACTGGCGTTGTGAAGAAGGTTTTATCGCCTCGTACTCCAACTGTCAGCGTAAGTTTGTCAGTTAATTTTATGTCATCATTTGCAAAAAAGCCAAGGCGTACCGACTTGAAATTGGCGGCCGAATTTACATTGGCGTCACCGCCCTTGTTACCCGGATCCACCAATGAATATCCCCTTCTATATCTTGATGGGCCACGATTTTCTAAAAAAGCCTGCAGAGGGGTGATAGCTGTTGTACCGGTGCCCAATGAACTGTAAATGTAAGCACCAAGGTTCCTGTTCATAAAGAGATTATAGGACTTATTAAAATCAATATCTGCGCCCAGGGTTATTGAATGTTTGCCCATATAAATTCTAAAGGCATCATAAAAGTTAAGAATTCGTTGTTTTAACAAATTGGCACTTGAGGAAACTTCAGAACCAAAGTTGAGGTTTGGCCCGCCGTTATAAGATACAATCTGAACGTTGGGGAAAGGCGTTCCATATACATTCCTGTCATCTACAACATCGGTGATGGAAGCCCTGAATTTATTATTGCTGTTATTAGAGAATTTAGTGGTTAATTCTATGTTGCCAGAATGTGTTACCGATGGGAAAAATTCAGCGCCATTTACAAAGTTGATATTGGCATTGGTGCTCCGGCTGGGATTTATTCTTTCGGCATTTGTATATCTGTAACTAAGGGTTAGTTTATTCTTTGCATTTAAGTTAAAATCGAACCGGCTATTAATATTCGTACGGTCAATCAAATCCGGGTTATTTAAATAATCTCCGGGATCATAACTATAGGGAGAGGCTTTTAAAATATTTACCAGTTTGGTTACAGTGTCAACAACGTTAAACCGGATGGTTCCATCTGCGTTTAAAACATTGACGGGTGTAAACGGCTGCGGACGATTGTCTTTTTGTTTTTCAGCGTTAATAAAAAAGAAGGCTTTATTTTTAATGATTGGTCCACCAATGGTAAAGCCATATGTCTGGTTTTTAAAATCTGCCAACTTTATTCGTGCGTTGACGGGTACCGGCCCCGGAGTTTTTCCCGCCATATCCTGGTTACGAAAAATATAATAAGCAGAACCATGAAATTCGTTGGATCCGGATTTTGTAATCGCATTGATAGCCCCACCGGTAAAATTGCCAAGGGCAGCATCATACGGGGAAATTTGAACTACAATCTGATCTATCGCATCAATACTAATGGGTGGTACGCCAGCCCGGCCACCATTGGTAGCCTGTTCACTTACACCAAATACATCATTGTTTACCGCACCGTCGATCAGGAAACCATTGTATCGGTTATTTTGTCCGGCAATGGATATACCTCCGCTATTGGTGATCTTTGTTTGCGGAGTAAATCGAACAAAGTCATTTAGGTTCCTGCCCACAGTAGGTAGTGCTGCAAGCCTTTCACGGCTTATTTGTGTTTCATTCCCTGTGCGGACCCCTGCCGTTCTCCGGCCGGCAACTGTCACTTCAGTCAACTGCGTAGTGGCATTAGATAGTTGCACATCTACCCGTTGTGTTTCGCCCAGGGTCAAAAAAACATCTTCTCTTGTTTCTGTTTCAAAGCCCACGTAACTTAATTTGATGGTGTAAGGACCGCCGGGATTCATGTTGTTGATGTCGTAACGCCCCCCGGACCTTGTTGCTGAGTTATATACCGTACCTGTAGGTAAATGAGTAGCGGTAATGGAGGTGCCAACTAATGCATTGCCTGCATTGTCTTTGACGATGCCTGAAATGCTGCTGGTAGTAATCTGGGCTTTAAGGAAAAACGGCATTATCACCGTACCAATTAATATTGGGATTAATTTTTTTAATAGCATATTCGTTCTGTTTTAGGTTGACAAAAAAATACTACTCGCTAATAAAGTCAAATTAATTATCATATAAAATGGCAAATTTATAAGTGCTAACGCTGCTTAAATTGCTTGTTATCCAAAAAAAATTATGGGCAAACATATTCCTTAACTCGAATGCATTACATAAAGTATTAAAGGCCAAACGTTCTTAACTTTGCACCTTAAAATAAAAAAATGTTAGATAGTATAGAAAGTGCCATCCAGGATATCAAAAATGGCAAGTTGGTAATTGTAGTAGACGACGAAGACAGAGAGAATGAAGGAGACTTTATTGCGGCAGCAGAAAATGTTACCCCAGAAATAATCAATTTTATGAGCACCTATGGCCGCGGGCTCATTTGTGCTCCTTTGTCTGAAGAAAGATGCGATGAACTAAGTTTGCCCGCCATGGTGATTGATAATACCTCACTCCATGCCACACCATTTACAGTAAGTGTAGACCTGCTGGGCCATGGATGCACGACAGGTATTTCCGCCGCTGACCGTGCTAAAACCGTACAGGCATTGGTTGATCCGGCGACAAAGGCCGAAGACCTGGGCCGTCCGGGGCATATTTTTCCGCTACGGGCAAAAAAGGGTGGGGTACTAAGAAGAACCGGCCACACCGAAGCTACCATTGACCTGGCGAGGCTTGCGGGCTTTGCGCCTGCAGGTGTATTGGTAGAAATTATGAATGAGGATGGCACCATGGCACGGTTACCGCAGTTGCAGGAAATTGCAAAAAGATTTGATCTGAAGCTGGTGAGTATCAAAGACCTTATAGCTTACCGCCTTTCCAAAGAAACACTTATCAAAGAAGAAGAAAGGGTAAAGATGCCTACCAAATATGGTGATTTTGAACTGATAGCATTTCAGCAAATTAACACCGGCGAGATTCATCTGGCAATTAAAAAAGGTGAGTGGAAAAAAGATGAGCCGGTATTGGTAAGGGTACACAGCAGTTGTATGACGGGAGATATCCTTGGCTCATTGCGTTGTGATTGCGGCGATCAGTTGCATAAGGCTTTAAAGATGATTGAAACTGCTGATAAAGGGCTAGTGCTGTATATGAACCAGGAAGGCAGGGGGATCGGTTTATTGAATAAGTTAAAAGCTTATAAACTGCAGGAGCAAGGAATGGATACGGTAGAAGCTAATATAGAACTTGGCTTCAATATGGATGAAAGGGATTACGGAGTGGGCGCCCAGATTATCCGCCACCTGGGAATTAGTAAAATGAAACTGATGAGTAATAATCCACGCAAAAGAGCAGGATTACTTGGTTACGGCCTGGAAGTGGTAGAAACGGTGCCGATTGAAATATTGCCAAATGTTCACAATGAAAAGTACCTTACCACCAAACGGGATAAAATGGGGCACGATATCTTAAGTGAGCATTGATGTCAAAGTAGGTTGACCTTCATTTATTAGAACTCCATTAGTGATCTCAAAAGTTTAGCTACTTTGGTATAAAATAGAAAACCCTTCAATTTTTGGTTGAAGGGTTTTTTGTATAACAAATATTTTATCTTTTCTTCCGGCTGTTTTGTTTGCGCTTTCCAAAAATATTGCCTTCCCTAAATCCAGGCCCTTCCGGAGCTCCCATGTAAGTCTGGGCACAGCGGAAACCAATCGTACTTGAAGATTGCTCTTCTTCCATAAACCTGCGTGATCCGGGTGACAACCAATAAGGCCTGTCGTTCCAGCTACCGCCTTTAAAAACCCTTGATTTGTCGCTTATCAAAGTAGAAACGCCTGTTTCGTAAAATGATGCACTTAAAGTATCTCCATCCATATGTCCCAGCGCATTGTTATGCTGATAATTGCGGCGGTTTTTTACCTCGGCATCATCAATATCAACTTTCTTCAACCTGCCCAATGAATCCCTTTCAAATTCACCGCCACTGTTTTTATAAAACTTCTGGAATTTATTACCACGGAAATAATTAAAATCTTCCCCGTCTGATGGCGTTAATGGCCTGTAAACATCCTGCACCCACTCAGATACATTACCACTCATATTGTAAACGCCAAATGCGTTTGGATAAAACGATTTAATATTACCCGGTATAGCTGACCGGTCATTCAATCCACCCGCAACACCCATGTTATCGCCACTACCACGTTTGAAGTTAGCTAAGAATTTACCTTGCCAGCTACCTCTCCTGTTGTCCCTAAGTCCCTGTGGATTATTACTCCATGAATATATTTGCTGATTAGAGATTAACTCTTCACCCGACTTGCCTTCTTTTTTGCGTGGATTAGGATTCTGGTCTAACAGACCGTAGGCCGCATATTCCCACTCAGCTTCTGTTGGCAGGCGATAGCCCATATTAAGAATACCGTCTTCCATTTTTACAATTGCTCTTGGTTTGCCGCTAACATCTTTTAAATCTGATTTTTTAGGTTTAGTGCGGCCTTGTATCAACTCAGGATTCATCAGGTAGGCATCAGTATTAAAAGAACCTTCTGAACCACCGCCTCTCATTTCTTTTCTTGCAAAATCTTTTTTCAGGTAACCCTTGGCTATCAGGTTCAGTTCATTTACCCTATCAGTTCTCCATACACAAAAATCATGTGCCTGCAACCAGGAAACACCCACCACAGGATAATAGTTATAAGCAGGATAACGGAAATAATATTCTACATAAGGCTCATTGTATGCAAGCTCTTCACGCCAGGCCAGGGTATCTGGTAAAGCTCTTGACATGATGGCTGTATCCTGGCTGAAAGTGTTTTCCAACCAATAAATATATTCACGGTAATGAACATTCGCTACCTCGGTTTCATCAATAAAAAAGGAGGGAACGGTTATCCTTTTTGGGATATTGTTATTATCATACATCACATCATCTTCTTTGGCACCCATTACAAAGGTTCCTCCCTGAACGAATATCAAACCGGGACCAGCTTTGGGATACTTCATTTTGGATACATGGTAATTACCCATGTTCTTGTCATCGTAGTTCCAGCCAGTAACATCCGACTTGCCTTTTTTCTTTCCAAAGATTCCTCCGTTTTTACATGAACTAAAAGCGATGAGTACGGTGGTAAGAATAACCAAATTTTTTACAGAAATTATTTTTTGCATGTGCGTTCGTTTTGCAACTTATTTAACGAAAGGTTCTCTTAATTATTGTGTAACGGGATTACGTGACTGCGAATATAAATACTTTACGTCATACGGCCCCCAAAATGGAAACCGTTTGAAAAAATTAGCCAAATCTTAGCATTTTTTTAGACTTAGCCAGGATCTCCTTATTACATAAAATAATTCATTCACCTTCTGCGGAATAACGCTGAATAAAAGCGAAAATTGTATTGAAGTTGTGTTTAATTATTTCCAGTTCGGATCTTGATAAACAATTGCTAATGTTGGTGTATTGTTAATGCCTTTTGTATTTTTTTACTTAAAATTTCAATTTATTTAATCATTTGGCTAACAGCTTACAAAGCAATAAAAAATGGAGAGACAACGTTTTGGTGTTTATTAGAATTTCGAGAAAACAAGAAAAGCTCTCTCCATCTTATTGAATAAAAAAAATGTTTATATAACCTTGTGCGTAGGTGTTTCAGTTTTTTTAGCTTAACTCATTTGGAGAAAACAACTACTTTTACAACCTAACCAGAACTAAATTATAATCTTATTGGTCGTACGTCTACCTCATCAAGGCAAAAAAAAGAATGAAAAAAGCAATAATTAAGCTAACAGTGTTAGTGTTTTTACTGGGAAGTGCAACCAGTGTTGTGAAAGCTCAAAATCAGCCAGGTACTATTAATGTAGTTACTTCTGCCGTACCCTTTTTAAGAATTTCGCCGGATGCCCGCAGTGGCGGCATGGGAGATGTAGGTATCGCCACAATACCTGACGCAAATTCAGCATTTTGGAACCTGGCAAAAACCCCTTTTAATACAAACAAAGGTGGCGTAGCAGTAACCTATACGCCCTGGTTAAAAGACCTTGGGCTAAATGACGTTTATCTAGCTTCCCTATCTGGTTTTTACAAGTTGAATGAAGATGAGGCTCTTTCCAGCTCATTACGTTATTTTAGTTTAGGCAATATTCAGTTCACTGATAATTTGGGAAATGATTTGAGTTCTTTTCGTCCCCGTGAGTTTGCATTTGACGTAGGTTATTCAAGAAAGCTGTCTGAGAATTTATCATTGGGAATTGCATTGCGATACATCAATTCAAATCTGGCAAGCGGAACCATTAACGGGGTTTCTTACAAAGCCGGCTCAGCTGTAGCCGGTGATATTAGTTTATTTCACACAGCAATAAAAGAAGATGGTTCTGGCTTAAGTTATGGCCTGACATTAAGCAATCTTGGTTCAAAAATCTCCTATACAAGCGATGCCACTCAAAAGGATTTTATTCCTGCTAACCTGGGATTAGGCGTAGCTTATACAAAGGCGTTTGATGAAGATAGCAAAATGACTTTTGGCCTGGATATTCATAAATTGTTAGTACCTACTCCTCCAGCAGTAGGTGATAGTGCGGGCCTTGTTGATTATCGCAGCAAAGGAGTTGTTGGCAGTTGGTTCAGTTCTTTTGGTGATGCTCCCGGCGGATTTTCTGAAGAAATACAGGAGATACAGGCTTCTTTAGGCACCGAATTCTGGTATAAAAATCAGTTTGCTTTAAGGGCAGGATATTTTTACGAACATGCTTTAAAGGGCGGCAGAAAATATTTCACCTTAGGGGCAGGATTGAAGTATAGCACCTTCGGCTTAAACTTTTCTTACCTCTTACCATCAGGGAACGGTGTCAATCGCAATCCTTTATCAAATACTTTACGTTTCAGTCTTATTTTTGATTTTCCTGACGAGGCAAAATAAATATATAATCTCTTTTAAAAAAGCGTCTTGCCTTTGCCGGACGCTTTTTTATTTGCAGGCCTCCATACATTTGCATCAATGCTAAATTAAATATTATGAATTTGAGAATTGGTTTTGGAGTAGATTTTCATCAATTGGTGGATGACCGGGAATTTTGGTTAGGCGGAATAAAAATAGACCACCCCAAAGGCGCATTAGGACATAGTGATGCGGATGTATTGTTGCATGCCATATGCGATGCAATGCTTGGCGCTGCGTGCCTCGGTGATATAGGTGTACATTTTCCTGATACAGATGCTTCTTTAAAAAATATCGACAGTAAAATACTGCTTCAGCAAAGCTTTGAACTCATAAAACAAGCCGGCTACGGAATTGTAAATATTGATAGCACGTTATGCCTGCAGGCACCCAAAATAAAAGATTACGTTCCCAAAATGCAACAGGTAATTGCCGATATTCTTTCATTGCGAATAACCGATGTATCCATTAAAGCAACCACCACGGAAAAAATGGGTTTTGTAGGAAGAGAAGAAGGGTTGGTAGCGTACGCGACCATTTTATTAACCAGGATTGAAATGTAGGGACAAGACCGTGGCAGAGACAAGGCATTGCCTTGTCTCTGCCACGGCGGGTGATTAACATCATTTTTTCATTTTTAAATATAATTGACCATTACCTTTGCCACCATGCAAAAAACATCTGTAAATATTGTTAACAGGTCAAACAATGAATTACCCTCTTATGCAACAGCGGGTTCAGCAGGGATGGATATCAGAGCCAACCTGCAAAACTCTATTACACTTCAGCCATTGGAACGCATGCTGATACCCACGGGCTTATTCATTGAACTTCCTGATGGCTATGAAGCACAGGTTAGGCCCCGGAGTGGTTTAGCTATCAAGCAAGGGATTACCTGCCTCAATTCGCCGGGTACTGTTGACAGCGATTACAGGGGAGAATTAAAAGTTGTACTTATTAATCTTAGTAATATTCCCCAAACTTTGAATCATGGAGACCGCATTGCACAAATGATCATCTGCAAGGTAAATAGGGTAGACCTTGTATTGGTACAGGAATTGAATGAAACGGAGAGAGGTGAGGGTGGATTTGGGCATACAGGAAAAAATTAATAATTAACTGAACCATGATTTTCTCAAAAAACAATGTAGTAGAGATAAGGCAATGCCTTACCTCCACGAAGCAATGCCTTATCGCTACTAGTATTTTTGCTGTGATGATTGCGCTGTCTGCATCCAGTTGCAAAACGGCCAAAAAAATCCAGGCGTCCATTGATAAAAAAGATTCTACGTCTGTACATATCACCAACACATCAAAAGATGATTCGTTGCGGGTGATAAAAAATGCCATGGATGATATACTTAAACGACAAATAAAATTTAAAACTTTTTCGGCCAAAATAAAAGTTGAATATGAAGATTCCAAAGGCAAGCAACCCAATATAACTGCGTATGTAAGAATTTTAAAAGATAGCCTTATCTGGATATCAGGCTATGCAACTGTGTTCAATATCGAGGCCTTCCGTGTACTGATAAATAAAGACAGTGTGTTTGTGCTGGATAAAATAAATAAAGAAGTTAAGAGGCGGTCAATGGATTATTTACAGGAAGTAACGGAGATACCTTTTGATTTAAAGACACTTCAGAATTTGTTTGTAGGCAATCCTGTTTTTTTAGATGACAGTGTAATATCATACAAAGAAACCGAGGCAAAAATATTGCTGGCTACCGTAGGAAAGTATTTTAAACATTTGCTCACTTTAAATAAGGCTGATCGTTTATTGGTGCATAGTAAATTGGATGACGTAAATCTTGCCAGGAACAGAACCGCCGACATTACATATGGCGAATACGAACCTAATAACGGAGTACCTTTTTCCACATATCGGGAAATAACCGTGTCTGAAAAAAATAAATTAGATATACACCTCAACTTTAAACAATATGAGTTTAACAAAGATTTACCTGTCACATTTAATATTCCCGCCAATTATAAACGCAGGTAAACGTTGAAGGTTGAAGGTTCGAGGTTGAACGTTTCAGGTTAAAGGTCAACCATTAACCATCATCAACTATTTTTGTTAATCCTGCAAAATCAGCACATGATTAAGATCGTTTTTCTATTACTGTTATCCTTTATTTTTAATGCTCCTTTGTTTGCACAAACGCCTGCCCAGCAGGAGTTGGAAAAGCAACGCCAGCAATTGAAAAGGGAAATTGAGCAAACCCAGCAATTACTTGATAAAAACAAAAAAAATACCAAGGAAAATTTAGGCCAGCTTTCCCTTATCAACCGTAAGCTAAACCTCCAGGGAAACGTGATCGAAAATATTAGTAAGGACATTAACCTGCTCAATAACACCATTGCGAGGTCTCAGAGCGATGTAAACAAGTTACAGTCCTTATTGGACACCTTAAAACAGGAGTATGTGAAGAGTATGGTATATGCTTACAAAAACAGGAGCAATTCTGACTTTTTAAATTTTATTTTTTCAGCAGCTAACTTCAACGACGCCATCAAGCGTATCACTTATTTAAAGAGTTACCGGAATTACAGAGAGATGCAAGGTGACAACATTTTGCGGACCCAGGCTCTTTTGAAGGAACGTATTGATGAACTAAGCGGCAACAAGAAAAAGAAGAGTGTGGTGCTGCAAACTCAAAACAAGGAGTTGTCTGTGTTAGAGTCGCAACAAGAGGAAAAGAACCAGTTACTGGCAAAATTGAAGTCGCAGGGTAAAGAGCTGAACGACCAGATAGCGGCAAAGAAAAAGCAAATGAAAAAAGTGAGCAATGCGATTGCAGCAGCCATCCGCAGAGCGCAGGATCTTGCCCGAAAGGAAGCAATGGCGAAGGCAAAAGAGGAAAAGACTAGGCGTGATGCGGAAGCAAAAAGAGATGTCGCAGACAATAAAACAACGACAACCCCCGCGACAAAGTCGATAAGTTCCCGGCCTTCCAAAACTGTTACAGCCCCAAGCGTATTATTAGGAAGTGATGCTGATGTAAAACTGAATGCGAATTTTATAAGTAACCGTGGGTCGTTACCATGGCCGGTAGACAAAGGTTATATGATCATGCGCTTTGGTCCCCAAAAACTGGATATTGGTGTTACAGTTGATAACCCCGGGATCACAATTGGAAGCGATATCGGCTCTCCCGTAAAAGCTTTATTTGATGGTGAAGTAGCTTCAGTAACCAATATCGACAATATGCAACTGGTGGTATTAAAACATGGCGCATATTTTTCAACCTATAGTAATTTATCAGGGGTTAACTTAACAAGAGGACAAGCCATTAGAACAGGACAGGTACTGGGCCGGGTAGCGCCAAATGATGAAGGTACGGGATCAATTGACCTCATCATCAGCAACGAAAAAAGTAATCTTAATCCCGAAGGCTGGCTGAGGCGGCGTTAGTCCTTAAATCAGTCGCTGGTATAATTTTTCATACTGGGGAACGATGTTTTCAATATCAAATAGTTTGGCCTGCGCAAGGGCGTTTGCCCTAAAGGTTTCATGCGTTTCTTTATCTTGTAAAATAAGCAAGGCGTTTTTACTCATGTCTTCTACATCACCTACATTACTCATATAGCCACAATGACCATTGATAATTATTTCAGGCAAGCCTCCTGCATTAGTAGAGATCACCGGCACCTGTGCGGCCATTGCTTCCAACGCAGCCAATCCAAAACTTTCGTATTCGCTGGTCAATAAAAACAGGTCAGCGATCGGTAATATGTCTTCCATTTGCTCCTGCTTGCCCAGAAATTTAATAGCATCACATGCGTTGCTATGCCTGGCCGCAGCTTCGATCGGCGTACGTTCGGGGCCATCGCCCAACAATAATAATTTCGAAGGCATTTTTTCGTTGATCAGCAAAAATGTCTTTACCACATCATCCACTCTCTTCACCTTTCGAAAGTTACTGGCATGCACGATTATTTTTTCTCCATTGGGTGCAATTAATTTTTTAAAAGCGTCCACGGGCTTTTTGTTAAAACGCTTAACATCTACAAAATTGTGGATGACCTCAATGTCTTTTTCAATATCAAAGTTTTTATACGTTTCTTCTTTGAGGTTATCAGATACAGCTGTAAGAATATCACTTTCTGTCATTGAAAAAGTAACTACCGGCCGGTAAGTTTTATCTTTTCCTACCAGAGTAATATCCGTGCCATGCAAAGTGGTAATTACGGGAATGTGTCTGCCTTCTTTAATTAATATTTTCTTCGCCATATAAGCAGCAGCAGCATGGGGAATGGCATAATGAACATGAAGCAACTGAATGTTATGGTTGATAATCACATCCACCATCGTACTGGCTAATGCTGTTTCATACGGTGGGTAATCAAACAGCGGATAGGTAGGCACTCTTACTTCATGATAATAAATATTGGCATGAAAGCCGCTTAACCGCACCGGTTGCTGATAGGTAATAAAATGGATGCTGTGGCCTTTATCCGCCAGTGCTTTCCCTAGTTCAGTAGCCAACACTCCACTACCGCCAAATGTAGGGTAACACACTATCGCAATATTCATATGGTATATTTAAAAGAATTATTTTTTAACAGGGTGTAATTTACAGATTTATTGTTCATACCTCATTCAATGGGTGAATTTAAAATCGTCGCAAGGTTTGCCAACCTTTTTAAAATTTATTTCAACTGTTAGACGCCTTAATGAGGTTGGCAACCCTTTAATCCCCGGCGACAATTTTACATACACCTCATTCATTTGTGTATTACATTTAAATTACTAAGTTTGTTAACTTAAAAATAATTATGATCAAAGAAATTCTTCCTGTTGTTTTCGCCATTTTATTTTCTTCTGTTGCTGTTGCACAAAATGATGATTCAATAATGATAAAAAAAATAGCTGATGAAGTGTTAACAAATGGAAAGGCATATGATAACCTGCGCTATCTCTGTAAACAAATCGGGCCACGGTTGAGCGGATCTCCGCAAGCACAAAAAGCAGTGGCCGCCACTGCAAAGATGCTGCGGGAGGCCGGGGCTGATACTGTTTACCTGCAACCCTGCATGGTGCCTCATTGGATAAGGGGAGAAAAAGAAATTGGATACATTAAATCAGGCAATGGCACCCGCTATAACCTTAAGCTATGTGCGCTGGGCAATTCGGAAGGAACAGGTAAAAACGGTCTCAGCGCTCCGGTGATTGAAGTGACCAGCTTTGATGAACTGGAGCGGCTAGGCCAGGGAGTTATAAAGGGAAAGATCGTATTCTTTAATTTTAAGATGAACCCTGCCTATATTACCACATTTACTGCTTATGGGGAAAGTGGTATAGCCCGCCGGACAGGCCCTGCAAAAGCAGCCAGGTATGGTGCCATAGGCGTGATGGTGCGGTCACTGGCAAGTAACCCCGATGATTTTCCTCATACCGGCACTACCACATACAATGATTCATTTCCCAAAATACCTGCAGTGGCCATCAGCACAAATGATGCAGACTGGCTAAGCAAAGAATTAAGGAAAAAAATACAACTGACTGCCTACATCAGGAATACTAGTACGATGCTGCCAGACGTACCGTCGTACAATGTAGTAGGGGAAATTAAAGGCAGTGAATTTCCAAAGGACATTATTACGGTAGGTGGGCACCTGGATAGTTGGGATTTGGCAGAAGGCGCACAGGATGACGGTGCCGGCTGTGTGCAAAGTATCGAAGTGATAAGAGTATTAAAGGCAGCCGGCATTCGGCCGAAGCGAACCATAAGGGCAGTAATGTTTATGAATGAGGAAAATGGTGGAAGAGGAGCAAAAAAATACCTTGAATCTGCGAAATTGAATAAGGAGAAACATGTGTTTGCGCTGGAAAGCGATGCAGGTGGATTTACGCCTCGTGGATTTTCACTTGATATGAACCCGGCACAGGTTGACAAAATACAGCAATGGAAAAATTTGTTTTATCCATATGGCGTACATGATTTATCGCCAGGAGGGAGCGGCGCTGATATAAGCCCATTAAAAGAAATTGGAACCGCATTGGCCGGACTTAGCCCCGATAGCCAGCGTTATTTTGATGTGCACCATGCAGTCACGGATGTGTTTGAGAACGTAAGCAGAAGGGAACTTCACCTGGGCGCTGTTAATATGGCAGCGCTGATTTTTTTAATAGATAAGTATGGATTATAATTAACTTGCACATAAAAATTATATGGAAGAAAATAAATTCACCAACCCACCAATTAAAAGAACAAATGGGTTTAGAAAATTTATGGCCTGGTTGCTGATTATACTTTTGTTGGTTGGTGGACTGATCATCTGGTGGAAATATTTTTATGTTTTCGGTGAGGGTGTAAAATCCGGCGAGTTGAATTACCTCGTGAAGAAGGGGAATATTTTCAAAACATACGAGGGCAAATTGATCCAGTCTGGTCTTCGCTCTAAAGCCATTGGAAGTGTTCAATCATACGAATTTGAATTTTCTGTTACCGATGACAGCATCGCCAACATTTTAATGAATAACAGCGGCAATTATTACGATTTACATTACAAAGAATACAAAGGAACCATTCCATGGAGAGGGTACAGCGTATTTGTTGTAGATAAAATAATCAGTACAAAACCCGTCGTGCGATAAAGCATTGGTGAAGGGTAAAGTCAATGGTCAATGGTGAATGGTGAAATATTGACCTTCACCATTCACCATTGACCATCCACTAATTAGTATACAATAAAAATATAACCGGCTTTTTATGAAAGTTGGTTTTTTCTTTTTTCCAATCGGCTACCGTTTTAGTTTTTACGTACTCGTTAGTGCCTGTTAGTTCGGCGGCTATGCAAATTTTTGTTGTGGGTTTACAGGTCTTCAACAATGTTTCGATCAGTTGATTATTTCGGTAAGGGGTTTCTATAAATATTTGCGTGCTGTGCTTTTTTTGCGAAGTAAGTTCCAGTTCTTTTATCGCTTTTATGCGTTCACTCATTTCTATTGGCAGGTAGCCGGCAAACTCGAATTGCTGCCCGTTCATACCACTAGCCATCAACGCCAGTAAAATAGAACTCGGTCCTACCAAAGGTTTTACTGTTACACCCAATTGCTGCGCCAGTTCAATCAGTATTTGCCCTGGGTCAGCTATGCCCGGGCAACCGGCTTCACTGATGATAGCAATGTTTTTCCCTTCACTTATTTTTTGCCGGAAACTATTTTTTTGTTCTTCCTCAGCCTTGTGAATTGTAAACCATTCATAATTATCAATTACAATTTCTTTATAAATACTTTTAAAAAAACGCCTGGCAGTTCGCTCATTTTCCGCAAAAATTACCTGGCAATCCTTCACAGCCTCCATTATATAAAGGGGGATAGTCTCAATCGCCGACTCATCCAAAACACAAGGAACTAAATATACTTTACTCAATGTTGAAGGTTGATGGTTAAAGGTTAAAGGTTAAAGGTTGATGGTCGGGGTTGATAGTTGATCATTTGGTGGTTGATGAAAGGTAGTAAAAAATAAAAAATTTTATAAAGCCGGCTGAAGATTTTCATAGGGTCATTGTTGTGTCACTCCCTTGTACCGCATACCTCCGGGCATCTTTCATTACGTTTTAAAATAGGCAAAGAGTTATGTACTCTTCAATATTTAATCTGGACAAAGTAAATATAGATTCTTAATTCATGTGCCAGTAAAAATTTGCATAAAATCACCTCATACACTTCCGGCCGCTAACCTTCAACCTCCAACGATCAACCGCATCCATCAACCCTCCACCATCAACCCTCCACCGTCGACCGTCCACCCTCACCCATCAACCGTCTTATGCATACTGATAGTAGCGGCAATTACTGCATAGCTGGGTGCCAATATCCATCCTACAATTATTACCATATGCATCAGGTAAAATACTATCCCATTACCAATAGCGAGCCCCTTGTGCTCACCCACAAAAGCCACACTTTGTGAAGTAGATAGTTTGTTTCTTTCACAACTATAATCAAGCATCGAAAAACCGAGGTAGTAACATTCTATCAACAACGCAAATAGAGGTGTGAACCAACCAAAAAAAGGAATAAAGGATAAGATTAAAATAGATACAATGTAAAGTGTTTGCCAAAACGCATTGCGCAAAGCTAATTTAATACCTCTGCCAATATCTTTTAATAGCTGGGCAAAGCTGAAAGGAAATTCCTTGTCATCCATAATAGCTGCCGTTTTTTCACTTAGGTAAGCAAACAATGGTGACCCGATGATAAGAAACAAAAATTTGAATAAGGAAAAATAGAACATGAGGAGCACCAGTTGCAGGATGACCTGGCCGAAAATAAAAAGAAACTTTAGCCAGCTTTCTTCCATGGTGTACATCCATTTTTTCAACCCGGTAACGGATAAAAGGTAATCCATGGCATTTCCGCTACTGATCCAGAATAAATAGATACCGATGCAAAATAACAAGCAGTAAATAATGCCAGGTATCAATATCCATTTCCACAGTTTATGCTTTACGATAAACTGGTGGGCCTGGTAATATGATTGTATGGCAACGATAATATCTTTTAACATGACGATAGATTCTTGGCGGACTTAATGGTTGATGGTTAAAGGTTAAAGGTTGATGGTTGAAAAAAAATGATATTCTATGAGGATGGTAAGTAAAATCGTTTGCTTGATTTCTACTAATGAATAATACACAACCACCAACTATCAACCACGAACCATCAACCTTCAACCATCAACCTTCTTCTTCAACTTTCAACTATTTTTGCGTTTAAAAATACAATTAACTTGAACAAATTAACGATTGATTTTTATAACAGGAAAGATGTAGTACAAATCGCCATGGAATTATTGGGTAAAGTTGTTATTACCAATTTTGATGGAGTTACAACCAGCGGAAGAATTGTGGAAACGGAGGCCTACGTAGGCATCAGTGATAAAGCATCTCATTCATGGGCGGGCAGGCGAACCAGCCGTAACGAGCATATGTATGCGCAAGCCGGCACGGCCTACATTTATATATGCTATGGCTTACACCAGATGTTGAATATTGTTACCAATAAAAAGGATATCCCGGATGCTGTGTTGGTAAGAGCGATAGAACCCCTGAGCGGCATTGATACCATGCTGGCAAGAACGGGTAAAAAAAACCTGGACAATACATTGACAAAAGGGCCGGGCAATGTTGGAAAGGCGTTAGGCATTTATAAAATACATTCTGGCACCAGTTTGCTCGACAGCACTATCTATATCGCGGCGGATGATTATAAGTTAAGCGAAGAGCAAATTGGGAGTAGCAACCGCATAGGAGTGGGGTCTGCCGGGCCTGATGCTTTACTGCCCTATCGTTTTTTTATAAAGGGAAATAAATATGTAAGTGGCAGGCCAAATAAGTGATGTTCATTCGCCAGTCTCCGGTTATATGCTTAAGTCCGGCAAAGAAAATTTCTGCTTAATTTTAGTAATATTAAATTCATTCCCATTATTGAAGTGAGTAAGCATTTCAGTTTGGGTTTGAATCGATAAAAATGAATTATGAAATTATATTTGTTAACGATAATTACTTTCATTTCCCTGGCAGCAGTGGCGCAGGATGCTACAAGGAAACTGTATGATCCCACTGCGAATGCATTGATGGATATTGAAGCCGCAGTTAAAAAGGCAAATGCCCAGAATAAATTTGTGTTGATTCAAGCCGGTGGCAACTGGTGTGGGTGGTGCATTGAGTTTGCAAGGTTCAGCAAGGCCGACCCACAAATTGATTCTCTCATCAGCAGCAGTTTTGTGTGGTATCATTTAAATTACAGCAAAGAAAACAGGAATGAAGCGCTCTTTGCAAAGTATGGCTACCCGCAAAGATTTGGCTTTCCCGTATTTATTATTTTGAATGGCAAAGGCGATCGCATACACACCCAAAGCAGTGAATACCTGGAGGATGGCGAAAAAAGTTACGACCAAAAAAAAGTGTTTAATTTTCTTAAGCTGTGGACTCCGAAGGCATTGGCCGCTGAAACGTATTCAAGGTAGAACAAGGAGATAGCCTATCCCAAAAATGTCTAACAGTATGAATGTAGAACAAGATAAATTTATTCAGCTCATCAGGCATCCTGTTAAATTCAGGATGTTTTTGTTTTCCAAATTACCCAGTGCATTTTTCAGCGGTGTAATGGTGCGGCATATTGATGCAACAAAAACAATGGTAACTGTGCCGTACAAGTGGTTTTCGCAAAACCCTTTTAAGTCCACCTATTTTGCCTGTCTTGCAATGGCTGCTGAAATGAGTACCGGGCTGCTGGGTATGCTGCATACGCATAAAAATTCGCCACCGGTGTCAATGCTTGTAGTAGGATTAGAAGGCAACTATTTTAAAAAGGCAACCAGCCTAACCACTTTTACCTGCGAAGATGGCGAGGCAATAAAAAATACTATCCTTGATGCCATTGATAGCAAGGAAGGCAGGGCTTTTAAAGCAAAGTCTACAGGCAGGAATAAGGATGGCGAATTAATAGCAGAGTTCTTTATCACATGGTCTTTTAAGGTAAAATCGTAGGCGTCACTAAGCGCTTAATAACTATAATGGTTTCTTTGAGAATTTTTACAGGAACATTTTTCTATGTTAGTTTTTATATCCCTAAAGGCCCATGTTGCAGTAAGCTTCTTCCAGAACGTTTTTAGTTTTGTAGCGCTGGTTGCGACTGAGTTGTTACCCACATGAACGGTTAAAAAGCCATGTTGCCGCTTTAAAGTATTTTCCTGGCGGTCTTCCCAATAAGCTCGTGCCTTTCTTATCCAATTAAGAGCTGGTTTATGATTAGCTGTATTTGTTTTTAAAGCGTACGCAGTGTTCAGCTTTTGCATTATGGATAAACTGAGTTTATCTATTTCCTTATACAATTCCAGTTCAGCTCTTACATCTTTTTGTCCATTTACCATAGCCCCAAAAGCCAGGTATTCACCTGCTTCCATTTCTCCGTCAACAAATTTTGAAATCTGTTGATATTGTTCGTCTATCAGTTCCATTGGGTTTCGTTTTTTAAATTAAATTTTGATTTGAGGATCTCCCTTAACTCTTTATAAGCTTTGGTTGATTGGTTATCTATATTGCCTGGCGTAACATTTAGAATGGTTGCAATTTCCCTGGATTTTAATTTTTGAAAAAATTTCATTATCAGGATATCCTTGTGTTTTTTCGGAAGCATGGCCAATGCAGTCATCAAACAATGTTCTTTATCATCCAATAATTCCTGTCTTTCTTTTTCAAAAAAATCATCTTCAAAAAATAATTCAAACCAAATAATATAATGCCTGGCCCCGTATGCAGATTTCTCTTTTTTAAAGGATGCCAGTAATTGGAGAAAACCAAAAGAAAAGATGGTTGTTTTAAGGCTGGTTCTAAAAGTAAATTCTTTTTGCTGCGATTTAAGATAAAATAAACTTAATCCATTTTGAAACGCATCCTTTGCATCCTCCCATAGTTTCTCCTTATACCGGGTATGCCTGTATTTATTCAATATCCAACATAAAAAATTACTTTGGAAGAGGGTGTAGATGCAATTAAATAACCGGGCCTGCAGATGTTTATTCTCCGGTCTTTGAAGCACTTCAATAGTTACGGCAGGTTTTATTATTTCTTCACATTCCATTCTGATCTGTTATGTGATTAACAAAATAATTACTTAACATTCATTTCCAGGGGAAGAGGCTCAGCCATTAAGACGGCAATAATATAATGTAGCAGGTATTTGTATATTAACTGGTTTAATGGGCTATACGCAAAGCAAATCGTATTACTAATATACTAAAAAATATTTTTGATTTTTTATAAAAAAACCTGAAAAAATATTTGGGTTGAAACTACAATGGGTTTACTGATTTGCCTGTGAATAAAAAGTTTATCGCAAATTTTTCGGGCCACCATTTCTCTACAAAATGAATTGGTTCATAACAAATTGACCAGGCGTTGATGAGGGTTGTACCAATTTGGCTATTAATAGTAAAAATCACTTAAATAAAATTTACGACAATGAAAACAATTTACAAATTACTGTATGTCACGGCCCTGCTTTGCATCATCAATGGCGGGATGTATGCACAAAAGAAAAGCTGGTTAATATCAGGCAATACTGGTACCAATCCAGGTATTAATTTTTTAGGTACGATTGATCACCAGCCGTTGGTTATTAAAACAAATAATATGACACGAATGTACATCAGCAATGATGGTAGTATTGGTATTGGAACTGTATTCCCTTCTGCAAAGCTGACCGTTGCAGGGAGCGACGCCAATATATATGGTTTAACGGTAGGCAGGGGCAGCAGTGCAATCCTATCAAACGTTGCCGTTGGATTTGAAGCTTTGCGAACAAATACCACCGGACTGAATAATGCAGCAACGGGTTACAGGTCGCTTTGGGCCAATACCGAAGGCTCTTATAACACAGCAAACGGATTTGGGTCGTTGGTTGCAAATACAACGGGTAACTTTAACACCGCACTTGGCGCCCAAGGGTTGGTACAAAATATAACCGGATCAGATAATACGGCAGTGGGCTTCAATTCCATGCAAATAAACAGAACTGGCAGTTATAATACCGCGATGGGATTTTTTTCGCTCGGCCTTATTAGCACGGGAAATTATAATACGGCCGTAGGGTATAGTTCTTTTTCCAATGGCGGAGAGTATTTCAACTCCACGGCGTTAGGTGCCAGGGCTGATATCACCGCAAGTAACCAGGTAAGGATTGGCGATAACAATGTCACATCGTTATATTGCATGGGAGCCTATGCGGCTACTACTACCATTGCACCCAATATGTATATAAGTTCTACCGGGCAGATTTTGAGAAGTACGGCTGCAACAGGAATGGGATATTGGGCGCTTACTGGTAATTCCGGAACAATAGATGGCACCCATTTTATTGGTACAACTGATAAGGTTCCTTTAAATTTTCGGGTAAATAATCAAAAAGCTGGCAGAATCGAAGTAGCCGAAAATACTGCAAATACATTTTATGGATATCGGGCTGGTGATTCCAATGGCAGCAGAAACAATACTGCTACCGGATTTGGAGCCCTTGCTTTCAACGTGACCGGCCATGAGAATACCGCTGTCGGATGTCAGGCACTTAATGTAAGTACTGCTAGTGGAAATAGTGCAATAGGAGCGTTTACTCTTTTTAATAATCAAACGGGATTCAATAATACTGCTACAGGCCTGGGTGCGCTTTATCACAATATTGGTGGGTATCAAAATACTACCTATGGCCTTAACTCACTTAGTGCAAACAACTCAGGAAATGAAAATACCTCCATGGGTGTTTACTCGCTTACTACTAATGTTTCCGGCAGCAATAATTCTGTATTTGGAAGTTATGCTGATGTGCGAACTGGTAATTTGAACAATGCAACTGCCATCGGGAATTCCGCAATTGTGAATGCCAGCAATAAAGTTCGTCTCGGAAACAATAATGTAACAATTGTAGAATCTGCTGTCGGCTCCTGGACTACTTCTGACGGACGTTTTAAAAAAGATATTAGGGAAGAGGTAAAAGGTCTCGAATTTATAAAATTGCTTAGGCCGGTAGTGTACAACTTTGATGTAGATAAATTTGATGCTTTTTTAACCAGTCATCTACCCGATAGTATTAAAACTATGCGGAAGCAAATGAGCGATAAATCACCATCAAAATTATCCGCTATTCGTCAAACAGGGTTTGTTGCACAGGAAATGGAAGAGGCTGCAAAAAAATGTGGCTACAATTTTAATGGGGTGCATGCTCCTGAAAGCGCTACGGACAATTACAGTATCTCATACGAAAAATTAGTAGTGCCATTAGTAAAAGCGGTCCAGGAATTATCAGGTAAAAATGACGCATTGCAACTGGAAAATGAAGTATTAAAAACCCGCCTAGACAAAATTGAACAATTGTTAAGAACCAAATCAGTAGCATACGAAAACATAAGTGCAGCACGCCTCGAACAAAATGTACCCAACCCACATACCGGCAATACCCTCATCAATTACTATGTTCCGCTTAACTCGGGCAAAGCTGTTTTAAACATTACAGACATGAAGGGTGCGCTTATAAAATCATTTAACCTGAAAGACGGCCAGGGCCAGGTAAACCTGCAATCGAAGTTAGCCGCAGGTACTTACCAATATTCTCTATTTATAAACGGACAGTTGTCCGAGACGAAGCAGATGGTGTTGGTGAGGTAAAACGGGATTAGTATTATTGCCTGCAACAAATTAAAATAAACACCGGGAAGGTTGCATAAAAGTAACCTTCCCGGTGTTTATTTATGGAAGAATCCTATTCCTTTACAAACCTCGCCTGATGCAGCACCTCACCTTTACTATTTTGCACGTTTAAAAAGTAAATACCGCTGCTGAATTTGCTGACATTAATTTGTATTGAACCCATACCAGATTGATTGGTTAAAATGTTCTTGCCATTCATATCAAATATCCGGATGGTGGCTGTACTACCCTTACTTTTAGCAACACCCGTTAAGTTAATGTTGAGTACAGAACGCACAGGATTAGGATACAACGCTACTTTTGTTTTATCATTTTCAATTTCAGCAACGGCAGGGTTTATAGCGCCGGGTTTTACTTTAGCATTTGCAACGCAAGTGGGAATAACATAATCCTGCTCTCCGCGGAAAGGATAGCTGTAAAAAATTCTGCCTTCAACTTCCGCTGATGCCTGTACACTCCAGCTAACTATGGCACCTTCTTTAACAGGAATATTGGCTGTACAATTGCCATTATTATCACAGGCTGTAGTTATCAGTACAGCATCTATTGGCAGGATGGCCTGTATATCCTTCATCGTTGCATTGATCACATAATGTTGATCTATGCTGCCTTTCCATTGCACTGTTAATTGCGAACAGGTAGCGGATATAATGCTGCCATCGATTGGTTTGGAGACTACAGCGCTTTCTATTTTAATGTTAGAACAGGCACCCTGGCTGAACGCATTGCTGACTAAAACAAGGATGCAGAGGCTTATGAAGAATATACGTTTCATTGTATTGTTTTTTGTTTAATGAAAAGTTATTATTTAATCATCTTATGGTTTTACATCTCATTTCATATGTGTTGTTGTGAAGCTCCGTACACCTACTTTGAGAACACCAACAACGGCATAATGACACATTCTCACGTCATTTAAATATTTATAGTTCAGTTCCCTGTCATACTTGTTTAACTTTTTGGCTATGCCCAAGTCATGTCT
The DNA here is from genome assembly GCA_039922375.1 of Ferruginibacter sp. Taxonomy (GTDB): domain Bacteria; phylum Bacteroidota; class Bacteroidia; order Chitinophagales; family Chitinophagaceae; genus Ferruginibacter. Next base: position 112,215 of record JBDSAA010000010.1, read on the forward strand.
TCATTAAATAAACTCTTAGGTTCTGGTAGTGGTATCCATGGTATTAACTCATGTAAAATCTGTGGTATAGTTGGTGCTGGATGAGGGTAATAGTCCTGATCAGGTGGAACTGGCGGGTATTTTCTTGGACATGACGGACCCTGTTCTAGCGGTTCCAATGGATCTAAGGGCCAAGGATAGGGAGTTGGCGGATAAGGGCCCCATGGCTCAGGAAATGGTAAAGGTGGCAATGGTTCAAACCGTAGGGAAAATGGCCTAGGGAGAGGAGGGAGAGATATTATCCTAGGGAGAGGTATTATCTGCAGCCCAAATGGATCTTTATGATTTATTGGATTGTTTGTAACATACCTGTATAAGTTATCGTCCTTGGCATAAAAACGTATGGGATCTATCTGTAAAAACCTTCCAAGTTCCGTTGAATACATTCTGTTGCGATAGTCGTAAAGGCTGATTTCCTGAATAAATTCTCTTCCTGTAAACAGAAAGCGGTTGCGAAAAGCATTACTTGTTATAGGAATATTGCTGACGCTTTTGATGCTTACTACTCCAAAAACGTCATAAGAATATTGCTCTACCACATTTCCTAGAGAATTGGATAATTGGGTTACACTGCCAAGAGCATCATGATGATAATAAACAATTTCTGTTGTTTGAGAAGTCTTTGAAAGTATTTCATCTATCTGTGCACCATGCAGATACCGGTTTATTAAAACATCTGTAGCATTTCGTTCCTCAACCAGGTTCCAGGTTTCATAATAAAGAAAAGTCGCCGTTCCATTTATTACCTGGCTTACCCTCCGGTTTTGTCCATCATAAGCAAACTGCACTAAGGTGCTTCCTTTTTCGGCTTTGGTCAACCTGTCCTGTGCATCAAAGGTATAAGTCCAGCCATCAAGGGTCTTTAAATCACCGTTGGTATTGTACGTAGGTGTAGGTTGGCCTCCGATAAATATATATTGATTCAGATGATTGGTTTCATAAGGAATAACGAAGTCAAAAGAAGAAACGGTAATCCGGTTACCTAGAAGATCATAATTATATCCTACAGTTTTTGCTGGATCAAACGACATGTCTTCAGGGTTGTTAACTTCATACTGGACCCTGGTAACCTGATCTGTTTCATCATATTTATACACTTCATATTTATCAGTATTCCGCCTTACAAACTTCCTGCGATTTACAATGTCATAACTATAATCAAACCGGGCAAAGGATACAGCGCCTTTCCTATTGTCAACACTCAACATCTGGTTGGCATCATCATAAACATAGAAGGCATTTGTTCCGTTTACTAATGTTTTGTTGATCCGGTTTCCATTTAAATCATAGGTATAGGCAACCAAAGGTGACGCATCGGCAGTGATCGTTTTAATTTGATTGCGGCCGGTGTAATCATAATCTATAACAGTTCCGCCTGGATAGGTCATTTCCTTGCGAAGCCCATCATTATTGTATCCATAGCTAACTTTCTTAGCTCCCGGGCCGCCTAAAATATTCTGCGTTTCGCTGGTCATTTCATTGGCAGCATCGTAGGAATACCTAAGTACGCTTACAGAACTTGATAAACGAAGAAGCCGGCTGGCTAAATCATACGTACGGTCAACATCAGGTGTATTATCGCTCCAGTCAGACCTTGTTTGCCGGTTACGGTTATCATAAATGTATGTTCTTACATCCCCAGAGCGGTTGGTGTACCTTATTAAATTGCTTACGCCGTCATACAGGTAACGCTCGAAAGTGCCTCCGGGAAAAGTCATCTTTATGCGGCGGGTTAGCAGGTCGTATTCAAAATTATAATTTCGGTTGTTGGCATCCGTTAATCGCACCATATTGCCCATTGCATTATACCTGTACCTCGTAATTTGTCCTTTTGCATCTGTAGTCTGTGTCAGCCGGTTCATTGGATCAAACACATTCACAGTCGCTGAGTTATCTGGTCTTATCTGTTTTAGTACATTACCAACCGCATCCAGGATTGTTTCCGATTTATTGCCCAAAGGATCGGTTGCACTTATTTTCCTGTTTCTTGAATCGTACGCAAATCCCGAGCTATTTCCGCGGGAGTCAATAATGGTTACAAGGTTGCCCTCTGCATCGTACTCAATAAACGTAGTTGCAGCATCTGCAGAATCTGCCCCTACCGTTTGGGATGTCTTTTGCCATTCCACATCATAGCTTATCATGGTAACTCTGCCGCTGGGTAATACAATTTTGGTAGGCGAATTGTTATCATGGCTGCAACCGCAACCTCCGCCCGGCAAATCATAACTGTATTGCGTTTGCCTGTTCAACGGATCTGCATTACTTACCATCCGTTTAAATTCGTCAAATGCCATTTTCCATGTATTGCCCAATTCATTGGTTACACTTGTGCGGTTTCCATAATCGTCGTAAGTGTAGCTTTGTGCGCTGTTATCTGCGTTGGTCAGTTTAGTTAATAAGCCGCGTTCATTGTATTCATAAGCTATGGTATTGCCACGGGCATCGGTTACGGCTGCCAGCTTATCCGCCGCATCGTATGCATACCGGGTCACGTTCCCTTCAGCATCCCTGAACCTGATTTTTAATCCCCTGTTATCATATACATTTCTTTCTATCCCACCGTTGCGAAGGGTATGGGCAAGCACTTGCCCAAAATTGTTGTAAGTCAAACCCTCAGTAGCGCCATCGGCATATGTAATTTTATTTATGCGGTGCCTGTTATCCCTTGAGAAGGTAGTTGTACGACCTAGTTCATCAGTGTAGGTTAAAACCAGGTCAAGATCATCCCGCGTCCATTTTTCTTTACTGCCATCAGGATGGGTGACTTCTAAGGGGTTGCTGTAGATCGTTCTTGCATTATAAGTTGTTATTCTTCCGAGGGGGTCAGTTATAGTTTTAATGAAGCCTGTTGTTTCATCGTATTCATATATGGTTTTTCGCCCCAATCCATCAATGTATTCCTTCGTCTTTCCCAACAGGTCTACCGGCATAACCAGGTGTTGTACCCGGCCATTTGCATAGCAAATCCATCGATTGTTTTCGTCTGCATTTAGGGTTGCCATTACCTGGCCGGTTTTTCCATTTCTTTCTTCTTTGATATAACCACTTGCTATACTGTTATCATACGTAAAACTCATATTTACGGTGCTGCCCTCATACCGGGGGTCCACCGCATGTGCCAAAAGCGTAAATGCAGCGCCGGGTGCCCAAGGCCTGGTAAATGGCTCATAGTAGCTGTAAGTAGCTCTTGTGCCATCACCGTAATTTACTGTTGTTAATTGCAAGCGGTCTGAGGCTCCATCGCTTACTACGCTGTAATTGTAAAACACACTTCGCCCATCACTGGTAGACACTTTTGTAATTACTTTGTACCCATATACCGTGCTATATGTCATTTCAAGATACCTTCCTGCTGGTTCTGTAACCCGGGTCAGGTTATTTTCCGCATTATATGCCAGCCTGTAAATATTTTGATAACTGTCCCTGATATCTTGCAGTAAATAAAAGGCGCTGCTTCCTGTACCAATTCTTTGAAACCTTAACCGATGGCCATTGGACATTTGAAAAAAGAAGTTGTTGCCTTGTTGAAAGAGCCTTTCTTCTACCCCAATGGTGGGCAGCCATCGGGATGGATCGGTGGGGCTTTGTGCAAAAGTGAGGCCCCCACCTTCAGGGAACCAAATTGTTAATAGCGGCTGGCCAAGGCTGTTGTTGCCGTCATTAATCATGGTATATTGGAAACTAAACCCCCACCAGCCTTGAGATTCACGACTGTTGTAATAGCGACGCCATACCAGCGGGATTTCGCCTACGCCACCCCATACCTCCAGATCCCGCACTTCATGGTGCAGATTTCCTGTGTAAGCATTAAATGGGTTAACACCTGTCAATATGCACCTCCCACAAGAACATCTATAATTATGTGTATAATAAGGATCATTATTACCACATCCTCCAGTAGCATATACAGGAAGTGTAAAAGAAATCAGCAAGCATAGCAATAAAAAAGTGTAAAGGCATTTCATACAACTTTATTTAGAAGTTAGTTTGATTAATTAATTTTTTACCGGCAGTGGTTCGGGCCCTACCCAAAGCCTGATTACTTTAGTATCCTTGCCCTTTCGTAAAAAAATGCGGTAAATGCCAGGATCGCTGGCTGCCTGGAAATTAAAAGCCAGTTTTTTCTGTATATCTAATTGCAGCATTTTCGCTTTCTCTTTATTGTCTAATGTTCCTCCATCCGCCACGGCTACTATGACCCTATCTCCGGGCCTTCCATTTGGATAAGCAATTTCAATGGGAATATTTTGCAGTGGCTGGATATTAGAAACCTGTTCAAAGTACCCGAGCTGATTTAGGGTGGGCGCATACCTTTTTACACTTGTTTTTGCAATCGCCTTGCTTTTAACTGCTTTTGATTTGTTTGTTTGGGGAGTTTTTAATTCACTGGTTACCACGCTTAGCTGGCAAGTTGCCGTTTCTTGTTTACCAGCGGTACGAAGACCTTGTGCATTCACGTAAAAAGGTAACATGCTTATCAGTAGAACGGCCATTCCTTGTAAAGCCATTTTTCCGTGAAGCTTTTTGATTAGGGTTTGTCTGGTCATATAACTTAGCATTAATTTAGTATAATAAATGACGGCTTTGTTTGCAGTTGTTTATTTGTCGCCTACTTATTAATAGACATATTCGCCATTTTCTAATCATGTTTTTTCGACTTTTTTTTCCAATAAGCTCACATCCTGAAAAGCTGGTAAATGGCATTTACTGGGTAACGTGCTCCTCATTGCTCACAAAGTACAAGAGGGCGATGCAACAATGCTGCTATGAAAAACCTCTGCCCGGACAAAAAATAATGCATCGGAAAGCAACAAATACTTCCATAGCCAATTGCTTTAATTACCTTCGTCGCCTAAAAAATGAACGATGAAAATTGCTTTCCATGGTGCAGCCAGAACAGTAACCGGTAGTAAACACCTGCTTACTTTAGACAACGGTAAAAAATACTTGTTGGATTGCGGCATGTTCCAGGGCATGGGCAAGGATACCGATGCGATGAACCGCCATTGGGGTTTTGAACCTGCTGAAGTGGATCACCTCATTTTATCCCATGCACATATTGATCATTGCGGACTGATACCCAAACTGGTGAAGGAAGGGTTTAATGGCAAAATATTTTGCACACCCGCAACCAAAGAACTTGCGGCGGTATTGCTGGAAGATTCTGCGGGCATACAGGAAAATGAAATCAAATACGAAAATAAAAGAAGGGCACAGGAAAATTTGCCCTACCTGAAACCATTATACGATACAGTCGATGCCCTCGCTGCCGCAGGCCATTTCGTAGCTGTAGAGTATGGCAACTGGTTTACCATCGATGAAAATATTGAGGTAATGTACACTGATGCAGGCCACATTATTGGCAGTGCAGCGGTGCATTTAAAGATTACAGAAAATGGGGCTACAAAGCGGCTAACCTTTAGCGGCGATGTAGGCAGGTACAACGATGCCATCTTAAAATCGCCGGAAGAATTTTCACAGGCGGATTATATTATTTTAGAATCTACTTATGGCAATAGCTTGCACGATGTGCAAACCACCACCCCTGACCAGTTGCTGAAGTGGATCGAGAAAGCCTGCATTCAAAAAAAGGGCAAGCTCATAATGCCGGCGTTTAGCGTGGGCAGAACACAGGAAATATTATATGCGCTTAATCAACTCGAACTGGAGCGCAGGCTTCCGCCAATTGAATACTTTGTAGATAGCCCGCTTAGCGTTAGAGCTACACAAATTGTAAAGAACTACCCAAGATATTTTAATGCCACTATACAAAAAGTGTTGGAGTCAGATAATGACCCGTTTTTATTTACAGGAATGAAGTTTATTAAAACGGTTGATGAATCCAAACTGCTCAACTTTCGCAATGGGCCGTTTGTGATCATTTCTGCAAGTGGGATGGCAGATGCAGGCCGTGTAAAACACCATGTCAGCAACAATATTGAAAACAGCCGCAATACCATTTTATTAACTGGTTATTGTGAGCCACGGTCACTGGGAGGAAAACTGATGGCTGGCGCAAAAGAAGTAAATATTTACGGCGCTGCACATGAAGTAAATGCAGAAATAGGTTCAATAAGAAGTATGAGTGCCCATGGGGATTATGAAGACCTCTGCCATTTCCTTGCCTGCCAGGATATGAAAAAGATCAGCCGCCTGTTTTTGGTTCATGGAGAATATGATGTACAACAGGCATTTAAATTACGCCTGGCTAACAAAGGCTTTCAAAACGTTGAAATACCGGAAATGCATTCCGAGGTCTTGTTGCCTTAATTATTTCGTGTGGTCTGCCGGGGGCATTTCTTGCGAAGCTATCAGGTGATTTGTCAACCGCAATATTGTAAAACATTCGCATATCATTTCATTCCCAGAATATGGACTGGCCAGAATTGACCGGCTTCCCAGGTCGTCCCTATTACCCATTTGAAAGACGGGACTTGCTATAAATCAGCTAAAAAAGAAGCTGGTTGACTACGCTACCAGCCTTTTTATTTTCTATCTAATAGAATTAATCCTGAAAACGGAACAATTTTTTTTCTGGAAAACCGTTGTTATTCAACGTAGTTTGAAGAACCTAATTCAATATCCAATATAATATGGAGTCCTATAAAATTTTCATCGTTGAAGATGATCCCTGGTATGGTGAAATTCTTGAATACCACCTTTCCCTCAATCCCGATTATTTGATCACCCGGTTTACGACGGGCAAAGAATGTTTGGCTAATATGCATAAACAGCCGGACCTTATTACCATCGATTTTTCTCTTCCGGATTACACAGGCGATATATTGTTTCAAAAAATAAAGGAAGTAAATGACCAAATCCCGGTGATTGTTATCAGCGGGCAGGAAGAGATCACCGTTGCCGTGAAATTGCTTAAGATGGGTGTGAAGGATTACCTGGTTAAAGATGATAACACCAAAGATATTTTATGGAATTCGGTGATCAAAATACGTGAAACGGGTGCATTAAAAAACGAGGTGGCTAACCTCAGAGAGGAACTTGGGCAAAAGTTTTCTTTTGATAAAAGCATAAAAGGCCAAAGCCCCGCATTGAATAAAATATTCGGGTTGATGGAAAAAGCAACTAAAACAAATATCAACGTTTCAATAAGTGGTGAAACCGGCACGGGCAAAGAAGTAGTTGCAAAGGCTATCCATTACAACGGCGACAGAAAAAGAAAGCCATTTGTGGCAGTAAACATGGCAGCTATACCAAAAGAACTGATAGAAAGCGAATTGTTTGGCCATGAAAAAGGCGCCTTCACAGGAGCGGTTGCACGCAAGGCAGGCAAATTTGAGGAAGCCAATGGCGGTACCATTTTCCTGGATGAAATAGCAGAGCTTGAGTTGAGTGTGCAAAGTAAAATACTGAGGGTATTACAGGAAAGAGAGATCATACGGGTAGGGGGACACGAAAAAGTGAAACTGGAAGTGAGGCTCATTATTGCCACACATAAAAACCTGGCAGATGAAGTGAGCAGGGGCAATTTCCGGGAGGATCTTTATTACCGTATTATTGGTTTACCCATCGAGTTACCGCCCTTGCGGGAAAGAGGCAATGATGTGCTCATTTTAGCAAGGCATTTTGCGGATGAATTTTGTAAGGATAATAAACTGGGCGCTATTACAATAGCCGCTGATGCCAAAGAAAAAATGATGGGCTATAACTATCCGGGCAATGTGCGTGAGTTAAAGGCGATGATGGAACTGGCAGTTGTAATGAGTAATGGACACGAGATGACAGCAGAGGATATTTCTTATACAGCAACAAGAAGCAGCGATTCGTTTATCAGCCAGGAAAAAACTTTACGGCAATACACCTGTGATATTATCAAACATTTTCTAAAAAAATATGATGACGATGTAATTGCAGTGGCCAACAAACTGGATATTGGAAAGTCCACTATTTATAAAATGATCCAGCAAAAAGAAATAATTATTTAACTAAAATAGCTCATTATCTGATAGTCGAATAAGCGACTACAGTTGTATTTTTTGTACCAATATTTATGGAAGAAGGGCTTAATATATCTAAGGAAGCAATGCGCCTTTCCGCATTGAAAGAGCTGCATATTTTGGATACGGCTTCCGATATCCTGCTCCATAAAAAAATAATGGTAGTGGACGATAATCGCATCAACAGGCTGGTAGCTGTAACCATACTTCGGAATTTTGGCGCTACCACTTCAGAAGCATCGGGAGGCCAGGAAGCAATAGATGCCCTTGCAATTAGAGAAACCGACCTGGTATTGATGGACATTCAAATGCCTTCAATGGATGGCAGGGAAGCTACCGGTATCATCAGGGAAAAAATTAGCAGGTCGTTGCCAATAATTGCCTTAACTGCGAACGCAAACAAAGGTGATAATGAAAAGTGCATAGATGCCGGCATGAATGGATACCTGGCCAAGCCTTTCAAAGAAAAAGACTTATTAAATATCGTTGCTTTCTGGCTTGGTAAAACAATAAAAGTGCAGGACGTTCCTGAACCAAGCAAGGCTCCAGCCCCACTGGTTTTTGATCTATCCGCCTTGCACCAGATCAGCAGGGGTAATATTGGTTTTGTTGAAAAAATGGTAGACATGTTTATGGCACAAACGCCTGTACTGGTGAAAGAAATGGAGGCGAAATTCCTGGCAGGTGATTATGTTGAAATGGGCAATATTGCTCATAAAATAAAACCGGTAATTGATAACATGGGTATCGCAACATTAAAAGAAACCATTAGGGAAATCGAGAAAAAAGGTAAGCAATCAATACAAGATGAATCAGTACCGGCATTGCTCAAAACGGTTAAAACTATTATCGGGATTGCCGTTGATTCATTGAAAAATGATTTCGGGGCAAACCGGAAATGAGAGACAAAATAAAATTGAAAGTAAAACTTACGATCAATTGCAAATAATGTAAACGGGAAAGAATAGCATTAGAAAAATAATCAAACGCTAAGAATAGGGAGGAAGTATTTTCCGGGCCTATCGTAAATTTTGGGGTATATGAAATTTAATAAACTTCTTGAAGAACAAATAAGGAAATACCTGGACAACGATTGGTTGGACCAGGAGCAGGTGAAGTGCTTTATTGATGCTGTCAACACTACTTACAATAAGTTTGAAAGTGATGAAATAGGTTTGCCCTCATCAAACAAAATAAATGAAGTAAAAACAGCGCAATTTCAGTCAGCGGTTGGCAATGATGCTAAGGCGATACTTCTTGACGGCAAGGGTAATTTTGCATACCTGGACGACCAGATCAGCAAGCGAAAAAAGATGGAGCGGGAGCTGCAGAATGCTGAATATGATGTAACGGCTGCTGTCACCCGGCTATCACAGGTAATAACGGATTTACAATACGGCGTTTTGCTGGAAGATGAAAACAGGAACATTTTAATAACCAACCAAATGTTCTGCGACATGTTTGGTGTACCAATGGCTCCGGAAGCAATGACCGGTAAAGGCTGTGCAGATTTTGCCGAACAATCCAAACATTTATTTAAATATCCGGAAAAATTTATTGAACAAATTAGTGAGTTGTTGAAAAATAGAAAGCCGTTGATAGGTGATGAAATTGAAATGGCAGATGGCAGGATATTGATCAGGGATTATGTGCCGGTTTTTATTGAGAAAAAATATAAAGGGCATTTATGGAAATATGTTGACATCACACAAAAAAAGCAAATAGAAAAGGAATTAAAACTGCTTTCATTAGTGGCGAGTGCCAACGAAACCGGTGTAGCATTTAGTGATGCCAGCGGAGTGATCCATTGGGCGAATGAAGGCTTTAGCAAACTTACCGGTTATACTCATGAAGACATTATTGGGAAAAAAGCTGTGGAGCTTTGTATGGGCCCTTTAACCGATATGGAAACGGTTAGGGGAATGCTTCAATGTTTTTATACAGGCAAAGGATTCAACGTTGAGGTAATTTATTACAGAAAGGATCGGAGTTGGTTTTGGGGAAGACTAAAAGGCCAGGCCGTATTAGACGAGCATGGAAATGTGCAGCAATATTTTGCATTGATAGATGACATTACAATTGAAAAAGAGAAAGAAGAACAGTTGAGCGTGTTATCTCTTATTGCGGAGGACAATAGCAATGCCGTTATCATATCAGATGCGGAGGGTGCTATACGATGGGTGAATAAAAGCTTTATAAAAATTTCAGGGTATACATTAGACGAAGTGAAAGGAAAAAAACCGGGGCTGATGCAAGGTCCGGAGACGAACCTTGAAACAATCGCTTATATGAAAAAGCAAATTGCCGAAGGAGTTCCTTTTGATTGTGAAATCCTGAATTACACTAAGGCGGGGGTTAAAGTCTGGTTGAGGGTTAAAGCTCAGCCAATCCGGAGTAAACAAGGGAAAGTGACAGGGTTCTTTGCCCTGGAAGAAGACATTACCGAAGAAAAAAATGAACATGAAGAAGTGAAACAGTATGAATCCCGTTTCAGAAAAGCTTTTGAAAAAATTGGTGACAATGTGTGGGAGCATGACTTTAGTACAGGCAGAACTTATTTTTCCAATACGAAAGAACACCTTCTGGGATACAAGCTGGATGAGTTTACAGATAATGCAAATCTATGGTGGGACAGAACCCATCCCGAGGACAGGGTGATATTAGAAGAAAATGACGCAAAATACAAGCGGGGAGAAACGGACCACCATGTGTTGGAATACCGGATCATTCATAAGGATGGATCAGTGAGATGGGTAATGGACAGGGGAATGGTAATTGAAGTAAAACCGGATGGAACGCCGTTAAAAATTATTGGTACGCATACAGATATCACCGAGCGCAAACAGGCTGAAGAATTGTTGCAACGAGAAGAGAAAAAGTACCGCAGCATCATTGCTAATATGAACCTTGGATTGCTTGAAGTAGATACGGATGAAAATGTGATATTTACTAACCAGAGTTTTTGCGACATGAGTGGCTATGATTATGATGAGCTTATTGGCAAAAGGGCATCGGACATTTATATTAAAGAAGAAACTATTGAGCTGATAGAAAGTAAAAATGAGGCACGCAAGCGTGGCTCACTGGATGCTTACGAAATTGCAGTTAAAAATAAAAGAGGCCAGCTACGGTGGTGGCTGATAAGCGGCGCTCCCCGCTTCAACGATGCAGGTGACCTGGTGGGATCTATCGGGATCCACCTGGACATTACAGATCAGAAGCAACTGGAAACTGACCTGATAGAAGCCCGTGAGCAAGCAGAAGAATCAACCAGGAGTAAAGAAGTTTTCCTGGCGAATATGAGCCATGAGATACGCACGCCCATGAATGCCATTCTTGGTATGACGAACCAGTTGGGCAAAACAGCGCTTGATGGAAAGCAGCGATTTTATTTGGAGACCATCAATTCGGCATCAGAAAATTTGCTTGTCATCATCAACGATATTTTGGATATTTCAAAAATAGAAGCAGGCAAGCTTAATCTCGAAAGCATCGGCTTTGAGCCAAAGGCTGTATTGAGCCGGTGCATGCAGGTGATGAGGCACAAGGCAGAAGAAAAAGGGTTGAGTATTACCAATTCGAAAACTGATGAAGCGCTCAGCCCTGTGCTGATGGGTGACCCTTACCGTCTCAACCAGGTATTGCTTAACCTGATCAGCAATGCCATTAAATTTACTGAAAAGGGATCGGTGGATTTGGCCTGTAGGGTATTAAAGGAAACACCTGCTACACAAGTTGTTTCCATTGAAGTAAAGGATACCGGCATAGGCATGGACGAACTATTTATAAATACATTATTTGAAAAATTTTCCCAGGAGGATGTATCCGTAACCAGGCAGTATGGAGGTACAGGCCTTGGGATGAGTATTTGCAAAGACCTGATTGAATTGATGGGTGGCCAAATAAATGTAAAAAGTACAAAAGGGGCAGGCACGAGTATTCGCTTTGAAGTAGAATTTGCCAAGGGAAGCATAAGCAATTTGCCATCTAAAGAAAAGTTCTCCGTCAATAAGGATATGCTTGCTGATAAAAAAATATTAGTGGTAGACGATAACAATATGAACCGGTTGGTGGCCAAAACTATCTTGCGTAATTATGGCGCCATTACCACCGAGGCGGTCAATGGCAAGGAAGCTGTTGAGCTATTGCAACAGAATGAAATTGACCTTGTTTTGATGGATATACAGATGCCGGTAATGGGTGGAATGGAAGCCACTAAAATTATCAGGGAAGAGATCAGCCGCACGGTGCCTGTTATTGCGTTAACGGCGAATGCTATTAAAGGAGATAATGAAAAATGTATTGACGGTGGCATGAATGCTTACCTTTCTAAACCGTTCAAAGAAGAGGACCTGTTAAAAATAGTTTCCTTCTGGCTAAATGAAAGCAATAACTCCTTACCAAATCAACCTGCTACACCAAACGCAGGGGGAAGATTATATGATCTGTCTGCCATACGGGCCATTAGCAGGGGCAACGAAGTTTTTGTTGTAATGATGGTAAATATGTTTATCGAACAAAAGCCCGCCCAGGTAGTTGAAATGCAAACAAAATTTGATCAAAATGATTACAAGGGCATGGCAGCCATTGCCAATAAAATACGAAGGGCCATTGATAATATGGGTATTGTTTCGCTGAAAGAAACCATTCGTGAAATAGAAAAGATCGGGTATGCCGGTACTGTTGATCATTCACTTCCAGAGTTGCTAAGTAAAGTGTCTGAAAATATACAGCAGGTAATTCAAGCACTTAAAAAAGAATTTGAAGGGCAGCTTGAAGTGAATGCTTAATCATTAACCAGCGAGGTCAAATTTTCTCTTTAAAAATAGAAAATGAAAAAGGGTGCTTTTTTTCTTTTTGTACTATTTGCTTTACTACTTAATGCCTGCGATAATAAAAGCTACCAGCATTCAAAAAGCCCGTTGCGGGCAAAAACAGAATATCAATTAGTAAAAAACTGGCCTCAATTACCTGCCGGATTTAAATTAGGCAACCCTGTCGGCATCGGTATTGACCTGGACCAAAATATTTTTGTTTTTCATAGAGCAGACCGGCAATGGCCTTTGCTTGGTAAGATGCCTGCCTGGCCAATCTCCTCAAAAACTATTGTGCTGCTTCACAGGCAAACCGGCAAAATTTTAAACAGTTGGGGTGCAGGCCTGTTTGTTATGCCACATGGCTTAACAGTGGATGATCTTAATAATATTTGGGTTACAGACGTAGGGTTGCATCAAGTTTTTAAATTCAGTCATGATGGCCTGCTGCTGATGACCCTTGGCCATGCTAACGTGGCGGGCAATGATTCTTTACATTTTAATTTGCCCACTGACGTGGCCGTTGCAAAGGATGGCTCCTTTTACGTGAGTGATGGTTATGGCAACAGCAGAATAGTAAAATTTTCTAAGGCTGGAAAATATCTTTTTCAATGGGGTAAAAAAGGGAACGGACCGGGGGAATTTAATATACCGCATGCAATAGACCTGGATGAAAAAGGAAACGTGTACGTTGCTGATAGAGAAAATAAAAGGATTCAGTCTTTTGATGCTAAAGGGAATTTTTTACAACAATGGAAAGATAAAAGCTTTGGAGAAATATATTCAGTAGCTATTGATAAAGTAAACAATGATGTATTTGCGGTGGATTATATAACCCAGTATTTATTTCCAAAAGCATCCAACATTATATTATTCGATTCACTGTCCAATCCTGCAATTGTGTTTGGAAGCGGCTTAGATGAAGAACCGGTTTGCAGGTGCCATGATATTGCTATTGATAATGAACAAAGCATTTATGTGGGCGATATCAGGGGTAATACAATACAGAAGTTTACAAAACGGGTGCAATGATCTATTCATGCTGCCTGTATTTAAAAACAGGTATAACTAATCACCTTACAACACTTTAACGAGATTATAATTTTTCTTGCCTTTTTGCACGAGCAAATACTTGCCGTTTAATAACACATCCTCCTTCACTGTGTAATCAACCGCATCTACCTTTATTTTATTGATGCTTACCCCACCTCCTTGTATCATTTTACGGGCTTCGCCTTTGCTGGGGAAAATTTTGGTGTCGGCTAAAAAGCTTACCACATCCACGCCTTCCTGTAAACTGTTTTTAGAGAAATCCACGGAGGGTACGCCTTCCAATACCTGTAGCAATTGTTCTTCATTTAATTGCTGCAATATTTCAGCAGTATCATTGTTAAACAATATACCGGAGGCTTTTACAGCAAATTCATAATCCGATTGGCTATGCACAAAACTGGTTACTTCTTCAGCCAATCTTTTTTGCAAAAGGCGCATGTGTTCGTTGCCGGTATGTTGCGCTATCAGTTCATCAATTGTTTGTTGGGGTAAAAAGGTAAAAATTTTAATGTACTTCACCGCATCTGCATCAGCAGCGTTTAGCCAAAACTGGTAGAACTGGTAGGGCGATGTTTTTGCAGCATCCAGCCATACATTTCCTTTTTCTGATTTTCCAAATTTTCCTCCATCAGCTTTGGTGATGAGCGGGCAGGTAAAGGCAAATGCCTCGCCGCCACTTTTTCTTCGGATCAGCTCGGTACCCGTTACGATATTGCCCCATTGGTCGCTGCCTCCCATTTGTAATTGGCAGGCTTTGTTTTTGTGCAGCCAGTAAAAATCGTAGCCCTGTACCAGCTGGTACGTAAATTCGGTAAAGCTCATGCCGGTATCGCCGTCCAGTCTTTTGCGCACACTGTCTTTGCTCATCATGTAGTTTACCGTAATGTGCTTGCCTGTATCTCTTATAAAATCAAGAAAGCTTATATTTTTGAACCAGTCATAATTGTTCACCATTTCGGCTGCGTTCGGAAGAGCGGCGTCAAAGTCAAGGTACTTTTCCAACTGGGCTTTTACCCTGGTGATGTTATGGTTAAGAATGTCTTCACTTAATAAATTTCTTTCTTCGCTTTTCCCGCTCGGGTCGCCTACCATACCTGTGGCCCCACCTACCAGTGCAATAGGCTTGTGCCCGCATTTTTGTAAATGTATCAACAGTATAATAGGAACCAGGTTGCCAATGTGCAGGCTGTCAGCCGTAGGGTCGAAACCTATATAGCCGGTGGTCATTTCGTTGTTCAGTTGTTCTTCTGTTCCCGGGATAATATCCTGTATCATTCCCCTCCATTTCAATTCTTCTATCAAATTTTTCATGTTATTGTAGCTGTATTTTTGGCGAACTTATGCAAATGTGGGTAGAAAACTTGGAAAAATAACTATCAGCCGTTTAAGGGTGCTTTTGAATATTTGATCTTGTAACGAGAGGATGATGCTCAATGGTATGTATCCGGTATTCAGTATCCAGCATCCAGTATCCAATATCAAGCATCAGGGTTATTAACTGTCTGCTTTGTCTAAAATATCAGTTCCTGTTGTATCAATTTCCTTTTCGTTTTCTTCCATTTTCACTTCGATTCCAAACTGGTTTTTTCTTTTTGGAATAACCGGAGCAATACCCATTACTATACATACAGCAAACATAAATGCAAATAGGAAAATGCGGGAAAGCCGCATTACTTTTTTAATAATTTTCACTCTATAATCAATTAAAATCTTATTGCTGCCTTAGGAAACAATAAGTGTTAAAAAAAAATTGAATAATGCCAATTCAATGGCAAAAGGATAGAATTATCCTATAGAAATGAAAATGTCTTTACTAGAATTAGACGGGATATTTTTTAATTGAGCAAATTTTTCTTCCTGGTCTATTGATTGATATACTCTTGAAGTATGGTCAAACTTCACTTTTATTAACTTGTTATAAGCCAGCAAAAGAGTAGTCGAATCACCGAAATAATTTAAAAAAGGGTGTCTGTAGGAAGTGGAAATGACTTTCTTAAAAGCAACAGTAAATTTTTTATGTATAGCTTTTGTCGAACAAACTAATTCAGTCCGAACTTTTACATTATTTAAAAGTGTCGAATT
Organism: Ferruginibacter sp.; assembly: GCA_039922375.1. Lineage (GTDB taxonomy): Bacteria > Bacteroidota > Bacteroidia > Chitinophagales > Chitinophagaceae > Ferruginibacter. The sequence goes on from JBDSAA010000010.1 coordinate 128,161, forward strand.
ATTGTTGTAGCCTGAAAATGCAAAAACACCTGAAAGCATTGCGATGGTCAGTAACCATGTTGCTAATCTGTTTTTACAATATGTCTGTTGTTTGTTTGTCAATTTTTGGGAAAGATAATGATTTTGAGACCGTGATAAATTGGCATACCTCCATTTCATTTCTTAATCTCGATTTGTCGGGAGACCCTGCCAAACATTCAAATTTCCTTAAAGCCTTTTATGAAGCCGGGGTGCGTGCCGTAGCTACGCCCCTTGAATGGTCGCAGTTTAAAGGGTTGCTCCTACGGACCAGTATTTTCGGGTTGAAAATAATGCTACAAAGCGGTAGCTCCCCTGGAGCTATATTAAACCCCGGTACACCAAAAGCTTCCAACGGATAAACTTTATCTGTAACGTAATTAATGCGGACAAAGGGTAAGGGGTTTTGCAGTGAGCAACAAATATAACAAAACCGCTAACAGTTTTTTGTTGGATATGCCGGATGTTTTCGCAGCTAACTATTACCCAACCCTGGCGGCGGTGGAAAACCCCGTCAGCGGTTGAGCAGGGTGATCCAGTCCGTTTTGTAACGCAATGAAAGTTCCACGGGGCTGGAAAAGTATACGAGGGCGACGTAACGATGTTTAATTGAAATTATGCCGCCCGGACAAAAAACAATTTTACGCATTATAAATGTGCCACGTGCGGGATCAAAAAGCTGTAGGCTGATTGCCTGCTTTCATCAGCGATGATCAGTTCCGTGCAGTGAATGCAGCCTTTTTCGGCATAACGTGTCTTGTATAAAAGACCGCCTGAGAATGAATAATTAAAGCGGCGGTTATGAACGGGTATATTCGCTAAATTTGTAAGCCTGCCTGCCGTCCGGGGGTGGATTTTTGCACAATTTACCAAGGGAATCAACGTTTTAGCTTGTAGCTTATCCTACATCTGCAATATTAATAACAGGGAAAACAAATATATGCACCGAAAACTTTCTGCCATTTTGCTTTGTAGCATTTTATTGCCTGCTCTTTCATACGCCCAGTTTAGAAAATATTCCAATGAGTTCCTTAATATCGGAGCGGGTGCCAGGGGGCTTGCGATGGGTAGTGCGCAGGTGGCTTCGGTTAATGATGCTACTGCGGGCTACTGGAACCCGGCAGGACTGTCTGGTGTAAAAAATCATCCCAACATCAACTTAATGCACGCTGAATATTTTGCGGGCATCGGTAAATATGATTACGGCTCCATCGCTTTGCCCATACAGGATAATAAGAGGACCATTGGATTTTCGCTGCTACGTTTTGCAGTGGATGACATTCCCAATACATTGTTTTTGGTAGAGCCTGATGGTAGCATCAACTTCAATAATATCCAGACTTTTTCATCCGCTGATTATGCGTTCCTGTTTTCGTTTGCACAACACCTTAAAGAAACGGAAGAGAAAAAAATAAGTTTTGGCGTAAATGCTAAGATCATACATCGCAAAGTTGGCAAGTTCGCCACTGCCTGGGGATTTGGCGTGGATGCCGGATTGCAAATGCATGGCAAAAGCTGGCATGCAGGTATTGTGGCCAGGGACCTTACCACTACTTTCAACGCATGGTCGTTTAATTTTACTGAGAGGGAAAAGGAAGTATTGTACCTGACCAATAATGAAATCCCGGTAAAATCAACTGAGCTTACCGCACCCCGGTTAGTGATTGGTGGCGGATATGATTTCACATTGAACAGTTCGCTCAAATTGCTGGTAGAAGCCAACATGAATTTGACCTTTGATGGAAAACGCAATACGGTGATCAGCAGCAAAGCGGTGAGTGTAGATCCAAGCCTTGGGTTGGAAGCAGCTGTAAAAGATGTTTTTTTTGTAAGAGCGGGCATTACAAATTTTCAGAAGGCATTATCAGACACCCTTGATAAGAAAAAGGTATGGATCTACCAACCGAGCCTGGGTGCCGGGGTAAAGATCAAAAATGTAATGATCGATTATGCTTTTACCAACCTTGCCAATCAATCGAACCCTTTGTACACACATATCTTTTCACTCCGCTTTAACCTGGTAAAAAAAGAAACAGAATAAGCTTAACTATTATGAAATTTCAATCATACAGCGCAATGAAAAAATTTTTACTTCCATTTTTTATATTGTGTACAATGGCCGGCACCGCACAGTATAATAATAGCTGGATTGATTACAGCAAAACCTACTATAAATTTAAAGTAGGCAAATCTGGTTTGTACCGTGTCAGCCAGGCAGCTTTATCTTCTATAGGCTTGGGCGGCATACCGGCTGAACAATTTCAGATGTGGAGAAATGGTGATCAGGTGAGTTTATATACTTCTGTTTCGGCGGGGCCAATGGGCAGCAATGATTACATTGAGTTTTTGGGAAAAATGAATGATGGCCTTCCGGATAAGCCCTTGTACAGAATTGCCGATCATCAGCTTAACGATAGTTTTAGCCTGCATACGGATACCGCTGTTTATTTTTTAACTTTCAATGCAGCATCGGCTAATCTGCGGTACAGCAATGTTGCTAATAATATTGCCGGTAATGTGCTTGCGCCCGATCCTTATTTTATGCGCAGGGTAGAACAACCCTACAAACAACAGTACAACCGCGGATATGCGAACTTAGTGGGGGAGTACGTTTATTCGTCGGCGTATGATATTGGTGAAGGCTGGACATCGGCTGATATTTATCCTGGTGCAGGGTTGTTGAAAAATTTTACAGGGTTAAATGTATATACTGCCGGACCGGCCAACAGTGTTTCCTTTTACATCGCTGCTTTTGGAAATGCTTCTTTTACCAGGAACCTCCAGGTAAAGTTATTTAACACAGTGGTATTGGATACGCCGATGAATTTTTTTACGTCTGTAAAAAGACAGATCGACAATTTGCCGCTGAGCCTGTTGCAAAATCCTAATACCCTTGACGTAAGTGTAAATAATACTTCCACTAATGTTAATGACAGAATAGTGGTGGGTACCATGGCCGTTACATATCCGGCCAGGTTTAATTTTAACAATGAAAAGAATTTTTCTTTTGAATTGAAGCCATCCGCTGTTGGTAATTATTTGGAAATTGATAATTTCAATACAGGCGGGGTACAACCGATTCTCTACAGCCTTAATGATAACAGAAGATATGTTGGTGACCTGGCGGTAGCTGGTAAGGTTAGGTTTGTTCTGCCAGCTTCGTTGAATCCGGTTAGAAAATTTGTGCTGGTTAACCAGGAACTGAATAATATCAACAATACCAATTCATTTGTATCCAAAACTTTTATCAACTATACGCCTGCTGCCAGCCAGGGTGATTATCTTATTATCAGCAATCCTGCTTTGTACAACGATGGTAGTGGTAATAATTATGTAGATCAATACCGGGCTTACCGGGCATCTGCCATTGGGGGTGGTTACAATGCAAAAATAATTTCGATTGATGAGCTCACTGATCAGTTTGCCTTCGGCATAAAAAAACATCCGGCTGCAATCCGCGATTTCATCCGTTTCGCTAATAAACAATTTACTCAAAAGCTGAAATATGTTTTTATTATCGGCAGGGGTATCACTTCTGTAGACTTTAGGGCAAATGAAAACAGCCCGGATATTGAGCGCCTTGACCTGGTGCAAACTTTTGGATGGCCGGCTTCTGATATATTGCTGGCCTGCGAGCCAGGGCTGTTAGTACCTCTTGCACCAATCGGGCGTTTATCGGTTATAAATGGCACGGAAATAAAACAATACCTGGATAAAGTAAAACAATATGAAGCCGCACAGGTTTCCACCTTGCAAACGGTTATTGATAAAGGATGGATGAAAAACTTTATCCATGCTGCGGGAGGGAGGGACGCTGGTGAGAACAGTTCGTTTACCTATAATTTGAATATTTATGGAGCCATTGCAAAAGACAGTCTGCTGGGAGCCAAGGTAGAAACTTTCCAAAAAGAATCTTCCTCAGCGGTTGTGCAGGCCAATGGAGAACGTATTGAGCAACTCATAAATGAAGGGACAAGCTTTATACAATATTTTGGGCATTCGTCTGCCAACACACTTGCCTTTAATCTTAATAGTCCGGAGAATTATACCAACGTAGGTAAATATCCATTCTTCAATGTGAGCGGTTGCAGCGCAGGCAACAATTTCAATTTTGACCCCACTCGTTTAAATGGAAACAGCTCGCTCTCTGAAAAATGGGTATTGGCCAACCAGCGTGGCAGCATTGGATTTTTAGCAAGTACGCATTTGGGTATTCCTCCATTTTTGAATATTTACAACACCAAATTATATGAATCTTTTTCCCGTACCATGTATGGTAATACGATTGGCAACCAGATGAAGTATGTGTTGCAAAGCCTTGGCGGAAATTTGCCTTCTATCGACTTTTATACACGCATTCATCTTGAACAATTGAACCTGAATGGTGACCCTGCAATTAAGATCAACACCTTCGCATTGCCGGATTACATTATTGAAGATCAGTTGATAAAAATAAGCCCTTCCATTGTGTCTGTAGCTGACAACAGCTTTAATGTAAAAGTAAGGTTTCTTAACATCGGCAAAGCTGTTGGTGATTCCATCAGGATCACAATAAGAAGACGCCTTGTAAATGATAGTTTACAAGTGATCTATAACCAGGTAAGGCCAGGCATTGCATATGCAGATTCACTGGAGTTTAATATCCCGATCAACGGGGCTACAGACAAAGGTTTAAACAAACTGATCTTTACAGTAGATGCAGATAGTAAGGTTACTGAGTTATCAGAATCCAATAATACCTACACAAAGGAATTTGTAATTTTTGAAGACGAGTTAAGGCCGGTGTCGCCATACAATTATTCAATCGTAAACCAGCAGAATATAAAATTCATTGCGTCTACCGCGAACCCTTTGAATGGAATAAGGCAGTACCAGATGGAGCTGGACACCACTGAATTATTTAACTCCTCTTTCAAAAAGCAATACAGCGCCAATGGCATAGGTGGTGTGATAGAATTTTCGCCTGGTAGTATCAGCTTTTCCGATAGTACTGTTTATTACTGGCGCACTTCTGTTGTGCCATTAAACAACGGGCAGCAGGTATGGAATGTTTCTTCGTTTATTTATCTCCCCAATGGTGGTACTGGTTTTAATCAATCGCATTTCTTTCAACACCGCAAAAGTGCCTATACCAGCAACATCAGGCTTGAAGCCGACAGGGTCTTCCGTTTTACAGGTTCTACCCGCACATTGGTGTTTAATACAGGGCTGTTTCCCTACTTTGACTACGACCGGATAAATACAATGCTTGATTTTGACCGGGTGGATTATTATGGTTGTAAGTATAATTCGTTGCAATTTATGGTGTTTGATCCCAGCACTTTGGTGCCTTGGGCTAATTATGCAGTATCAGGGCAAACGGGCAGGTTCGGAAGCGATTACACCTGTGTGGAAGCCACCAGGAATTTCTTCGAATTTTCTTACCAGGATGCAGCTAGCAGGAAACGTGCGATGGATTTTATTGACAGTATTCCGAATGGGATGTATGTATCAATTACCAACCTTGGAAATGCGAACACCAATACTTCGTTTATAGATGAGTGGAAGAAAGATGAATTAACGCTTGGCACAGGCCAATCTTTATACCATAAACTGAAATCTATTGGCTTTAATACCATTGATAGTTTTTATCACAACCTTCCCTTTGCTTATTTCTATAAAAAGAACATAAGTTCCTTTACGCCGGCACAAATTATGGGTGCCAAGGTAGATGCATATGTGTCGAACACCATTCCTCTTACTACCAAATTTAGTTCAGGAACAATTGAATCGCCTGTTTTCGGTCCAGCCAAAAAGTGGACTGCGCTACATTGGCGGGGTAAAACTTTGGATGCAGGCCCGGGCGATACTGTACAAATCCAGGTATATGGTATAAAAACAACAGGAGCCGTTGACTTGCTGGCAACGGTGGATCCTGCCATTGATACAAGTATTGCTTTCATTGATGCGGCCATTTATCCCAACATTAAATTGCGAATGCTGAACAGGGATCCTAATTTCTCAACGCCCTACCAGCTTAACTACTGGAGGATAAATGCAGATTATGTACCTGAAGGCGTGGTGGCGCCCAATATTTTATTTACAATGCGGGATACGGTGGAACAAGGTGATAAAATTAATTTTGCACTTGCGTTTAAAAACGTAAGCTCCGTAGCTTTCGACAGTCTTAGGATAAAAGTTGTAATTACCGATCGCAACAATGCACTGCATTTAATTATGCTTCCCAAAAGAAAACCGTTGGTGGCAGGCGATACCCTGATTGTAAGTTATAGTATAGATACAAAAACTTACCCCGGAATGAACACATTGTATGTAATGGTAAACCCTGATAACGACCAGCCGGAGCAATACCTGTTCAACAATTTCCTGTATAACAATTTCTTTGTAAAAGAAGATAAATTTAATCCGCTGCTGGATGTAACGTTTGATGGGGTTCATATTTTAAACCGGGATATTGTGGCATCCAAGCCTCGTATTTTAGTAAAACTAAAAGATGAAAGCCGCTTCCTTTTACTGAGTGATACTGCATCTATGAGAGTGCAGGTGCATTACCCGGGAGATGCGGCCGACGTGTACCGTAATTTTTATTTTGGAGACAATATGCGTTTTATTCCAGCTTCTTCAGGCGGAGATAATACGGCTTCCATAGAATTTTCACCATTTTTTCCGGAAGATGGCGAATATGAGTTGAAGATATCGGGTAAAGACCTGGTGGGTAACCGTGCAGGCAACATCGAATACAAAGTTACCTTCAGTGTTTTAAACACACCGATGATCAGTAATATGCTCAATTATCCTAATCCGTTTACTTCATCCACTGCATTTGTCTTTACGTTAACAGGCAGTGAAGTGCCTCAAAATATACGCATCCAAATACTTACCATTACCGGTAAAATAGTGCGGGAGATCACCAAAGGGGAGCTGGGTAATATCCATATTGGCCGCAACATAACTGACTTTAAATGGGATGGCACCGATATGTATGGGCAAAAATTAGCCAATGGCGTTTACCTGTACAGGGTCATTACGAATCTAAATGGCAAGTCGCTGGACAAATACAAATCTGAAGGCGAACAAACAGATAAGTTTTTTAATAAGGGATATGGCAAAATGTACTTGATGCGGTAAGTAAATTATCGTTGTGGTTGTCTCACGCTTAAATTGAATTATATCTTGAAGTGATTTATAAAAAAAAGCCCCGTCTATCAGGCGGGGCTTTTTTTTATAAATTTGTAAATGAAAATTTGTAAATGAAAATTTATATTCTCTACATATTTTTCAAAACAGGTTGTGTTTAATCCTTTTCAGCATATTTCTTTTAATATTCATTATCCTTTTTAGGTCCCACCTTATCTGGCTTAGGAGGAAGCACCTTAGCTTTATCAGTGGGTTTAATTGCAGGTACTAGCGAGGCAGGTTTTTTATCATCCGGTTTAATGCCTACTGGTGTAATTGGCTTACCATCTTTTTTTTCCTCAGGCTTATTTGATTTACTGGTATCAGGTTTTACTGTACTGAATTCGCTTTCAACCGGTACTTCAGGTGACCCAACATCTGATAAAGGTTCATTTGTAAAATCGCTGGCATCTCCGTTGCCCTGGTCCTCCGGGTTATCGCCGCCTTCGTTGATAATACTTTCGAACCGTTGATCAGCATAGATCGGGTTATTTGCCATTTCCGCAGGTTGTTCAAACTTCAGTGTTCTTCCATAAGGAAGTTTTTTGTCTGCATAAACCTTTTTCATAAAATATCCCCATTTGGGTAGTGCCATTTCATTACCTCCACTTGTACCCGCATAGATCCGTATGAAAGGATCATCACAACCAACCCATGTACCTGCCAGCAGCTCCGGTGTATAGCCCATGAACCAACCATCCGTGTTGTCATTGGTCGTACCTGTCTTGCCTGCTTTTTCTGCCGGTATATCATAGTTGTTAAGCGACCTTCCCGTTCCTATTTGTACTACCCCCTGCATTAATTTAACCATTGTAAACGCATCCTGCTCGCTTATCACCTGCTTGCTGCTGATCTGTGTAAAGTCTTCTAATAAATTACCATTTTTATCTTCCACCCTGCTAATAAATATGGGTTCGGTATTAAAACCTTTATTAGGAAACATGGTATAAGCTTGAAGCATTTGTAACAAGGGTATTTCCGCAGCACCAAGTGCAAGTGAAGTAAAGGGGGGAAGTTTTGCACTAACACCTACATTCTTTGCAAAGTCTATGATCCTGTTTACGCCTAACATATTAGTCATCCTTACAGAAGCAGTATTTTTTGAATAGGCAAGGCAATTGGCCAATGTACCTCCGCCACCACTAAAAGTCCTGACTTCTTTACCATATTGAACGGGGCCGCCGGCTATCACGGTAGAAGGTGTATAGCCAGCATCCTGAACGGCCAAAGCATAGATCAATGGCTTAATGGTAGAACCTACCTGCCTGCTGGCAGTAACGTGATCGAATTTGAACCATTTGAAATCTATTCCACCTACCCAGCATTTTACTTCACCAGTTTTGGGATCCATTGCCACGAAGGACGTTTGCATTAATTGTTTGTGGTATTTAATCGAATCCCTGGGCGTCATTACTGTGTCTAATTCTCTTTTAGCATTCCATGCAAATATTTTCATTTTTACAGGAATCAGGAAAGACTTTCTGATCACTTCAGGTGTTGTACCATCCTCAGCCATTGTCTTCCAACGCTCACTGGTTTTCATGGCGTTTTCAATAATTCCTTCCCGTGCCTTCCACATTCTGTCGCCATTATTTCTTAAGAGGTTGTTCAGCTTTTTTTGAATAACGGGCATATGCTGCACTACCGACTCCTCGGCATATTGCTGCATGGTGGAATTGATGGTGGTATATATTCTCAACCCAGCCCGGTGCAGGTCATAGTTTTCACCCGTTTTTGGATTGGTATGTGTTTTACACCATTCCTTCATTCGCTCCGCCAGCGCCATGCGGAAGTAAGGCGCAATACCAACATTGTCATCCACTTTTTTAAAGTTAGTAATTAATGGTTTTGCCTTCAGCTTGGCTGCCTGCACCTCTGTGATATATTGCTGTTTACAATCCACCATTCTTTCTATCACTGTATTACGCCGGTTAAGGGCAGCAACAGGGTGACGGATTGGCTCGTAGCCAAAGCCTTTCAACATGCCCACCAATACTGCCGCTTCCTCAATATTAAGATTGGCTGCTTCTTTTTGAAAATAAGTTTTCGAAGCATTTCTGATGCCATAGTTATTGCCCCAGGGTGCCCTGTTCAAATAAAGCGTGATGATCTCTTCTTTGGTAAAATTTCTTTCAAGCTTTACTGCAATGATCCACTCTTTAATTTTTTCGATCCCTCTTTTTAAAACATTGCCCCTGCCTTGCCCAAGCATCATCTTCGCCAATTGCTGTGTTATCGGACTGCCACCACCCGCTGTGCCAAATTTTAAAATTGCCCTTGCTACAGCCTTTGCATCAATACCGGAATGATCATAAAAATTTTGATCTTCTGTGGCAACTAAGGCGTGAATAATATTGGGGGAAATTTCGTTGTATTTTATTTCACTCCGGTTTTCGGCATAGTATTTACCCATTAGTTTTCCGTCATTGGTATATACTTCACTAGCCAGGTCGGCCTCCGGGTTTTCAAGGTCTTCAAGCGAAGGCATTTTTCCGAAAGCCCCAAAATTAGCAAGCGCAAAAATTAGTAGTACCGCCAACAACCCTCCAAAAAATATCCTCCAGAAATTCCGGACTGAATTTTTCATTGTGCTGGTGCTTTTTTTCTTTTTCATAATAAATTTGAGTTATTCATTTCATAGTATGCGTGCCTACAACAAACTCCCGGCAATCGAAGCGGAACTATGAGCATGAATTTTTTAATTAAAAATTACCAGGATAAACCTTTTTCAGCAAACCAGTGTAGCCGGGTATATCTTTATTTGTTTTTAAGAGTTGCAGGTTTTCGTCTGTCACCAGGTAAAATGAATACTTGTTAGCAGGCAACCAGGAAACCTCTTCCGGTGCGGCTTTTTTAACTTTCATTAAAAAAGAATAAGCAGCATCAGCATCCTTGAAAGAACTAAATACCAGCAATGCCTTGTCTTTATCAATTGCATCTTTTATGAGCGTAATTGTTTCCCCTTTAAAAGCTTCATTCAGATAGCGGGTAAATGCATTCTTTGACTCATTAACATAAGTGCCATCCACTTTATCCATCAGCATTATTACATTATGTGGCGCCGTTTTGTCTAACGTGAACGGACCATTGGTAAATACAGTTGGGCCCGTTTTGATCACCTCTTTTACAGGAGGTTTTACGGGTTCAATGACTGTTGCCACTGTATCCTTTGCTACCGGCAGTTCCGGTGCTTTAACAATATCTTTTACCGGTCCCGTCATCGGTTTTACTCCTACCGTATTGCTATCGATATTATTAGTCCGCGACTTTATGAGGTCTGCATCATTTCTTACCAGCTTGTCATATATTTTCACTATTTCATCATCCTTTGCCCTGGTTATTTCCAGCTTCGAAAGATAGTCTTCAATTTCTGCCCTTCTTTTCAATACGGCTATCATGCGTTCCGCTTTTGGTGCCAGCTTCGCTTTGGGATACAGGCCTGTAATATTGTTTAACACAGCAATTGCCACACTATCATCGCGTTGTTTTATATGATATACTGCTTCGATATATAAAAGCTGGGGGCTCCAGTAATTATTGCCGTATGTGCTATCCGCTTTTTTCTTGTCAGCAAAAGCCTGTTCAAAATTCCCTTCTATAAAAGAATTATATATAGACTGATATCTTTTGGTGCCTTCTGCATTTATAGCCTGTGGATTAGCCGCAGCAGGATTATTTAGTAATGCGGCAGACCTGCTGGTTGAGAAATTTTTATTAAGTAAATTTTTATAATAGGCAGCTTTATCTGCCAGGCCTAGTTTGGTATAGCAATAATAAAGGCCCAGGTAAAGTTCACCATTGTACAATGAATCGGGGAATCGTTGTAAAGACTGATCGTAGGTAATAATTGCCTGGTGATAATCTTCCAGTTCAGTCTGAATCAATTTTGCCAATGCAAATAAATTAACGGAGACCAATGAATTGCTTTCGTTCAATTTTTCAGGCGTGAGGGGGACATTTGACATCAGTCCCTCATAGCTTATATCGTCCGGCTGAACAATATCGTTTTTTGCCAATGATGATGGATCTTTTACGTTAGCAGGATTGGGAGCCTTATCAATATCATCAGGCGCCGAAACACCTCCCACACCCGGATTAGTGTTATTAATTACGGCTGATTCTGTAGCACTTTTTCTTCGCCAATTATCAGTGTTTTTGCGTGCACCCCATTTTCTTTTGAATTCATTAAATCCTTTTCCTTTTAACGTCGCATTATAAAAATACCATTCACCCTTACTAGCACCAGCAAAAAGATCTATCGGCTCATTTTTTTTGTTGTCAAATTTGTTATCGAAGTCAATCATTGCGCCACCGCCCGAGTTGTTATCTTCTTCTTTTAACCCGCGTTCTTTACGCATGCGCTTAACCATTTTCTTTATAAATACTTCCCTGGCGGCAGGTGCCATGGCTGCAATCGCTTGTAAACTATCTTCCCTTTCTATGATTACAATTTTTTCTACGATTTTGGACAACGCGTTTCTCCTTTCCTGGATGGATGCTAAACGATCAGCAAGCGTAGTATCGCCCGATTGGAGGCTATCATACAATGCAAACGCCCTTCTATATTCCTTTTGGTTGAAAGCAATATCCGCAAGCTGCAAAAAAGCCTTGTTCTTATAAGCCAGGTTTGTTTCATTGTACTGTAAACTTTTGATGAAATAATCTTTTGCTGAAGTGGTATCCGGTTGTTGCAAGGCCAGTTCACCTGCGGAGTAAAAAATTATATCCCTGTAAGCTTCAAACTTATCTTTTTTTGACATTTTTACCAGGGTGTTGATGCTGTTTGCCAACTCTTCCGGATTGGTGCTTTTTAGCATTTTAGCATTGTTTAGCCGGGCATGTATATCCATTAAAGGATCTACAGTATGCACAGAAACTTTCTGATAGAAATTGGTTGCTTTATCAAACTGGCCGGTAATTTCATACAACTGAGCCAACAAGAATTCTGATCTCGATAGGTCTTGTTTGGTATCCGCATTGCTTAGCGATTTCTCCAGGTATGTAGCTGTGCTGTCAAAAATATTTTGTTTATAAAACCAATAAGCATTTGCATCATCCAGGTCATTGCGAAGCCGTGCTGGTAAATTGGGATCATATTGTAAAGTGTTAATCAGGCCAGCTGATTCACCCATTTCATTTTGCTCAATTAAAGAACGTGCCAGCCATATTAAGGCATCATTTCTGCTCGGCGGCAAGGCAGTAGCTTTTTGAAGAATATTTTGCTTTTCTTTATTGGCAATACTTAACGTGCTGTTACTGGCTGCGTCGCTGGTGCCTACTATCCTGTTATCCTCCTCATGTTTTTTGCGGGGAAAAAGATTGTAATTTATAAATTGAAAAGTAGCTGCGGCAGAATCAAAATCCTTTCTAAAGAAAAATGCCTTACCCATCAGTAAGTACATATTATCGATCCAGTCATTTCTAAGGTCGTGTAGCAAGATACCCGCTGTAGCTTTGAAAATTACGGAGTCTAGTTCTGATTTTTGGCTGGCGGTGTTTTCCAGGCTGTACGGATAATAACTTAGCAGTTTAGTGTAGTCGTCCTTTTGGGCAGCTTTAGCTCTTTCAATGATTGTGTTTATCTTGTTTTTAGCGTTGAAATGGTAGTTGTAATGGGTATAATTATTCTGAAAGAAATTCCTTACCAACGTAAACTTCTTGTTCGCCATTTTTTCGGAACCCAGCTTCCTGTTTTCAAATTTTTCTGGTTTTTTTTCTTTGCCCAACAAGTCTATCGTCCAGGTAGGTGCCTGGGCTAATAGGTTGTTTGTCAAAATGCAGGCAAATAATAAGAGGAACGCCGATAAAAAAATCCGTTTCAACATGAATATAAGTGATTAAAAAAAGCGGTTAAATATCGGTTATTTTCGGGAATTTGCAGGTAGAATGACGTAAGCTTCCTTATTTTTAACATCCAATAACAAACTATGGGCAAATTAGATGCCAACAGCACACTAAAACGTTTACGAAATCGTTACCGACTTGTGGTAATGAATGAGGATACTTACGAGGAGGTGGTTAAGTTCCGGCTGAGCCGTCTGAGTGTGTATATTGTGTTAAGTACTGTTTTTGTTTTGCTAACAGTGTTAACAGTGGCATTGATCGTATTTACTCCTATAAAGTATTATCTACCCGGCGTAGGATATGGTGATGCCCGCCAGGCAAAAGAATTCCGGCAATTGAAATTACGCACAGATTCAATGGAGAATGCACTGAAGTACAAGCAACAATATTTCGATAACATTAAAAAAGTATTGCAGGGCCAAATACCGGTATTAGACACCAGTAAGCTCGATTTACCTAAGATTGAAAACGCCACTGACTAACAGCTTTATTATAACTGACGTTTTTTTGATTGTGAAAGGGATGGGTAAGGGTTATTAAGGTGTAACTAAAATTGACAAGGACTATATATAAAAATAATTTCCAATCTTTCTAAAACTAAAATCTATATCTATGTTCAATTCCAAAGTGAAATCATCCTCCGGTGAAGCATCCTCCGGCGGTACAACCATTATCGGCGCTGGAACAGTTATCAATGGAAATATTAAAAGCGACGGCGATATCAGGATAGATGGCTTACTTAACGGCAACCTCTTTGCAAAATCAAAAATTTTTATTGGCCCTGAAGGTGCTGTGGAAGGCGATATTGATGGATTGCAGGCGGATGTATTGGGAAAAGTGACAGGCCAAATACGTATAAGCGAGTTACTGCAGCTATTGGGCAAGTGCGATATACAGGGAGATATTTTCGCAGGTAAATTGCAGGTAGAACCGACTGCCAGCTTTAACGGTTGCTGCCATACAGGTGGTAGTGTGGTGGAGTTAAAAAAGAAAGAATTGAGCAATGCCGTGAATCAATAATCTTAAAATATCTTTGCGGATACATGGATTCACGAAAGAAAATTATTTTACCGCTTATTGCTTTGTTTACAGTTTTTAGCGCATCGCTTATTGCATCACGGCACCTTTTGTCAAAATGGGGCATTGATGCGGATGTATTAATTATAGCAAATGTTTTATTTTTCCTCATAAACCTCATCGCATTTTTTATGCAGCAACGGGCATTGAAGAACAGCAATCCCAATGTGTTTGTACGAAGCGTAATGGGAGGGATGCTGATCAAAATGTTTGTATGCATCACCGCCGTAATCATATACAGACTGGTGGCTGGCAATAGCGTTAGCAAGGTATCCGTGTTTGCCGCTATGTTTTTATACTTATTGTATTTAACAGTGGAAGTAGCTATAATAACCAAACTGAACAAGCACAAAAATGCCTAAGCAGGAAGCTCCTTTACACCAGTTGAAACAATACCTGCCAGAGGGAAGTTTTGATGAAGTAGCGCACTACCTGCAGCATTATAAAGTACAATTAACTATCACCCGTGAACGGCAATCCATTTTGGGTGATTATAGAAATTCCATACCGGGTAAAAGCCACCGCATTAGTATAAACGGCAACCTAAATTCTTACGCATTTTTAATTACCTTATTACATGAACTGGCGCATCTCTTTACCTATGAGCGTTTTGGCAATCGGGTATCAGCACATGGCACCGAGTGGAAAAATGAATTCAGTAAAGTGCTGGCGCAATTTTTATTAAAGAAGATATTTCCTGATGATATTCATAAAACTTTAATTAAAACACTGCAAAACCCCGCTGCCAGTAGTTGTGCAGATGTTGCACTGCTAAGGGTATTACACCAGTATGATGTTAAAAAAGACGGGATAAGTTTAATAGAGACGCTACCTGCAGGAGCCATATTTAAAATCAAAGGCGGACGGGAATTTAAAAAAGCAGAAAAGGTTCGCAAGCGTTTTAAATGTATAGAAGTAGCAACAGGGAAAATGTATTTATTCAGCCCGGTTTATGAAGTGTATGTACGGCATTAAACACGCATTATAACTGCTCCCTTACAATAATTTAATCATCCATATCTCACAGCTATCATGCCCGCTATTGCCCAGCGGACAAGGCAAATAAGTAAATCAAAAATGCTCATACATTGGGATTGCTTTTATCAGTTCCGGCATAGTTTCTAACTAGTCGTCCCTCAAAAAGTCGCTAAAGCCCATTGCGCAAGGTTACATTAAAAGACCGTGCATTTAAAATCTGCGGGATATTTGCAAAATAGCTAAAAACCTTGCAGATTTATGTATGTTATCTACCA
>JBDSAA010000011.1:0-9124 GCA_039922375.1 Ferruginibacter sp.
CTTCTGTTGCTCTTTTTTCATTCATCGGGGTAAGAATGGCGCCGGGTGAAATGCTGTTGAACCGTACATTGTATTCACCAAACTGACCGGCTAATTGATTGGTCATGGAAAGGATGGCGCCTTTAGCGCCGGCATATGCTGTCCAGTTGTGCCAGCTACGAAATGCCTGCGTTGATGATAAGTTAATTACACTCCCTGATTTTTGTTTTATCATCGAGGGAAGCGATGCCTTGATAGTCCGATATATACTTTTTAGATTTATATTCATCAGCAAATCCCAATCCGCTTCAGGCATTTCCATGATATTTCCTGCAATGCCAATGGCTGCATTATTCACAAGCACATCTATTCTTCCAAATTCATCAAGGGCAGCATTGATTAAACGATTAACATCATCTGTTACACCTACATCACACCTGATGGCTCGTACAATGGCCCCGTCAACGCTCAATCTTTCCGCTTCCGCTTTACATTTTTCTTCATCAATATCGGCAGCGATTACAATTGCCCCTTCCATTGCAAAAGCTTCACTGATGGCAAGCCCTATTCCATTTGCAGCTCCTGTGATGACGGCAACTTTATTATTCAGCCTCATGATGTATGATCTTTTTATTTTTTATTTAACCAATACCTTTCAATTTCTTCGAGGCTCTTGCCTTTTGTCTCCGGAATAACTTTAATGGCAAGATAAAGCGCCGGAGCAGTCAGGGCTGCAAACAACCAAAATGTTCCTGCAGGTTTTAACACTTCAAGAAATACCGGCGTCAACTGGCCCACCAGTGCGGTGCCAATCCACAATGAAAGTGTCGCCAGCGACATAGCTTTGCCTCTTATTTTAGCTGGAAAGATTTCAGAGAGCAGCACCCAGATAACAGGCCCATAAGAAAATGCAAAGCAGGCAATGAATATCAAAATAAATGTTAATAGAAGATAAGTGTTGGTGGTATTAAAATAAAATAACGAACCGAGAATGACCAGGGATGCAATGATGCCGATCACGCCGGCAAGCAACAAGGGCTTTCTCCCGAGGTGATCAATTTTCCAGATAGCAATTAATGTAAACAATACATTTACCAAACCTATCACTACCTGGCCCCCCAATGCATCAGCTATAGGAAGCCCTGCTTCTTCAAGTATTTTCGGGCCATAATAAATAATGGCATTGATGCCGCTTACCTGTGTAAGAAAAGCTAAAGAAATTCCTATGATCATAGCCAGCTTAAAACCTCCTTTGAACAAAATACCAAATCCTCCTGTTTCTCTCTGAAGGTTAGTTTTAATATCCCCGATTTCTTTTTTTGCTTCATCATCGGTAACAATTTTTTTTAAAATATCCAGGGCGCCGGATTCATCACCATTTATTGTTAACCATCTCGGGCTTTCCGGCACAAACAGTAGCAAGAATAAAAATAGAAGCGCCGGTACTACTGAGGTTCCAAGCATAATTCGCCACACTTCACTCACCATAATTTTATGCACTAAACCGGTTGTTTGCATTAAAAATTCATGCTGTGATAGCCTGAGCAACCAGGCATTGCTGAAATAAGAGCAAAGTATGCCCACGGCAATGGCGAATTGGTATAATGCCACCAACCTGCCTCTTTTATGTGATGGCGATAACTCGGAAATATATAATGGAGACAACATGGAAGCAACACCGATACCAAGACCGCCAATTAACCGGTATATGACAAGATCAGCAAATCCTATTGCAAAAGCACATCCAATAGCAGATACACCAAAAAACAGGGCAGACAAAATGAGCATTTTTTTTCTTCCGTATTTATCACTCAAAATACCCGCCATGGAAACACCTAAAATACAGCCTACCAATGCTGAGCTTACATACCATCCTGTACCTGCTGCATCCAACTGAAATTGATCAGTAACGAAATTAATAGTGCCTGAAATAACTGCGGTATCATATCCAAACAAAAACCCACCCAGCGAGGCGATGATTGCTAAGACATTTACATACCTGTTGCCCGTTTTTAGTGACATTGGTTTCTATTTAAAAAATTATGACAGCCATATCAGACTGTGCAAGCAGCCTTCCCTTGTCCTTAATTCATCCTCTATTGAGTATAGCTTACCCCGAATACTGTTGATTTTTTTTCATTTCAGTATTTTTTTGAAATTCTATAAAAAGTTCAATGTGGCTTAACTTAAATTCAGAAACCGATTGGCTTTGTTGATACAACTATATTATCAAAGTAACGCTCCTGATCCTGGGGAGAACCGTCGTTCCAGTAGTTTTCGAAAAAGATGACATTGATACCGTAAGCGGAATAGCTGTCTACGAAATTGAGATTGTCGCTTCGGGCCTCAAGGTGGCCATCAATCCAAAATTCCTGAATCCCATTTGACTTGCCTTTATCATTCAGTTTTACGTGGGATTCGATGCAATACCATTTTCCAGCATTGCTGGTATTAAAAATAGGGGTGGTGCCGCTTTTAAAACCAAGCCATTTAAAATTGGCAAAGTCATTGTAGCCGTTGGTTACTACTGCCCCGCTGCTATTGGTACCACTGACGGGATCCATACCCAGGGCATCACCGTTACCTTGCCATAAGTGGGCAATCATAGCTTGCGACCAGTCATTTTTGGCTAAGATGGTGGCCCTGGACAATTTGGCGGGATTTCCTATCCAGCCGGCTTGCATCTTAAGGTACATCCGGTAATATATCTCACGAAAATTCTCTGTACTCCGTATGCCCTTGTCCATATATGGATCCGTTTGTTTTCCAAATCCAAGGGTGAGACCTCCCGCAGGTACTTCCCCTGCCTGCCATTTTACACGCATACCACGGGAACCATTTACCCCGACACCGTCCATGGGAATGAAATCGCCACCGTTGTCATCATACTCAAAGTAACGGCCGTTTCCAACCAATGGATCGGTAGTTTCGAAATCGTCGCTGAAAATCCAATGAGGGTGTTTTTTTTCCTTCCAGCCGGCACGCTCACTTGTGATTGGGCCTTTCAATACCAGAGCAGGGGTAGAGGTGAGTTCTGCGGATGAAGTGCTGTTCTCAAGCTTTATTTGCTTTGTGCAGGCATTTAAGCTAGCCACTACAAAGAGGAAGAGGGTAACCTTCGCTGTTTTAAGAATGCTGCAATTCATAATGACCCTCGTAAATGTTGATCTGTTGTTTTTTTTCAAAATGACCTCCTTTTTTTTTGATGAAATAAGATTTTTTTTCCTGATCTATTTGGATTTGAATAAGTATAACCGGGTGCTCTTCTAAAAATATTTTATGAAAAATTCTTTCAAACTGCCCACTTATTATGATTCATATTTTTTTCACTCAACAAAACAAAACTTCGATAGTAAACTGAATCATTTCTGTTACTCTAATGCTACATTATTTGGCCAATAGAAAAATCGCAACAACCGCCAGTATCATTCCAATCAATACAATCAAATGAGGAAACACCCCATATATTATAAGCGATAAAACAATTGTAATAACCGGCGCCCCCGCATTGGTTAATGGGCTAACAACAATAGCTTTACCATACCTGAATGCATAGACAAGAAACAATGCCCCAATAGAATTCAGCATTTGAATTGCAGCCGCCATCCAGGGTCCTTTAAAACCCCAGTTTATTCTCTGGGAAAAATCAGTCATTGAAACCGCCAAAGGAATGAAGGCGATTCCGGAAACCATCATATAGAAGAATATGCTTTCAGCTTTCATATGTTCGTTAGCCACCTTCATAAAATAAGCCTGTGCCCCCCATAACAAAAAAACAATGAGTGATAACAAAATCCACAGAGAGCCGGATGATTGGCCATTTTGGGATGGCTGATAGGAAAGTAATGGGATGGCAATTAATGCCAGGATGATACCTATCCACGCTATGGTAGAAGCTCTTTCCTTAAGGAGCCATAAAGAAAGCAGGATGGTGGCCACAGGTGATAATGAAACAAACGGAAAGACAAGATAAGCCGGCCCCGTTTTCAGTGCATGAAATAAAATCAGCTGCCCGGCAGCTCCTAAAAAGCCTATTATCAAACCAAACAGTATTGATTTTTTATTCCGGTCAAGCTGCCAGTTTATAATCTTCAGGGCCACCACTGAAGGGATTATCATGGTTAAGGCCCAAATTACATAGCCAAGTGTAGCAGGGAAACCTGCCTTTTCGGGTATTTCAATCAGAGCTCCCCACACCCCCCAAAAAGTAGTGGTTACTAACGCATACACTAACCAGGATTTTTTATTCATAACATTAATGAGCTGATTCTACTATCAAAGACTAACTAAATCGAAAGTTGAACGGAACAAAATAATTTATTAAAAAATAAAAGTAATGTAAAAAAATAATAATAAAAGGAAAAATAAAAATAAATTTGCATTTTAAAGGATATGAAAATTTTATCATAATTTTTTCTATATCCTTTTACTAATTTTAAAATAATTAAGTTGCAAAAAAACAGAATGAGCTATTTTAAAGAATTTACCAGGGCAAATAAATTTTAAATTAGATACATGCGGTTGCTTTTACTACTATTTGGGTTGCTATTCAACGTTGCGCAGGCAGCGGGGCAAAATAATATACCAATTCAAGGTCAAAAAACACCCATCATGGGATGGGCGAGCTGGAATCATTTTGGCGTAAACGTCAATGAAAAAATAATAAAAGCACAAGCCGATTATATGGTTAGCACAGGCATGAAGGTGGCTGGTTACCATTACATCAACATTGATGATGGGTATTTTGGTGGAAGGGATTCCAATGGAAATATAATTTCGCACCCACAACGTTTTCCCAATGGGATGAAAGCATTGGCCGATTATATACATTCAAAAGGGTTAAAGGCGGGAATTTATTCCGATGCGGGCATCAATACCTGTGCGTCTTATTGGGACAAGGATACTATTGGCGCCGGCATGGGCTTATTTGGGCATGATGAACAGGATATACAATTATTCCTGAAGGGTTGGGGCTATGATTTTCTTAAAGTAGACTGGTGTGGTGGCGAAGGGTTGGAGTTGGATGAACAAGAGCGATATACGAATATTAGTACTATTATTAGAAACATTCGTAAGGACGTAATTTATAATGTTTGCAGATGGAAATTTCCCGGTAAATGGGTAACCGGCATTGCCGACTCCTGGCGTATTTCTGGTGACATTAGCAATAACTTTGAATCGATACTTCGGATTATAGATTTGAATGCGGATTTGTGGAAATATGCAAGCCAGGGCCATGTAAATGATATGGATATGCTACAAGTAGGCAGAGGTATGAACTATGATGAAGACAAGACACATTTTTCAATGTGGTGCATGATGTGCTCGCCGCTATTGGCTGGTAACGATTTGAGCAAAATGTCTGCACAAACAATTAGTATTCTTACAAACAAAGAAGTTATTGCACTAAACCAGGACCCATTAGTGTACCAAGCCAGAAAGATTAAAGATTATGGTGAACAGGAAGTTTGGGCAAAGCCACTTATTTCAACAATGAGTGGTAAAGTAGCTGTGGCATTATTAAATAGGACAAATCAAAAAGTAGAAATTATACTCAATGTAGATTCTGCAGGAATTGAGTCAGCAAAAGGTTATACAGTTCGCAACATTTGGGACAAAAAGAATTTTCTGTCTTCAGAAAACAAAGAAGTAAGTTTTTCAGTTGCCCCACATGGAATAGTAGTTTTAACCATTAGCGGAACTTCAAAACCTTATAACGTTTTTCAGCATAAATGAGGGGTTGTCATTATCGTAATTTCAAAAGAAGTTGGCCGGTCTAGTGAATTTTTTTTTCGATTCCTTCTAATTTTTTCAGAGTAGAAATTATTTATCAGTTCACTCACGGACTTGTGAAAGTGTTTGAGAAGGATCAAAAAAAACCGATCGTTTTTTTGATTGAATTTATTTCATAACCAGGTTGCTTAATTGGTGATAGCTTCTCTTATTATTCTTGCTAATTTCTGCTGGGCTAATGTGGTCAGATGCACACCATCTGTTGTATATTCAGGAAAATCCATTTCAAATAAAGAATAAGCATCAACAAAATTACATCGGTGAATCTTAGAAAGATTTTCAAATGATTTTCTTAATGAACTTAATTTATTTAATGCGCCTTTGTACTTTTCCTCTGCGTTAGCCACAACCGTAACAGGTGGTGGAGCTACGAGTATGATTTTTTTATAGATAATACCAGATTCTTTTATTTTCTGCAAAAGAATATTCATGGTTCTGGTTATTTGCATTGGATTGCTTTTCAAAATCGCTTTGCAATCATTAGTGCCAAGCATAATAATAATAATATCAAGGGGTTTGCCGGAGACTGCTTTTGAAGCTTTTATCAGGTGATTGTTTATGTTCTTTAATTCGTTTAAGCTAGTGTCTCCGTTATTATCAAGTCCAATGGTGTTACCACTCTTACACTTGTTGAGGATAATGCTAAAAGGCAATAAATAACGTAGTTGAGCGGGCCAGCCCGCGGGGAATTCTCCGTTGCTATCACCGATACACAAAATATTAAAAATAGTATCAGGTATTGAAGTATTGACGGGTAGTAAAGGCAAAACACTTTTTACTATTTGTTCATGCTTTCCTTCAAAAATGGCAACGCTAATGTTATTTTTCTTTTTATAATAATGCAGTTTTCTGTCCCCTATATGCATGTTGAAGTCTTTAAGCTGGTAGTTCCTTTTGCTTAAAATTTCTAGCATATCCTCTGCACTGACTAATGATTCTTTGTCACCCGGATACAAATCACTAACTATTTTGTTGTAAAATTTCAATGTTTGCGAAACAGGTACTGAACCAAGGTAACCGTCATGAATACCTGCATAGAGGTACAGGTTTGAGTTTCTAACAGGCGTCGGGGCGTAAAAGGGAGAACGTATTCTGGCTTCTGCAACATTAAGTTGAATGGTATCACCAGTAGCTTTTAAAATGTCTTTTGCATATTGCTGATTTCGTCCAACACTTTCAAAATACCAGTCTTCCAGGTTGCTGATGCCTACCCAGGCGCTGAAGCTTTTGACGGGATAGGGCAGTTTCATATAGCATAGCATCGTGGCGTGGCCTCCGCCACTGGTACCCACAACGTGTACTTCATTTGGATTGGCTCCCGTTACTTTTATCGCATAATTTATTGCATCTTCTATATCATCAATAACCAGGTTACTTCCACAGGCATCAGGAGTCCAATTGGGTCCTCTGAAATGCGGATGAATATAATTCCAATCCCTCCCCTTTATGTCCCAACTGATACTGTCAGCTTGTGCATAATCTC
Source organism: Ferruginibacter sp. (assembly GCA_039922375.1). Lineage (GTDB taxonomy): Bacteria > Bacteroidota > Bacteroidia > Chitinophagales > Chitinophagaceae > Ferruginibacter. Next base: position 7,256 of record JBDSAA010000011.1, read on the forward strand.
CACTCCAGGTATGCAGACTTAGAATTAAAGGCCGACCGGGTTTTAAAGACTTGTATAAGATTGAAGGTTGTAGAGTGCTGTCTGCCGAAGATGCAATTTCGATTTTATAGAACCCCGCCGGCCAGTTCTTACTCTGCTCATCATCCCAGTTTACTTGTCCGAAAGAAAGGTTTGATGAAATGCAAAGCATGGAATATATAATCAGGGATTTCATATTAGTTACAAAAAAGTGTTTAAGGTAATTGGTTTTATTATTTAGCACTCGCAAACATTTAACTTTCTTCCCGCTATCACCCAAACCTGAAGAAAATGTGGAAATAAGTATTCAAATAAAAGTAATGAAAAAAAATACCAGTTAAATGAAAAATAAATATAAATTTACTTTTTAAAAGATAAAGAAAGGTTTCATTGTGGTATTTCTCGATACTCTTTTATTAATTCAACTATTAAGTCGCCCAAAAAACAGGTTGCTAAAAGCAACATAGTACCTATTTCAGAGAATAAATAGAAGTTTTTTCATGAACATTTTTTACCTACCGCAGGCATCGTCTATTGAAAAAATTTAAAACAAAACGAAAAGTCGAAATCGAATTATTAACTATACAAAAGGACCACAGACAATGATCAGATATTTCTTTCTAATGGCCTTCAGCCTTTCTCTATTATGTCCTTCTATGTTGTTCTCACAAATTAAGCCGGGCATTGTTGTAGTACGGCCTAAAGAAATAGACCATGTATTGAATAACCCTGGAATAGGCTTCACCACGTTTCAGCGCTTTAATGGCGACACGCTAAATGCCGGAGATGGTTGGACAGAAGGATTTCCTATAGACTATCAACCATTCACCGGAGGGCTGACCAATAAAAGTCATCCTCAAACCACCATAGCTTACTGGAGGGTATATTGGAAATATATTGAGCCGCAAAAAGGAAAATACCGTTGGGACCTCATTGATCAGGCTCTTGCCCGTGCTGAAGAACGAGGCCAGACTTTGTTATTAAGATTTGCTCCCTATGGCGATCTTGAAAGCAAGGAAGATATAATTCATAGTAAAAAAGATGTACCCTTATGGTTCCGTGAAATGGTTGGAAAGAACACAAACTGGAAATATAACAACCCGGTAAACAAATGGCTAGTGAATCCAGAAGACTCCAGGTATGTTGAATATTTTGGCGGTTTTATTAGTGAACTGGGAAAGCGATATGACGGTCATCCTGCATTGGAAGGGGTTGACTTATCTATTGTAGGAGCGTGGGGCGAGGGGGCTGGATCTGAATTATTAACCCAAAAAACACGGGAAGCCCTGATTGATGCCTATACTGATAATTTTAAAGTCACTCCCCTCATAGCTTTGTTGATGGATGAAAAAACTAACAAATACGCCAATTCCAAAGCAAACGTTGGTTGGAGGGTAGATTGTATTGGCGATCTTGGGATTTGGGCCAAAGAGCAAAACGGCTTTACTCACATGTACGACAGCTATCCACAAATAATTATTCAATACGGCACAAGTGACAATTGGAAAACAGCACCCCTAAGCATGGAAATTTGCACCACCTTTCTTTCGTCGCGTGATGAACAGGGATATTCAAAGGAAGATGTAAAATATATATTCGATCAAACTCTCAAATGGCATATTTCTTCTTTCAATGCTAAATCTTCTCCTGTTCCGCCGGAGTGGGAACCCTTAGTGAACGATTGGCTGAAGAAAATGGGCTACCGCTTTGTCTTGCGAAAATTCGCCTATCCTGAAACAGTAAAACGAAATGCCCGGCTGCCTTTTGAATCGTGGTGGGAAAATAAAGGAGTTGCCCCATGTTACAAAAAATGGCCGCTTGCTATCAAACTAAAAAGTGAAAAAGACAGCG
>JBDSAA010000012.1:0-41092 GCA_039922375.1 Ferruginibacter sp.
GCCAGTTTAATGGCAACATATCGGGTATGCGTTGGAAAACAGCGGGAGATGGTGAGGAAAGAGCGTTTGGGTTTAAGTATGATGCTGCCAACAGGTTACTGAAAGCAGATTTTGCCCGCAATACTGGATCGTGGACGAGAGACAACATAATTAATTTTGATGTACAAATGGGTGATGGTAATACTGCTGCAAGTGCTTATGACGAGAACGGCAACATCAAGGCAATGACACAGTATGGAATGAAAGGTCCTTCAACAAGTGGCTTGTTGGATTTGCTGACTTATAGATACAAACAAACAAACGAGGCAAGTAATCAGCTTTTAGCTGTAACCGAGGACATCAGCATAAACACAACTGATAATAAGTTGGGAGACTTTACAGATAAAAACCGGACCCCGGACGATTACGACTATGACCCTAATGGCAATCTCAAATACGATAACAATAAAAAAATAACTTCAATTGAATACAATCACCTTAACCTGCCATGGAAAATAACGGTAAAAAATGATGATGGAACCAGCAAGGGTACTATAATATATATTTATGATGCATCTGGCAACAAGTTGGAAAAGAGAACCAATGAACTAGCCTCCTCTTACAATAGCAATACTGCAAAGCAAACAGCGACTGCTTATACGGGAGGCTTTGTGTATGAAAACAATAAGCTCCAGTTTTTTGGGCATGAAGAAGGAAGAGTTCGGTTTAAGCAATTTATTGATGGAAGCAATCAACCTCAAACGACGTATGTATTTGACTATTTTTTAAAAGATCATTTGGGTAACACCCGTATGGTGCTTACGGAGGAACAACAGACCGACATCTACCAGGCGGGTATGGAAACAACGAATCGCAACTTCGAAGTAGCTCTTTTTGGCAATAAGATCAATACGACTGCACAAACCCCCAAACCTTCAGGCTTTGATGTAGATGGAGCTAACCAGGTCGTTTCAAGAGTAAATGGAACAAGCGCAGAAAATCGTGTGGGGCCAGGAGTTTTATTAAAGGTAATGGCTGGAGATAAGTTTAACGCAAAAACACAAGCGTGGTATCTTCCCACCGCAATGGATAATACAACTGATAATTCACTTCAAAATATAGTTGCTAATTTATTAGGGCAGTTGACTCCTTCGGTGATCGCCGCAGGGAAGGGTAGTACTGCAATTAACGCGACCAACACGATACTTCAACCAGGGGTAGAGAATCTTTTAAATTCGCAGGCTCCTGCCAGTGGTGCACCTAAAGCATACTTAAATTGGATATTATTAGATGAAAAAACTTTTACGTCCGTGGCAAATGGTTTTGTACCCATACCAGTAATCACGGACACTATGTCAAAACAGTTGCTACAAGTTAATAATGGTAATGATGTATCGATAACAAAGAACGGTTACCTTTATGTATACGTTAGTAACGAGAGTAAAGGCAATGTATATTTTGATGATATACGGATAGAGCATAAGAGAGGGGCTATGTTGGAGGAAACTCATTATTATCCGTTCGGGCTCACTATGATAGGGATATCATCAAAAGCAGCAGGTAAGCTATCGAATGATTTGAAGTATAATAGGAAAGAAGAACAGACTAAAGAATTTTCCGACGGAAGCGGATTAGAAGAGTACGATTATGGAGCTAGACATTATAATGCACAGATAGGTAGATGGCAAGTAATTGATCCGTTGGCTGAAAAATATTTCAGTGAAACTGGTTACAACTACGTTTTAAATAACCCAGTAAATTTCATAGATAAAGATGGAATGGACGTTTATTTAATGAAACCTGATGGCTCAGTAATACTAGCTAAAAAAGAGGATAAGACTGACATAATGTATGCGGTAGACAACAGAAATGGTATTAAAGATAGTAATAAAGATAAGAAAATAGATGAAAAAGACGGAGTTAAGGTTGATACAAAAGGGTTATTAGACCAATTAGCTCATCAAAGAAGAGGCGCAAAAAATGTAATGTATCAAGCAATCGCAGAGCAAACAAAGCAACATGACAATGATTTATTAAAAATATTTCATTTTGCTGCTAATAATGTTGCCATTGAATTTTCTCTAAGTTATTTCAGTTACAAAGGTAAAGATTGGGGTTCTTTACAAACATATCATAAGCAAAACACTTCTCCTGGCGTTAAAGCTTTAGGATTAAAGGATTCTGATATAAAAAAGTTTTATCATAATCATACAGTTAATATTGTTTATGGTCCAAATTGGAGTGAAAGAAATTCTATGGGAGATAATAATGGTGTGGCTAATCCTCAAGGGGGAGATTTTATAGCAGCTATTAGAGAAATGAGGTCATACCCGGATTATGTTTATTTCCCCCAGTCAACTAACCTTTATATCGTAACGCAGAAATCAATTGATTTAGTGCAAAAGATCAATGACGAACATAAAAAGTCAAAACGATGAAAATTTTCAAATTGCTTTTTTTATGTGTGTGGTTATTATCTTGCGATCAGAAAACGAAAGAAAATAACCATGATTGTGAAAATTTAACGGTTATTACGGATGAATTGTATAATGTTGTACTTAACTATCAAAAATCAAATCCTATTCCCAAAAAGGAAATCGACTCATTAAATTTGCCGGTTGCAGGGAGTTTATTCAAATATATTTACGAAGTAGAGTTTACTGATCAAAAAGAAACTCTTGTCACAATTTGTCTAAGACCTAATGGTGTCAGATCAAATCTGGAAAATCCAAACGATAAACTACATGGTGTTTTTGCTGGTAGCTGCCTTAAACCTACGTATTTCCGGGGAAATAAAAATTTAATGAATAATTTTATCAAAGCTAATCCTGTGGATAATAATTTGCCTAAGTTTCAATACGAAAGTAATGACAGGGTAGATATATTTTATGTTTGTTATATATATATATTGGTGGGTAATAAACTGATTTTAAAAGAGAAGACGAAAGGAAATATAGGCCACTAGTGCCGTTTATGGCGCAAGATTTATGATCAGCAAATAGGTAGACGTCATACGGGCGCGGGAATGAGGGGTGGGCAAAGTGCGGATGGTTTCCGCTCATACAGGCACAGGAGTGTCGTCATAACAAGTAAAAGGCGAAGGAATATTCTACGAACAGGCGTGGGAATGACGGCACGGGCAAGGAGCGGTTGCTTCCCGTGTCTGGCATTAACTACAGCGATTGATAAGAATGTAAATTATAACAACAACAAAGACCCTCACGCGGCATTTGTATTTTAGGAAGCATGTGGTTTTTTGCTCCTGTGGTGGGTGTCCTCACCAATGCTATCAAATTAGTGGATTTTAACTTTCCGTTCACCAAATTTATAGTCCTGGGATGGTTCATTTATATTCTTGGACATAACAATTTACCGCCTTTTATGGAAGACTTTTTTTGTTGGAATAATATGAAATAGATGTTACTTTATTTTGAGTTCTGCTTGTACTTTTACTTGTAACATTGAAACAGCCGTGATTTGTTACTGCTTTTCTTTTCTCTGGCGAAGGCTCTATCGGGAACTATTGCCACTATTGATAGGGCTATCTTTTTTATAAGGTCTTTTATGATTTTATAAATATTCCGGTTAGTAATAAGTGATACAATTTCATCTCTCACACACCTGTATGCATTTTGCCAATTGTATTTATATTTATGCTTTCGTTCCTTAACTTTTAAATCAACTCCTTGCTGGGCTTCATTTCCAAGTATAGCAACTATATTCAGCATAAAAATATGTGCATAAAACTCCTGATAAATTCCCTCTATCTTCTTGCAACCAAAATGTTCCAATTTCATTTTAGGCTTTAGTTTTTTAATTCCTTCTTCAATACCCCAACGCATAAAATAAAGTTGTTTTATTTCTGTTTCATTAATTGCTTCTGTGTCAAAAAGGTTACTTACAAGTAGTTCTGTTTGGCCAGAATCAAGTAAAACTTTACTCACCCTCACCTGTATTGCTTTTATATCTTGTCCATGTTGTTTGCAGCTTAAGCGTTCCATTTCACTAGGTTCCCACAACATTATAAAATCCTTTTTCGCAGACATCATTGCAGCCTTTGCAAAAGAGGAAATTTGCGTACTTAGTCGGATACAATACTTGTGTTTATGGCTTTCTAATATTTTACAAATATTGAAATTCCCAAACCCTCTGTCCAAAAAAAAAATTGCATTGGTTACTTTTATTTCGGGCAGCAATACTCTTAAAAGACTTTTTTCTCCTACCTCCATTTTATCAATTCTACTTGCCAGTACATAATTAGATAGCACGTCAAAGCAGATTAAAGCTTGTGCCATACAGGTTTTGGTGCCATTGGCAGTTTCAGCAAAAATGCCAAATGCTTTTTTTATCTGTGCGGATGGCGGTAACGAAACAGTACTTCCATCAACTGCAATAAGCTGGTAGCCTTTCCAGGTATTTGTCTTTAAAGTTTCAATATGCTTTACAACAAGTGCATTAAGTGCCTGAAAGAAAGCGGGCTTAATTTTATAACGTGCTGCAGAAAATGCAGCTCCGCCTATCGTCCTGTTACCAAACTGCGGAAGTATTTTGGATAAGTTAAACTCAACTGATTCCTTAAAAAGATGAAGTATCGAAGAAACTACTATTGGAAAAGAAAGTGGTGCTCGCCTTGTAAAATCTGCCTTATTAATTTTGAAATCGGCTATTGTGTCCGCACTATGAATGAACTTAAATATTTTTTTTAGAAGAACTGGTGTTGATCTCCCGCTTGGTTTGCTGATATTTTAAAGCCATTGTGCGATATGTTAGTGATACGCAAATATAAAGTATAGATTCTTAATCGCTTGTCACTAATTTGATAGCATTGGTGTCCTCACCGAACACAGCTGTAGCCAACCCTGCCAAAACCAGGATACAAAGATTTTCGGGAATGAATTATCTTTCATATAAAAAAAAGGGCTTCAAAAACTAAGTACAAAGGCCATCGCAATTCGTACACTGAGTTAAATGAAATTTATTTTTGGACAATCACCATCAAAAGGTGGCAGCATTTGTTAAAGCGAGATGATAATAAAATGATTGTGATACTACTGGCAAATCAAATTCACCGTTTGTGGGAGCATTTAATAAAGAATGGCCAAGAACTGCCAAAAAGCAGCTTCGAAAAATACACGGCAAATCATTAGTAAACAAAATGAATGCGGAGAACGATGGAGCACTTAAAAATTATCTTTAAAAATAAATCTAATCGTAGATAATATACTTAAGTCAATGAAGTTTATTTTGGAAAATCAGGCTGGCAGTACCTCTTTGACAGCACAACAAAAAGTTTTTCATCCGATCAATTGAGGTAGTGCTTTGTTGCTTTAAAAGAGTATTGATTTCTTTATCTTTTTCCTTGGAGCATTTTTGTCAACGACAATTAGCAACCACGATGGTGTTTAAATAGAAATGTGAGCGTTGTAAACAAGTAGAATTCAAATACGGATTTGGCAAAAGGTTTCCAATATACTGCCGGTGGAAAACTACTTCAATATTTTATTTGAAATTTCAAAGGAAGTTATTTTTTGTAGGAACAACATCTTCTATCACCCTATCGCAGTGTTTAGATTTTGAAACTTTGTACTGAATTTAAAATGCCTGACCTTTTTCTCCCTTATGTACTCCAGTACCTCTGACCTAATAAAATAAACCCTTCCTCTTTGTTTATGCGAAGGCAGACCTCTTTTAATCCAGTCAGTAAGTGTTGGCAGGGAGATATTTAATAATTTTGCAATCTCCTTACGGTTATATAATTTGTCTTCATCTGCAGTCGGCCGTGCTTGGTTGATTGATTCACTGAAACATTCCTGAACTGCTTCTTTGATCCATTGTTTAAAGTCACGTTCGCTAGGGATATATAAAGCTTCCATAAATTTTTATTTACAATTTCCAGTTTCACAATAGTCATGAACCTCAGCATTAAAATTTGATTTTTCATACAATTTTAAAACTAGTAAAGTTGATTGGTTGATTCACTTATTGATCAAAAACACCAAGCTGCCCAAAAAATGATTAAAGGACGGTACATACTTTATATAACCGTATTCGTCTAATTGCCGGATGCTCCGGTGATACGTAGCAGCCCCGGAGATCTTACAGATCGGCATGATATCATGACTGAAGACACACAAAGGGGAAGTCTTTCCATTTGCAAACCAGTAACTCACCAGGGCTGTGTACAAACTGATATGGGCCATACTCACCCTCGGGTCTTCTTTTGCAGTTGTTATAAAATTTGTTATTAGATCAAGCTGTTTTTCAACTTCGATTTCCTCAATCATAAACCACATTTTAATATACCATCACATTTACCGTCCAATATCAGGCAATTCCCTGACTTTTTTTACGTGTTCTTTTTTGAACTTGTTTCGGAGCCTCACCCTCATCGTCACCCCCCTTATCTTGTTTTACGGATTCTTTTTTGCTTTCCTGTTTTTCCGTTTGCCCTTCACCTTTATTTTCGTACAGAGATTGTACATTCATCCGTTTCATATTACCATCATAAAAATTGATGGATTTAAACTGTGGCGCTGCTTCAATAAAGACCTTTTGTTCTCGTCCTTCATGTTGAATGGTTACAGCTTGCCGGTTGCCTCTTTGCAGTGAGTCAATTAATCTCTCTTTATCTGGCTCACTCATTAATTCACGGATGGGGTGCTTGACCAAAGCTTTGTCCAAATCAAAACCATAGTTCTGGTGAAATTTTTTCATTTCATAGTTGCCGTTTTTATCGATGGTTTTGAAATCCAGTTGCACCCATGCATTGTATTTTTCACCTTCTTTATTGGATAATTCTTTATTGACGGCACGGCCATTTACCAGGTTATATGCTTCCTTTAAAGTGATGTTATCTTCCCGGTTACTGATGTAAAATGTTTGTTTAACCGGCTCAACCTGGTGCTCATTTTTTACCACTAAATTATACCGGTTAAAAAAATACATATCACTATCTTCCGACTTTCTAAACAGCAAGGTGGCCATGGCACTGTCTTTCCCAAAATCCTGTTGATGAGCTATTGTGAACTCGGGCGTTTGTTGCTGTATTTTTTCTTTAAGTTCTTCGCCATGTCCTTCCCCAAATCCTGTAAACTTTATTTGTTTGGCCAGGTAGTCTAAATTTTTTTCGTTCATGATGGTAAGTTTTTTAAATGATTGATTTTTTGTTATGAAAAAAGGCTTTTCACCAGGGATTGAGAAATTATTTGAGATCCGGCAATTGGATTGCCCTGATAATTTTGTTATTCTTTATTTTCATAAAAAGGTGGCGCCCGCCATTTTTTTCGTTGATCTCTATTGCCAGAAATTTAGCATCCGGTATTGTAAATTTTTCCAGTGCCACCACTATTACATTTTTTCCACCTCCTTTCACGACAGATGTATTGCCGGCGATGAATAACGGCTTTAATTCATTTTCCTGGCTGGCTGTTCTTTTGCCTTTTCTTTTATCACGGATATAGAAGCGCATAAAATCAACGTCATAGTCGATTGCACTTTTATTAGTTATCCTAATTTGATAATAGATGATCTGATCCTTAATGTATATTCCTGTGACGTTGCCTGCCATATTCCAGCGATGATCCTGTATGCCTGTTACTGTAGGTGGATTATCCAGTATGCCGTTGGCATAGGTTTCTATTGAAGCTGTTTTTAAGGCTGGCAGTTGATAGACCATCATATCCGGCAGCGCATTGTATTGTACAGCTAAAGCGTAAATGCTGCCATCTGCCATCACAACACTGAGGTTGGTAGGATTAAAGTTTTTAACGGCGGCCTTTATGAACAATACATGGTCTGACTCTTTAACCGATTGCACCAGTAAGTCTTTAGAACCACGGTCAACATAGCTTATTGCAAAAGGGAAGATAAGACTGGTTGTCTGATCGGCAGAAACATGGATGACCTGGGCTTTGCAAAATAAATACAGGCTGCAAAACAGGGTAAATAAAAAGGTACGTTTCATAATGTTGATTTTAAAAGTTGATGAATCTATTGTGATTGTTGATTATCCTTTAGTAGAATCCTATAGCCGGCCTTCACCTGCACTTTTACCAGCTTTACTTTCTTACTCAATAGTGTTTTAGCGGCTTCGATGCCGGCAGTTGCGGCCTGTGCACCAATGGACGGATCAAGGCTATTAAGTGCTACAGATTGTAGTGCATTATCTGTAGACTGTTTGGCTACATCACGTGTAATAGCCCCGGGGATATAAATACCGGGCAATCCATCCAAATCATATACTTCCATTTTTACAGCGAACAGCGTGTACTCATTTCTGATAGAATTTATGCTGATTTCAAGGCGTTCATTGTTGAGAGTAGCAGTACCGAAAACAAAATTGTCTTTGGGGATCAATTTTCCATTGATGTAAATATCATTGAGCAAACGCATCTTTACCACCGCTCCGTTTACAATAAGTTGCTCATTATGTACCACGGCTTCTATGGCGTCACGTCTTTCATTATCATTTCCCATTTGAGCTGCACCATAAAATCCGTTGCTATTTCCAATATTACTTTTCTGCTTACCTGCATCCAGGAGATTGATATTGGCACCGGGTTTCTCTGTTGACACTACGAAAACTTTACCCTCCTGTTCCGCTGATTTTCCCTTCCATTTTTCCTTTATCCTTTCTGGATGTTGTATGTCTAAAATTTTATCAAGCATTCCATTTAACTGTTTCATTTCCCCATCTTCGTTGGTGGAAACGTTGTTCATTGATTTCATCATTTGATCAAGTCGTTCGATATTTTCAGCGGATTCCGGCGATTCAGTAGTTGAAGGCAAATAGCTTTTAGATTGTTGCTTTGTCCCTGATGTCGCCTCATTCAATACTGTATTTAGCTGCGTCAGTTTTTGATACACTTTTGTTTCATTAAGATCATTTGATTTATTGGTGTCAAACGTTTCGCCATAAATACCAGGCGATACAAGAAAGCGATTGCCAGGCGCTGTATCTGCTTTGGTATAATATGGATCGTTCCTTATCAACTCCTGCATTCTTGCTGAATCATCGGAAGCCTTTTCATAGTAGCCCAGTTTGTCTACCAGTTTGTCTTCTTTGAAACTGGCTCCCGGCAATTCCATGTTTAAACCAGTTTGGGTAGTGGCTGTACCTGACCGAGTTCCAGTGACCTGGCCGCCACCCATTGCCCAAAAAGCGAGCGTAATAAATGGCAGAACTAATACAGGTAATACCAGCAGGAATTTTCGCCTGCGCAGGAATTTTGTTGAATGTTGTGATTGCATCGTGCTATTTTTTTTGTGATTGTTGTAATTGATATAGTTCTTCCAGGCTAAGAATGCTATCCATCAAGCCAGGCCTTTTAAGACGTATACTGTCGCCAATCTTTTTTCCTTTCGGGCAATGATCGAGGCTATCCATATACTTTTTAAAAACAAGTATTTTTTGATAGTCCTGTGTAGATAGCATAATTGCGGAATTGGTTTTATCTTCGCCCGAGCGAGTGATTTGCCGCGGCACTTTAATAGTTGTGACAGAGAAGTTTACGTGCTTTTTAGTGCTAAAAGCTATAATGATATTTAAGCCACAACATGCGGCTGCCAGGCAGCAAAAAAGGGTGAGGACAAGTTTTTTCGTTTTAACGGAGAGCCTTTCAAACAACAGCCCCATGAAGGCGGCCCATTTAGTCTGCAAACGAAGCATCTTGCTGACAATGGCATAAGCAACTTTATCATGCACTGCGTTTTTGGCGGGTGCCTTTTTATATAGTCTTGAAAATCCAAACATAGCTCAACGTGTTTCATTTTTTATATCCTTGTTCTCTACAATGGACCAACGCTCAATTAAAAATCCATGCGGGTTATTGTCAGACCGCGATACATTTCGTATAAAACCTTGGGTGATAAGGGAGCGACTTACGATACTGGTGGTCCTGGTGATCTGCTGTGTTGCGAAGCACTTAAAATAGATGGGCGAATGATTGATGTCAAGCAATACGCTATCGATCATCACTTGCTGGCTGATATTGGCGGCAATTAAATTTGTGTAGTAACCGCCTTCCTTTAAATTGTCATATTCTCGTTTTGCGGAGCCATCTGCCAGGTAAAGAGCCCTGGTGATATTCGCCAGTATTACTTTTTCGTCCGGGTCGAGTGTGAAGAAAAAATGGTGAAAGGTTTTCACATGGTCTCTCGCTTCCACTGGTACATTGTCCTTCCTTTCGGCAGCATAGGCTTCCAGTGCTTTTCCATTGGCGAGAATATAGATCTTTGATTGCACCTCGCTTACCAACTTAAAACTTTGTTGCAGCGCATAGGCGCAAAGGCTGACACTGACAACAATCACCAGTAAGGTAAACCCCCTTACATATTTAAATGCGCTGTCAATATTTTTCATTTGTTTAAACATCACTTGATCATTTTCACTTTCACAATATTGAAATCAGTCCTTTCAATAATTAGTAATACAATAGGATGGTGGTGTCATTTTCCGGAGAGCTTGTCCTTAAAATAGTCGCCGCTTTGTGACCGGTAGCCTCCCTGCATTAAATTTTTGGCATTGCCATAAACATCCTTGGCCATTGAACTTGCAGCCGAAGTGGCCGAGGAAGATACCGAACGGGTAGCGCTGGTAAATCCTGTAGTAACCCGATGCAATAATGAATTACTGCCACCTGCATGAATGATATAGTTAGCAATGCTGGGCACTGTAAAATAGCCGGTGATACCAATGAGCATAAAGATCATGTAGGCCATGTCGGTAGAGCTAAAGAAAGTATCGCCCTGATCATTTACCTGGTTGATATCAAGTTTCAGCATATTCTCTTGAATCTTTCCCATGATAGCTCCAAAAATATTTGCTACAGGTAACCATAAAAAAATATTCAGGTAGCGTGCAATCCAAACGGTTAATGTGTGTTGAAAGCCATCAAAAACGGCAATACCAAAAACCAGTGGGCCCAGTATCGATAATACAACCAAATGAAAGGTGCGAATGGTGTTGATACATAAAGCCGCGGCTTCGTAAAATATCTTTAGTATTTCTGAGAGCCATGTCTTGATAGTGTTCTTCATATTATAAGAAAACTTTGACATGGCAAAACGTACGGAATTTCCAATCCCATCCATCCAACCTTCATTTGCTGGGTCTTCTTCATAAGTATATTTGTACCATTTGGACCGGTCGCCTTCACCCGCATCACCCACGTACATTTGCCATGCTTTTGTCTTTTTGATAGCATCCTCTTTTTGTTTTAACAGCGTTGCGATGGCTTTGTCAGAATCCTTCACCATGCCCGAAGTGGCGGTAACGGTAGGTTTCATAACGCCATTGATCATGGCCAATACAGATGGGAAGATCATCACGGCAAAGCCGAGTACAAAGGGCCGGAACAATGGATAAAAATCCACCGGTTCCGCATTGGCAATATGCCGCCAGACCCTTGATGCAATATACCAGGTAGCAGCAAACCCGGCGATTCCGCTTCCAACACCGATCAGTTGACTGCATAGCGGCATCATATCATCATACAAGGCGTCCAGTACTGAATGGAGACTTTCAATCTGGCCCGCCACGGCCTGTGCTTGCGTCATTGCAGGAATACCAAAACCTGCAATTGCAATTATGGCAACTCTTGCCCACTTTTTCATAATCCACTATTTGATTTTATAATTATTTAAGTTGGTATAATTGCCTGGATACATCAACATCCAATTGTTCTTTCGAACGTTGTTTACCAAGAAGGGATGTACTGCTGTTGAATTGTCGCAGGAAAGCAACGTCTTCCTGCAATCCTGAAAACACATGATCTATGGCATTGATCCTTTCAGCATCATTCATGCGTAGTTTATTTGGCGTAACAACATTCAGCAACGCATCGAGGTGCTGCAAGCTTTGCTTGAAAAGCCTGCCATATACCTGCTCAATATGTTTAAGTTCAGCCGGTGTAAACCATGCACTCTCACGGAAACGGGCGTTCGCAGCTTTATACTCTTTCACCAATTGCGCCTGTAGCCCAATGATATCAACTATTTTTTTGTATTGCTTTACAGTGGGACTTACTTGTAAGAGTCCATCCAGGAAATGTTGGTGTAAATTGAAATTGCCTGATGAAATATTTTTAATCGTACTGTAGCCTCCATATAATACCTGATAGGTCTTTTTCAGGTCGCTTAATATTTGTTTAAACTGGGCCAGCTTTTCGATATTGAGGGCTAACTGAGCAAGTTCATCTACCTGGGCTTTTAGATTAAAGCTTGTGGTTGACAGGATTGCAATGATTACAATTTTTCTCATGTTTTTAGTTTTCAAGGGTTAGGGATAAGCCCGTGCAAAATGTGGCTATTTTCCACGTCGTTCTTTTCTGCTGACCGATATCTTTCAAGTATCAAAGCATCATTACTAAAGCGCCTCACGAATTCATGAATACTTTCCATTTCAGTTCGCAGTGCATCTATTTGACTGATGCGTTCATCATCTGTTAACTTGTATTGGCCTGGCGTCAATAGTCGTATCATTTCATCCATTGATACCATAGCATCACGAAGCACCCGTTCAAATACCGTATGGATATACATTGTTTCTTTATCAGTGAATTGCCTGGAACCTTTTAAGTGCTGCGATGTTGTCCTGGTTGTCCTTAGTATTTCTGAATGCAACGTCAGTATATCTGCCACGCGTGCATAATTTTTTATGTTTGGGTTGATCGCCATCATCGATCCAAAAAAATCACGGTGCAGATTAAAGTCTCCATTTTTTATTTTACCAATAGTGGTTAAACCTGCATGGGCAATTTTATAGCCACGCCGTATATGGCCTATCAATACTTTATTTGCAGCAATTTGTTGCAAGTATAATTTTACCTGTTTTGATTGTGCCTGCAAGAAATTGGTAAGCACTATAAAAACAATCATTAACCTCATTTTTTTCATACCCTCATTTTTACTTGATTCCATATAGCATCCTTGTTACTTCAATATCCGCCTGGTCCTTTGCCCGGTTCAGGCTTAGCATCCTGTTCTGCGTGTTGAATTCAAGCAGGTCACTATAGTTTTGGTCTGTCTTGTCTGCCGCTGCATTGATGATCTCCAGGCGTTTGGCATCCGTCATTTGAGTGGAAAAGGAATTGATTACAAGAAACAGTTGGTCGATATTTTTTAAGCTGGCATTTAGGATACCTTCATAAACTCGGCCCATGTAGGCTAATTCCGCAGGGGTAAAATGTTTGTCCTGCTTAAATAGTGCATACGCGGTTTTATAGGCTTCAACAAGCTTAACTTGTTTTTCGATGATATTTTTCACCCGCTGGTAATAAGCGATGATATTCTTTACTTTCTGGAGTTCTTCAAAGTAATCATTGTATAACATGCGTTGTTTTTCAACCCAGGTACCGATCTCATCCAGCTTTATTTTAGACATGGTGTTCTCCAGGTTTTTCTGGGCATTTTGGAGCCAGATGGTTTTGTTCTGCAGTCGCTGTATGGCCAGATCCATTGCCTTGATCACTTTTTTAATGGCAGCCTGAACCACAACCCATACGATGGCATGACTCTGTTGGGTGGGAGCAAGCGTCAAGCTAAAACTAAGCAGGAAGATGAGCGTAATTTTTTTCATGGTATCATTCGGCTTTTAGACGACTCTTATAATTTTTTGTAAATGGTTGGTCCAACCTTCATTACTTTTTTGACCGGATCAAAGGAGAAGACTTTACCATTGTTATTGACAAACAAAGTCTTGGATTCTGGTACATATAAGCCGGTCCATCGGGTGATTTTATATGTTGGATCCCGCTCTTTATCGCCATTAAAATAAATAACAAAGGTCCTCTTGGTTATGAGATATGATTCGCTTCCATGTTCCACCAAGGGCTCAATCAGTAAGGTGTCTGTTGATGCGTTGAACTCAGTCCTCCAGGAAGAAATATAGGTGCCCGGAATAAATTCTTTCACATCATCTGATCCGGTAAAGGCAGTGCACCCAACTAACAAGCATACAATGAATGAAAAAAGAATAATCATTTTCATATTGAAAAAATTTTTGGTTTAGGCGGATTGCTTTTCAGCTACCAGGGCAGCGATCCCTTTCTGAATACTTCCATATTTTTGGGCATACTGCATCATTTTTAATTTTTCAGTTTCCTCTGTAGTGTACGCCAGGTATTCCTCGGGAGAAACTTCTGTACGATATACACGGGAAAGCATGCCACCCAGTGATATAAATACCTCTTTGTATTTCTTAGTTGGATCGTTTGCTTTGTTGACCGATAGCACCAGGGCTTTCTCTTTTTCCGTTAATCCTAGCAAATCTTGAATTTGTTCAAACTTGTTTTGATATTTGGACTGGTCGAGCAGGATCTTGCAATCACTGTTATTAATGATGGCCTGCTTTACTACCGGTGATGAGATAATGTCTTCCACATCCTGTGTTACTACGATGGCCTCGCCAAAGAATTTCCTCACGGTTTTAAACAAGTATTTAATGTACTCAGCCATGCCTTCTTTGGCAATCGCCTTCCAGGCTTCTTCTATCAGGATCATTTTCCTTACACCCTTTAGCTTGCGCATCTTCGATATAAAAACTTCCATGATGATCAGTGTTACCACAGGGAATAAGATCGGGTGATCTTTGATATTGTCGAGTTCAAAAACAATCAGGCGTTGTTGTAACAGGTGGAGGTTTTCTTTCGCATTTAGCAAATAATCAAACTCGCCTCCTTTGTAGTAAGGCCTTAGCACGTAGAGAAAATTGGTTACATCAAAATCCTTTTCTTTTACTTTATCCTGTTGCAGGATCAATACAAATTCTGTCTGCAGGAATTCATAAAAGGAATTAAAGCCAGGAAATAGACCGTTGTTTTTATCCAGGTGTTTATAATACAATTGCAGGGCGTTGGACAAAGCCACATATTCGCTTCTGCCAAAAGTTTCATTGTCTTTTTTCCAAAGAGCCAACAACAATGTTTTTATGCTTTCTTTTTTTTCTGTATCCAGCACATCACCTTCACTTATGTAAAAAGGGTTAAAACGAATGGGTTCTTTTTCGGAGTAAGTGAAGTAGTAGCCATTTACCATATCGCAGAGCCCTTTGTAACTATGACCAACATCCACCAGCACAACATGTGTTCCCTGTTCATAATAGCTCCTCACCATATGATTGGTAAAAAAGCTTTTCCCGCTACCGGAGGGACCGATTATAAATTTGTTCCGGTTGGTACAGATGCCTTTTTTCACCGGCTCGTCACTAATGTCCACATGCACTGGCCTGCCCGTTAACCGATCACCTAACCGAATGCCCACCGGGCTGATGGAACTTCGATAGTTCGTCTCAAGGTTTAGAAAGCAGGTTGCTTGTTCGGCGAACGTATCAAAGGTGTCGTTCATGGGGAAATCGGCAGCATTTCCAGGAATGCCCGCCCAATGGATTTGCGGGGCCCCCGACAGCTCCTGCTTCGGTACCGCATCCATTTGGGCTAAGGCACTTGACACCAGGTTTTTCAAGTCAGGTAATTTTTCTTTATCATCCGTCCAGGCAAGGATATTAAAATGTGCTTTTACAGGCGAACGTTGCTGAGTGATCGCCTCATTCAAAAAGTCATTAGTAGCATCCCTGGCTATGGTATTCTCCCTCGAATAGGCAGAGAGCGACTGCAACCGCAGCCTTTTGTTTTCCATCTTAGCGATGGTTTTTTGCGCATCACTTATAAAAATATATTGATTATAGAGATGGCTACAGGGAAGTAGTTGCCCCAGAGTGGAGGCAAAGCCAATGCTAAATTTTGACTTGTCTGTTGAATACTTATCGTAATTAATTCGAGCACCACAGAAGGGTGGTAATTCCACTGCATCGGCCAATGTATAAAGCTGGCAATATTGATCGCCTATCCTTATTCCATTTGTATATGTAATATCTTTTATAACAGGTAGGTCCTTTTTTTCAGAAAGAAAACAATACCGCTCAATCAGACCTGCTGTGTTTTCACTGCTTTGCAAATCATCATCCATTAATCTTTTTAGCTGTACAAAACCACAATCTTCCAATATGCGTTTGAACTGTCCGCAGCTATCCATAAAATCCTGAACAAGCGATGGCTGAATGGTTTCCTCGGGTACAATAGAACTGCGTAGAAGGGTTGAGAATAAAGAGCTGGAGTCTTTGCGCCGTGATGGTTTCTTTGTCAGCATGATGTAACAGCGGTGATCTAAAAATGGCCGCTCGTTAAAGAACCGATCACTGCTTCGTGACAGGAAGCTAGTATCCTCCTTTGTAAAATCCGGATTGTATTTGCTTTCTATAAACCAATCTTGCTTATGAAAGACGGTATGCCGGGGGAGAACCTTGATCGCTTTGATCCAGACCTGGTGAAAAGCTTCATAGTCTTCATCCGACAAGGTGAATATTTCCGGTAGTGTCGCTTCATATGCGACCGTTATGTCTCCCATCTTAGACAAAATGCAGTTATTTTCTACACCTTTAATGGGCAGTGCTTTTTCCAGTTTTCTTTCCATAAAAAAATTGTCTTCTTGATGTTGATTTAATGGTTCGGGGTATACTGCGCCCTGCTAACCTTTTCATCATACCGTATTCGCCATGGGTATTACTTAGATGGTAGATGTAAATAAAAAGGAGTGTACCCGCGATGGCTATAACGGCCAGGCATACTAGTGTATTTAAACCAACGATGTACAACACGGCAAACAACACTAATAAACCCACTATACCACCTCCGAGCCACCAGATATATTGCGCTTTTAGGCCTTTAAATTCAATGCTCTTATTGATGCCTTTGTTGACTTGGTAAACGCTGTTTGCCATACTGCACAATGCGGATTAAAGGCCAAAAAAACTTTTAATTACTGTTGTAACTACCACCAGGAACACACAACTGCCGAACCATGCCGCAGCAACTTTGCCGGTATCAGGATCACCGCTGTTCCATTTCTGGTATACTTTAACTGCCCCGATCAATCCCACGATGGCCCCCACAGCATACATCAGATTTGTGCCGGAAGCAAAATAACTTCTTACTTGTGTGTTGGCCGCGTTGATACCTGCATTGCCGTTTTGTGCTACGCAATTAACAGTTATTAAAAAACACAGCGCAGCGGTTGTCAATTGAGTAAGTTTCGCTCTGTTACTTCTGCAAATCATTTTCATTTTTTTCATACGTATATTTTAGATGTTTAATAAAAGAGGTTTAAAGACCGGCAGTCCCGCAGATCCTACGGAGACCTGCAAGGGAACGTGCCGGAGTCAAATACAAGCTCATTCACTTCCTTTCCATAGCGCACTTACTTCCTCTTCACTGAAGTGAATAAAACATTGTTTTGAACTTTCTTCGATTAAAAATTTATTAATGGCGGGAATAAAAGCTGTGTGTGCAAGCCCCTGATGGCTGGTAAGGATTTTTTCTAATTGATCAACCAGCACCGGTTTTGAATTACTTAGTAATGCTGTTTGATGTAGTAGTTGCTGCAGTTCTCCCATCAGCAGATGAACAACAGGAAATAGCTCCGGGTCGCTGGCCGCGATTTGATCACCTGTGTTTACTGCATGACCTTGTATACTAACGAGGCGCTTTTTGCTGATCAGGCGAAGTATCTCCACACGGTAGTACAGTATAAAAACAGTTGTGTAATAAACCAGTATAATAAGGGCAATGGATTTGACGTAGCCTGCCCAGCTAATATTGTTTAACATACTTCACATTTTTCAAATTCACAAAACAATACACTTCAGCCGAAAACGCAATGGAAACTGCTAACCAGTAACGGTGCGTTGAAGTTTTTTCAAATTAATACTTACAAAGGTTGCAACCGACATAACAAAAATTGCAATGGTAATTAGGGGAACAGTTTGATACAAGGTGGAATAATTATATTGTTGTTTATCATTGTAGAAAAAAAGAAACAATGACAGACTAAGAAGGATTACGCCACTAATATTTAGTATTGGCTCAATGAGATACACAAACGCTCTCTTATATTTGTAATTGCTAAATAGGAGTACCCCAACACCGGCTATGGCCAATAAAGAATGAATTGCACCGTGGGAAAGCCCCAACAATATATAGAGCAAATAAAACCCGCCTAAATGTTGGCCACTAATCAAAATCATTAAGAAACAGATGACTAGTACAAACGGATGGCTAAGAATCTTTATCGCTTTCATAATAATAATTTTTTAATTACATGGACCGTTGCTGCTACCTACGAATCCTTTGACACCCGGAATAATAATATTATTTGATTCGTTGGTTCCTTGTTTCTTCATGCTGCTTAGTTTCTGATACAATCCTTGCGGGGTAGCAGTACCACCCGCCGCTGTACCACCAGGGATATCATACATAGGTATCGTTAATTGATTTCCACCACGCCTATAATTGAATACGTTTAGCGCAAAATCTGTACAATTAAATTCGTCAATATCGTACTGTATAAAGTTAGCTAAATATTGCATGTGGATTAAGGTGCTTTGCAGTTGTTCCGGCGTTAAATTCATTGTCAATGATGCATTGAATTCATGATCATCATTATCAACAAATTTGCCTGGTGTCGGTGCTGGAGTCAATGTGCTTTTCCACCCACTTACAGGATAAAACCCAATATTTTGCTGAACGCTTTGTGAACCATTTACCTTCGTGATCTGAAGAAAAGTATGGCCAGGGGAACCATTGTCCCAATTGAAAAATGCATTGGGATCTTTGTCAACCGGAATGTCTGTTAATATCTTAATGGTGCAAACAGCGCCAGCATCAGGTACATCATTAAAACATCTTACGTATTCTTTGAGATTAATCGGCGATAAATCTTCGACTGGTTCATAATCGATCAACACAGCATGATCTTCAAAGGGAGCAGCGTTAATATTTCCATACTCAATATAATCTAAAGGACTGGAACTGGAATAATAATCTCCTGTGTTGTTATAACCATTGCTAAAGGGGTCTAAAAAACTTGAGAGATTATACCAATTGGAAAAATCCCAGGCTCCATTTTGTGAATACGTAGAAAATAATACAACTTCAGGCAGGAGAGGTACCGGCACTACTGCCTCTTTAAGCACTGAATTATCAAGCTTTTTTGGGTGGTAAGCTTCAATATACCCATTTATAATTGCTGATTTTAATACAAGCTTGCCGTTCAAAAAATGAATATTTATTTCACCTTCGAAATTGCTGTTCTGTTTTATGTAAGGTTGTTGCTGATTTCTTCTCAGGTTGATTACTTTACCCAATGAAAAGCTACCACTTTTTTCAATTTTTAGTAACACAAAATCTGTGGCTATATTTTTATTTAGAAAAGGTATTCTTAATAAAGAGTATCCGGTATCCGCATATCTTGTAATTATCGCACTATTAAAATTAAGTTGTTGCATTTCAGATCTACTGAGGCTGTCACTTAATTGCTTTTTTAGTGTTTCAAAATTGAAGAACTGCTTTTCCTTTTCAATGCTTTCTTTTTTACATGAATTTAGCATGAGTAACATCCCAACGATGAAGAATAAATGTTTCATGGTAGTGCGTTTTGTTGTTATAAAATTACAAACGGAAACAGGCCATCCGAATTAAAAAAAGATAAGAAATTATAAATTTCCTTTTATTCTGCTTAAGGTTACTTCCGTAATACCCAGGTAGGAAGCCAGGTATTTTGCAGGCACACGCAAAACCAGGCCCGGGTGATTTTCAAGCAGCCAGTTATATCTTTCAGGTGTCTGTTTCATCCGAAGCGCATATAATTGCGCAGCCCATAATTGATAATACTTTTCCGTTAACACCCGGCCTATGAAATTAAATTCCGAAAAGGTTTGATAGATATAATTGAGTTCGGCGTATTCAATATAATGAAGAGTGCAGTCTTCCAAAGCCTGAATGGATTCATAACTTTCTTTTTGTTGGAAGAAGCTTTCAATTGAAATAATGATATCACCTTCTTTCATAAACCAAGAGCACACTTCTGATTCTCCATTGATATAAAAGCATCGGAGTAAACCTTTTTCAACAAAACAAATTTCGCGACAAAAATGACCAGCTTTTAGCAGGAAATTTTTTTTTGGCAGCTTTTTGGTGTGGATGATTTTTGTAAGATGGTCAACCAAGCCATCCGATAGGGGATGAACAGCGGTTAACAATTTAAATAGTTCGGCCATGTAATCGGTTTTAAGTCGTGGTTGAATCTTGTTGGTAATGATGAGCTGTTCAAATTTTATGCAGAAACGTTTTTAAAAGTTTATCAATCGGGAATAAAATTTTACAGAAAAACGCAGGTTGAGCAAATTGTAGAGCAAAAAAGCGGATCGGATCGATTGAGATAGAGTGAAGTGTATTGTAAAGCAGGTGGATTGCCTGGAAACGAATAATTTATAAATTGAATACTTTTTTAGTGCGATGCAATGAATTATTTATTTCCGCTAATTGAAAATTAAAAGGTGTTTACGACTTACATGGAATTGCGAGAGCGGAACGGGCTCTACTAATTGAGGTTAAAAATTGGTTTCATAATTCCATTTAATAAGAATAAACCTAGGACAATGAATGCAGAAAAAACCTTAGTACAAGTTACTCCACATTAAGATGAATTTAAAGAGTTTGTAAATCAAATTTTTCTTCTCAAATTTACACTGCAATTTATCCTAAAGCTGAATGGAATGCAGGGGCTCAACATTTAAACGGTAAAAGCGAAATGCCAGTTCTATAAATGATTACTTGAGAACCATTCCAGGCTTCACCTTTCATCACCTGCAGCAACTGGTTCAGTTCATGGAAGCCCGAAATATGCCGCACCTCTTAAAGAAGTAATTTAGATATTTCGTATTTTCTTACCTTGTTCAATAGGCTGATCACCACATCTTTCACCCCCACAGCAGTTACCTTTGTACTTTTTCAGGCTAAAAATCGACTATGGGTTTGTAAATCATGTTATTGAAGCAATGGAAATAAATAAGCCGTGCGGTAATCTTATCGGTCTCTTGTTGGCAAATTTTAATTGATTCCATTCCCTTTTAAAAGTGTTGAACTACGAACAATCAGTTCACCTTTTATCACAGTTGTTTTTATCTGGTAATTGGCTCCTTGCAACAATTGATTTAAAAATTCCTGCACTGCTAGTTCTCCAATCTTAAATGGTTGCTGATCAAATGCGGTTAGGCCGGGTTCAATAATTACTGCTGTAGGATCATTGCCAAAAGCAGCTACTCCCATTTGCCGGGGTATTTTGATGTTATTTTCTTTTAAGTACAACATAGCATCAATGGCGCCTTTGTGACAGATAGAATAAATAGCATCTGGTTTGTTTTGTAATTTTAACCAACCTTTTACGGCAAGCAGCGTATTTTCTTTACTGAAATCACAATAGTTTATATGGGCATCATTGAGTGGTATCCCATATTTACGAAGCGCATTTTTATAGCCTAATGCCCTTTTTAGCGTAATGTCCAAATGTTCAGGTCCGCCCAATAATGCAATACGTTGATAACCCTGTTGTATCAAATGTTCCGTTATATAAAATCCTCCGTTCACATCATCTACCATTATTTTGGAAGTGGCCATGTCTTCACAAACCCGGTCAAAATGCACGATGGGTATACCTCTTCTTGCATGTAGTTTAATGTGATCAAAAGTATTGGTTTCTTTAGAATGGCAAATCAACAGTCCGTCAATCATATTGGTCATTAGCGTTTGTATATTGGCAACTTCGGTTTTGTGCGATTCATTGGATTGGGATAGGTTTCTTAAAATCTATCCTGTCGCTGCTCACCGTTACCATTTTTTGTCGGCTAAAACGGGTAGCCGTAATAACTGCCACTTCGTCCATTAAGGGCATGGCAGTACCACCAAATAAAGTGTCATAGTGATTGGTACTGTCAGGAAAAACGGCTTTGAATATCCTTGTAACAGATTGCTCTATTTTTTCATCATTGGTTATCATTATGCTGCATTTTCAATGGCTATAAAATTTACTAATTGTTTTTTTCTGTTAAAAATGGGATAGCCTTCAATATGGCAGGTGTAAATCCTTCCATCTTTACGATAGTTTACAATATCACATTCAAACGGCACTTGCTTTTCAACAGCAGTTTTTATTTTCTTTCTTGATACTATACTGGTCGCTTCACCCTGAAACATTTTAGGGTGCTTGCCAATCACTTCATGGGGTTGATAACCGTTCATTTCATAAATATTTTTTGTAGCTAAAATAATTTGTAATGCAGGGTCTGTTACAATGATTGTTTTGTTTTCCCAAACTATACAGTTGTCAACTGCACTTTCCAACAGTGTATACCAGCCGTTAGCTTTAATACAATTTTGCAATGCTGTAATGTCTTTTGCAAATTCTTTTCGCCTTGCCGAGCCTTCCATTACTATATCCCAGCATAAAAGCGGATGCGCCATAATATTTCATTTATTAATATACTTTTAAGAACCACAACTAACGCAACCATCTTCCATACTACAGGTTGGTCCATCAGTTTGTGTTGGTTCAATATCATTTACATGTTCTATATTTTGAGTGTTGATGTTTGGTATTACCGGCTCTACTTCTTTACTGCCTTGCTTCTCCACAGTAAACTGAACTGCTTGTGTGGCTGCTTGCGTACGCAAGTAATACATTCCTGTTTTTAATCCTTTTTTCCAGCAGTAAAAGTGCATAGAAGTAAGTTTAGAAGTAGTTGGATTATCTACAAATAAATTCAACGATTGCGATTGACAGATGTATGCTCCTCTATCAGCAGCCATATCAATAATATTGCGTTGCTTTATTTCCCAAACTGTTTTGTACAATTCTTTTATGTCGGCTGGAATTTCATCTATCTGTTGAATGGAACCATTTGCTGCAATAATTTTATTTTTCATTGCATTATTCCACAAGCCAAGCTGTACAAGGTCTTTAAGCAGATGTTTATTAACGATAATAAATTCACCACTTAAAACTCTTCTTGAATATATATTGCTTGTGTATGGTTCAAAGCACTCATTGTTGCCAAATATTTGTGATGTGGATGCTGTTGGCATTGGTGCAATCAACAATGAGTTGCTTACACCATGCTCCATTACTTCCTGACGCAATGTTTCCCAATCCCAGCGGTCGGTTGGTGTAACACCCCACATATCAAACTGAAATATTCCTTTTGAAACTGGTGAACCTGCAAAAGTTTCATAAGCACCAAATTGTTTTGCTAAATCTTTACTGGCTGTCATGGCAGCAAAGTAGATGGTTTCAAAAATATTTTTATTGAGCATTTTAGCCAGTTCACTTTCAAAAGGCAAACGCAATAAAATAAATACATCTGCCAAGCCTTGTACACCCAAGCCAACAGGGCGGTGTTTCATATTGGAAGTTTTGGCTTCTTCTATTGGGTAATAATTATTATCAATTACAGCGTTTAAATTTTTGGTAACCTGATAAGCTACCTCATATAATTTCTCATGGTCAAACTTTCCATCAATAACAAAACGGGGCAATGCTAATGAGGCAAGATTACAAACGGCCACTTCTTCAGGTGATGTGTATTCTAAAATTTCGGTGCAAAGGTTACTGCTTTTTATGGTACCCAGATTTTGCTGATTACTTTTACTGTTAGCTGCATCTTTATATAAAATATATGGTGTGCCGGTTTCTATCTGCGATTCTAATATTTTAAACCAAAGCTCTTGTGCTTTAATTGTTTTTCTTGCCTTGCCTTCTGTTTCATATTTGGTATAAAGATTTTCAAATGCTTCTCCCCAACATTCACTTAATCCCGGTGCTTCATTGGGGCAAAACAGACTCCAGTTTTCGTTTGCCTCCACCCGTTTCATAAATAAATCACTCACCCATAATGCAAAGAATAAATCTCTTGCCCTCATTTCTTCTTTACCATGATTTTTGCGTAAGTCTAAAAACTCAAATACATCGGCATGCCAGGGTTCTAAATAAATAGCAAAAGCCCCTTTGCGTTTTCCACCACCCTGGTCCACATATCTTGCAGTGTCGTTAAACACCCGTAGCATTGGAATAAGGCCATTGCTGGTACCATTAGTGCCGCCAATATAGCTGCCCGTTGCCCGTATATTATGAATAGACAGCCCAATGCCACCGGCACTTTGAGAAATTTTTGCAGTTTGCTTCAACGTATCATAAATGCCATCAATACTATCATCCTTCATGGTTAAAAGAAAACAACTGCTCATTTGTGGTTTGGGTGTACCTGCATTAAATAAAGTAGGGGTGGCGTGTGTAAACCACCGCTCACTCATAAGGTGATAAGTCTTTAGTGCCTCATCAATATTATTTTTATGAATACCTATCGCCACTCTCATATACATGTGTTGCGGACGTTCGGCAATCTTTCCATCAATCTTTAGCAAGTAAGATTTTTCCAGTGTTTTAAAACCAAAATAATCAAAAGCATAATCCCTGTCATAAATAATAGTACTGTCCAAAATGTCTGCATTTCCTTCAATAATCTGCATTACATCATCTGCAATAAGCGGCAATAGTTTACCAGTTGTCTTGTTTTTATATTGATGAAGCTTTCTCATAGTTTCAGAAAAAGACTTTACTGTATTTTTATGCAGGTTGCTTACTGCAATTCTTGAAGCAAGGATAGCATAATCAGGATGAGCAATGGTTAATGAAGCGGCTGTTTCTGCTGCTAAATTATCCAGTTCGGTTGTAGGCACGCCTTCATAAATACCTTCAATAGTTTTTTTAGCCACATCAATTGCATTTACCATTGGGCTAAGGCTGTAACTTAACTTTTCTATTCTTGCAGTTACTTTATCGAATTTTACGGATTCTTTTTTCCGTTTCTTTTTATTACAAACATAATGTGCTAAATATTTAATGGGGTTAGTTAGTAATTTTTAAAAATCTTCTTCTGTTGAAAATGTTTGTACTTCATTATTGTTCATTACACCAGCTTTTTGATAATCACCTACTCTTTTTTCAAAGAAGTTTGTTTTGCCTTGCAGTGAAATAAGTTCCATAAAATCAAATGGATTAGTCGCATTATAAATTTTTGAATAGCCTAATTCACTCAGCCATCTATCTGCTACAAATTCAATATACTGCTGCATAAGTGTTGCGTTCATGCCAATTAATCCAACAGGTAAAGCTTCGGTTATAAATTCTTTTTCAATAATTACGGCATCGCTTATTATTCCTTGCACCTGTTTTTCTGTTAATTTATTTTGCAACATGCTGTAAAGCAAACAGGCAAACTCACAATGCAAGCCCTCATCACGGCTTATTAACTCATTACTGAATGTAAGCCCTGGCATCAAGCCTCTTTTCTTTAACCAGAAAATGGAACAAAAACTACCGCTAAAAAATATACCTTCTACTGCTGCAAATGCTACAAGCCGTTCAGCAAAATTTCCGTTATCAATCCACCGCAAAGCCCACTCTGCTTTTTTCTTTACCGCAGGTATTGTGTCAATGGCATGAAATAGTTTATGTTTCTCGACTGGATTTTTAATGTAAGTGTCAATCAATAAAGCGTAAGTTTCGCTGTGTATATTTTCCATCATTATCTGAAAGCCGTAAAAACATCTTGCCTCCGGCAACTGCACTTCACTCATAAAATTTACAGCAAGGTTCTCGTTCACTATCCCATCGCTTGCCGCAAAAAATGCCAGCACATGGCTTATAAAATGGCGTTCGCCATCATTCAAATTTTCCCAGTCTTTGCCATCACCGCTTAAATCAATTTCTTCGGCAGTCCAAAAACTTGCTTCATGTTTTTTGTATTGTTCCCAAACTTTTGGGTAGTTGATAGGCAGTATTACAAACCGGTCTTTGTTTTCTTTTAAAAGAATTTCATCACTGTGTTTCATTGTAAATATTTTTTGTTTTAACTGCGGCTGAAATATGTAGTGCTGAAAAGTAAAGCCAGCAAATAAGCGGCGTAACCAACAGTACATATGCCTTTCACCCGAAAGCTTTGTTACTTGTTTGATTATTGGCAGGTCTTCTGACTCACTTCATTGTTTAAAGCCTTCCCGTTTGTAACAACAGTGGCGTGAAGATTAAACAACTTTTAAGAAGTTTACAGCTACGGGGATAGTTTTGGATTTTCACCAAATTCCCTTTTAATGTTGTCGTCCCTAAAAGGAACAACCACAACCAAAATCATCACAATAATAAACCCTAAGATTAAAACAATGCTAAGGAATTGTCCACTTTATGTTGAAAACAAATAAGAACCTTAACTGTAGGGCACTGTAAAAATTAGTTGATTATTGAGTGGTACTAGTTTGTTGAAGTTTAAAGTGTAGTTCAACAACTTTCAGTCCGCTGGGTGGTGGGTGGGCATGGGTGCTCAGTAAAGTTATATTGTTGAAGTGTCGTACAAATGATGATTGATATTCGTCAGCCGGGGTGGATTGGCTGTGTGTTGGCATTTTTAGCTCTTTGCAAGGTTGGCTTTGTGTCGGGATTTTGTGCGCCTTGCAATGTGCTAAAAATTGCGTTGGGTCGTGTCGACAAATTCTTGGATGCTTGAATGTTTGCAGGATGTCGTTTAAAGTGACGCACAACACATAGAAAAGTATCCGCGATGCCCCTTTAAAAAGCCCCGCAGTAAAAATGTTGCCGGGGGGCATTGCGGATACTTTTGAGTTGACTGATGTTGCCGTAAGCTACCTGTGGAGTAAAGTATCGGATGGTTTTTTACAATGCGTTGGTGTTGGCTGTTGGTTTATGTGATTTAATTTCAGTCTGATGGCTTTTTTTATTGCCTTCAGCATGAATGTTATTTTAAAAATAGGTTTTACCTTTTGCATTTTAGCAGTTTTATTTCTTTATTTCTTTTAACTGTATAGTTTGCCCTTACGCTTCGGCGTTATAGCAATGCTGTATCACAAAGTACGGAGGCTATGCTGTTTTATCCGTCATCTGCGGCGTGCTTCCACTGGTAAAATACATGTATCAGTTGCAGGGGTTTATTTTTGCAGCGGGGGCATTCAGTAGTATCAATGCCATATTTTTCCAGCAGGTATAGTTGCATTGGTATTTGTGCAGCTTGCTGATGCAAAGACAGTTTCATTTGCAGCAGCACCTCATT
Source organism: Ferruginibacter sp. (assembly GCA_039922375.1). Taxonomy (GTDB): domain Bacteria; phylum Bacteroidota; class Bacteroidia; order Chitinophagales; family Chitinophagaceae; genus Ferruginibacter. The sequence continues at coordinate 26,984 of JBDSAA010000012.1, forward strand.
GACCCGCTGCCTGCGTTCCCTGTTGGCAAGGTATCCGTAGGTTCTTATTTTGGTAAAACAGGCTGGTAAAATATGTTGCTGAAAGCGGCGGATGAATTCTGCTGCAACAAGGGTCATTGTTTTTTTTGTGCCACCATCAGCATAATATTTGTAGCAAAAAATTACGGTGCCATTGTTGCCATTTATACTTTGTATGTGATGATTGCTGATGGCTACCTTATGGGTATAGCGGCCCAGGTATTCAATCACAGCATGCGGGCCGCCAAAGGGGGCTTTGCTAAATACCACCCAGTCTTTTTGATACAATAAATTAAATAGTTGCTTTGCATCTGTGTTATCAGGCGGTATCACTTCATCTTTTGCAATCATTAATTTCAATGCCGGTAAAAATTTGACCCTGTAAAGTAGTAATAATGCAATGGCAATCACTGCTTGTCACAGTACCATAGCCCTTTGTCTCCACGGCTTCCTAAAGCAAGGATAAAATAAATAGAGGTAATAAAAAGTTTGACCAAGCCAGAATAACAATTAAGTTTGTATCTGCAAAAAGGGATAAACACCATCCCTTTTTTCAAACAAAAGCTTAAATGATAGGGCATTATAGATACTTAGAGGATTTTGTTAATGAACTGCGTTCTAATGGAAGGTATGCCTTTTCATTGCCGGAAGTAAGGAGTCAATTTGAACAGTCGGATGAAGCTATTAAGAAGGCGCTACAAAGACTTAAGAAGAAGAGAGAGATTGCTTTGATAAGAAATGAGTTCTATGTAATCATCACCCCGGAATATCGAAGTAAAGGCATCCTTCCTCCATCATTATTTATTGCAGAATTGATGAAATTTTTAGGGAAAGACTATTATGTAGGCCTGCTAAATGCAGCATCTTTTTATGGAGCTGCACACCAGCAGCCTCAATCCTTTTCGGTGATCACAATTAAACCAAGTTTAAGAAATATTAATAACGATAACCTGAAAATAAACTTCTACATAAAAAAGGAATGGGCTAACAATGATGTAGTGCAAAGGAAAGTGGATACAGGATACATAAACGTTTCATCGCCTGAATTAACTGCCTTGGATTTGGTATATTATTTTGATCAATCCGGCGGCCTTAATAGGGTTGCTACAGTGCTGGATGAACTCTGTGAAAGTATAGATGCCAATAAAATGCTCGATCTGGCAAAACGGTATTCTCCTATAACTGCAGTTCAGCGATTAGGCTTTTTGCTTGAAGAGATTTTGAGTAGGAGGGATTTAAGCGATCCCATAAAAGACTATTTAAAAACAGTCAATTATTTCCCGGTGCTATTGAGGCCGCAAAAGAAAAAGCCTGAAATGATAACCGGTAACGATTGGAAAGTTGTGCAAAATATTGCAATAGAAACAGATTTATGATTCCACAGGCTTATATAACTGCATGGCGTAAAAAAGCTCCCTGGCAGGAGGATTTCCAGGTAGAACAGGATCTGGTAATTGAACGGGCATTGATGGTAATATATAACGATGCATATTTAAAAGAGAGATTGGCATTTAGAGGCGGAACTGCATTGCATAAATTATATCTGTCCCCAGCCACAAGGTATTCTGAAGACATCGATTTGGTACAAATTACTACAGAGCCATTTGGACCAATTATAGATAAGCTTCGGGAGGTGTTATCTTTTTTGGGTGACAAACCAATGCGAAAACAAAAACAACATAACAATACATTGATTTATCGCTTTGACTCAGAGAGCGGGATTCCATTAAGATTAAAAGTCGAAGTTAATTGCAGGGAGCACCATACAATTTTTGGCATTCAGGATGTAAAATATGCTATGCAATCTGAATGGTATACCGGTGAAGTTTTAATACCCACCTACAAGTTGGCGGAGTTATTGGGCACTAAAATGCGTGCACTGTACCAGAGGCGAAAAGGGAGATTTATTCGATATGTGGTTTGCTATAACACAAACTAATGTTGACCCAGGTAAAATTATTGAAGCATGGAAATTTTATATGAAAGAAGAAAATAATAGTGTGACTCAAAAAAGAGTTTTTGTTGTTGTTCGCGGTAGTTTTATTTAAAGAGTTTAGGTAAATCGATTGGGATAGAATTTTTAACCTTTGCATTATTGGAAATAATTCTCAAGAGGATTGTAAAAAGCTCTGCTGTTGCAATTGCATCTCCAATAGCCGAGTGACGCTTATTCACTACAATTCCAAATATATTAAAGGCCTCTGTTGATGAAATTGTTTTCTGCTTAATCTTGCCTCCCAAATACAAATAGTATAGAATAGTTGCGGTGTCTACAATTCTGTGTGAAAACCTCTTGTGATACGTATAGTGATTTTTTGATAAAAAATGTTTGAAGAAGTTAACATCAAAATTAATATTATGACCACCTAATGTAATTTTTTCGTCCTTTTCAAAATGCAACTCAAGAAATGATTCTATTTGATTGATAGCAATCTCAGGTGTAACAGAAATATTGCTATGATTGACAATATCTATTCCGTTTATTTCAAGTGCCTGAGAGGTTACATTGAGAATTCCGTCATTAATAAAAATTTCCTTAGTGTCAATTATGTTGAAGTTTTGCCATACAACAAAGGCTATTGATAATAGACTATTTACAAACGGATCTAAACCGCCCGTCTCTGTATCGATAAATAATATTTTGTCAGGTTTCATTAATTTTCTTTTTATTCAAAAAGTAGTACAAAGATACCAGTGTTTCGTTTCCGCAAAGAGTCCAGTATCGCTTGTATTTGTAATGAAACGTAAACCAAAGTGATATTGATAGTAATAAAATAAGAGATACTATTTTTTTTAATTCTGGAAGAATGTAATTAGCAGAGGCCTTGAAAAAAAAGTAATAATAAATAGTTGAAAAAATAAATATGAAAGCCAAGGACCTATACAAATTATATTTTGCTAAAAAACTACTGGCTAAAGACTTTATATTTTCTTGACTGTTAATTATTGATGAAAACTTATAAACCGAATACCACTTATCCGGATAAGAAGAACCTATTCTTGTGTTTATAATACTTACGCAAGTTGTTCTTAAGGCATTGTTGTCCGAAAAGTAGTCGGGTGGCCTAAACACAAATATCTTTATTAGTGTGGTTTTAAAAGGCAAATAGAGGTACTTTAACCATTTGTACAATTTTGTATCATACATAGGGACATGAAAGATTCGAGTAACAACGTTATTTATTTTTAGCTTTAATTTATCGAATACCCAAATAACCCATTTATTTATAGATTTATCAAAAATTGCAGTTAGGAATTCATATTTAATGATTGCAAATACTTTTATAAAATGTCCTATCAAATATGATAATATTATTATCACAGTTATTACTAGACTGGAATTTAACATCCAATATGATTTAATGATTTTTGAAATCGTGGATAATTCAGAAAGGATAAATGAGGAGTCTATTATTTTAGGAGGAATCTTAGAAATGTCAATCAAGGATATTGGAAAGATCAGTAAAGCAAAAAAGATTACTCCTGGTAATACCAGTCCCAATATGTCAAATAGAAAACTTTCGATTTTAGAAAAAGCGTCACTCATTATAGATGTATTTTTAAAATTACCGCCACGTTAAGGCCCTGCACAGTAGCGTAGTGTCAGCCGAAACAATAATAAAATAAATATTTGTTGAGATGCTTGGATTAAGTACTTCGAGCCATTATTGCACCAAAACGATGTTAGCGCTCGGCTTTTGTCTGTCGTTTATTCAACTCATTTTTAATAATCCAAAGTTCATGTCCAGTAGTGTCGCCCAAGTCCTTGAACCTTACCAAATAAAAACGATTGCTATCTGCATTAAACCTACACAGTCGTATCACGGCAAATTTATAGAAGTCATCTTCTTGTCTGCCAACCTCTACGTTCTCAAAATAAATCGTATCCCGAATAAATTTTATAATTGCCTTTAACCTTCGTCATCCCAAAGCATACACTTTTCTCAGAAAATTGTTATTGTCATTTCAAAGGGGTCATGCAGTTCGGCGCACCTCTGGTTGAGCAACTAATAAATCGTCACCGGTGTGTCTGGCAAACTGATTTTTAGGCCATTTATGTAGCCCTTCAAACACTCCTCAGCATAGCTATCAAATTTTTTTATCTTTTCTGCGAGCAAAGGAAATTTTAATACAAAAGGCCTCGCCTTTTCCCAAGCAATTTTTTCACGATTGATTTTCGTCGACGAATCAATTTCGTCAAACTTAACTCTACCGGAAAGATGATGCCCAAATTCATGGAGTATTGTCCATATGAGTTCTACAGGTTCATTATATATATCTTTTAAACAAATCCGCATACAACAATCTTTCACAAAGAATTCGTGAGAGGATCTGTTCTCATTGTAGCGAGCATAAATACGACATCCAGATTTTTCCATTTCTTCAATGATCAGCGCTAAGACTTCCCTGAAATCTTCTAGATTTCCTTCCTTACAAAACTCATTTATTTTTTGTTCTTTTCTTGATGACATGGTATTCCGTTTAAATTCTAACTAACTTTTATGTAAATAGTTAATGATAATTTGCATTTTGAATATTTTTAAAAGTCTGCGATTCAAATTCTTAGCATTCATGAACAATTAGTAACCTCCCCCAAAAAATCTTTACGTAAATGTCAATCAAATAAATTTTTAGGTAACACATAATTAGTAAGCTAACTCACCTACCAGACAGTGGAATAAAGAAATCTGCGTTATACCTGCAGGTCGAGGTTTGTTTAAGTTTTTATTTTTATTTTTTGCATTTTGCTTTCATTAAAATGATTTAAGGTGTTTGTACCAACTAAGATATTTTTTAAGGTAGTTGAATTTAGTATGAACATTCGGTTATATCTGCGCTATCTCAAAATCTTGCCGGTATACAGCCGCTTCTTGAGAATAGCATCTATGACTTTGGTGTAACAGAACTGCAACAAATTTAGGGAGTATTGTGATGACAACGAATTTAACTAACATAAGTCTTAGTTAGGTCTAAGTGTTCAGTGAAATGATCAGAAGCTAATGTACTTGGGCGGGCAAATGGAACAAAGAAATCTATGATAGCTATGATATCTATGTGTACCGATGTGTTGAAAGTTTATTTTTGTTGTTTTGCTATATGGCAAATTAAGATCATCAGAAGGTTACAGGAAACCACGCACTTTAGCAACGCCTTATCCCTGCGCTATAGAGGAAGTTCTTATAATATGTGGTGTCTGATTTAAAATGGCGTTTTAATCTCATTTCTTGGCTTCTCCGATCCGGCTTATTAGATGTTTTAAATCATTGTTATACGTTTCGTTCTTTTTTCGATAAACACCCCCTGTCGCTTATTAGGAAATATAAAAATTTGGCTTATCTTATCCGTTAATATCTTTACTCCTAATTTTAAGACGATGGCCCTTGATTTAAAACAGCTTAAGCAAGAAATAATAGAACAATATTTCGAAGATGATGGAAATATACCCTGGATTATTGGATTTAGTGGTGGAAAAGATTCGACAATGTTATTGCAGCTTGTATGGCAGGCGTTAATGACTCAACCGGCCGGCCTTAGAACCAGGCAAATATATGTTGTTTGTAATAACACTCTTGTAGAAAACCCTAAAATAATCAAGTATACAAATACAGTATTGCAACTTCTTGAAAAGGCTGCAATGGTTCAATCCATGCCTGTGTATGTAAAGAAAACCACACCTTTACTGGAAGATACATTTTGGGTAAATCTGTTGGGCAAGGGGTACCCTGCACCAAACAATACCTTTCGTTGGTGTACAGACCGATTAAAAATTAATCCTACTTCCGAATTTATTAAATCCACAATAAGCGAGGTCGGTCAGGCAATTATACTTTTGGGAACCCGAAAAGATGAAAGCAATTCAAGAGCGAGGAGTATTGAGAAAAATAAAAGCCAGGTTGAAAGTAGCCGTTTAAGAAAGCACCCGCTGCCGAATGCTTATGTATATGCGCCCATTACTGATGTAACTACGAAAGAAGTCTGGCAATACCTTTTACAAAATCCATCACCTTGGGGTGCTTCCAACAGGAACCTGGTAACAATATATAATAATGCTACCGGAGGCGATTGTCCTTTAATTACCGATATATCTACTCCTTCCTGCGGGAACAGCCGCTTTGGCTGCTGGGTTTGTACCGTAGTGAAAAAAGACAGTTCCATGCAGGCTTTAATTGACAATGGGGAAGAGTGGATGGAACCAATGATGCAATTCAGAGACATGTTAGCAGAAACCAGGAATGATGCTGATGGCAGGGAAACAACAAGAAGAAACGGAGCGGAGGGCATAGGTGCCTATACAGAGAAAAAAAGAGCGGATATGCTGGAAATGCTGTTAGAAGCACAAAAAGAGATCCGCATAAAGGAACCCGAAATGATGTTAATTAATTACCAGGAATTGATTGCCATACAGGTTACCTGGAACAGGGATGGTTATTTTAAGTACAGTGTGGCAGCAATATACAATAAAGTATATGGTACTGATTTGCGGGATTATGATTTTACTGGCAACGTAGAAGAAAATGATATTTTGAATGATGTTTGCGAACCCAATGATGTGGCATTAATCAATGAATTACTAGAACTACAAAAATCAAAATTCATACTGGTTAATAATTATGGGATGCAGAACGATATTGAATCCCACATTGACAGATTTATAAAAAAGACTCAGCTGTAATGTATATAGACAGGATTATACTAAATAATTTCAGGGTATATAAAGGTGAAAACGTAATTAATTTGTCTGTTACAGACGATAAAAATGTGGCTATTATCACCGGTAATAATGGGTTTGGCAAAACCTCCTTATTGACTTCGTTGGTTTGGTGTTTGTATGGCAAATTGATGGCCGATGTGGAAGAACGATATCGTAAAGAAATATATGATGGGGGAGGGTATAAAAATTATTGTAGGGAACTGATGAACAGGTCTGTAATGGATGATACTGGTACACTAAATCAGAACCTGTTTTCTTTTTCGGTAAGTATCCGGATTAAAAAATTATTTATTCCGGTGATTCCATGTAATGATTTGGAAATTACCCGCTCATACAATGTAACTACCAATACCGAAACTTTAACGGTTAAAATAGATGGACAGCCGAATGAACTGACAAAGGAAGTAGGGCCTGAGATTTTCATCAACGATTTTATTTTGAGAAAGGAAATTGCGAAGTTTTTCTTCTTTGACGCCGAGAAAATTGTAGGGCTGGCGGAAGTCCGCAGCATTGAAGACAGGCGAAGTTTGGGCAACGCATATAGTGAAGTATTGGGTATTAAAAAGTATCTCGACCTTAAGGGGGACCTTGAAAATCTGAGGCTTCGCATATCAAAGAAAAGCGCAAAGGGGATTGACCGGGAAAGACTAGATAAGCTCACAAAACAATTCGTACAAAACGGGAAAATAATAGAGCATCAAACGACTTTTCTTACCGAGAAAGAAGAGGAGCTTCTGTTAAAACGTATAGCTTCTGATAAGTTTCAGGAGCGACTGATCAGGGAAGGAAGCTCTATTACTTTGGAAGAAATGAAAGACTTTAAAATCGTCCGTGATCAGTTGCAGCAGGATCATTTAAAGCTAAAGAACAGGATGAAAGAAATGATGGAACTTGCACCATTGGCAATTGCAGCTTCACAGATTGAAAAAATAAAAGTACAACTTTATGGAGAGCAGGATCAGAAGGATATTCAAAATAATGATGCTTTGCTTAGAAGGAAAACTGCCGTTTTAAAAGATGCCATAAAGAAATCAGGTTTGATCAATAACGATAAAAACATGAATTCGCTTTATCATTTGATTGAAAAAACTTTATTACCCCACGGGTTGATAACATTTAAGCCATTGCTGGATTTTTCCGCAGAACAAGAAAATCGTTTTGATACCGTTCACGAAAATCTACGAAGTTCTTTCAGTAAAAGTTTTAAATCACTTGCGGCGGAACTAAAAATGCAACAGACATCACTTGCAATGATCAACCGTAAGTTGTCTGATGCGGAATCAAAAGAAAATGATCCGGTAATTAAAGCAATCCGAAATGACAAAAATCAATTGGATACGGAAATTCATAAAATAGAAAATGAGGTGATTGATCTGAAGGCTAAAAATATTGCCGTCTCCACTGAGCAGAATTCACTAGCAATGCAAATTTCTGAGTTAAATAAAAAAGTCGCGATTGAAAATAAGGATAAAGCCAAAGACGAAATAGCCGCAAGGTTAATTTCGGAATTAGAGGCTTTTATTTATAAGTTGAAAGATAGAAAGAAACATTCCTTGGAAGAAAAAATATTAGCAGAGTTGCAGGTGCTGATGCACAAAAGCAATTTTATTGAAAAAGTAGAGGTGTCGATTCAAGGAGATTTAATTGACATCGAACTATACGATCATTACAAAAGGAAAATCAATAAAGATAGTTTGTCAAAAGGAGAACAGCAGTTGTATGCAACCGCACTATTAAAAGCATTGGTGGATGAATCAAACATTAAGTTCCCTGTATTTATCGACAGCCCGTTGCAAAAATTTGATAAAGAACATGCCCGGAATATTATCCAGGATTTTTATCCAAATGTATCCTCGCAGGTTATTCTTTTTCCGCTGTTGCATAAAGAATTGAATGAAGAAGAATTCGGGTTGTTACAATCAAGGGTTGCCAGTTGCTATTTTATTGAACAGCTTGGCCAGTACGAATCGACATTTAAAGAAGTGGAGCCAGTGAAACTGTACTCATCATCCCAAACCTTAGCATAAATGTTTACAGCGATAAAAACATCCAAACAGAATAAAGAAGTAGTTACTGAATTAACCAGTAAACTTAATCTAGGGGCCGAAAATGTAATAGCCAGGATAGCTTTTACTTATTCTGTTTCACAGGATAGAAAAATGCAGTTAGCAGAGATAGCTGATGCACAGGGTAAAGAGTACAGCAGCAAGGTGCTTTTTGGTGACCATAGTGATATTTACCTGGCTATGATTTGTGTACAATATAATTTATACAAAACAGATAAAGATATTGCCAGGTATGTTAAGATGCATGTTGATGATGGGCTGCAGCTTATTCAAAAAGAGGTTTTAAAAAGGGATGTTAGCGGGATTGATTTTTTGGTAAACAAAATAGAAAAAGGGCTTAGGGATTTTTTGTGATCCTGGTATTATAAATTTAGAGTGAACATTTGAAGTTAAATTTAAATCTTAAAAAGATGGATATTACCAATGTAGTTGATGTGCCAATAAATCAAATTAGGCTTGACGGGATAAACGTACGTTCTGATTTGCAGTCTGCCTTTTCTCAGGAAGGCATTGAAGAATTGGCAGAAAACATAAGGATAAATGGATTGCTCCAGCCAGTTGTTTTACGTGGTGTTGAAGGTAAACCGCCTTACGATGTAATTGTAGGCCAAAGACGTTTTTTGGCACACCAAAAATTAAATGCACCAACGATAAAAGCTACTTTTTCAGGGTTAATTGATGAGATGCAGTCTTTGCTTTTATCACTTTCGGAAAATATGTGCCGCCAGGAAATGAATTTTTATGATACATCAAATGCCATCACCAAATTATATAATCATTATGGGAAAGATGAGTATAGGGTTAAGGAACATACCGGGTTTAGCATAAAGATGATTAGGAGCCATGTTAAAATTGAAGAACAGGCAACTTCAAAAATAAAATCATATTTGTCAGAAGGGAAAATTTCAATGGCGGATGCAAAAAGGGCTATTGATGCTTCACAGGGGGATGGAAATAAGGCTGATGAACTAATTGATCAACTAACAAGACTATCAAAGTATGAAAAAAACAGGTTGGTAGAGGCTGGGACTAAAAATCCAAAAGCAACGACAAATGAATTGTTGGAGGATGCAAAAAGGCCGCGTTTAGAAGAAACAATTATTTTAAACTTGCCGCCAAAAATACATAAAGCATTGTTAGAAGCCTCTAAGCAATTGTCATTGGAAATTGAAGAAGTGACAATGGCAGCGCTTGTAAATTGGTTACAAACTAATGAATTTTTAGCAGCATAATATGAACGGCGAAAATCATTCTGAATTAATTGCAAAATTGATTTTATCAACTAAAAGAAAAAAAAGGAATTTTTCTATTGTTGAGATAGCTAGTGATATTAGCAAATTAAAAAATCAATTAGGTAGCCTTAATGAAATTTCAAAAGTCATTGGAATATCTATTGGGATGCTACAGCAATTTTTAAGCGTACTTAAACTGCCGTCAGAAATTCAGGATCTTTTTAGAGAAAGAAAAATTGATAGCGTTGCTATTGCTTTTCTGTTAAGCAAATTTCCAGCAGGTGATGCGATAACATTAGTAACGCATATAGTTGAAAAGAAGATTACTAGCCAGGAATTAAAAATACTATTGCCTTATAGAAAACAACACAAGAACGAAAATATTTTAGATCTGGTTGAAAAATTGGCAGCTACAAAAAACATTAAAATATCAGTAATAAGGCTACCAAGAAATATCGTTACAAAAACAAGTAATCAGATGTCAGAAATAATCAAGTCAATTATTGGGGATAATAATTTTCAGGAAATTGCTAACGAAGGTGAATATGTTAACATCAAAATAAAAAAAGAAGGTGAAATAATTCTTCGAAATATAGCTAAACAAAAAAGGCTGTCCTTATCTGAACTCATAATAACCCTAATAAAATAATCTATGGCTGGTAGTTATCTTTCAACATTTGATACACAAAATTATAATACAATCAAAGCCCAATTGCTAACTTATCGATTAGACCCATTTATTCGTTCTAAAGAAGCACAAGGTGGAGCGGAGAAAGGTTTGATATTCCCTTTTGCAAGAGGCTTACGCTTTTCTGCATTGCTAGTATATACAATTAGGGAATGCCTTTCCGGATCTGACCTAGAGGTAAACTGGGGACAAATTATAGACGATGATGGTTATGCGTGTTCGGGTGAGTGCGATATTATTATACACAAAAAAGGCCATTACAAAAGGTGGAACGGCGATGGTGGTATGGGGCATATTATGGATTTTAGATTTATCGAAAAGGAGAAGGCTATAGCAGTAATAAGTTGCAAGTCTTACCTTACTAAAACTGAAGTAGAAGATGTGTATTGTAAAAGCATGCTAAATTATGTAAAAAGGATTTGGTTATTTGCTGAGTGTTGTGGCCCGGACAGCGTTGAATTAATTAAACAGGAATCAAAAGATATTGGGTACGAAAATTTTTGGCATTTATATACTTGGAGTAGGACGACTGATGCTATTGTGGATGACGTTCATGGATGGCTAGATTTTGTTGAAAAAATTAAAGCTCTGAGAGATTAATAATCAAATTTTAGTTTGTAAATTTTTCTTAGGTTCTTGCCGATATAACTGCAATTAACAGTTAGTAATAACGGCCGGTTTTTAAAATATAAGAAAAAATGTCTTTTAGCTATATATGCCAGTTTTAACACGAAGAATTAAGTGATTTGAATCCTGAGAAAATTTGTAACATAAGGACAACTTAAAACCCATTATGGGATCAGTAAAATAAATAATGGCCATACACTTAAAATATTAGCCGATATAATTTAATTGTGGTATAATCTTAAATACTTGAAAACCTCCCTCTCATATCTCCCCCAAATTAAACAAGACCAAATCCTGCAGGTAGTCGATATTATTAAAGAAGTCGCAAACCCTGAAAAAATAATTTTATTTGGAAGTTATGCCAAAGGCACATATGTAGAAAATAGATACAAAGGGAAAGACGGAATTCTTTACGAATACATCAGTGATTACGATTTTCTAGTGGTGACTAAAGACAATCCGGAGCAGACATATGAATTAGATGAAAAGATTACGACACGTGCTGAAAAAATTCAGCAGGCACTAAATATTGAAATACATGAAATTGACTACATCAATGAGGGGCTTGAGTTTGGTCAATATTTCTTTAGCGATATCGTTAAGGAAGGTGTTTTACTTTATGATACTGGGCGTGTACACTTTTCCAATCCCAAGGAATTAACGCCAGCAGAAAAGAAAATTATAGCACAGCGCTATTATGATATTTGGTTTCCTAAGGGTGCAAACTTTCTTAAAATAATTACTCCCTTAGTAATTACCACCGACATTAAGATCGCAGCATTCTTACTCCATCAGGCTGCGGAGAGTTTGTATTATACTGCACTGCTGGTATTTACCGAATATAAGCCAAAAACACACAATCTTAAAAAGCTTAGGAAGCAAGCTAAAATATTATCTAAAGAGCTTTTTCTATTATTTCCTATCGAAACTGATAAAACGGAAAAGCATTTATTCGACTTATTAAAACGAGGTTATATCGATGCTCGTTATCGAATGGACTATCGAATTACAAATGATGAGATTAATGATTTGATCAATCATCTTCAAAGGATGGAAACAATTGTTTCTAAAATCTGCAAAGAGAGAATTTATTCTTTGGATGATAACCGGTAATCTACTTTTTCTTTTTTGCAGTGCTTTTCGTTAGTTTTTCTTTTCCCTTTGAAACTATTTTTTCTTTCCTGATCACTTTGTCAGTAATTGGTTTTTGAGGGAAAAAATCTTTTGGTGAAAGGTTGAAATGATCGGCTAAAATATTTATATGTGTCATATTATATTTAGCTCTTGCCTTAGGGCTTTCAATATCGCCAATATAAGATCTAGACAGCTCTAGAATATTTGCTATATCATCTTGGGTACTACTTTTTTCTATGCGAAGCTTTCTTACAAAATCTATAACATATTGTTCAATCGGGCTGATATTTTCCTGTACTTTCATTATCAAATACAAGTAACCGAAGAAAAAAAATAGTCTTGTCGTATATGTACGTCATTATGAAATTTTCACTATATTTGATTTCAGTCTACCTTTTCATCTCATTACTGCGAACCTGAGAAATTCCAGCTAACATGAGATTGAAAACAACATATAAGTTCTTAAGGAGCGGTGACCCATTTTGTTACAGGGGTATTTTCTCAGGTCTCAGTAATGAAACAGTGGGCGCCGCTCTTTATCGTGTTACTATCTTACCGGATAACTGCGTCCATCCGGGCAGGCTTTTACAGCTATGCTTTTACACACTCGCTATTATGTTTCCTCACTACTCATTTACCTTTCGAAGCATTCAATTCAGCTTTTGTTTTTTCAAAAACGGTATACTGTTGTTGAATGATACCTTGAATCCACTTCATAAGATTATCATTAAATCAAGAAACAAATGAAAAACATTCAGCCTATTCCTCCCGGTGCATTTGACCATTACGGCCCCTTGATGGAACGCTATGCAAGGCGGCTAATAAAAGATGCCACTGTAGCAGCGGTACTTTCTAAACATGTATTAACCGATCAGTATTATATGGGCGGTTTAGCACCTTCTGCCAGTTTGAGAAAGCTGCTAAAGTTCGACCTGTACAATCGTTGTAATTATTTAAGGCTGTCCAGGGTATTTGACCGGGCTCCCGAAAAACTACCCACTGTAAGCAAAACACCCACACTGTTTCAAACTGATAAATTGAAAAACCAAACCCCTTAGCATCCTCCTATGAACCGTCTGTGCTTTAATCCCCAGATTCATTTATTGAAGACGCTTTATGCAGAAAAGCCTAAGAATCCCACCTAGGCATCAGTGCCCATTATACAACTACACACTATCTTATTCATAGTATAATTAACAGCAATGAAACATCTAAAATATTGCTTACTGGCCATGCTATGGCCAGTGCTGAACAGTTTTGCCCAATCCCCGCAAAAGAAAATATCCCATCTTTCTGTCGGTGATCAACTGCCGGTTATTGCGATCAATAATTTATATAATTGTAGATTCCGGAACATGTTGACCCACCGTTCCGTTTTATGTTGACCCACCATTCCGGTGATGTTGACCCACCCCCTTTTTTTAATTACAAACATTTTAAGTTTGATTATTCCGGGATGTTGACCCACCTTTTAATGCGGGGTTTATTTTATTGACGGTTTTGGCAACTGCTGTCATTCCGGCATGTTGACCCACCTGCAGGTAATTAATTGTTCGATGCTTTTTGATGTTTTTTGCTCCTCACTAAACAAAGGAGCGATGTCACAAAAGCCAGTAACAATGGAACAACTAA
>JBDSAA010000013.1:0-3167 GCA_039922375.1 Ferruginibacter sp.
TGGCAGGAAAATCGAACAAAACTTCCGAGCGGCATTGGTTATTTGGTAAATGAAGCAGAGAAAAACCAGGTGAAATTTGGTATATGGATAGAACCGGAAATGGTAAATCCTGCAAGTGAATTATATCAGCGTCATCCCGAGTGGATCATTAAACAGCCAAAGCGATCAGAACATTTATATCGCAATCAACTGGTGCTTGATTTAAGCAATCCTAAAGTGCAGGATTTTGTATTTAGTGTGTTAGACACCCTCTTCACTAAAAATCCAAATCTTGCATACATTAAATGGGACTGCAACGCAGTTATTTACAATGCCTATTCGGCCCATTTAAGCAAGCAATCACATTTGTATATTGAATACATACGCGGCCTGTACAATGTATTAAAGCTTGTAAGAGCCAGGTATCCAAAAGTGCCAATGATGTTATGCTCTGGTGGAGGAGGCAGGGTCGACTATGCAGCCTTACAATACTTTACAGAGTTCTGGCCAAGCGATAACACCGATCCGCTTGAGCGTGTTTTCATTCAATGGGAGTATTCTTATTTCTTTCCCGCAATAGCAACATCTAATCATGTTACCGACTGGGGTAAGCAGCCGATTAAATACCGTACAGATGTAGCCATGATGGGTAAGCTTGGTTTTGATATAGTAGTAAGTGAGTTAAGTGAGAAAGACCTTAAATATTGCCAACAAGCTGTTGCGCTTTACAAGCAGAAAAGTGATCTTATATGGCATGGTGATCAATACCGTTTGTTAAGTCCCTGGGAAAATGATTTTGCTGCAATCATGTATGTAGACGAAGAAAGAAGCAATGCAATTGTTTTTAATTACATGGTAAGCAACCGATATAAGGCTGGAAGTACATCGCCGGTAAAACTAAAAGGTCTGAATGCCGGTAAAAAATATAGTGTTAGAGAAATCAATCTTTATCCGGATACCAGATCTCCTTTGCCACAAAACGCAATTTACTCCGGTGATTATTTAATGGCTATTGGCATAAACCCCAATGTGAGGGATAGAAGGCCGAGTGTAATACTTGAAGTAACGGAAGTGAAATAAAAACCCGGTTCTATGTATGCTTGAAAAAACTTAGATTATTATAACAGAATTAAAAGTAGTATGAAATTAATTGATCAAAATTCTTTCATAAAAAACTCATCTTAATAGCCTGCAAAGTTCACGATATTTGCAACTTATATTTAGTAATTAAATTTAATTCTCAATAATGAAAAAACTATTTGCTGTCCTCTTTCTTTTCCTTGCTATTAAAAGTATTAATGCCCAACCAAAAAAATTTGATAATATACTTTATGGAGTTGCTTACTACCACGAATACATGCCGTACGAACGGTTGGATAAGGACATTCAAATGATGAAGGATGCAGGCATTTCTGTTGTTCGTCTTGGAGAGTCATCATGGGGTTTGTTTGAGCCGCAGGATGGGCATTTTGAATTTGCATGGATGGATCGCATTATTGACAAAATGCACAAAGCCGGAATTAAAGTGATATTTGGTACACCAACGTATGCAATTCCTGCATGGTTGGGCGTAAAGCATCCTGAAGTATTTGTAGAGCGTATAGATGGTTCGAAAAGCAGTTATGGCATCAGGCAAAATTTCAACATCACGAACGCTGCTTATCTTTTTTACAGCGAACGCATCATCCGACAACTGATGGAGCATTATGCAAAACATCCTGCCATCATAGGTTACCAGGTGGATAACGAAACCACCAATTACGGCGCTGCCAATCCCGACTACTTCCGAAGCTTTGTTGACTACATGAAAGCGAAATATAAAACTACTGATTCGCTGAATAAGTTATGGGGGCTGAACTATTGGGGAATGAGACTGAATGGATGGGACGAATTTACAACAAGGAAAAGCGCTACCAATCCATCGTATAAATTAGAGTGGGACAGATTTGGCCAAAAAGTACCTGCTGATTTTTTAACCTGGCAGGCGGGCATTGTCAGTGAGTATAAACGTCCCGATCAATTTGTCACGCATTGCTTCATGCCCTGGCTCACCAGTATTGATCAACACGCGGCAACCAGGAAACTGGATATGCCTGCGTTAAACGTTTATCATGGAAGCCAGAATGATGTTAGGGGAGAGGACGTAATGTGGGCGGATGATTTCTACCGCAGTGTAAAAAAAGTAAACCACATCATTACGGAAACCAATGCGCAGGCAATCGGATGGGATCCAAAAGGACAATATCCTCCATTCGATGGGCAGGGAAGATTGTTCGTGTATTCGCATATTGCAAGCGGCGCTAACATGGTGGCGTACTGGCACTGGCATTCCAATCACTATGGACAGGAAACCTATTGGAAAGGAGTGCTGGGGCATGATTTGGAACCAAACCGTTTTTATAATGAAGTAAGCCAGACAGCGCATGAATTACAGAAGATAGGTCCAAAGCTTGTCAATTTAAAAATCAAAAATAAGATTGCCATATTGTATAGCCGTGAATCGGATTTTGGATTAAGCTATATGCCTTTTAAAAATGGCAATGCTTATTTAGATGTAGTGAGGCAAATGCACCGGGCCGCTTTTCGAAACAATCTCGGAGTTGATTTTGTGCTGGCCGAAAATGTTGATTTTACCGGGTATCAAATTTTGCTTGTACCGCCCCTGTATGTTGCAAGCGATGTTTTGCTCAAAAAGATTGCTGACTTTGTTGAAAATGGTGGTCATGTTATCATGTCTGTGAAAAGTGGATTTTGTGATGAGAACTCGGTTGTTCGCAACACAAAAGCACCCGGCCCATTGAGAAAAGCTGCAGGGTTTTATTACCAGGAATTTTCTACAATAAAACCACTTTCCCTTCGGGATGATCCATTTAAAGTAGGGATTGAAAAAAACAAAGCAACTGATTGGGCTGAGTTCATCATTCCCGAAACTGCAAAAACATTGGCGAGCTATGATGATCCTTTCTTTGGAAAATATCCTGCTATCACTGAAAACAAATTCGGCAATGGAAGTTTTATTTATGAAGGC
Organism: Ferruginibacter sp.; assembly: GCA_039922375.1. Taxonomy (GTDB): domain Bacteria; phylum Bacteroidota; class Bacteroidia; order Chitinophagales; family Chitinophagaceae; genus Ferruginibacter. The sequence goes on from JBDSAA010000013.1 coordinate 3,008, forward strand.
TCATTGATTTCAGATGAAATTCAGTTAAAGATTATTGCTGATAAAGCAAAAGAGATTGGATTGGTTGATGATAAACAAATTGTTTACCCGGTTGTAGCCAGGTCAGGAATAAATGACCAGGGCAAAACCATTCGTTATTATTTGAATTATTCAGACAAGG
>JBDSAA010000014.1:0-111419 GCA_039922375.1 Ferruginibacter sp.
TGTCAAACTCTTTGAGGATGCCTGCAATCTGGGCAGGACTGAATGTGCTCTTTTTCATATTTCCGTTTTTTAAAGTTAGAAATTTGTCTACTTTTAAAACGTACTATTTTTGGGGGAGCCTACAGAGTCAATCTCCATTTTTTGCATATAAATAAATGCACTATTCTTTGATGCAGCAAGGTCAAAGTGCATAAAGCAGTCCAAGCAGATACAATAAAAGACCGAATGAAATTATTTGCAAAATCTTTCTGATCGTCATTTCATTTAACATTACAGCTGATAAATTCGGCTAGGAAAAAGGAGATTGTCAAACCGATACCCCAAATAATAAAGGTTTTATTTTTTTTAATTGTCGCCAAAATTGTAAATAGTGAAGCCGCCAAAAACATAAGTCCGCTTGTCAGGTTATAGCTTGCGTAAATTGAAGCGTTTTGGTAATACCATTGATTTTCGTTGATTTGTCCGAATGGATATGCAGATGCATGACCGGCAATTTTTATATTGTAAAATTCAGATAACCCAATAAGCGCAAATAATAGTCCAATCGCCGCAATGATATAAGGAAGTGTCCAAAAAAGCTTGCTGCTATTATTGTTTGTCATTGTGTGTAGGGTGTTCAATATAATGGCATGTAACGCAAATATATGGGATATAAAAAGTCTTCCATCAAAACACGCAGTACTCAATATCAATACTTCAGTGTTATACCTTTTGTATTGTTGTTAGTTACTATTTTTCCGATATTGGTTTAACATTTGCCTATCATTCGGCTAGGGTTTACAAAATCGCCGGTCAAGGAGAGCTATTGGCGAATTGAACTGGTATCAAACTACCCTTTAATGTCGTCTCAATTTCCGTAATGTGGTCAAACATTTCGTAATGTAGTCGCACTGTTCCGTAATATCGTCCACCACTCCTTAATCTGGTCCCACAGTTCTGTTAAGTCGCCCCACAACTCTGTTAAGTCATCAAACATTTCCGTTAAGTCATCAAACATCTCCATTAAGTCGCCTCACATTTCCGTTACGTCATCAAACATTTCTATAATGGCGCCCCCCACCTCACCCCTAAAAAAATAACCCGCCTGAAACCAGGCGGGTTATACTTAAAACTAACAGATTCTTTTATCCTTAAAAACCATATCCGTTTTTGATTAAGCCATTCGACTTGGCAACGGTTTCTGATGTTAAAGGAAATAAATAACGGGGAGGAACACCTGCGGTAAAGTAAGCATCCGGGTAGCCTTTAAAAACACTGGTGGTGTACTGGCCTTCGTTAGTTACGATGTTGATGCCCCAGTTTGTTTTCTTATATCCCTGCGCTACCAACGCTGCAGCTTCTGCTCCGGCAGGATCGATGTAGTTGAACAGGCCTTTAATTGCAAGGTTCCTGTTGCCGGCGGTTGTTGTATAGCCAAGCGCATTCCACAGGTCAGCGTTTCCACGCCAGCTTGGGAACCTTACCGGGTAGGTCGGGTCTGTTTCTGCAACAGTATTTTGTGTGGTCAGCATTTTAGTAATGCCCAGGTCGGCAACGTTCACCGCTTTTACATAAATATAACTGGAGATGGTATTGCCGTTTGCAAAGGTGTAAAACCCTTTTGCTTTTAATCCAGCCACCATAGCTATTTGAGCATCACGCAAACTCTTTATTTTTTGCGGCAGCTTGCCAGTCCTTATCAGGTCATCACGGCGTAAGCCTTCACCTGCAAACTCCAGTTTACGTTCCTGCTGTATCGCTTCTTTCAGCACATCGCCTGACAAAGCATTGATGTAATTGGTTACTTTATCCGTTTGATCAGCAGCAAGGAAAGCCCTGCCCCTCACCTTCTTCAATTCTGTTTTTGCCGAAGCTTCATCTCCTAACTCAGCATATGTTTCTGCAAGCAGCAAAACAACATCTGCCATACGCATGATTGGCCAGTTGACACCCGCCTGGCGTTGGCTGGCGGTATAGGCTGCGGGCATACGGCTTTCATCCCATTTATTATTTGCCAATCCACCTTTATCACGTGAGCCAGGTGCAAAGTCGATCATTACTTCGGAGGCAGTGCCTGAGTTGGCAGTAACGGTTACCGTTACATCCCTGCGCAGATCTTTAGGATCATAATCACCATAGTAGAAAGAGGCGTGCATCCTGCTTTGGCCATATGCTTTGTTGGGATATGAGTTGGCGCTGCCACCATTGGATGGACGGCCAAATGCATAAGGGCGCTCAGAGAACACTGATTGTGTTTCTGCTATTTCAAACAGTGATTCAGGACTGGTGGCCAGGTTCATATTGAACTGGAAATTCAACTGGAAAGGATTGCTGAAACCAGCGCCACGGGTATCCGTAACAATCAGGTAGGCCGATCCTGCATTGTCCATACAAGCTTTCAGGTTTGTTTTGGCTATTTCATAATACTTCTTGTAATCGCTGCGGCGAACATACTTTGCATTCCACTTTTCAGTACCGATCTGTGTAAAGCCTCCACTACCGTAATCAAAGTCTGTACGGCGCAAGCCATATCCGCCTGCATACAACGCCATTTTACCAATCAACCCTAGTGCAAATGTTTTAGAACATCTTTCGGCGTTTATTCCGCCTTCGCCCAACCGGTACATTAATGCCGACGCTTTAGTAAGGTTGTCTATTTCGCCATCGTATATCAGGTCCCTTGAAGTAAGCCTTGCACTGTCTACCTGGCTGGCTTTGGAAATAGTAACCTGGAAATAAGGTACATCACCAAAGTAACGGACAAGGTTATGATAAGCGAATGCACGGAACACAGCGGCTTCCCCATACATGTGGGTCCAGTCGTTTGCCTTGGCTGCCACAACAGCAGTTTTATATTCTTCCTTCTTTGCGATTGCATCCATTATTATATTGGCACGGTTTGCAATTTTATAAAGGTTTGCCCAGCCATTTAAAGAGCTGGCGTAATCTGTGGATATCTCGGCAGCGTACAGTCCTTCGGGTATATGCCTCAACTGGGCATCATAACTTTCAGGATGGCATTCTGCATCGGACCCTACTGCATCAATATCATAAAACAATCCCCCATAGCCGCTGGTGCGCCAAAGTTCATAGCCGCCAATGAGTACTTTATAAGCTTCGCCTGGAGAAGAGAATACAAAATCTTCATCAACAGAAGAAGGTGATTGTGCATCTAAAAATGACTTCTTGCAGGACATGTTCGCCAGCATCACTGCACCTAATAAAATCAATAGTATCTTTTTCATAATAATCGTTTGAAGTAATTTAAAATTCAACATTTAATCCTACAGTGAATGACCTTGAACGTGGGTAAGCACCCCAGTCCAAACCTGTGGTGGGGTATTGTGCCCCGCCCTGGGTGATATTGGTATTTACTTCGGGATCAAGTCCGGCATAGTTGGTAATGGTTAACGCATTATAAATGGACCCATATATCCGTATCCTCGACAGTTTAATTTTCTGCATCAGGTTTGCAGGCAGGCTATAGCCAAGGGTAACTGTGTTCAGCCGCAGGAACGATCCATCCTGTATCCCTAAACTGGAAACCACAGGGTTTTCATGGTAAGGTAAAAATGTAGTAGCATTTGCATTTAAAGCATTCAATGCTGCAGGGTCATTAATTCTAACTACCTGGCCGTTTTGTATGTCGTAGATCTTATAAGCTGTTGACAAATAACTCAGCCTGTTTTTGTACAAGCCATCTTCTTTACTACCATAAAATGCAGCGAGGTAGTTGGCATTATACACCTTGTTCCCATAACTCCAGTTAAGGTTCGTGGCAAGGTCAAGACCTTTATAAGAAGCATTCAAACTAAAGCCCCCGGTATGTTTTGCATTCATATCGCCAATGATGGATACATCTTTTTCATTGATGAGCCCGTCACCGTTCAGGTCTTTAAATTTAATAACACCAGGGTACGCTACCTGTCCGGCAGGTTTACCGGTAGTGGTGCCAAACACAGTCCCAACTATACCTGCACCAATATCAGGAATACCTTTGGCTTTGTTGAGTGTATAAATACCGTTTGCATAAGTAAAATCATCTGTTGTGTACCAGCCATCATATGTGAATCCCCTTACCTGGCCCACAGGTTTACCTACCTGTAAAATATAATCACCCGTATTTGGCTGGGTAACGGTGGAACCCCATTGTGATTTATACAATCCTGTTACGTTGGGTGCAAGCGCATCAATGTTGCCCTTGTTAAAATTGATATTGAAACTGGCACTCATGTTAAAATCCTTACCACGTACAAGGTCTGCACCCAAAGAAAACTCGATCCCTTTATTACTGGTTCTTCCTATGTTTTCATACGTACCGGTGAAACCTGTAATGGGTGGCGGTGGTGTAAGCAGCAAAAGATCTTTGGTGGTATTTTTATAAACATCAATCGTACCGGTAACCCTGCTATTAAATAAAGTAAAGTCAAGGCCAAGGTTGCGTGTAACGGTTGTTTCCCATTTCAGGTTCGGGTTTGGAAGCGTGGCCGCAGGTGAATATGCTGCTTGCCTTACTTCGTTAATCGAATACCCTGTTAATCCGTTGGAAGCCCATTGCGCTTTCCAAAGGTTCGCACTGATGCCATCATTACCAACGGCACCATACGATACCCGGAGTTTCAGGTTATTCATCCACTTTACATCTTTAAGAAAAACTTCGTCGCTCATACGCCAGCCAATGGCTGCGGCCGGAAAATATGCCCAGCGGTTGGAAGGTGCAAACCTTGACGAACCATCGGCACGCAGCGTAGCCGTTAGCAAATATTTATCAAACAACGTATAGTTGGCTCTTCCGAAATAGGAATTTAACCTGTTAGGCGTTCCTGCACTGGAGCTATAGCCAAAGTTGGTGGTAGTACTACTAAGCAGGTACTGATCCATCATTGCAAATGCCCGTTCCTTCGTGAAAGAAACCGGGTATTTGTTGCCAAACATACTGGTGCTTTCCGAATTGGAATTGTTCACTTCCTGCCCCGCTATAAAACTAAGGTTATGGCTTTTGCCAAGGCCTTGCACCTGGTAGTTTAAAGTATTTACCCAACGAAGCGACCATCCTTCACTACTTGAAATAGATGCATTGCCACCAAAGGTTTTATTGCCGGCAGCATCCAGGTAGTTGTTGAAAGTAGCGCCAGACCAATTTTTACCCCTGTTAAAAAAAAGATTAACGCCAAACTCAGACCGGGCAGTTAATCCTTTTAAAATATTCCAAGATAAAGATGCATTGGTTCGCAAGGATCTTTCCTTGCTTAAAGGGAAAAAATCTTTCATCAATTCTACCGGGTTGTATATATCCTGCAGCACCTGGTCGTACAGGCCAATCTGGGTATTCTTCCGGTCATCCAGTTCACCTAAAACATCACTGGTTGCGATGGGCCTGAATTGGTAGGCAGAAGATAAGATAGAACCTTTCCCATTGGTAGTACCTTCAGCACCCATTCTCTGAATATCGGTAAAGCGGGTATCAAACGAAAAATTCAGTTTATTGCCTAATTTCTGATCAAGTTTGAAAGCAGCATTGGCACGCTTAAACCATGAGTTGATCTTCATACCCTGGTTATCGGAATAACTTCCCGTAAGCATATACTTCGTTTTTGCATTACCATTGCTAATGCTAAGGTTGTGGTTGTGCGAAACGGAACTTCCGTATGATTCTTTTGAATAATTCTTTGAAACGACGTTCTTATAATGGTCGATACCTTCCGCGTTATTATAGGTAGCTGCAGAAGGGCCGATGGCCCAAAGCATTTCCCATGCCTTAGCATAACTGTCGCTGATAGATTTAGCATACTGCCAGTTGTAGGCAATATAATCGTAGGAACCCAGTGTTTCAAGATACTTGGTTGGCTGATTAAACTGTACATAATTATCGTATGCGATGGTAAGCTTACCAATCCTGCCACCCTTGGTGGTAACAATGATAACGCCGTTTGCACCACGGGCCCCGTAAATTGCAGTGGAAGATGCATCTTTCAACACATCAATGTTTTCAATTTGGTTGGCCGGAATGTCGTTGAGTGTGCCCACGGGAAATCCATCAACTATATAAAGAGGTTCATTACTTTGTGAAACAGAACTTCCTCCCCTTACCCGGATAGAAATAGAAGCATCAGGACGGCCATCCTGGGCGGTTACATTTACCCCTGGTATTTTTCCAACCAGGGCCTGGGCAGCATTGGCCACAGGCACCGCTGCCAGTTGCTTTCCCGACACGGATGATACAGCGCCGGTAAGGTCTTTTCTGCGGACCGTTCCGTAACCAATCACAACCACTTCATCCAGTTTGGATGTTCCTTCCTTTAAAGTGTACGTGATGTTGGTTTGATTTTGTACAGCTATTTCGTGGGTTTCGTAACCGGCAAAAGAAAATGCCAATACATCGCCTTGCTTTGCTTTTATGGTGAAACTGCCGTCAGTACCAGTTTTGGTTCCGGCTCCGGAACCCTTTATCAGTACGGTTACATCCGACATGGGAGTATTGGTTCGTCCGTCAAGAATGGTTCCGGTAATGTTTCGCTGGCTTTGAGCGCTTGAATGAATGGGGACCGAGAGAAGGGCTGCCAGGAGCAAGCCAAGGCTTAAACGCATAACATGATGCGCTCTACAGATAGAGGTGATGTTCATACAGTGCAATAGTTTAATTTTGGTTAATTAAGAAAGAAAAATTTGAATTAATATATCAGAAAAATCTTCTTCAATTTTGTGTGTCGCCTGGCATTTCGGTCGTCATTTGATCAGGCGAAAAGCTTCAGCGTTTTAACAGTCCGGCCCAGAGCATCCTCTTTTATTATCTCTGACATCTTCTACTTCCCTCCTCTTCTTACTTGTTTGTTTTGCTGTTTTAATCACTTATTCTCTACAAGGGGCAAAAACCATTACATGATTTTTTTTATGAGCCAGGCAGCAGTACTTCGATTAAGCTTCAGTGGCGTCGCACTCTTGTACTTTTTATCTATATGCAGCCAATCTACACTCACTAATATATCCCCTGCGAAGTATAACGACTTATTAAGCGCCGGCACTTCACGTTTTTTTTACTATCATTTAATGTGATGGAAAAAGTTGCAATCAGTTCGTCCAGTATACGGAACATCATTCGCTTTCGGTGATGCTGCATTGTGCCTCAAAAGTAGAAGGAAGGCAGGGAAATGAGGTTCAAATTCTGGCGTATTATGTCCAAAATCTGACTCTTTCAACGGGGAGTGAGTCTCAGTTAAAGGATCTATGCAATAAAACATCCAGAATAGTCGTCGCATCCGAATACCTGGAACTATGGGAAAATGAACGAATGTTGAAAAATCTATGAGTGGGTTAAAAGAGAAGTTGGCAGAAACAATTTTTGAACATTCTATGAACGGAAGGCCGGTTGTTTCTTGTACCAAAAAAGAAAACGGGACGAGCGGCCTCTTTTGCTTATTTAAAAAATCATACTTCGCAACCTCGGGTACCGGCTTTATCGAAGTATAACACAGGGCAAACGCATTAAAAACTGATAGGATTAGGTGAAGCGTTCGCAATCAGGGGCTGGTAGCGGCCTCGAATAAAAAGTGCTAGAGAATTTCAATACGATCCGTTAAGGTCTCAAGGCTGTTTGAGCCGGGCATAAGCTTTAACTCATTGAACTACTGGCGGCGAGTTCCTTGATTTTAGGATCGTGTTGAAATTTTCACCTGTCCCGACGAACGAAGTGGAACTCGGGAGCCTTTTTTATTCGCAGCCTTGATTTTTCTTGTTACTTCTTTGCATCAAGTGTCACATCCCGCAGCATTGCGGGGGCAAAGAAGTAAATGAGCTCTAACTTATTATAAAAGGGATTTGCGAACCTTCTACCTAATTCTAAAAACTCATTACCTAACCTTGACAAACCAGCACCAAACAGGATTAAAAATTAAAAGTTGAATTGCCAAAAAATGGTATTTAAGTTGTTAGATACTAAGAAAGAAGCATTTTAATAATCCCGAAGGGATGTAATTATTATAGGAGATAGTTCTCAATTTCATAAACCCCGAAAGGGTGAAATTCACTCCTCCGGACAAGGTCATTAAGTTAGGAAAGGCTTCGTTCCATGGGAACGTTATATCGGTAAAAACAATGAAGATCGTTCAGCCGTTCCATCGGGATCATTTACATACCGTTCTGATGGAACGAAATGCTGGCTTTCTTTTTACCAACATGCCGTCCCTCTGGGACGAGGGACAATCCTTAACTTACTGACATTGCCGGGGTTTAAAATACTCCAATAAGCTATTTCTCTATAATTATGTCAGCCTTTCAGGCTTCAAAATTTTAATGCGTCTCCCTTGGGGTTATAACACCTTTGCCGCCGGCTCCGGTATCACTTCGGCCCGAAACACAAACTCCCCTTTTACCAATCCATACACTCTCTCAAATTTTTCGAAGCATTGCAAATAGATCCTGTGATTAGCCGGGTCGGGTTCGTATTTTTTCCCTGTAGGTTTTATCTCAACTGCGGGGGTTCCCAATGCTTCCATCCCTACCATTACTGCACCCCAAGCGGAGCTTTCTTCTATATCATTTACAAAAACAGTTACATTAAACATATCGGCGAGCATCTGTATCCATAACTGGCTGCCGGCAAATCCACCATTAGCAAAAATGGTGGTTATCTTTTCACGTTCCATTAATATTTTTCCAATGCTGTACAGGTTGTACACTACGGCTTCCATGGCGGAACGTATCAAATGTGCCTTGCCGTGTGTGATACTTAATCCAAAAAACACTCCCCGTGCTTTTGAATTCCAAAGAGGCGCTCTTTCTCCAAGTATATAGGGAAGAAATAGCAGGTCATCACAACCCGGTGGAACGGTAGCAGCCATACTAAAAAAATTCTCCATTGATTCTTTATGCTGAAGCAGGCTTTCTTTGAGCCATTTTAATACAATAGCCCCATTGCTGCTTGCTCCCCCGGCTATATAACAGTCGTCTTTCAGGTGATAACAAAATGTCCTCATCTGCTCATCTGTATATACATCCTGAGTTACCATTCTTGCAGCGGCGCTAGTGCCTATGGTGATGGCCACTGAGCCACGGCCAATTGCCCCATTGCCAAGATTGGCCAGGCCACCATCACTGCTACCCACCACAAACGCTGTTTTGCTAAATGTTGTCAGCCTCGACATCCAATGGCCGGGCTGTAAATATTCAATGTGGTAAGGACTCACTACTTTAGAAAGACGAACTTCTTCAAGTGCCATAAAAGCAAGTATCTTTTCATCCCAGTGACGGGTATGTACATTAAAGAAGCCTGTGGCAGATGCCATGCCTGTATCCACAATGTATTTACCAAAAAGTGTAAGAAAAAAAAACTCTTTAATGCCGATGAATTTATGGGCCACGGAAAACACATCTAATTGATTTTGCTTCAGCCAAAGCAACTTGCACAGCGGCGACATAGGATGAACAGGAACACCGGACCTATAATAGAAACTTCTGCCTGTATCAGTTTGCCGCAGATCTTCAGCGATCTCCACAGCACGGTTATCAGCCCAAATGATGCAGTTGGTAAGGGGCCGCCCATCTTCGTCCACTGCTATTATGCTGTGCATGGCAGCGCTAAAACTAATCATGAGCGGTTGATGCCCAACCAGTTTAATTCCTATTTTATGAATGCTGTTAATGACAGCTTCAGTTATTTCGTAAGGGTCCTGTTCACTCCAGTCGGACTGCGGATGACTAATGCCATAAGTTATTGCATGACTTGCTAACACCTCGCCATTAGCGGAAAACGCTACTGCCTTTGCAGATGAAGTGCCTATATCTAAGCCTATAAAATAGTCCATACAGTAGCGTGATAAGTATTATTTGTTAGCAGGTTTACTATTATTGCCGGGCTTGGTCTTTTATCATGGTGCCTGATTGTTTAAAATGCAGGAAACAAGAGGTTGGAAATACTCTTTGCTGAGTTAAAATTCACATCCTCTATTCAGTACAACTCAGTACAACGCAACCTCCCTGGCTTACACACTTGCCCGGCAGGAGACGTTGCTGGCAGAAGTGTAAATCGCTGGATTCCCAGCAACGTCTCTCAACGAGCCTTTAGCGTGGCTGAGGACGTTGCGCTACGGCGGTAACTTTTGAAATGGTCAAAAGAATGCCTGGCCTTTAATTAAAGGTCTTAACAGTATGCGGCAGAAGTGGGTCTACACGCAACACACTATCCGGAAATTAACATCACACAGCGCTTCAGCCCATGCATTATTATTATATTAACTTATTAATTAACTGAAAATCCTGTCATGGGAACGCTTTTCATTCCATTGCGGAGTCGGCTCAAAATAAGTTTTATCGGTAGCATGAAGATGCTGCTTCACTACCTCGTCATTTAATTCAATTCCCAACCCCGGAGCAGCCAGTGGAAGGTTTCCAAATCCTTTGGTAATCAGTTTTCTTCCGTCAGTGGTTTTTACCAAACTTTCCCACCAGGGCAAATCGACAGAATGATGCTCCAGCGCCAGGAAGTTTTGAGTGGCTGCTGCACAATGCACGTTTGCCATAAATGAAACGGGCGTACCTGCCTGGTGCATTGCCATAGCTATACCGTGCTCCTCTGCATAGTCTCCAATTCTTTTAGTTTCAAGCAGGCCTCCGGAAGAAGACAGGTCGGGGTGAACGATATCCACAGCCCGGGCATCAATCAAAGGCTTAAAATTTTTGAGCAGGTAAATATCCTCACCGGTAAGCGTAGGCGTTTCAAGGGCTTCGGTCATTGCTTTCCATTGATCCGTGTATTCCCATGAAACGATATCTTCAAGCCATGCGAGCCTGTATTTATCGAGCGCCTTTCCGAGGCGGATGCCATTGTTATAATCAAAGTGACCGTAATGATCAGTAGAAAGCGGAATCTCATATCCAACCATATTCCGAACGTTTTCGACTACACTTTGCAACTCTTCCAGGCCCTTCTCCGTAATCTGTATTTGGGTAAACGGGTGCAGCGTATTCCCGTAAGACATATAATTACTTTGGTCGCCCCACTGAGCAAGATTACCCTGTGCATTTTGCCAAAATTTATTGTTAACCATTGTATCTGGTTTTCCTTTTAACTCCCCAATGGAAACATCCATTTTAAGCCAGGTATACCCTTGTTCTTCTGTCCGGAATTTAATCAGTTTCCTCTGTTCTTCCGGAGAGGAAGCTTCAGGCGTATCAGCGTATATCCTGATCTTATCACGGTACCTGCCGCCCAACAACTGCCATGCAGGAACATTGTAAGCCTTTCCACATATATCCCAAAGCGCCATCTCCACGGCACATACACCACCCGCCTGCCTTGCCTGTCCGCCAAACTGCCTAAGCTTTTTAAATATCATTTCCACATTGCATGGATTCTCTCCAATAATTCGGCTTTTTAGCATCAATGCATAGCGTTCATCTGCTCCGTCCCTTACTTCGCCTAAACCATAAATACCCTGGTTGGTATCAATACGGATGATGGCCGTGCGGCCCAGTACCGTAGTAACACAATAGCGCATGTCCGTAATCTTTAAATCGGATGGGCCTGAGTAACGGCTTACCTTCTGGGTACTTTGTGCGATGATATCTTCAAAGGGAGACAGCATAAAGGCACCTCCTAAAGCAATACCTCCCAAGGCAGATTTTTTAAAAAAAGCACGGCGGCTATTTTCTGCTTCATCGGTTTCAGGGGACACCTTTGTTTCTTCGTTTATATCGTCGTTAATGTCCGAATCTTTCAAACCCAGTTTTTGTAACATTATTTGTGCAGGCGTCATAATGATTGATTTTATTTTATGAAGTGTTTATAATGATGAATATTTAAAAGAAAATATCTGCCAAAAAACAACCGCTTAATCACAAGCATAGACATGGGTAAAGGCGTACTGATGCTAAAAGGCCCAGTGAGGAAAACGACCTCTTTTTAAAAGTTTGATACCTGCATCAATCCCCAGCCATTTGCCATCGGCACATTATTCCCATTGAAATAAATTTGTAATCGAAAAACGTTGTCATTAATTGAGGTTGGTCGGTTTCACATTTATGGTTTGTCCCACCAAACCCTGGTGTCCAGTTTGTCCGGGCCCTGTCTTGCAATTGCCGCATTGAAGTTTGTCTGATTAATAGACTGTTCAGAGTTTGGATAGGTAAGTCGCCTGATAAAAGCAACCTCTTTTCCAGGAAAAGGGTTTGGAGCCAATGCAGGGAATCCAGTACGCCTGTAATTCGCAAATGCCTCCGGCCCATTTAAAAACGAAGCAATCCAATATTGGGTACCGATTTGTTCCAATGCCCTTACGGGAACAAATGGATTATTGGTTAAATAAGTTGATATATCTCCCGCAGCAATTGCAGCGCCTGCATCATACCCAGCCATTTGCTGCATGTGTAATGATACTCCGGCATCATAGAAATCTTTTACAGTACTACTGGTAGTTATCCAACCCCTTTGTTTTGCTTCAGCAAGTAACAATTGGCTTTGTGCAGCAGTGACGAGATAACAAGGACTAGAAACTTTTGCGATACGGTTTCGATCTGCCTGGCTAAAATCATAAAAACTAGCACGGCCTACAGAAACGGCATAATCATTTGCGGTCTTATTGTCAAACCCGAGGGGTAATCCGAATTGTTGTACAGGATCAGAAGTGCGAACGGCCGCAGTTTGTCCGCCTCCGTTCAGGGCTCCCACATATCGAACAGCGATGGCCTGCAGCCGGGGATCATTTCTGCTTTTAAGAGAATCAACAAATGGTTTTGTAAGATAAAAATTGGCGGCTTCTGTGGAGTTGAGCGTACCACCAATCTGATTCTGGTAATTTGCGTCGTGCCTGATAAATGCATTATCAGCATTAGCAAGAATAACACCACCCTGGAAGGCCGCCTGTACGGTTGCCTGGGCTTTTGCGGCATCCACCTTACTAAGGCGCATTCCTGCTCTCAGCATTAATGAATAAGCAAATTTTTTCCATTGCGCTATATTGCCACCATATACTACATCTCCCGCTTCTATTTTGGCACTGGCATTTAATGCCGCTGCAGCTTCACCCAACTCTTTAATAATATCGGTATAAACTTGTTGCTGAGCGTCATAAACGGGGAAAAAGTTTAGATCAGTATATCCCTTGCCGCCTTGAAAATAAGGAATATCACCATATTCATCGGTAAGAACCATATAGGTAAAAGCCTGGAAGATGCGAGCCATTTGACGCAAGTTGGCCCTGTCTGCAACACCTTCAGTGTTTACAAGAACATCATTGGTATTCCTGATCACATTGCGATAATAATTTTGCCATATCACCTGCGTGTTTCCTCTATTGTCAGAGTTAAAATTTGCCCCGTTTAATACGCCGTTATTTGGAGAAATAATTTGTTGAACAATGCCTATATCATAGCCGAGGGATGAATTTCCAGGGAAGGTAGCATTAACGACTGCGTTATTCAACTGGTATAGGGGGTCTATTTGCAGAGGATTTACTTTGTTGGTGTTTAAATCATCAAAATGTTTATCACACGATATTCCAAACACTAGCACAAGCATCAATAAAAAATTATACTTTATTATATTTTTCATGTTTAATGTATTAAAATTTAACATTTAGATTCACGCCAAATCCCCGTGTAGTTGGAACGCCGGTTGATTCCAGTCCAATCAGGTTATCAGAACTATAACCAAACGATTCAGGATCAATATTATCAACCCATTTTTTTATAATCAATACATTGTTTGCTACGAGGTTAAGTTTTACGCCCTTCACAGGCCATTTTGCCGGAACAAGCTTCGTAAAGTCATAACCAAGTGAAATTTGGCGCAGCTTCCAATATCCCCCGTTATAAATAACATCCTCCATGATACGTACCGAACGGAGATATCCCCAATATGTGTCAACAGGGAAAACTTTTACCGTATTTTCTCCTCCTGTCGTTGATACTCCTTTGCCGGTTATACCGCCTTCCCTGCCTTCCAATGTCATTTTATGCAACCCGTGCCTGATAGCATTGAAGTTTGTGCCGGAGAGCATTTTATTGCCTAATTTATAATCGATCAAAAAGGAAAGACTTACTCCCTTATAATTGAAAGAATTAAGAAAGCCTCCTACCCATTTAGGTAAGGCGCTTCCGAAAACAACCAGGTCAGCGCTTCTTTGAACCACTCCGTTGCCACCAAAAACTTTGTTTCCTTTTGGATCCCGCAAAAACCCGTAGCTGGCTATTTGTCCCATTTCCATTCCTACTATTTGCCTAAGTTCTCCCTGGTTGTCAAATACATGTTGCCCTACCGTAATTCTTTCACCAGCTTTATCTGTTAGCAAACTGAGTACCTTGGTTTTGTTATACGCATTATTAAAAGTAAACTCCCAGGTGAAATTTTTGGATTGAACAGGGACAAGTGTAAGTAATAATTCAAGACCGAGATTGCGGCTCTTGCCACTGTTGATTCTTGTGTCAACAAAGCCGGAGGCATCAGAAATCTGCGCCTGAACTATTTGATCAGTAGTTATTTTTCGATATGCGGCTATATCAATATTTACCCTGCTTTTAAACAATTTCAGATCAAGCCCAATTTCAGTTTCTGAAATAGTCATTGGTCTTAGATTCGGGTTAGGCACGGTGCTACCTATCGGTCCCCCCGCTGGTTGATTATTAGCCAATAAACTGCCATTAATCTGGTAAAATAACTGGCCGGCATAAGCAGGTACATCTGAATCGCTGCCCACCTGGGCGTAAGCAAGCCTGAGTTTTCCAAATGTTAGCCAGGATGGGTGAAGGCTTTCTGAGAAAACGTAACCCAGGGAAACAGAGGGGTATAAAATGCTGCGGTTTTCGGGAGACAATGTAGAAAACCAATCGTTTCTTAATGTTCCATTCAGATACAATAACCGTTTAAAAGATACTTCTGCAGAACCATACAAAGAGTTTACACCTCGTTCTATCAAATCGTAGGTAGGCTCTTTTAATCTTCCATTCTGAACGGTGTAAAGATCATAAACTACAAAATCGCTTACCCTGTTGCTAGTATAATCTAATCGTCTTCTCATTTGATTACCTCCGAAAGTAAGACTGGTTCCAAAATTTTGAAATTCACGGTTTGCTGATATAAGGAAATCGGCATTAATTTCCCTGAAGCGACGTGTATCCTGGGTATATTGTCCATCCACAAAACCAGCAGGTGCCGGAGTTAAGGCAGCACGGCCTGTTGGAACATTAAAATCCTCGTCACGGGACCAATAATCCTGTCCATAACGCCCCTGGATAAAGAGCCAGGGCAGAATATTATACTTTAAAGAAATGTTCCCAAAAAGCCTGTCTCTGCGTATGTTATGAAATTGTTCTGCCAGAACCCAATAAGGATTCGTTCGGTTCATAAACCTCGAGTAGATGAATTCACTCGTAGGAGTGCCTCTTGTTGGATCGTATTTATTTGCATCCAGTACAGCAAGTGGCATCGAATTGGCCATATTATACAACACTGTAGGAATGGAGAAGTCCTGGTTGGCTATATTTGGCGGATTTTTGCTTGTCTCATTTGAATAGTTGACATTGCCCGCAAAACTTAACTTGTTTGATAAATCGTAAGAAAAACCAAGATTAATTGTTTTACGCTTAAAGTCGTTATTTGGTGTAATGCCCCTGCTATCCAGGTTGCCCATTGAAAGATTTAAACCCCCTTTATCACCTCCTGCCGACAATGTAACAGTATTGGTGAGGTTTTGACCATGCCGGTAAAATTTCGTGAGGATGTCACGCTGCGGCTCATAGGGAACAGTAATCCCGTTAAATAAAACCTGTGTCATGCCAGGTTGAAATTTTTCACCAAATGACCATTGGCCGGTATTAGGCTTTGCTACTTTTGGACGAACACCTAATTCACCCTGGCCATACTCGTATTGATAGTCAGTAAAATCCAAAGGAGTTTCATCGGTATAATTTACGTTATAAGTTACACCGATACCTT
The DNA here is from genome assembly GCA_039922375.1 of Ferruginibacter sp. GTDB lineage: Bacteria > Bacteroidota > Bacteroidia > Chitinophagales > Chitinophagaceae > Ferruginibacter. The sequence goes on from JBDSAA010000014.1 coordinate 15,905, forward strand.
TTCCCTTTAACCTTGTTTTAGTGGTGATCATAATAACGCCATCCTTAGCGCGGGAGCCGTATAATGCCGAAGCGGCCGCACCTTTTAAAATGGTCATGGTTTCTACGTCATCCGGGTTGACGCTTTGCAAGCCATCACCACCATCAGCGGTGTTTCCACCACCACCACCACCTCCTCTAACTCCATAAGAGCCATCGCTGTTATTACCAACGCCCACAGGATTAGTGCCGAAATTGGTATTATCAATAGGCACCCCGTTAATAACAATCAGTGGATTATTTTGGCCGCTAATGGACGATTGTCCCCGTATACGAATTTTTGAAGTACCTCCTGGCCCTGTGCCCAAAGCTGCAATGTTAACTCCGGCAACTTTACCCTGTAGCGCATTCATAAGGTTGGGTGAGCGGTTCACTGTAAGTTCTTCGGCCTTCACAGTGGTTGCCGCGTAACCCAAACTCCGGGATTTTTTACTGATACCTAACGCCGTCACTACTACTTCTTCCACATTGCGCAGGTCTTTTTCGAGGGTGATATCAATTATGCTTCTCCCCGAAGTAGATGCCTCTACAGGAACGTAACCAACAATACTTATGGTTAAGGCAGATTTGCCACCCATATCAATTGTAAACTTTCCGGATTGATCTGTAGTGGTTGCCTTACTTCCTCCCTTTACCTGCACGGTAGCACCCGACAGCCTTTCTCCCTCTTTGCTTGACACAGAGCCGGAGACCGTTTGTGCAGTAGTGATTGCAGAAAACAAAAGTTGAAAGATCAGGGAGAAAAGAGGAATTCTCCAACCTGGCTTACATACCAGTTTTAGATGCTTGTTCATAATAGCAATTGTTTTGGTTGTTTGTTTAAAATTTATAAATCATCCTTTATGAAAATTGCGAATAGCCTGGGTGAATCCTTTGCATTTTGTAATTATTTTTTTGTTACAAATAGTTAGAGAACATTTTAAGCGGTGATTCCTGGCAAATAATTTTGAGCTTTTACTTTATAAAGAGACAGCAATATCGTTTGGCATACATGAGCCTTTCGCAGAAGTTTATTGTAGCAAGCAATCAACATCCTATCTAAAGCAAAACAAAGTAAATGAACATAAATTGAAAAAACTTCCATTTAAACCCAGTGGTGAATTTTGCACTTTTGCCTAAGGGTTATCCTAAATCTTATTTATTGCTAAGAAAAAATATGTTTGTATTTTTTCAGCTTCTATCTATTCTAAAGTTTCGGAATGAACCAATTTATACTTCAGCAGGGTAAGTCGACGGAGTTGCAATTCTTTCCGCACATTATAGAATTTGCAAGCCAGAAAATTCATACCGTACAATTGCACTCTTTGGAAATAAATAAAACAGATGACCTGAAGGTGTATTATATAACCGAGGGGAAATTTGATTGGATGATAGACAATCAGGCCTACAGCCTTTATCCAGGTGATGTTGCATTGATTCGGCCCGGGCAATACTTCGGAGCTGAGAAAGGATTTTTCGACGTGGGTGCGTTGACGTGGGTATCATTACAGGCTGACAGAGTAAAAACAAGTGGGGAAATAATGTTGGGGAAATGGAGCAGCCTGTCGGCCACCGAAAATCACCTGATAGGAAGAATACTTAGCCTTAATGACAAACCTGTATTACCTGCATTTAGGATGGCGGGAGAAATTTTTTCACAACTACAAAAAGAACTCTTCGTTCATGAAATAGGGTATCGTACCCGTGCCAACCACCTGATAGATGAATTGATCATTTCCCTGGCACGTCAACTCACCACACAGGATAACCGCAGGAAGGATTTCCCGCAGTCATTCCTTCAATTGGAGCAAATGCTGCGGGGCGATCTATCCCATCAATGGACAGTGGAAGAGATGGCTGTTACCATGCGGTTGGGCATTTCTTCATTTACCGAAAAAGTAAAAAACTATACAGGTTTTCCACCAATGAATTATTTAATAAACATCCGGATATCAGAAGCCATTAAGTTATTGAAGGGAACCGATCTGCCGCTTACAGATATAGCGCTCGATACCGGCTTTTATTCATCACAACATTTTTCAACAACATTTAAAAAAATAACGGGTTATACGCCCAGCCAATTTAAAAGAAACAATACTAAGAAGCAGTGAGGATGGTGAATGGTCAATGGGCAAGGGGCAAGGGTCAATGGTGAATGGTGAATCAATGTCGTTTATTTAAGGATCGGCGTTCCCTTGCTCCTTATTGCTGAAAATGTACGAGTGAGTGACACAACAATGTTTAATTGAAAAACAAATGCTTGTAAACAACTAATTTTCTTAAGTAAACGACATTGAAAGGGCAATGGTGAATCAATGTTGTTACTAAAGCTGTTTAAACAAAAAATGATATGAACGTTATATAAAAACATCAACATAAAACCGGAGCAGAAATACACTAAACATTCCTATAAACTTAATCAAATGGATTGCATTATTACAATAGACATTGGAACATCCACCGTAAGGATCTTCGCTTTTGAAATGTCGGGAAAGATCATCGCAACTATGAAAGGCTTCTACCCTACTTTTCATACAAAACCAGATTACAGCGAACAAGACCCCGAGCAAATATTTGTTACGGTTTTGAATGTGCTGAGGAATATGCTTGCTGAAAAAATACATCCCAAAAAATACAAAGTAGCTGCGATATGTTTTAGCGCTGCCATGCACAGTGTATTGCCAGTGGATGAAAACGGGACACCACTGGGCAATGCTATTGTATGGGCTGATAACAGGGCAAAAAAAGAAGCTGCTGAATTAAAGAACAGCCGGCTGGGTGAAAGAATTTATAGGGATACCGGAACGCCTATACATCCGATGTCGCCGCTGGCAAAAATTGCGTGGCTAAGGAGCCACGAGAAAGAAAGGTTTGCCCAGACCTATAAATTTGTTTCTATCAAAGACTACATTTTACAGCAGTTAACGGGTGAGTACGTAATTGATCACAGCCTTGCTTCGTCTACCGGATTATTAAATATCCATACGTTGGAATGGAATAAAGAGTCGCTGGACTTTGCGGGCATTACTGTAGATAAATTGCCTGAACCCGTTCCTGTTCACTACGATAAATTAACCTTGCATAAACAATACGCTGCCAATCTTGGGTTGCCTTTTAAAACAAAAATTATTATTGGTGCCAGCGATGGTTGCCTGGCTACGTTGGGCTCGGGCGTATGGGGGGAAGGGAAAGCAACCATTACCATTGATGCCAGCGGAGCAGTAAGAGTAGCCAGTAAAAAAATACTGAAAGATAAGAAACGGCGTTTCTTTAACTACCTGCTTGCCGATGGTTATTATGTTTCCGGTGGCCCAAGCAATAATGGTGGTGTTATATTTGAGTGGTTCACCCGGCAGTTCGGGGCCTTTCCAGAAACCACCAACTTCGAGGATAATATCTCCACCTTTTTTAAAGATGCTGCACAAGTTGTTGCAGGTTCAGAAGGATTATTATTTATGCCCTACCTGCTGGGTGAAAGGGCTCCGATCTGGAACGCTAATGCAAGGGGCGTTTATTTTGGCATCAACATAAAGCATGAGCAAAAACACTTTGTGCGTGCAACCATTGAAGGTATCCTGTACGAAATTTACAGCATCGGAAAAATACTGGAAGAACACCGTTCGATCGATAGCCTGTATGTAAATGGAACCTTTGCCACGGAGCCGCTGTGGGCGCAGATAATAGCGGATATGTTTAATAAGCCTGTGTACGTAAATGATAACCACCATAGCATTGGTACCGGTGCCCTGCTACTAAGCCTTACCGGTATGGGGATATACAAAAACCTTGATGAAGCTGCTGCCACCATTCGGTTTCCCCATGTTTTTCATCCCAATGAAACGGATCACCAGATGTACATGAAATATTTTCCCATTTTTGAAAGACTGAGCAGTAAACTGGAAGATGAATTTAGCCAGATAGCGCTGCTACAGCAGAGTTAGGTACACTTCGTAAAAAATAAATCTATAAGGGCCATCGTGACGGCCATGCCCTCAGCATAAATTATTTATTTTCTCTACTGAATAAAAATCTTGCAAGAAAAAGCGGTGTGTCCAAAGACCTCCCCTTTAGGGGCCGGGGGCCACATCAGGGAGTTCAAACTAAGTGCTTTTTACAATGAAATCATCAAATGAAAAAGAGGCTGCTCATGCTGTTGAGACAGCCTCTTTTTAATGTATAGACCATTAAAAAATTACACAGTTAATGAGTGACAGTTATCTTGAATCCTGTATTAATAGTTACTGTGCAGCCGGGCTTGGCAATCATACTTCTGCAAAGAGCAGTCGAACTTACCACTACCGTTCCACTATTAATGATAACATCTGTGTTTGCATCGGGTATCGAATTACAACTCCAGTTGGCTGCCGTTTCCCACGCATTGCTTACCGATCCGTTCCAATAGCTCGTGAAGCCTAAAACCAAGGTGTTGCTGTAACTGCCATCCACCAGGCATCGGTATTGATAACCATTCCATGAAGACGGTGCATTACTAACCAGCAATGTTGATGTATTTGCACCTGAATAATTGGCGTTATTGATAACATTACTATAGCCGCTTCCCGTATTCACTTCCCATTGATAGCTTGTACCGCTTAAACCGGATGACAGCGAAGTGGTTCCTGCAGGTGGGCATATTTGCGTCCAGGGAGTGGTGGAAATGGGCGCTGCAGTATAACTACAGGTTCTTATTACAAGTCCCCAGCCCGTTAAACTACCACCTTGCGTGTCGAAATTGTCACGCACAGAAAGGGTCCACACTCCTGCACTGTTTTGCCCGTCAAAAGCAGTGAGCGAATTTTGTGGCCTGGCCGTTTGGTTGCCAGTTGCAGGACAGGGAATATCAATTCCCCCTTCGTCATCAAGGTTAATATTAAAATTTGCGGTGCCAAAACAAATGCCATCAAATAAAACCACACTTGTTCCTGCAGGGCTTGTAAGTGTAACAGTTATATCACTTACAAATGAATGAGGGCCTGTTAAACCTACTACGTTCAGGTCCGAAATAATACCCGCCGATCCCACAGGAATGGTAAGCGTGGAATTGATAGTGGTAACACCTGCGGCCGAAATTGTTTTGGGTACATCCGTACTCGTTTTAGTATTCCCGCTGCATACAGTCATCCCCGTTTTGAAAATACCTGTATTGGAAGGGCTTCCGGTTCCACAACCATTGGTAGTGGTTACTCTCCAATAATAAACAGTGTTTTCAGCGAGCGAGGTAGTAAGTACAAAAGGCAACGCTGTAATATTGTTAATCGTTTGTATGATGGTGTTAAAAGAATTTGTTGTTGAAATTTCTAATTTATAAAAACTGGGAACAGTAGCAGCTGTCCAGTTAAAGGAAGGCAATTTGGAAACCCCTGTTGCACTATCTGAAGGAGAACTAAGTGCTGGAGCAACAGGAGTACCGCTTACCACAAACGATATGATTCTTGATTTATTCACTGAGCCTGCAATACCATTCACAGTGATATTGTAAACACCGCTTGAGAGGGTATTGATGTTGTTGAGCGTAACCGATGTGCTGCTACCGGGCGATAGCGTTGTTGTACCAAATGAAACAGATGTGCCCGCAGGATTGCCAGTTGCAGATAAATTGATGGTGGTTGAAAAACCGTTTAATGCAGCAGTATTTATAACATTTGCCGTACTACTACCTGAACATGAGGTAACAGGCATGGGGGAATTGAATACAAACTCAGACACTGCTGAATTCTGAATAGTAAAATTGGCATTCGAAATATCATAAAACACATTGCCAACTGCCTTTATTCTTATCCTTGCCGAGCTGGTAAGATTTGCAGGTACCTGTATTTCCTGAATGCCATCATTGGGTGTACTCGCCAGTATCGTTACGGTGAAAGTAAGCCCACCATTGGTCGATAATTCAATACTAACATTGGCACAATTAATTGGTGAGGCCGCTGTACCAGAAGGATCCCAGGTAATGGTTTTAAAATCATTTACCAGCCAGGTAATGCCAGTGGCATTTGGATAAGTGACAAGGAATGGGCCAGCGGTTCCGCTTACAGTAACCGCTGTTTCATCAAAACAAACACCGCCACCTCCCGCCCGGTTATCCCTGGCTGTCAACCTAAAATCCATGGCCCTGTCATAAGAAGACAATATTTCACCTTTCGTAGTAACATTATTGATCACGTCTGAAAGTTTTGGAAAGAAACGGGTGGGTGAGGCTACCGGTATAAAAGAACGAAACAATGGAGCATTGTCCACCGGAGTATTCCAGGCACCAAATGTACCGCCCACGTCGATTTGTTCCCAGCTAAAAGTTAGCGCATCTCCGTTGGCATCTGTTCCGCTTCCGGTTAAAATAAATGGCGTTGATTTAGGGATAATATAATCGGCTCCGGCATTCACCACCGGCGGCGTATTGCCTGTAGATGTTATTTGAGCACAGCTATTGCCATTACCGTTAATACTGAAGGCAGTAATTTCATTCAGGCTAATAGCATGAAACTGTGCATCGCTATGAGCTTGCATATCATCTGAACTACAAATACCTGCATAACCCATGACGGTGCTGCCACTTCCGGGTTCGGCATTGGTTCCGACAACGCCGTTGTCTTCGCAGAAGCCCAGCACCGAATTAAATGTATGGTTGGCTCCAAACTGGTGGCCCATTTCGTGAGCTACATAATCAATATCAAAAGGATCGCCTGACGGCGTACTTGAACCGGTTACTCCTTTTGCTTTGTAGGCCGCGGTGCAAACTACGTTGAGCCATGCCACACCACCACCGCCTGTACTAAATACATGCCCAATGTCATAATTACTGCTTCCTATAACGGAGTTTATGTTAGTTTGATTTTCATCCAGCATCGCAGTGCCGTTGTTATTGGTGTAAGGATCAGAGGCAGCGTTGGTGTAAATCAATAAATTATTGTTGGTTACCAATACCATTCTTATAGACAGTTCCCGCTCATATATGCCATTGACCCTGTTAAGTGTTGTGGCCTGGGCGGCCTGGGCCAATGCCACAGTGCCTCCTTGCTTTGCAGTGTATTCGGCTGTGGCAGCCAGTGCCAGCCGATAGGTTCTTAACTGTGTACCCACGCATACACCTGCTAATACGTTGTTACCACCTAATGGCCTGTTTGCATTATAAAGATCCCGAATGGGCGGAAGTTCAAAGAATGAACTGGTCTTAGCGAAGTCCTTTTTATTGTAAGAAATATAATTCTGTGTATTGCCTTGTGCATAAGGATCTATAAAAACAGTTCCGGAAAAAGGCGATAAGATCATCGCATGAAAACCGACAGGAGTAAGGTCCAGCTTGATATTTGCCGTTAGATCATCGATACCCTGGCCAGTATAAGTTTTTATTTCCGGAAACAAGGCTGCCAAACCAGGTTCCATAACGGATGTTTCCCAAATCTTAAATTGGGCGCTGCCGCCATCCGGCATTGGAATATCTATTACCTGGGTGCTTGCCGGTGTAAGGATACTGTTATCGGGAGCAATGGTATTTAAAAAATTAGAGAGTGCATTTGTATCCATTTGCAAAGTGCGATACCTGGCAGGCACAATTACTCTTTTTTGAGCAGGGCTTAAAAAGGAATTCTCAGGAGCATCTTTAAAAAAATTATTTTGAGCCATGCAACAATCAGCCGTTATAAAAAAAATGCAAAGCCAGGTAATTCTTTTTAAATGGAATTTCATAGTTATCTTTCTTTAAACAAACAATGTTGCAATCATTTTACCGATTTAATTGATATAACCTCTCTAACATGCTAAGCCTTAAGAATATTTAGCAGAGCAGCATTAACCTCCGGAGCTTTATTCATGATCATAAAGTGGCCTCCATCCTTTATAACGTATCCAGGGGTTAAATTATTGATTGGAAATATTTTATCTGCATCCCCATGCACGTGAAACAAGTTAGGCGGCTGCCAGTCATTACGCCATCTAAGCACTTCGTTGATCGCCCAATCCATATATACTTGTGGGGCATTTCTTCGGTAAGAGCGAACCATTTCTATTTCATCGGGGGTACTTATACCGATAAAGCGGTTTTGTATTGGTTCAGTTAATTTAGTGGAACGCATAGGGAAAATCCTGTTCAGTCTCAATTTGCCCGCCATTTTCATCCAACGGGGTAGTTCTTTGCTGGATTTAATGCTAGAAATTAGAATCACCTTTTCTACGGGAAGCAGCTTCGCTATTTCAATACTCATCATTCCCCCAAAGGAAAGGCCCATTAAGATCGGCTTTTCTACCGAAATGGGCTTACTCATACGTATTGCGTATTCTTTAATCGTTTCCTGCGGTAAGGGCATTAGCCATGGCAAGCACTTAATTTCATAGCCTTCTAATTTTAGACGGGAAAAGGCCCGTTCATCTGCACCTAATCCGCTGATACAATAAATCGTTTTCATATTCACCAACGTTTTTGACCAGTTATAAAGTACTCATTTTGACTTTTAAAAAACATGTCGATATAAGCCGGATCAATTAAAGAAGTTCTTTTTAAAAAACTATTTTCTCGGTAACACATAAGTTTCTACATCTTCAAGTGTTATATTTTTTGATGATAGAATGACTAATCTTTCCACTACGTTCCGGAGTTCCCGGATATTACCAGTCCAGTTATATTCGGTTAGCATATCCATAGCGTCTTTCTCAATTATTTTTCTTGTCTGTCCGTATTCAATTGCGATCATTTCAAGGTAATATTCGATCAATGAAGGGATATCTTCCCTGCGTTCGTTCAATGAAGGCACATGTACAATAATAACACCCAGCCGGTGATAAAGATCAAGCCGGAAATTCTTGTCCTCTACTTCTTTCAAAAGGTCTTTATTGGTGGCAGCCACTACCCTTACATCCACACTAATGTCCTTATCTGCACCCACCCTGGTGATTTTCCCTTCCTGCAGGGCCCGCAGCACCTTGGCCTGAGCTCCAAGACTCATGTCACCAATTTCATCTAAAAACAATGTGCCACCATTGGCCTGTTCAAATTTGCCGATCCGTTGCCTGATGGCCGATGTAAAGGATCCTTTTTCATGCCCGAACAGTTCGCTTTCTATCAATTCTCCCGGAATAGCAGCACAATTCACTTCTACCATTGGGCCGCTGTTGCGGTTGCTTTTTTCATGAAGCCACCGTGCCACCAATTCTTTACCTACTCCATTTTCGCCTGTAATTAATACCCTGGCATCCGTGGGTGCCACTTTTTCTATGGTCGCTTTGATCTTTTGAATGGGTGCACTTTCCCCTATCATTTCCTGCACTTTGCCCACCTTTCGTTTCAGCACCTTTGTTTCTGTTACAAGCGTCTGTTTGTCTAAAGCATTCCGCAAGGTAATCAGCATCCGGTTCAGATCAGGGGGCTTGCTGATATAATCGAAAGCGCCTTTTTTAACCGCTTCGACAGCCGTTTCGATATTTCCATGCCCACTTATCACCACTATTGGAACATCGGGGTTTACTATCCTCGCTTTTTCCAGGAATTCGATCCCATCCATTTTGGGCATTTTAATATCGCACAACACCACATCATAGGCCGTAGAGGTAAATTTTTTCAGGCCCTCTTCGCCATCGGCGGCTTCGTCTATTTTGTATCCCTCGTAGCTTAGTATTTCGGATAAGGTTTTACGGATTGCTTTTTCGTCATCAATGATCAGAATGCTTGCCATGTTTTTTCAAAGTTTTTTTGTGTGGATTTAATGCTTAACTGCATCCCACGGAAGTAACGTCAAAATTAATGATTTATGCACTCTAAAAGATTTATCCTTTACGGGCTGTTTATCGGCCTGTTGTGCTGCACTGGTGTTTTTTATACGCTTAATTCCACGAGCATAAAATCAGCCATTGTTGTAAAACAACATACTGTCAACAATCCATATATCACCGTAAAGGAAATCCCCTTGCCTTCAGGTTTTACGAGGATAAAAAGAAGCAACGATTCCTTTGGTAAATGGCTGGTAGATTTAAAGCTAAAGCGAAGCAAAACTGTTTATCTATATGATGGAACACCAAAGGCAAATCAAACCGCCCAGTTTGCAATCGTTGACATAAGCGTTGGCGATAAGAATCTTCAGCAATGTGCCGACGCTGTAATGCGATTGTGAGCTGAATATTTATTTAAATCGGGTAATTACAATGACATTCATTTTTGGGATAATGCGGGCAAAGTTTACCAGTTTAATAAACCTTATACCAGTGAACAGTTACATCAATATTTGCAAAAGGTATTTGGCATGTGCGGTTCCGCTTCATTGTCGAAGCAATTAAAGTCTGTTTCTTTTAATACTATTCAACCTGGCGATGTATTAATACGGGGAGGCTTTCCGGGGCATGTGGTAATCGTAATGGATGTTGCAGTCAACAAAGAAGGAAAAAAAATATTTATGCTTGCCCAAAGTTATATGCCTGCACAGGATATCCATGTACTGGTGAATCCAACCAGCAAAATATTATCTCCCTGGTATGAAGCTAATGGAGCGACCATGATAGTGACACCTGAATATGTTTTTACAAATAGGGAATTGAAAAGGTGGTAGTGGATGCTATCTGATTTTTGATGTCTGACGTCTGGTGTCTGATGTCTATTGGCAGAATGTCTGCGGTTTGAAAGTTTATAATATTTCTGTAAATCTGTTATGATTATAATGAAGCCTGCACTTTTATTTTGCCGAGACGGTACATCTCAAAAAAAATCCGAAACACAACTGTTTCGGATAAATATTTTGAACTTATATCTTCCAGAATGAATAGTATACGGGTAATAAAAACTATTCCAAAGTCCCCTTTGGGGATTTCGGGGGCTGCTTCTATTTTTTCATATACATTACTTCCTTCACCAGTTTTACTGTTCTTGGAATATCAGGTAAATACATTGCTACAAGATTAGGTGCATAATGCATCGGTGCATCTACGGAAGTGATCCTGCGGATCGGCGCATCCAGGTAATCGAAGCCTTCTTTTTGAATACGATAAGTAATTTCAGAAGATACGGATGCAAATGGCCATTGTTCTTCCACAATCACCAGGCGATTGGTTTTTTTAACACTCTCAAGGATAGTAAACCAATCCATAGGGCGAATGGTTGCAAGGTCAATTACTTCGGCTTCAATACCTTCTTTTGCCAATTCCTCGGCTGCACCTAGTGCTACCTTCATCATCTTATTAAAAGAAACGATTGTAACATCTTTTCCGGTCCGCTTTACAAAAGCCTTTCCGATGGGTAACAGATATTCTTCCTCAGGCACATCTCCTTTTTCGCCGTACAATACTTCCGCCTCCATAAACATAACAGGATCATCATCACGGATAGCACTTTTCAATAGACCCTTACCATCGTAGGGATTACTTACTGAAATAACTTTAAGCCCCGGAATGTTTGCATATAAAGCTTCAAAAGCAGTGGAGTGCTGTGCACCCAACTGGCCGGCACTACCGCCGGGTCCACGGAAAACGATTGGGCAACCAACCTGCCCTCCGCTCATGGCCAACATTTTGGAAGCGGTATTTAAAATTTGATCCAAAGGCAACACTGCAAAGTTCCATGTCATGAACTCAACAATAGGCCGTAAACCGTTTTGCGCTGCCCCTACTGCAATGCCAGCAAATCCAAGTTCTGCAATAGGCGTATCAATTACTCTTTTTTCTCCAAACTCGTCCAGCATACCCTGGCTCACTTTATAAGCACCGTTGTATTCGGCTACTTCTTCACCCATTAAAAAAACCCTTTCGTCTCTCCTCATTTCTTCCTGCATTGCTTCTCTTAAAGCTTCTCTAAACGCAATTTGTCGCATGTGCTTTGATGGTTTATGGTTATATCTGATTATCTGTTAGCAAAAAATTAAAACTTCGGGTTAATATGTAATTGCTGACAATTTTTAATAATGTGCAAATTTATTCTTTCAGAGTCAGATGAGCAAATTGAGTTGCAACATTAAAATTATACCGGTGAACAGCAGGTTATATTGATATTGATACGCGTAACGACGATACTACCTGGCTTGGCCTTTATAAAAACGGGCTTCATAATAAAGCCCGTTTCAATTGGAAATCTTTCTAAATATTTTATTGAGGTAACAATACCCTGTCTATTACGTGCAGCACACCATTCAAAGCCATCCTGTCCCATGCCGTGGCATTTGCTGCGGCTCCACTATACGGTGCACCACCTGGCGGAAAAGTACCAAGCCCGGTAAACTTTAATGCAGTAACCGACGGGCCGGTAAACGTGGCTTGGGCTACGATGCCCGGATGAGCGGCCACAGAGCCATTTACCAAAGTAGTGGCCACACCCAATGCGGTGGGTGTTGAGGGGAAATTAACAGAAAAGGCCCTGATATCTGGTTTGAAGGACCCCGTGTTTTTTGAGGCCAAGATATGATAGGCAACCACACCTCTTACAGTTGCAACGGGCAATGCATTAAATCCTGCCGGTGAAGATGAAATAGAGGTAGCCATTGTTGATGCTGTGGCCGCAGGCACGCCCTGCGCAAGCAATGCACCGTATACCGAACCGAAAATAAGGGTCTGGCAAGCGGCATTGTTTGGAGCCAGCACAGTCATATTTGTAACAGGATAGTTCATCAAAGAATCAAACTGTAATCCATATGCCCCCACTCCACTGATGCCAACCTGGCCACTATCGCCGCGGGCAATCGCAGCCTTAAAATAAGTCAAATTAGCATCCGCATTTATCAGCGTTCTTAATGTAACCAGCGGACTGGCGGGTAACGGCGCTACAATAGTAAAAGTAGGTATGATGATCCCATTAGCAGCAGTAATGTCGGCACCGGTGATGGGAATATTATTGACGTAGGAAAACGGCGTTCCTTTTGTTGGAAAAATTGGCATCCTTACAAATGGTTGTGAAGGATCCAGCACTATCTGGCTCGGCAAAGGATAATTTGGAAAAGCTGAGCCAAAAGAAGCAGATGCAAATTTTTGCCCTATTGTGTTATATTGAATAATTGCCTGGGCGCTTGCAACCGGCAGCAAAGTTGAAATAAAGCCTAAAAAGTTGGCATCCGGCGCTGCTAAAGGGACAGCTCCACCAGAAGCCGCATTCACAAAAACTTTCATCCCTGCATTATCGGTTGCAAACAATGTAAATGTTTTGGTGAGGTCATTAAGAGATGGAGCCAGCCCTGCCCTTGTGATCATGGCATTGTAAAAACTGTAATTGGCATTCGCTGCTATTGTGGCCGCAATGCCATTGCCCGTAGGATAAATGGGCGTGGCAATTGGCGCAAATTGCTCCAATTCTTTATTACAGGATGTAATAATAACAATTCCACATAAAATCACTAAGTAAGCGCCCCTTAGTCTATTAATTATATTTATCATTATAGTAATTTTTAATTTTAAAATTAGATGTACCGGGTATTATTAATAAACATTGTATCCAAAACTTACATAGTATAAACCCCCAACCTGGGAATTGCCGATCGCATTGTAATAATATTGGTTTAGTAAATTGTTTGCACCCAATTTTAACATTGACTTTGTTTTAGGAAGCTTCCAGCTAACCTGGGCGTCCAGGGTATGAACATCAGGTAAATTGCCATTTGCAAAATCGCCTTGGTAGTAAAAGCCTTGTTGCCACCTGTAAGCTAAACTTGCTCCTACACGTTTTTGATGACCAAATCCCAGGTTGCCAAAACTGATGTTTGTCTTATATTTTGGCGCATTAAAGTATGCAACAAAACCTGCCGGCACATCTTTTAAAACATCAGAAGCAATATTGCCTCCAAAAGTAAAGTTTAACGGAAGTCTGTAATCGATGCTGAACCCAAAGCCATAAGTCTTTACTTTATCAGTTGTATTTAAAGGAACTGAAATATTTCTTCTTTTAGCTGGATTTGTTATATCCGCGGCTACGCCAGTGATGGCTTGCATCGTATTCATTCTTCCCAGAAAATCTTTGTATTCTCCAAAATAACCATACAGGTCGATCAGCAATTTATTGTCCATTAACAACCCTTTGTACCCTGCTTCGTATGAGCTAACAGATTCAGGTTTTACATCTTTAGGGGTAAAAGTTTGGGGACTTCCGGCCAATACGCTTGCGGCAGTATACAGCGGATTGCCGGCATAATTTATATACTGAGCAAAAGAAGGATGGCTGCCTACGAGGCGGGTGCTTCCCACCAGCAAATTAATCCATTGCATTTGGTTGCTTGGAAAACGATAAGCAGTCTGGTAGGATAAACGCAAATTGTTATTTTCAGCCATTTTTATCAATGCTGTAAATCTGGGAGTAAAGCGTCCTTTAAAATTTTGATTCTTATCATACCTGCCTGAGGCGGTTAATTTTACACGGCTGATGATTTGTTTTGTTGCCTGGATATACGCACCATATTCCGAAATGGTTATGGCGGATCCTGTGGAATCTGCGAACAACGTTCCCTGTGAGTTCAATACATACCTTCTGTAATTAGCGCCAATTAAAATGTCAGCAAAATCTTTGGTGATATGACTGAGGTTGTAATTTCCTTCTACACTATATAAGTCAGACCTGTCTAAAAGCAAACCGCCATTTTTAGAAATCGGTGTTTTACGAATTGCATCATAAGAGCTTTTTAAAACAGCGCTGTTTGCTGCCGGCCTTCCTACATCAGCAAGGGCCCGTGATGCCAGGTGGGCATCGTATGCCGTCATTCCATTCATCCTGTTGCTTAGGTACGAGAACGCATACTGTATGTACCAATCTGTCGGCAGCGGTGTTGGGTTGCCAGCCGCATCTGTGGTTACAGATTTTTTCCATGACTCATTGAACAGTCTTGTCGTTGCCGTGGTGTTGTAAGATTCACCCGCATTTTCCTGGGTAGTATAGGCTCTGAATGACCAGTTTTTATTATTCAATTCGAATTTATACTGGCCCATCTTAAAATCTTTCAATGAATACCTGTCGCTACCTGTATAAATAGTATTACCAGTACCCCAGTAACCTGCTAACACAGCTTCTGTATTCGATGATAATTTATAATGCACCGAACCAGCCAGTTTGAAATTAACTGTGTTGGGATTAATCAATTCTTTTTCGGTATAGCCTGTACGGGATACATTTTGAGGAGTGGAAAGCAATCCGTTAGCGGAGATGAAATTTGCAGCGCCCGGCAAGCTTGCAGCTATGCTTGAGAAAAAGGGACGGATATCGATAGATGTTTCGTCGCCATAAACATTAATACCGTCGTAGTTAGGATCTGTATTCCTGTCACCGGCAATGACGGCGCCGGTGGAACCTGTACGTTGGTAGTTCCTTGTATCGGTACCCATCCAGTCTTTTGCCTGAACAAGTTCCGCGTTAATTTTATAAGCAAATTTTTCAGACACCTTTTTTGCCCACCTGAGGTTCCAGTTATAATAAGGTGAAGGACCTCTTTGTTTTCCATCGGTATGCATGATACCTTGTTTTATTAAAAAAGAAAGGCCCTGGTATTTAAATGGATTTTTACTGGTCATTAGTAAAGTGCCGTTCATGCCGCCGGGGCCGTACAGTGCTGAAGATGCACCGGATAGCAACTCAATATTGTCTACATCCAGTTCGCTTAAACCAATAATAGCACCCACTGAAAAATTAAGGCCGGGTGCCTGGTTGTCCATCCCATCTACTAATTGATTAAATCTTGTATTTCCGCTGCTATTGAAGCCACGGGTTGTTGGTGTTTTAAAAGTCAATGATGATGTGGTAACATCCACTCCTTTTAAAGCAATTACAACATCATAAAAATTCGCCGCGGGAGCATTACGTATGCTGGCAGCATTTACTCTTTCAATCGACACCGGTGATTCCATGATACTTTGTGGAACCCGTGATGCCGATACTACCACTTCCTGGCCGAGGGAATTGCTTGGTACAAATTGTACCGTCACAGGCTGGGAGACATTATTGACCACAACTTCCTGCAGCAGGAAGCCCACTGAGGATACTAATAAAGTAACTGGTAATTTTTGATTTACCGTGATTTTAAAATTTCCTTTATCGTCGGTAAAAGTACCGATAGATGCGCCTTTTACTGTAACAGATACTGCAGAAACGCTTTCACCGGAGGCGCTGTTAACAATAGTACCGCTGATGGTATTTGTTTGGGCAAATGCGGGAATCGAAAGAATATTCGTCAAAAACAAAGCCATCATATAGCTCGCAATTTTTCTCATGTTGGTTTATTTAGGTTTGAAATGTTAAGCAAAATAAGGAATGTTATTTTTTATTAAAATTTTATTTATAAATGGTCGTAAATTTTCTGCCGTATTAAATTGGGTGGTTAAAAGGCATGACTGTAATTTAGCGCTATGGCAAATTTTCGTTTCCCCGGGCAAACCAATTTTTACAGTGGAAAAGTAAGAGATGTATATACCATTTCTGATACATGGCTGGTAATGATAGCAAGCAATCGTATTTCGGCATTTGATGTGATTTTACCTAAACCTATTCCATATAAAGGACAGGTTTTAAATCAAATAGCTGCTTATATGTTAAAAGCAACTGAGGGTATTTGTCCCAACTGGTTATTTGATACTCCTGTCCCAAATGGTGCCATAGGAAAAAAATGTATTCCATTCAAAGTAGAGATGGTTATCAGGGGGAATTTAACTGGTCATGCATGGAGAATTTATCAAACAGGCAAAAGGGAATTGTGTGGAGTAAAGTTGTCCGACGGACTAAAAGAAAATGATTTTTTTCCTCTTCCCATTATCACTCCTTCCACCAAGGCAGACGTGGGGCATGATGAAGATATCAGCCGATCCGAAATTTTACAAAGAGGCATTGTAAGTGAGGCCGATTATGAGGTGGTCGAACAATACACCCATTCACTTTTTGAAAAAGGAAAACAATTGGCCGCTGCAAGGGGATTGATATTAGTGGATACAAAATATGAATTTGGGAAAATTGGGGACACGGTTTATTTGATGGATGAGATCCATACGCCTGATAGCTCAAGGTATTTTTATGCGGATGGTTTTGAAGAAAGACAAGCCGCTGGCGAAAAACAAAAACAACTAAGCAAAGAGTTTGTGCGGGAATGGCTGATAGAAAACAATTTCATGGGGAAAGCGGGACAGACTGTGCCGGAGATGAATGATGAGTGGATCACCACTATCAGTAACCGCTATATTGAACTGTATGAAAAAGTAATCGGAGAAAAATTTATCCCGCAGGAGTTAAGTGATGAAGAAACGTTTGAGAGAATTACCACTGCATTAGAAAAGTGTACTAGCATGAAATAATAAAACCATTTAAGCTAACCGTTCACAAGTACCTGGTTTTTCCAGGTCATTTTAAATTAACCATATGAAAGTCTTTTTGTTTTTTGCGTTGCTGTTATCTTCTAATTTAATTTTTTCACAAGCAAAAAGTTTTTTACTTATAGGTACTTATACCTCTGGCAAGAGTGAAGGTATTTATGTATATGATTTCAACACTGCCAACGGCGACAACAGCCTGGTGAGCACAGTTAAAACCGCCAACCCATCTTACCTGGCAGTTTCTCCTAACCAAAAAGTAGTGTATTCCGTAACGGAAAATGCCGATAGCACAAAGCTGGGAGTGGGAGGAGATATTTCTGCTTTTTCATTTGATAAAACATCCGGTGTGCTTACCGAAATGAACAAACAATTTTCAGGCGGTAAACATCCCTGTTATGTTGCGGTTGATAATTCTGGTAAATGGGTATTTGCAGCAAATTATACCAGTGGCAGTGCAGCTTTATTGCCTGTAAAAAAAGACGGCTCGTTGGGTGCTGTAAAACAGGTAATTCAAAATGCGGGGAAGGGGCCGAATAAGTCGCGGCAGCAAGAGCCTCATGTACATTCAACTGTGCTTTCGCCCGACAATAAATTTTTATTTATACCCGACCTTGGAATTGATAAAGTAATGATCTACCAGTTTGATAAAAACGTTGGAAAACTTAGCCCGGCAACGCCTGCTTTTGCTGCATCCGTTCCCGGGAGTGGCCCAAGGCATTTCGATTTTCACCCCAATAACCGCAATGCTTACCTGATGGAAGAGATGAGCGGCACTGTAGTGGCATTTGATTACAACGCAGGAAAACTAAATGCGATACAACGCATCAGTGCGTTGCCGGCAGATTTTAAGGGAACTATCGGTAGTGCAGATATACATGTATCGTCTAATGGAAAATTTTTGTATTGCAGTAACCGCGGTGATGCCAACAGCATTACCATTTTCAAAGTAAACCCCGTTAGCGGTAAACTAACAGTAGCTGGCCATCAATCAACAATGGGCAAAACACCCCGCAACTTTAATTTTGATCCTTCAGGTAACTTTCTTCTGGTGGCTAACCAGCAAAGCGATGATGTAGTAATTTTTAAAATAGATAAAAAGACGGGCCTGTTAACTGATACGGGTAAAAGAATAAATGTGCCTAACCCTGTCTGCATTAAATGGATCAGGTAATATCATCGGGCATTCCAAACGTCTAAGGGTTGCCAGTCTTAAAAATTGGCAACCCTTATGATATAAATTATATTTCCCTTTTCTTATTGATCTCATCCAGCCTGGGCCTTAATCTTTGTTTACTTTTATTAAAGACCATCCGGCCTTTTTCAATTCCCTTCCTTAATTCCCTTTGCGCTTCTAATGGAAGATTAAAAGTGGTTTGGCATTCAACCGAACAGCACCCATCATATCGTGCCGCACATGCGGCACATTGAATAAACAGTAAGTGGCATCCATCATTTTTACAGTTGGTATGTGTATCTGCTGGCTTACCGCATTGGTGGCATTTAGCAATAATATCTTCCGTGATTCGCTCCCCCAGCCTGTCATCAAAAACAAAGTTTTTTCCAATAAACTTGTTCTCCAATCCTTGCTCCCGGGCTTCCCTCGCATAATTGATGATGCCACCTTCCAAATGAAATACATTATTAAAACCATTGTGCAGCATATAGGCGCTTGCCTTTTCGCAACGAATACCGCCAGTGCAGTACATAATGATATTCTTATCTTTTTTATCCTGCATCATTTCCACCGCCATGGGCAACTGCTCCCTGAAAGTATCACTTGGAATTTCCAATGCTTTTACAAAATGCCCCACTTCATATTCATAGTGGTTACGCATATCGATTACAACCGTGTTTTCATCTTTCAGCAATTCATTCATACGGGAGGCACTTACATAGTTGCCTTTTTTTTGCATGCTAAATTCAGGATCGTTAATTCCATCCGCTACAATTTTATCCCTCACCTTTATTTTCAGTACCCAAAATGATTTACCCTGGCTCAGTTGATTGTTTAACCGGGCATCATCATTCACAGCAATATTCAGACGAATGCCGCTTAATGGAGCAATGGAATACAGGTAATCCTTAAAAGCATCCACATTACTATCGGGTACGCTTACCTGGGCATTGATTCCTTCATGTGCCACATAGATTCGTCCAAATACTTTAATGGCATTTAAGGATGCAAATAATTCATCCCGAAATAGTTTAGGGTCATTGATGGGGAAATATTGATAAAACGAAATGGTGGTACGTGGTTCTTTCTCTTCGTACAACAATTTTTTTAGCTCCACCTGGGAGACACGATTGTGTAACAGGGCCATAATTATTTATTTGATTCCGTGATTGGAAAATTTACTCTATGAACAATCTGTCACTGATCATAAAATTAAATTGGATGCTTGCAGGGCAAACCAAATTTTCGCAAAGATAGTGCTTGCAGGAAAATGACGGGTTGCTAATCAATGAGAGCTCTTACGAGATTAAAACAATAACATTTGGAATTGTAGAGACAAAATGAAGACCCTGCTGTGCCGGCCCCCAAAAGGGGAGGTCTTCGGCCAGCTCATTTTTTGGTTAAAGTTATTTTCTAAAAAAATGAACACTGAGGCAATTTAATATTGCCTGGGTTTTGTAGAATGAGGCTGGGGAATTTCAATAAAAGTACTTTCCCTTTTTTGCTGACTGTTAGAAGGCCTCCCCTTCAGGGGCCGGGGGCAGCAGGGTCTTTCGAAAACTCCTTTTACCGCCAGCGGGACCGGCGGGAGTTAAAAAGACATCCCGTTTCCTCCCCCGCTGCCGCCACTCGTCGATGTTCTCTTAATGCTGGCTCCTATCAGGCCTCCGGTTCCAATACGAAAACCGGTGATCCCTCTTTTTGTCTCCTGGTAGGCAACTACAAAATCTACCCTGAATATTTTAAGGATATTCTCGAGGCCCACGAATATTTCAGAATAGTTGTTGTTTTCATTTATAAAAAAAGCATTTCCACCCGCCACCAGGTTCCAGTTCAGCCGGTTGAACAGCGGTATTTTATTGGTCAGCAAACCATTCAAATGATGCTCCAGGTGTACAATACCAAAAAAGGATGCAATAGTACTGTTGGCATAATACGATGCTAACTGAAAACTATTAAGGTATTCGCTTGCAGCCAACGATCTGTTGCCGTTGAAGTGTTGATAATCGGGTATAAAAACAGCCTTTCGGTTTATAAATCCACCAACACCCATTTTGTAGTTCAGCGTGCCGGCAAGATTTAAATTTCTGTCACCGGTTATCGTAAAGCGCCACTTATCAAAATTTACATCACTACCCAAAATGCCCTTAAACCCTTTGGTATAATTAAAACTAAACGTGGGTATTTTTGAACCAATTGAAATCTTTCTATTTGGAAATTGTATAAAACGCTGGCCCGGCTTGATGCTAAGGTCGATGCTTAACAACACAGCCTGGTGGTGGGTGAAATCTCTTTCACTTATTTTTTCAAATGGATAATTGGGAGTAATATATACGCTGTCTTTTTTAAAGAAAGTATAGCTGGTAGTATTTTTTAATGGGATCCTGTTTTCATATAAAGCGTTTACCCTTAGGTGCAAGCCACTTTCAAATCTTTTACTATAACCGATACCTGTAAAAATGTTCTCATATATCTTCATTAAATTATCGCCAAAAAACAATGTGTTGATACTATTGATCAACGGTGTAATAGGGCTTTCTTTATTGAATTGAGAAACACGCTTCCCGCCAGAAAAATACCATGCATGCCGCCTGAGTTTTTCATCCGTGTCAAGGTCACGGGTACGGATAGTGATATCAGCCCACGCATTTAAATGTTTATTGTTAAATCCATAGCGCACATGAGGGTGAATGGAAAGCTCATGCCGTTTTCGGATCGTCTTGTCAAAATACCCGCCAGCATTTAATACCACCCCTTCCACGGTATTATACTCCATGTTTTGAATCAATGAGGAGATGCCCCAGCGGTAAGTGTTTAAGCTACTGTAATGTGTACGGTTGATGCCAGTCCAGAAAATCTCCCATGGTTTTAAACTACCTTGTTTTTTCTTTAACGAATCAATGGATTGCCTGCTCAGTACTGAATCTTTTCTAACCTCATACAGGCTATCTTTAACCTGGTAATCTTTCACTTCTTCTTTTTCCAGCGGCATTGGCCGGATGGTATCCCAGTAAGCTTTTGTTTTTTTATTTACACCGGTATCATATTTAATGATCACCTTATCAAAATACTTTTTTGGAAAGGCAGGAGCAAGGTCGTAGTTAGAATATACATTCACGAAATTAGCAACTGCATCTATGCCAAACTGGTTAAAGCTGAAATGCAATAACTGATTTTTTATCCTCCACGCATCTTTACTCACGGGCACATGAAACTGGGTGATCTGAAGTGTATCAATGATCTCAAGCTGGGCTTTTTTTGTTAACAGCAGGTCAACGCTGTGTATGCGCCAATCGCCTTCTGTTATGTTTACTATTCCCGAAAACAGGGGTTCGTAATTCCTTCGTGGGGTCACACGTATGCTGTTGATCTCTTTCCCGTTTTCCCAAAAACTACCAAGGAACTTGAAACGGTAATATCCAATGGCCCCGTCAGAAATAAAGGACACAAACCCACGTGGGTTCAGGCGTTCCGTAAATACAGTGACATTATTTTGATAAAAAGAAATGAAGGTTGGAAAGGTGAAACCAAACCCGCCGCTGCCACTTACCCTGCTGCTTTTTACTTCCATTTTAAATTTATCCGGTAGTGCCGCGGCTATGTCTGAAACAGATTCTGCCAAATAAATGATCCCCTGCCCCATCGTATCAAGTTGCATTTCCTGCCGGCTTTCATCAGGCACTTTTCGTCCGAATATTTTCCGGGGCAATCTTCGAAGCTTCATCATATCCTTTGTGTAGAGTTCGCAGGTAAAGGCTGCCACTTGTTTGCGATATTCCTCCCGTTTTTTTATAGCCGCACGAATGATAGCATAAGCCGGATCTTCATCAGTATTTTTTATCACTACTTCTTTTAGCACCAGCTTTTGTGGGGATAAAACAAAGGATATTTCTTCGTCCTTTGTGGTGATGTTAATGTTTTTTTCAACAGCAGTGTAACCGATATGCTGGCAAACTACCGTGTAGTTTCCTGGCGAAACCGCGATGGAAAATCTTGCCCTGTTATTGGCGCTGGCACCAATGGTGGTTCCTTTAATGGTGATGGAGGAATAAGGTAACAATTCACCTTTGTCATTTAAGACAGTCCCAAATATTTTTTGTGCATATGTGTAAACTGATAACAAAATAAAAAACAACAGGCAGGGAAATGTTCGCATAAAGTGATTTTAAAGCCGCAACGAAATTAAGGGGGATTTTGACTTCTATACAATCATTTTTTGTCCGGGCTTAAGTATTTCATGGGATCATTCTTGCATCGCCCTCGTGTACTAAATACCATTGTGCATCTTTCATTGCGTTATAGAGGCGGCGGGTTACCCTGTTCAAACGCTGACTGGGTTATCAACCGCCGTCAGGGTTGATAGTTAGCTGCGAAAGCATAGCGGAGATAACAAACGAAAGACTATACCCACAACCCCGACGGCGGCTTTCGGCCCCGTCGGCGGTGGATTTGAGTGTTTCTTTATACAATTTTATACAATCAAAAATTTACCTGGTAAAAAATGACTTTTAAATTTCGCAGTTGTAATAAGCGAAACATCAACCGGCTTATTTGGGTATCCCGGTACATTGATTCTTCGCTGTATTGCTTGTAAAATTTTAACCTCTCTTCAAAAACTGATATTGCTTTTTTTGCAGAAGCAGATAAATGCAGTGTCATTGCGTGGTTGGTTGGCCTATCTTTGGCCTTTGAAAAATACCAAAAGCAATACGCTTTTTGAAATATGTAAGCATGAAGAAAAACCTATTTATTGCATTTGAAGGTATTGATGGAAGTGGCAAAAGCACACAGGCAAAATTATTATCCGGGAACTTAAAAAATGCCGGGCATAAAGTTTATACAACCTGCGAACCCACTGACAGCCCAATCGGGACTATGATCAGGAATATTTTTAATCACAAAATGGAAGCCGACCATCGAACCATCGCCGGCCTTTTTTTAGCCGACAGACTGGATCACCTGTTGAATAAAACCACGGGTATTATAAAAAAACTGGAAGAGGGTTATACTGTAATTACTGACAGGTATTATTTTTCTTCATATGCCTATCACGGAACGCATATGCCGATGGATTGGGTGATTGAAGCAAATTCAATATGTGCCGGCTTGCTTCGCCCCGACATTAATATTTATATTGATCTTTTACCTGAAACCAGTATGAAACGCCTGAGTAGTGGAAGAACTTCGATGGAACTTTATGAAACGCTGGAGAACCTTAAAAATGTAAGGGACAAATATTTGGAAGCATTTGACCAACTTAAGTTTGAAGAAAACATCTTTGTAACAGATGGCAATCGCTTACCTGAATTAATTGCCGAAGATATCTGGAAGGGAATTGCTCAAATGGATGTACCAACTAAATAAGCCGTTACGCTGCGCTTCTTCTCACATAACTTCCGGCTAGTGCGCCAAATCCCGCTACCAATGCACCTATCAGCGCAGTGACGGCTATTAATGCAGCTACGCTATCTGTTTTTAAAATCAAGAGCGATACTTTATGGGCCAGGATGTGATCATTGTTGCCGCTTAAAATCCAGGTTAGTGAACCCCACAATAAAAACAAGGCTATAAAACCCGTAAGAAAAGATTTGCCCGGATGCTGGGGAATTGCCACCGCTACTATAAAAGCCACAATAGCAATAGACCACCAGGGCAAATACAAACAGGCAGCCACACTCAACAAGGCTATCAGCACAAAAGAAACAATAAACTTCATAAACCAAATTTGAAATTGTGAAATATGAGAAAATGTGAAGACAGCTTTTTTGTCATTTTCACATTCAAATTAATTAGTTACCAAAGCTCATTTTCGCTTTTACCCGCTTATCTTTCTCATCTCCCTTAGTCATTACCCACAAAGGATAATATTGCCCGGCAGCCCACTTGTCTATAAAATTATCATAGAACTTACTGCCCGGGTTTCCACTTTGACCGCCGGGATATATGCCGTAAGCTTCTGTTTGTTGTGTAAGGCTAACAATCATTCTCCAACTGGGCCCATGGTTTGGTTTGGCAGCATTGATGCAATGCGTGCCTCCGCCAATGGGTAACTTCAGACGGCTAAATGCTGGCAGTTTTAAAAGATGATTTACGTGAGTTCCTTTAAATTTAGCCCATTCAAGCGTATCATTTTTTTCGGCATCTACCAGTTCAGGTACCGAGTTTTTAAAAGCCAATGTTGCATTGTCAGGCAAGGTTTCCCTCTTGGTTGTTGTTATATTGTCAAGAAACTTATAGGCAGAGTCATGCAAAATGCCTTCAAGGAAAAAACTTTCATATGGGCGCATGATCACCTTTGGAGCATTTTTAAATTCATCAGCAAAAACAACCTGCTCGAAATTTTTCCATACTACCGCGAATACCGTCGGCCCCTTCGCTTGGGGAGCATTATCATAATCCCACGACCTTAATATTTCCAGGTAAGGCTTTTCAGTTTCGTTCAATTCATTTTGATTGATATTTTTTAACAACAGTGGCACTGCCATTTCAGCAAATACATTGTAATTGTTTGTCTGAAGCGCCATCATATCCTGCGGTGTAATATTGTTCATAGCCTGCAGCTTCCTGTTGATGGTAATGGCCCTGAAGATCGGATACCCCCTTCCGAGGTAATAGGGATAGGTAGAGTCAGCGGGATCCTGGTTAGCACTGCTTACAAAATTTCTTTCCGGGTTGTATTGAAAAGGTGTTTCTTCAAAAGGTATCATTCCCTGCCAAAAGTAGCGGCTATCCGTTCCCGGCATGATAAAGTCGCCCTGGCCACGCCATTTAGCAGGCCACTCTCCCTGCGCACGGATAGCGATGTCACCTGATTTATCGGCAAAGGCAAAATTCTGTCCAGGTGTTTTCATATTACTGATAGCAGTTAAATACTCCTGGTAATTGGTGGCACGATCCAACAGCATAAAGGCTTTTAATTCATTGCTCTTATCGTGTGCTTTCCAGCGCACCGCAAAATAACTTTTATTAGAAGCCCTGCTACCGCTAAAGGATGTATCATACATTACAGGGCCAAATACAGTGTAAGCAACCGTATCATAGTATGTTGCTGAATCCTTTACCTTGATCACCTCATACCTGAATTCCGTTTTCTGCCATGCGCTGTCAAACCAATACTCCTGCCTGCTGGCATCTCTAAATTTGATCTCATAATAATCCCTTACATCCCTGCCGCCATTGGTAACGCCCCATGCACAATTATCATTAAAGCCAATAATAACACCGGGCGCACCTGGAAAGGTAGCGCCGTAAACATTGTAGGTGGGTGTATTTAATTGCATTTCGAACCAAAGGGAAGGCAGGTTCAATCCAAGGTGAGGATCATTGCACAGGATAGGCGCACCAGATTTTGTTTTGGCACCATTTACTGCCCAGTTATTGCTGCCATTATTTTTATCTGGCTTTTGCTCCTGCGCCACCGTAGTATCTTTACCATTAAAATAAACAGAATCGGCGTCTACAGGTGCCGTTATCGCCTGCAAATTTTTGATATAAACTGTCCCTTTGGGTATAACGGGATCAAGTGAATCATGCCGCACGGGATATAGTTTTGCAAAATCTTCTTTACTAAAAAAGCTTTTGGCATTTGTCATTTCAAAATCATTTTCGCCCCCGGCTAAATTTTCCGACATGTATTTTAAAAACAGGGCTGTTTTTAAATTAGACCATTTTTCGGGTTTATACCCAAGCAGTTTGTATTCCAGGGGCAACGTACTTTGATTGATCGAAGCTATATAAGCGTTCACTCCCGACGTGTACGCATCACAGCTAAGCTTTGTAAGCGGATCACTTTCCATTTCCTTTAATGAAATTTCTGCGCCATACACCATACCCAGTCTCCTGAACTCACGGTCATGCTCAAGGGCGATATTGCCCACCACTTCGCTTGCCCTTCCGGCTGCCGCAAGTGTCTGCAATTCCATTTGCCATAGCCTGAACTTTGCATGCAAATAGCCCTGCACAAAGTAAATGTCATTTTCATCTTCTGCAAAAACATGGGGCACGAGGCGGTCATCAATGTACACTTCCACTTTGCCTTTAAGCTGAGGGAATTTTAAATCAGCATTAAAATCAGTATTAACATTTTCAGCATTTTGCCATACTCCATGGTGCGGGCTTAGCAATTTCCCTAAAGGTGCAGGAAGTAATAATTTGGTATCGAGGGCTACCACCAAAGTGGCTGTGACAGCAGAAAAAATGACCAATTGCAAAATTCTCATGGTGAATGATTGTGGCGTAAATTAAGAAAACCTTCCTTATCAAAGCAAATAAGATCGTTTATTTTTGTACAATGATCATTGATAGCATTGATGTTAAAAATATACTTGGTTTAAAACTACCTTCAGATCCACGTTGGGTAAACCTTGCCGGATTGCAACTGGAGGAAATACTAACCGACCATGCTTACTGCGAACAGAAGGCTGCCACCACCTGCATCACGCTAATACAACGCTATTCAGATAAAGAAAAACTGGTGACTGCATTGAGCCCGATCGTTACGGAAGAATGGGGGCATTTTAGAACGGTGCTGGCGGAATTACATAAAAGGAACCTTCGATTGGGCAAGCAACGTAAAGATATCTACGTAAATAAATTAATCGAATTTCAGTTAAAAGGTGGTAGTCCTGATGATAGGTTGCTTGATCATTTACTTACAATGGCATTGATTGAAGCAAGAAGCTGCGAACGTTTTAAACGTTTAAGCGAAGGCCTGGACGATGCGTATATGCGTAACTTTTATCGTCGGTTTATGGAGAGCGAGGCAGGCCATTATACCTTGTTTATTGAGTTGGCGGATACCTATTTACCTAAAGATACTGTAAGGAAACGATGGCAACAATGGTTGGATTATGAAAAGAAAGTAATGAATGAAATGGAGCTTCGGGGAGATAGAATTCATTAAGACAGGCTTAAGTTCAGTGTAGAGGTGATTCAATTTTATTACACGAATTGAATACTGAATTACACGAATTAAAATAAGGACGCTTTTAATTTGCGTAATCCTCCTTATATAATTTCGAATAAATTAAATCATGCGCCAGGTTCAATGGTGACCCACCACTAGTTTAAACATGTATCGATTTTTATTCTCCTAAGCATACTGATATAGCCTTTACATTAATATCGCTGTAGAAATAATTACTCAAATGAATTTTTAATCCCGGTAAATGCCTTATTATAAATTCATTTATATAAGCGGCTCCAATGTGCAATTTGGTACACTCCCTCCTTCTATTGCATAGAACTCAACAGCAACAGGCAATGCAGCCCGCCCCTTGCTCACAGCATGTATACTATTGTTTTTATATCTCTTCATTTACCCGTAACGCACTTTCTCCTCAAGCACAATTAAGATGGTTTGGCATACTTTTTCTTATAGTTAAGGTGAAACCAAAAATTCTACTATTGCAACATATACCAAAATACAAAAGCAGCTGGGGTAAGATAAAAGAAGACGGAACTATATTACACATAAAAAATATGGTTTGTGAAAGATGCAAGATGGTCGTGTGTAAGGTGCTGGATGACCTCGAATTGGAATACACAAAGGTGGAACTGGGACTGGTAGAATTTAAACAAGTTATCACCCCTGGACAAAGAGATTCATTGAAAAAAATACTAAGCTTCTGGGGTCTTTCAATAACAGAAGATCACAATGAAATACTGGTAGAAAAAATCAAACACAGTGTCATTAACATGATCCATAATGATCCGGCCATTTCCTCTATAAAAACTTCCTATTACCTCAGCCATTACCTGAATTATAATTATACTTACCTCGCAAATGTATTTTCGCAGGAAACCGGGACCTGCTTACGGGATTTTATTATTGCGCATAAAATTGAAAGAGCGAAAGAAATGTTGGTCTACGAAGGCCTTACTGTTACAGAGATAGCGTGGAAACTTAATTATAGTAGTGTGGCGCATTTAAGTAATCAATTCAATAAGATCACAGGTTTTAGCCCGAGCCAGTTTAAAAAAAATCCCGGCAAATCATTTATTCCCTTTGAGCAGATGGCTATATTGGAAGCTGTATAAATAATTACAAAAATTTATACAAATAAAAATAACAGGCAATATAATTACCATATTAAACTCAACGTTATGCAAAACAAAACATGGGCAGTACTATCGGTTATTTTGATGATAGCCATAACAGTTTCCGGGTGTGAAGCTATTGGAAGCATTTTTAAAGCGGGTGTCTGGACTGGAACAATTGCTGTAATTCTTATTTTACTATTGGTAGTCTATATTGTGTCAAAATTATTTTCAAGAAAGAAGGATTAGTAAAAAGACTGAAATTAATCAGAATTTTATAACCAGCGACCAGGCAAGAAAAGCAAAATTTCCCCATTATTTGTTATATCGGTGCACCTCTTTTTTTGAAGCTTTATTGTAATTTGCAAGTGTAAAACGAATTGTTATGGGACATAAAAAATCAGCCTCTTCTAACATGGATGAGGATTCAATGCCGGAAACTGATGTAAGCAAAGAATTTCTCAACTTCTTCATTACTGAATTAAAAAATACCTATTGGGCCGAAAAGCACTTATGCAAAGCGCTCGTTAAATTTCAGAAAATCGTGAGTGCGGTAAGTTTAAAAAATGCTATCGCCAGTCATTTAACCTCAACCAAACTACATGTAGAAAGGCTGGAAGAAATTTTTGAAGTATTAGGCGACCCCCCTGGCGTTAAAAAAAGCGAGGCAATGGCCGAAATGATAGATGAGCTCAGCAATATTATTGACGAGACAGAAAAAGGTAGTCATACGAGAGATGCCCGTTTTGTTTTAGCCATCCAAAAAATAGAGCAATATGAAATTGCGACCTATGATTCCCTGGTTCAGCTGGCACGTACGATGGGCAACGAAGATATTATCTCTTTGCTTGAAGAAACCCTGGAGGAAGAAAAGCAAGCCAATGAAACCTTAACGGCTTTGGCTGAAAGTACCTTTGAAAACATACCTTCCAAAACTGGTGAAAGCAAGCAGCAGCATGGGGATGAGGAACAGCCGGTAACAGTGTACAGTTCGATAAATTTAACTCCCAAAAATACAGGCAAATAATGCAGTGTAATTATTTATACAGCCAGGCTCCATTATAGTGTGCCGGCATTTTTATGTAGCAAAAGATAGCACATGGTACAACTAAGCCATAACAAATATGTAAAATTGGTAAATGATTATGCTGCCGCGGCCTCCACGGCCAATTTGATATATGTTTCTGATAAAGACCCCGGCATTGAAAGGATAAAAAAGGGCGAAAACTTTCACTATGTTTTCCAGCAAAAAAAGATTGTAAAAAAGGATGAGCTTGAAAGGATAAAAAAACTGGCAATACCACCGGCATGGAGCAACGTTTGGATCTGCCCGAAACATAACGGACACATACAGGCAACTGGTTATGATGTTCGCCAACGAAAACAATACCGCTACCATACACTATGGAATTTACTACGGAATGAAACCAAATTTCACAAGCTGCTTGAATTTGGAAAAGTGTTACCGATACTGCGTTTGCAAGTAGAAAAAGACTTATCTCAAAAGGAATTGACCGATCGAAAAGTAATTGCTGCAGTAATTAGCTTAATGGAACGTACCTACATCAGGATTGGAAATGCCAGCTACGAAAAAATGAATGGCTCCCATGGCATTACTACTTTACACGATAAGCATGTGAGCATTGAAGGCGATCATATTTCTTTTTCATTTAAGGGCAAAAAAAATATTCATCACGACATAACATTAAAAAACAGGCGCCTTGCAAAGGTCATCAAACAATGCAGAGATATACCGGGCAAAGAACTGTTTCAATATTATGATAAAGACAACCAAAGAAAAAGCATCGACTCGGGAATGGTAAACGCTTATATTCATGAAGTGACCGGCGATGTATTTACAGCAAAGGATTTCAGAACATGGGCTGGCTGCCTTCACATACTGATGGCGTTTAAAAACATGAACGTTGCTGAAAGTATAACAGTATGTAAAAAAAATATCAATGAGGCGCTTGATTACGTAAGCAAACACCTGGGCAATACAAGGCTTGTTTGCAAAAAATATTATGTGCATCCAGGCATCATCCGCCTGTACGAGGAAAACAAACTATCCGGGTATTTAAATGAATTAGACACGATAGAAATTGACGATAACATTACCTGGCTTACCCGGGAAGAAAAGGTGTTAATGAAATTACTTGCGAAGCTTTAAAGTACTCTTTACTTCTATTTTTTACACTGCCGCTCATCAGTATCCCTTTCCTACCTGCCTTTTTTTATGTGTATATTTTTACTCAAACACTAACTGCATTGATTAAAAGGAAGAAATCTTCTCTCCTGTTTTGAAAGTAATGTATAAAACTAAAGCGGGCTAAGGCACTTTCATCTGCATTTCTAACAAAATGATCGTTTATACATTATTGGTATGATTATTTGACAACTCTTTCTTATTGCCCCTTGAGCATCTATGTAAAAGACTACAATGCCGAAAATATGTAGTTTGTATTAACGCACATAGCATCAACCTACCTTACAAAAATTCAAAATATGGAAGAGGCAATAGCAGGCATAAACAAAGACTATCACAATTTGAAAAATCAGCTTATCGATACAACCAACAAGCTGGAAGACATACGCAACTATACAGAAGCAATTTTAGAAACTATCAACGACTTGGTAATTGTAGTTGATAATGAGCTGAGGATAAAAGGCGCTACAAAAGGGTTTTACAAAAAATTTAATACTACAGTGTCTGAAACTGAAGGTTACTATTTTTATGAACTGAAAGCTTGCCCGTGGAATGATGAGTGCTTGTTAGAAAAGTTAACTGCAACTGTGAAGGATAGATCATCTTTTTCAAACTATGAAGTTAACTGCAACTTCCCTGTAACAGGCGAAAGGGTTTTCAAAATTAATGCAAGGCACCTTGAAAGCAGCTTTGAAAAAAATTTGGTAATAATAACCATCAATGATATAACAGATTTACGGGTAGAAAAAAATAAGCTGGTTGAAAATGAAAAAAAACTGGAGGAAAGGATAAAACTGGCAGTAGAGTCGGCGGAACTAGGAACCTGGGAAATGGATCCCAATACTGATAAAATAACATGGGATGAAAGATGCCAGGATCTATTTGGAATAAAACAAGAAGTTATTAGCTATGAATCTTTCCTGGAAGCAGTTCATCCGGATGACCGGGAGATAACAGATGGGAAAGTTAAAAACGCAACCAGGGGCTTTGGCGATGGGAAATACAATATCGAATACCGTACAAGATTTGCGAAAGAAAATGACATGAGGTGGTTGAAAGCAAGCGGCAGGGCATATTTTGATGATTGCGGGAAGGCCACAAGGTTTGCCGGTACCATATTGGATATAACCCATCAAAAATTAAGTGATCAACTGTTAAGGGAAAGCGAAGAACGTTTTCGCCTTGCATCAGATGCAGCAGCAGCTATGATCTGGCTGAGTGGTATTGATAAATCATGTAATTATTTTAACAAAAGCTGGCTCCACTTTACCGGAAACACATTTGAACAAGAAAAAGGAAGTGGATGGACTTTAGGAATTTACCCGGAGGACTTTGACAGGTGGAAAAATATTTATAACAGTCATTTTGATGCAAGAAAAGAATTTTATATGGAGTACCGCCTGAAGCGGCATGATGGCCAATACAGGTGGCTATCAGATTCAGGTGTACCGCGTTTTTCGCCGGAAGGGATCTTTGAAGGATTTATTGGCACCTGTGTAGATATCCATGATCAGAAGATGACGAAGGAAGAATTAGAAAAACTGGTTGATGACAGAACTCAATTATTGAGTGATGCTATCAATAATCTCGAAGCATCTAACCATAACCTCGAAGAGTTTGCCTATGTAGCATCTCACGATCTGCAGGAACCACTGAGAAAGATTCAGACGTTTGCAGACCGGCTTGAGAAAAAAAATGATGAAGGCCTTACCGGCGAAACGAAGTTATATCTTTCGAAAATCACGAAAGCATCTATGAGAATGAGCCGGCTAATCGGTGATCTTCTAAGTTACTCCCGCCTCCAAAAAACAGATCAGCCTGTTGAAACCATTGATTTGAATGAGGTAATTGCAAACGTACTTATAGATTTTGATCTCATCATACAAGATAAAAAAGCCGCTATAAAGTTCAGCAATCTGCCTGCAATAAAAGCTGCACCAACCGGTATGAATCAACTCTTTCATAACATGATAAGTAATGCGCTGAAATTCTCAAAACCTGCTACACCACCCATCATAAAAATATACGCCGAAAATTTGCCTGCTAATATAAAAGAGAAACACCCTTCGCTTAAAAAGGAGCAAACTTATACGATGATCACTTTTGAAGACAATGGAATTGGTTTTAATGACGAATCAGCAGACAAAATATTTAATATTTTTCATCGCTTAAACGGCGTTGGCGAGTATGAAGGTACCGGCATTGGGCTCGCTATCTGTCGCAAAATAGTGATCAATCATCAGGGAGTTATTTTTGCAGAATCGCAGGAAGATGTGGGTACTTCCTTTCGGGTTATTTTGCCTGTCAAATAATTACGTGTAAATGGTTTGTTGAAATATCATCCTCTTTACTCTACCTGTTTGCAGGTATAATAATGGTAAAGCTGGCCCCCTCGCCAGGCGTACCCGTGGCCAATATAAGGCCATGGTGGTGCTCTACAATCTTTTTACAAATAGCCAGGCCAATTCCCGTCCCCTCAAACACATCCCTGCTGTGAAGCCGTTGAAAAATTGTAAATATTTTATCTGAAAACTGATTTTCGAAACCTATCCCATTGTCTTTAAAAATTATCCGCAGGTATTTGTTCAGAGGGTTTAAATTGTATTGCAGGTTTTGTTGTTTATCTAAATAGTCAGCAGTTATATTAATTTCAGGGGCTAAGCCAGGTTTTCGAAACTTGATAGCATTTGTGATTAAATTTTGGAATAATTGCCTGAACTGAATTTCATTCACGTATGCTTCCGGGAGCTGGCTGCAAAGTAATTTTACTTCCAGTTCTTCCATCGAATATTCCAGGGTTTGTACAACCTCATTCAACAAAACATTCAGGTTCGTGGTCTTAAAATAAAGTTCAGACGATATGCGGGATAAGGATAAAATATCATCCACCATCCGCTGCATTCTTTTGGCTGAATCAATTATTTTGTCAACAGTTAATTTAGCCTCAGCCGTTAGTATATCTCCATTCAATGACACCAGCCGGTCGCTG
Organism: Ferruginibacter sp.; assembly: GCA_039922375.1. GTDB lineage: Bacteria > Bacteroidota > Bacteroidia > Chitinophagales > Chitinophagaceae > Ferruginibacter. The sequence continues at coordinate 49,561 of JBDSAA010000014.1, forward strand.
AATACAGCTATTTTTCTCAATGGTTCCTTTAGGTCATGGCTGGTTATGTACGCAAACTCTTCAAGGCTGGCATTCGAACGTTGTAATTGAATTGTTTTCTGATACAACGAGTTCTCTAATTCCTTTTGCCTGGTCACATCCTGGCAGGTACCGATCATTTTGTAAGGCACCCCGCTTTCATCAGCCAGCACCTGGCTCTGCCCATACAAAATTTTCTCCAGGCCGTCGGCGGAATTTATACGGAAAAAATATTCATGTAACATGGTATCAGTCATTTGCTCGGATAGCTTCTTTAGCCTGTTTTCCCGGTCATCATCGTGAACAAATGAAATAAACTTTTGAAATGATACTGCTTCAGATTGCGGTTCCATCCCAAATATCCTGTATAGTTCATCAGACCAGTGCAACTCGTCTTTGCGAATATCCCATGTCCAGTTGCCCAATTTGTTTAATGACTGTGCCTGCCTGTACAGTTCTTCGCTTCTCCGTAATTTTTGGATCATATAATGCCTGTCAGTTACATCCATCACGGTACCTTTTATTGCTTTTGCTTTCCCATTTTCAAATATAACTTTGCCCCGGCTCCACACAATTTTTTCCTCATTATCTATCGTACACCTGTATTCGTAATCAAGATCCCCTGTTCCCTTGATAGCGTTTTCAATGGTCTTTCTCATGACTTTCCTATCAGTGGGATGGATATTATTTTGGAACTCTTCCAATGGCTGGCCCTCTTTTAAACCCAGTATTTTTAACCCGCGTTGGGTAACAAATGAGTGGTTGTCCAGCAAATCCCACACAAAGCTTCCCATATTAGAAAGCTCCTGCGCTTCTAATAATTCTTCTTCCCGCTTCACCAATTCTTCTGTAATAAACCGCTCCTTCGCAATATCAAAAGCAACCCCGATAACATGTTCCGGCCGCCCCAGGGCGTTTCTCCAATAGATACTCTCATAATTACGCATCCACCTATATCTCCCATTTTTATCCTTTAGCCGGTACTCAAAAAAAAGAACCCCTTTATCATCTGCCTGCTGTAGCTTTTGAAAGTAGGATTGAGCCGCAACAAAATCATCGGGATGAATAATGCTTCTAAAAAAGCGGTTGTTGCTTCCATACTCATCTTTTGAATAGCCTAAATATTCAAATAATTTATCAGAGGACTCCAACTGCTTATCATTTACGAGGTCATATATATAATAAAAGCCCGGAGACGTAACGGTAAGTTTTTCTTTAAAACGGCGGTCCTCTTCGATCTTGTTTCTAAAAAGCTGCATGTAGTTGTTGGTTGCGCTTTGGTCGTAAGCGACAAAGAAAAGATCAATCTCGTCCAATATTTCAAAAACAGGGTGCAGATCTTCGGAGTAGTTTTTCAATATTTCCCTTAAGGCCCTTTTATGTAAATAACTTAATAAAAAAATATTGCCTGGTTCAATACTCACCCTTTCAGAAAAATACAATTCTATTTTAATATAGCTTTGTAACGATTTTTCAATTGCTTCTGTGCTGCGATTTAAAGCCAGGGGCGTTAAATAGTCCTTTGAAGACTGAAGAAGAAAATCAGACAATTCTTCATTGTTCATATGAATGAAAAAAGAGGGAGACGGCAAAGCTGGCCCCCGGGAGGAACTCAATAAATTTTGTACATATTTTTCCAGACAAGTATCCAAAACAAATTGAATAAATTGAGGTAAATGTGCGAAATCATTAAAAACAGCTTTCTTCTCAGGCTCAAAAATCATACAGGTAGATTTAATTTAGAAATTAGCTAAAAAATTGAACCCGGCAGCTTAAGAATTGCTAAATTACACGTTTGGTTATTTTATTCGCCATAAAATAATCAACATAAAATCAAATATATTGTAGAATAAAAAGTTATTTAAAACATCTGTACAATATCACACAATCTTTAAAAGTTTAACTTAACAATTGAACCAACATTGTTTTACTGCTGCAAAGAAACCATATGATTACAAATCCATTATTTTTATTAGTAGACGATGATCCGGATGACCTGATGCTCTTAAAGGACGCCCTCCATTCAATAAATAGCACCATTCAATTTGCAGAGGCCAGGGATGGCCGCTCGGCACTTAACTATCTCAAAAATTTAAATAATGCGGTTCTTCCATGCCTTATGATATTGGATATAAATATGCCTGTGTTAAACGGCAGGGAATTACTGTCTATTATCAAAGGCGAAAATCAGTTACAAAATATGGCTGTCGTAGTATTCACCACCTCATCTTATCCGGGAGATATAGAGTACTGTAAGCAATACAACGTGGAACTGATAACCAAACCGTTTGACATGACGGAACTTATCGCCATTTCGAAAAAACTGATTTCAACTTATTGCGTCAACTAATTTATTACAAACGATTCCAAATTGATGCCAATATTGCAAAAAAATCCCTACTATTAAGTGAGGGATTTTTCATTGCACAGATAAAAATAAAAAACAGCACGGATAAAAACTGAACCTCCCAAATTAAATCTTCCCATTTCTACCGGGCTGCGTAAGTAATTTTTAAAATTGGACATTCTATGGCTTCCGGGCGGTATCTCTCCCTATTTGTTAACCGAATCCTTTGAAGTTCTTCCCTCTACTGCATCCCTCGTTTCTTCCGCCATATGAAGATGGTGTTCCAATGTTGATATCTTACCGGTGGCCCAAGCCTTTAATGCAGAATCATTTCCTCTCTCCGCTTGCTTTTTGAAATTATCAATATCTTTCTTATGATCGTCCACCATGAATTCTGCATAAGCCTTGTCAAAGTCGGTCCCCTTCTTTTTCATAAAGTCGTTGAATTTTTCACGTTTGCTTTCACCCAAAGAATCGGGAATAGTAATATTTTTTGAAGCCGCCAGCGTTTTTAATTCACTGTTTGCTTTGCTATGATCATCAACCATCATTTTCCCTAATTGCTTCACCTTCGTTGACTTTCCATTTCTTTGTGCGAGTTGCCCCAACTGTACTTCCATCATCCCACCGTCTGCGGCTGTTACTACAAAATTCGCATCTTCTTCCAACGAATTCCCGTCGAATTTCTTTTCATTTTGTTCCTCTGCTACTTCCTTGCTATCGGTTTCAGTTTTGGTAGAGTCATTACAGGACGACAAAAACAAAAAGCCTGCAAAAACTAAACTACAAACAAATACATTTTTCATATTTTCTATTTTATGGTTAAAACAAAATGGTTAAAAAATTGTGCCATCAAAATAAAATGAAACTTTTTTGGAATGACATAATAGTTGCCCGCGTGCTGCCGATCAGCGGTTTTGAGCAAGCCCTTCCACAATCACTGAAAGTTGTAGAAAGTATTTCGCAGCAATAATTAATGACTGAATCATTGATGAGTGCTGATTAACCCGATCTCTTTTGAATGATGAATGGCTTCCTGGTTGGTGGTAAAGATGCAGGTATGAATTCCATTCTTTTTAATACTATCCAGTAAATGTTTTGTGGCAGGAATATTCTTTTCTACTACGTTCCTGATATAAACTGCGTGTATTTTTTCAGGATGTTTGTCGCAAATAATTTTATAGATGGTAGGGTCAGCCTGCGAATTGTCGCCAATTAATACAAAGCGTTGTTTTGGAAAAGAATGCAGGACCCTGTATACACGCAGCAGCTTGCCTTCATGTTTGGTTTTGCCTGTTTTCAGCAATTGGTACCATCGCTTCATTTGGCTTAAAAGGAAAACGCCTGAGGGCAACGAGTTATGTCTGAAAAATTCATTTAGCTCATCATAAAGATTCCATTCACTGCTTGAAACATAAAAGAACGGGTTGGGTACATCCGGCTCCGTATGCGCTGTTGACAGTAGTTTATAATGGCTCCCCACGTCGGTAAAAGTCCTTCGGCTACGTGCGTGTTTTGTGAACAAAAGTCTAAGCCTTTTTAATACCGTAGCAGAATGTGAGATCATCACTGTGTCATCTATATCAGATATAAATCCAAACTGGGTAACATGCGGCACAAAAACTTTTCCAACAGATGCTTTAACTGCATTTCCTTTTTCATCCATCAATTGAACTTTAACCTCATGCCAGCCTGCAGCCACATCCTCCTCCGAATTCCATTCAAATTTAAAAAAGCCATCATCTTCTGTCAGTGCATCCAGCACCTGGCTTCCCCATAATAATTGTACTTTGGCTTTAGCAACCGGTTTAATTAAAAACAATCTTATAAGATGGATAATATTGGAAAGGATATTGTTAGTATACTTCCTGCCGGACGAAAATTTATTGATGTACACATGGCCATATAATGTGAGATTATGCCTGTGGCCATATCCATGGTATACTTTTACTAAGGTATGTTGATGTTGCAATGACGTTGACATAAGAACTACTATAACAATTTAATACCCAAAATAAAAATATAGTATGGATGGTGCTCAAAAAGTAAAAATACTTTTTATAATTAATCCGGCATCCGGCAATGATAATACTGACAGGCAAAAGTTAATTCAAAATTATTTTGAAGGTAAGCGGCCCGTCATTAGTTTATTAAATCTTGATGACTCGTGCTCACCAAAAGATGTGGACGACAGGATTGAATCGTTTATGCCTGACCGTATTTTTGCGGTGGGTGGGGATGGTACAGTAAAGCTTGTGGCAGGCTGCCTGCTCAATCGCAATATACCTATGGGAATTATACCCGCAGGCTCAGCTAATGGAATGGCAAAAGAATTAGGCATACCGGCAGATACTATTAAAGCCCTTGAAATTGCTGAGAATGGAGCTACTAAAAGTATTCACTTGGTAAAGATCAATAACGAGCTGTGTATTCACCTGGGCGATATTGGTTTTAATGCCTTTGTTATCAAAAAATTTGAAACAGGTGCTGGACGTGGGATGTGGGGCTATTTGAAAGCGGCTTGGAAAGTATTATGGGAACATGCCAAAATGCAGGTAGAAATAAAGATGGATGGAAAATTTGTGAAGAAAAGAGCTGCGATGGTTGTAATAGCCAATGCTTCAAAATATGGAAGTGGAGCGCTGATAAACCCGGATGGTAAACTTGACGACGATGTTTTTGAAGTAATTGTGGTAAAAAAAATATCTCTGGCTGAAATTTATAAAATGATGGTTACACATTTGGCATATGATCCTGCAAAAACCGAAGTATACCAAACAAAATCATTGCAGGTCAAATCCCGGGTCAAAGCTCATTTCCAGGTAGATGGTGAGTACCTCGGAAAAATAAATAATATCAAAGCAACCATTATCCCCAATGCCTTGCAGGTGATAGTTCCTTCACTTCCTTCGTAATTATTATTCCCATATATTAGTAATGTCTATACGTGAATAATGTAAGATATTTATGCAATTGTGTAATGCATTAGTTCGACAAATACATTATTTTGTCTGTTGGATCTTTTTCAACTTCTGCAGATACACACGCTAACAAGCTTTTTTCCATATCAAAGGTTAATGGAAATGTATAAAATGCAAATTTTAAAATATTTTATATTAAGAATGGCATTTAAAAATAGTATGGCATTTAAATTGAATGGCAAATAATAGAAAAAGCGCAGGTTTTTCTACATGGGAACTAGACGTTTTTTTACAATCAGCTTTACCAGCTATTTTATCTTTGATATGAGATATTATCTCACACCTTCATCAATAATTTATAAATTTAAATCCAATACAATGTCTACTAAACAAAAGAAAACATGGATCACTGAAGCAGAAGCTGCATCCCTCATGGAATTACCCGCAAAGTTTTTCCGAAAGTTAGTGTTAGCCGGATCGCTTAAAGGAGTTATCAATTATTTAAACTCCCGGCGATACTCTTACAGGTATAACATGGTTGATATTGAAAACTATATGTTTGAAGATCCTTTCCTGGTCGCACTATAACTCCTCACCCTTATATTATACTTGCATCACCTACGGGTGACTGTTGGCGTGGGCAATCTAAAGCCTTAAAAGGGCGCATAGTTCCGAGCGGCTACTACCGTTCGTGATGCTTATTAAAGTCCTCGGGGCGGGTAGCAATTATTCAGCAGAGCCCCGGTAGTTAATTTTAAAATATTTTACCCTGGCCGTACTGCATTGGTATTCCAATACGGTGCGTTTAACATCGTCTCAAGGATTGCAAACCGTTTAAAGTGTATTTCAAAGTTATAAACAACTTTATGAAGGTTGGCAACCTTTAACCGCTGCGACAATTTTAAAAATACCTTGGCAATAGCTCACCTTTAAAGAAAAAATAAAACAAGTACCTTTATTCCCGAAACCATCTTAGCAACTTTAGATCTTGCCATTAGTTGTACTATTTGATTGTCGTTGAAAAAGCTATGAAGTATATTTTCCAGTTAAGCACCATCTTATTGTTTTTTCCTGTACTGTTTTCACAGGGCAAAAGCCCTGTAACAAAATTTGACAAAAGCGCTGTTTATGCAGCGATGGCTTCCACTGATGTGGAAACGGTGGATCGAATTTTGTTCGAACTGAAAATAAGTTCCATTCCCGAAAAAGCAGCCTATGAAGGAGCCTTATTAATGAAAAAGGCTGGGCTTATGACTAAAGCAAAAGAGAAGCTAAGTTTTTTCAAATCTGGCCGTACCAAACTTGAAGGCGCAATAAAGACCGACGAGGGCAATATCGAGTATCATTTTCTTCGCCTCGTCATCCAGGAAAATGCACCTAAAATCGTTAAGTATAAGGGGAACCTGGAAAACGATCGGGACCTGCTTCGCTCTTCGTTTAAAAAACTTGATCCCGTTGTACAACAGGCAGTAAAAGATTATAGTAAAAAATCCAAGTATTTAAAACCAGGGGACTTTTAATTTTGCAGCCTATGAGTAAAAATATACTGGTTATCTATTACAGCCAGTCAGGTCAGTTAGGAGATATAATTGAGAGTTTCATTTCACCCCTCCTGGAAAAAGGCAATACGGTCGAAACCATCCGTGTGCAGCCCCTTCAGCCCTATCCTTTCCCCTGGACAGGAAAAAGCTTTTTTGCCCAAATGCCTGATGCTATTTTGCACGTGCCTACCGCGTTACAGCCATTTAAGCTAAAAGAAAACAAGTACGATCTCATTGTCCTGGGCTACCAGGCGTGGTTTTTATCCCCCTCCATTCCTGTTAATTCCATATTACAAGATCCGGAGGTAAGGGCGGTGATAAAAAACACCCCCGTAATCACTATTACCGGTGCAAGAAATATGTGGATCAGTGCAATGGAAGACCTTAAGAGAATATTAAAAGTAGCTGAGGCAAAGCTCGTCGGTAATATTGTATTAGTTGATAAGCACCATAACTTTGTAAGCTTTGTTACCATTCTGTATTGGATGTTTACTGCCAAAAAAGACCGGTATCTAAATATTTTCCCGGTACCAGGTGTAGCTGATGAGGATATTATAAACACAAAAACTTATGGTAGCATTGCACAAAAGCATTTAGATTCAGGTAGTTGGGACAGCCTTCAGCAACAATTGGTTCAGCAAAAAGCGGTAGAGGTAAAATACAATTTGATGTTTATAGAATCCAAAGCAAAACGGATATTTGGCCTATGGGCACAGTTCATTGCCAAAAGAAAAAAAAGGACAGCCTGGCTTGTTGCATTCAAATATTATCTTTTAATTGCACTGTTTATAGCTGCTCCCATTATATTAACCGTAGATGCCATATTTTTTAAACCTTTTCTATCGGGACGCATAAAAAAACAAAAACAATATTTTTCAGACGTTAAATAATTTTCGCAGAGATGTCGCTTACCAAGGTCTATATTACTAATACGGCTGTATTTTTCCCCAACGAACCAGTATCCAATGATGAAATGGAAGATTTTTTGGGATACATCAATAATAAGCCTTCCAAATCAAAAAGAATTGTGTTAAGAAACAACGGAATTAAAAACCGTTTTTATGCACTTACAAAACAAGGAAAGCCTACCCATACCAATGCAGAAATGACGGCGTTGGCTACCCGGGCCTTGTTCAAAAAAGATGAAGCGGATTTAAAAAACATTGAATTGCTTTCCTGCGGTACTTCTTCGCCAGACCAGTTAATGCCTTCACACGGAGTAATGGTACATGGCCTGTTACCTGAAACAAATGGCATAGAAGTAGTATCACCCTCAGGTGTGTGTTGCGCCGGGATGCATGCCTTCAAATACGCCTATCTTTCGATTAAAGCGGGTGAAATAAAGCTGGCAGTTGCAACTGGTTCGGAAAGGTTTTCTGCTTCCCTCGTTTCAGCAGTATTTGAAGAAGAAGCCCAAAAGTTAAGTGCGCTTGAAGCTAACCCATACATTGGATTTGAAAAAGAATTTTTAAGGTGGATGTTATCAGATGGTGCTTCCGCCTTCCTGATGTCTAATAAGCCCAATGAAAATGGGTTGAGTTTGAGAGTAGAATGGATAGAAGGCGTATCCTATGCAAATGAAAAAGATGCCTGCATGTACATGGGAGCTGAAAAGCTGGAAGATGGCACCCTCAAAGGATACCTTGAATATACACCCGAAGAGATTTCCGGCAAATCGTTGTTGAGCATCAAGCAGGATGTGCGGTTATTAAGTGAAAATATTGTACCCCTGGGAGGTGAAGGTTTGAAAGCCGCATTAACTAAGCATGGATTGAGATCGGAAGACGTGGATTATTTTTTACCCCATATGTCAAGCGATTTTTTTAAAGACAAGATATTTAAAAGGCTGATTGAAAACGAGACGGGTATTCCTTATGACAAATGGTTTGTTAACCTGTCTACGCTCGGCAATGTAGGCGCAGCATCTGTTTACCTGATGGTAGATGAATTATTCCATAGCGGCAAACTGAAGGTTGGCGACAAAATATTGCTGCTGGTTCCGGAGAGCGCACGCTTTTCTTATATGTATAGTTTGCTCACTGTTTGCCCCCCTGCCCCCCAAGGGGGTGTCTGAGGCATCGAATGATAAACGGATTGTTTTCTTAACCATTGGTTTGAATTAGAATTCCTTCATTCCCATGATAACTGAACCAAACATTGAGCTTTTCAAAGACCTCCCCTTCAGGGGATGGGGGTACACTTTAAAATTTGCTTTATGAAAAAAGAAGAAATTCCGCAGGATGACGGAGCACTGAATAAGCTCACTAAAGAAGTGGTATATGCAGTGGATAATACCGGCAAATACACTACAGAATTAAGCACTGGTTGGGAAGTAAAAGCCACCGCATTGGACGTGGCCTGGAAGGATATTGAACAAAGGGTGGAAACTGCAAAGCAAAAAGTATTGAATAAAGAAGCCAGCCCCCTGCTCTATTTTATGGAGCTTCGATTAATGGACCTATCCATTGTGTCTGCTTATACAGGGTTTTGGAAATGGACCATCAAACAACACATGAAGCCCACAGTATTTGAAAAATTATCTGACAAAAAATTACAACAATACGCGACTGCTTTTAACGTAAGCATTGCGGATCTTAAAACCATGACCATACATGAAGATTGATTTTGAACATTTGCAGGCCGCACATTGTGAAAATGGAGTTACTACGAATTTATTAAGAAGTGCCGGGGCAAATAAATTAACAGAGCCCTTAAGCTTTGGAATCGGCTCAGGGATATTTTTTGTTTACATCCCTTTTTTAAAAATAAATAATGGCCCCGCCATCGCTTTTAGAACCATGCCTGGCCTCATTTTCAAAAGAACCTGCAAGTCGCTGGGCATACCCGTGGTGCGAAAAAAGTTTAGTTCTAAAGAGCAGGCTGAAAAGTTTTTAGAAGAATGCCTGGAGGCTGGCCAGGCAGTCGGTTGCCAGGTGGGCGTGTATTACCTGACTTATTTCCCGAAGCAATACCGTTTTCATTTTAATGCACATAACCTGATCGTTTACGGCAGGGAGGACGATAACTACCTCATTAGCGACCCTATCATGGAAAATGTGACCACCCTTTCAAGATATGAACTGGAACGGGTACGTTTTGCCAAGGGAGCTTTGGCCCCACGAGGACAAATATATTATCCAAAAGAAAATACAGTCGTGAGTGATGAACGGATGCGTGCTGCAATAAAACATGGCATCAAAAAATCCGTGAATGATATGCTGCATATCCCCTTCAATATTGCAGGGGTTAAAGGCATTGCCGGCACTGGCAAAAAGATAAAGAAATGGAAGGATCAGTTGGGGCAGCAAAAAGCAGGCTTATACCTTGCCCAGTTGGTACGCATGCAGGAAGAGATCGGCACCGGAGGTGGTGGTTTCCGTTATATCTATGGCGCATTTTTACAGGAAGCGCATGCTTATCATCCCAATGATGCATTGCTTGAAATATCCAACATATTTACACAGGCAGGCGATGTTTGGCGCAATGCTGCTGTGCAGGCCGCAGGAATTTACAAGGGAAGAATCGGCACCCAGGGCGATTTTAATGTAATGGGAGATTACTTGCTACAAATTTCAGAAATAGAAAAAAAGGCATTCCAGGCATTATCAAAAATTAAATGGCAGTAATGAACCAGCCTGCTGTCGCCATTCAAAATCTGGATTTCCGGTACCCCGGCGCTACGGTTGATTCTATTCGCCAATTGAACCTGGAAGTAGCTGTGGGTGAGCGCTTCGGCATATTTGGCCCCAATGGTGCAGGCAAGACTACCTTGATGAATTGCATGACCGGCCTGCTTTCCTACACAACCGGAACCATCGAATTGCTCGGACAGCCAATTTCTCAAAACAAAAAAGAGATCAATAAACTGTTTGGCTTTGTGCCACAGGATTTTTCATTTTACCATGAATTGAGCCCGGTTGAAAACCTTGCCTTTTTTGGGGCATGGTCGGGTATGCGTACACCCGAAATAAAAAAAAGAACAACCGAACTGCTCGAAATACTGGACATGACTGATGTCCGTAATCAACCGGTGAATAAATTTTCGGGCGGCATGAAACGCAAAGTGAACCTTGCCATTGGCGTCATCCACCAGCCCAAAATATTGTTCCTGGATGAACCAACTGTGGGCGTGGATGTACAAACCCGCAACGCCATTATTGAATACCTGAAAGAATTGAACAGTAAGGGCACCACGCTGATTTACACCTCCCACCAGTTGAATGAAGCGGAGGAACTATGCAATAAAATAGCGTTGATAGACAAGGGGCAGATCATTGCCCATAATTCGCTGGACAATTTATTATTGGAACACCGTGAGTCAGGAGGGTTGGAGGGATTGTTTATTAAATTGACCGGGAAAAAATATAAGGATATCGATATTTAGTAACAGGCTGTGTATGATTCCACGGGGTTTTCTATTAACGTAATAAAAGATCCCCAATGGTATACAGTACAAGCGAGTGACACAACGATGACGCCATGAAAACCGACTGTTCATAACAAAAGCAAGGCATTAAAAATTAGCCAGACTATAAATTCAATCACACATAATGTACAAACTGAGCGCTACCATTGTGAAAGACCTGCTCATCCTAACACGGGACAAAGTGGGCCTGCTCTGTATGTTTGCCATGCCGGTTATATTGGCAATTGTGATAACAGCTTTGCAAAACAGCACCTTTGAACTGGTGAACGATAATAAAGTGCCCCTGCTGCTTTGTAATAAAGATACCGGTGAAGTAAGCCGGCAGTTGGTGGCGGCTATTGAAAAAGTAGGGATTTTTAATACAAAGCAGGTGATTGCCGGAAAGAGTGAAAAGGAAATTATTGACCGTATGCATGCAAAGGATGCAATGATCGCCATTATTATTCCTAACGACTTTTCCGTTAAAATGGTTGCAAAGGCAAAGAGCGTTAGCAGCAAGGCATTGAAAGAATTTGGTATGGATGCGGACACAGCGGGTAGCGCAATTACTGTGGAGCCGGTAACTATGTTGTATCATCCGGTGCTTCAGGAATCCTTCCGGCAGTCTGTAAAAGGGGCATTGCGCAGTACACTACAATTGGTAGAAAGCAAACAGATTCTAAAGAGCCTTTACTTTTCGTTAAATGAGCAACAACTTCCGGAATCGCTTGAGAATGACCTTATTAACAACCAGGTAAAAATTAATGAAATTCCCATTTCACGGGATGGAAGCAGGAAAATACCGAATACAACACAACACAATATTCCAGCCTGGACGATATTTGCCATGTTTTTTGTAGTGGTTTCGCTAGGCAGCAGTGTGGTGAAAGAAAAGCTAAACGGTAGTTTTGTGCGGCTTAAAACTTTGCCCACTAATTATTTTTTAGCGCTGTTATCCAAGCAAATCACTTACCTGGTGGTAACGCTGGCTCAGGCCGCTGTAATATTTGCCATTGGAGCCTGGGTATTTCCATCATTGGGATTGCCAGCGTTGAATCTTCCTGCTGATATAACGGGATTATTGCTGGTGACACTGGTCTGCGGATGGTGTGCAGTTAGTTTTGCTATCTGCGTTGGCGTGTTTGCGCAAACCCAGGAGCAGGCCAACGGGATAGGTGCTGTATCCATTGTTTTGCTGGCTGCTATTGGCGGATTACTGGTGCCGGGTTTTGCTATGCCTGATTCATTTCAAACCATTATCAAGTTGTCACCGCTGCATTGGTGCCTTGAAGCCTACTATGGATTATTTCTTGAAGGAGGAAAACTAAAAGATATTTTGATAAATATTTTACCTTTATTTGCCATAACCGTTTTTTTACAATTAATCGCTTTGGGTGGACTGAAAAGAAAACACCTCATTTAGAATTTAATACGATGGAAACCGCAGAACTAAAACAGCAGCTCAAAAAGCAAATTATTGAGTTTTTAAATCTTCTGTCCGTTACGCCGGATGATATAAAAGATGATGAACCATTGTTCGGAGAAGGCCTCGGACTGGATTCAATCGATTCCATTGAACTGATTGTTTTGCTTGGAAGAGAATACGGCATTACCATCCAGGATCCGAAAGAAGGACGCAAGATCCTGGTTGATATCAACACGATGGTCGCTTACATTGAGCAGCACCGAACCAAATAAAAAATGATTCATTGAGCAGGATATTCGTTACCGGAATGGGTTTGATAAGTGCTTTAGGCGATAACGTAGTACAAAACCGTACGGCTTTATCAGCAGGTAAATGTGGCATAACCAACCTTGAACTTTTTTTGTCAAAGTATACCGGCATACTTCCCTGTGGAGAAATAAAGATACCTACGGAAACCTTGCGCAGCCGGCTAAACACCCATGAACAAGGAATTACCCGTACCAGCTTATTGGCCTTACATGCTTTTAATGAAGCTACGCTGGATGCTGCCCTTACGCCTTCCCAACTTACGTCGCCTGATACAGCATTGATTGGAAGCAGTACTGTGGGCGGCATGTGCCTCACAGATGAATTATACCAGGATGCACAACGTGGTGAACAGGGCTCAGAATATATCAATTCGTACGACTGTGCTTCGGTAACCATGTACCTGCAGCAACGCTTTAAAATGACCGGGGTCATCAACACAATTAACACTGCCTGCTCTTCGTCGGCCAATGCCATTATGTATGGCGCAAGGCTAATAAAAAGCGGGCTGGCAAGGCGGGCCATAGTAGGCGGCGTTGACAGCCTGACAAAGTTTACCATTAACGGGTTTAATGCGTTGCACATTTTATCTCCGGTTACCTGCAGCCCTTTTGATGATGGCCGCAAGGGTTTAAACTTAGGAGAAGGCGCCGCGTTTATTATTTTAGAAAAAGAAGAAGATTGTATAAACAAAAAGAAATATGCAGAGCTAACAGGTTACTGTAATTCAAATGATGCCTACCACCCCTCCTCCTTGTCTGATACCGGTGACGGCCCTTATCTTGCAATGAAAGGAGCATTGGAGACAGCACAGTTATCACCCGCAAATATTGGATTTATAAATGCTCATGGTACCGGCACTGAAAACAATGATCTTGTTGAAAGCAGGGCCATGATTCGGCTATTCGAAACCCCGCCATCATTTGCTTCTACTAAATCCAATGTGGGCCATACTTTGGGCGCAGCAGGTGCTATTGAAGCAGTATACAGCATATTGAATCTTTATCACCAGGAAATCTATGCTGGCTTAAATTGTAAAGTACGCATTCCGGAAACCGGTTTGATGCCGCTTAATGAGTATAAAAAAGTTTCCCTGCATCATGTAATGTCCAATTCATTTGGCTTCGGGGGTAATTGTACATCCCTCGTTTTTTCAAAATCCTGACGCCTGTGTTTTATATCCATCATACTACCTGTATCTCGCCACAACAGACATTTCCCAATGTTGATATAGCCGTACTTCATCCACCCATCGATGGCCAGTTAAGAGTGATCGAGCCGCCTTATACAGGAATTCCCTCCGGTGTATTGCGCCGGATGAGCAGGTCGGTACGTATGGGCGTGGGCGCTGCATTGCCTTTGTTAAATGGAGTGGCAGCACCGGATGGTATAATCATTGGCACCGCCAATGCAGGTATGGAAGAATGCTTTGACTTTTTAAAACAAATTGTAGAATACAACGAAGGATTGCTAACACCTGGAAATTTTGTTCAAAGCACGCCCAACGCAATTGCTGCGCAACTGGGAATGCTGAGCGGTAATAAGGGTTACAATATTACCCATGTTCACCTCGGACTTGCCTTTGAAAACGCTGTGACAGATGCCAGCATGCTGATACAACAATACCCTGAGAATAGTTATTTACTGGGAGCCGTAGATGATATTTCATCTTATAATTACACTTTGAACTTATTGGCAGGCTGGTATAAAAATGCGCACACGAAAGCACAAAATTTTTACGATACAAACTCACCTGGTAGCATTGCCGGCGAAGGCGTTGCCATGTTTATGGTAAATGGAAATGCCGCCAATGCCCTTGCACAGGTGAAGGCGTTTTGCAGCTCTCACACTACTGAAGCAAATGCAGTGGAAGAGCAATTGAAAAATTTCCTGAACAAAAATTTAGCTGAAGGTGAAAAAATTGATGTCTTGTTATCAGGTGAAAATGGTGATAACCGTTTATCAAAATTTTATACCGCCTGCGAAGAATTAATCCCTGAAGAAGCGCTTGTGCTAAGATTTAAACATTTATGCGGTGAATATCCTACTGCATCCGCGGTGGCATTGTGGCTCGCATGTTATGTACTGCAAAATAAACCGCTTCCTGCCCATATTATTAAGAAAAACTTCACTGTCGGGCAATTCAAAAACCTGCTTATTTACAACTGCTACAAAGGAGTGCAACATAGTTTTATGTTGGTGAAGGCATAGCCGCCTAATTCTCCATTCCTGCAAACTGCTTCAGTAAGAAGAATACACGATTGCAATACAACACATATATGGTATCTGATAAAATATGAGCACATTTATCCTTCAAGGTTATCCCAAGTAATAAAAACCTTTATCTTCATCTTTATCCAGTCTCCCACTTGCAGATCTGGATAGATTTGTATTTGCGAAGGGTTACCAACATACCACATGATCCAGGAAAATAATAAAAAATGTGCAGTCATTGGTTCCGGCATTGCCGGAATTGCAGCGGCTATACGAATGCGTAACAAAGGCTATTGTGTGCATGTGTATGAAGCCAATGATTTTGCCGGGGGCAAATTGTCAACAGAAACCAGCAAGGGCTATAGGTTTGATATGGGTCCTTCCGTTTTTACCATGCCCGCCTACGTGGATGAATTATTTGAACTGTCAGGTAAAGATCCCCGTGAGTTTTTTAATTATATATCTCTTGATCCTGTTTATCAGTATTTTTTCGAAGATGGAACGGTGTTGGATGCCTTTCATGATAAAGAACAGTTTGCTTCTGCAATGGCAGAAAAAACCCTTGATAAAAAGGCCGACATTCTACAGTACCTGGATAAAACGGAAGTGATCTATAATTTAACGGCAGAAGTATTTTTGCAAAATTCATTACACAAGGTTAAAAATTATTTTACCAGGCGGGTTGCAAAAGGCCTTTGGAATTTTGGAAAGATCGG
This sequence comes from Ferruginibacter sp., assembly GCA_039922375.1. Lineage (GTDB taxonomy): Bacteria > Bacteroidota > Bacteroidia > Chitinophagales > Chitinophagaceae > Ferruginibacter. The sequence goes on from JBDSAA010000014.1 coordinate 65,455, forward strand.
CGCTTTCAATACTATGAACGGCGCCAACCAGAAAGCGTTTAAAGACCCACGGCTGGTGCAGGTATTTAACCGCTATGCTACTTACAACGGATCGAGCCCCTACCTTTCACCTGCTACATTAAATGTGATACCGTTTGTAGAAATTGTAAAAGGTGCATGGTATCCGGTTGGCGGAATGTATAGTATCACTTCGTCGCTGGTGCAGCTTGCAAAAGATATTGGTGTGCAATTTCATTTTTCTACTCCTGTCCGTGAAATTTTAATAACGAATAAAAAAGTTACGGGCATCCGGACAGATGAAAAAAATACCAGTTACGATGTGGTGATCAGTAATATGGATATTTATAACAGCTACCAAAAACTGATGCCTTCGGTAAAGAAACCACTGCGCACATTAAACCAGCCAAAATCAAGCTCAGGGATAATTTTTTACTGGGGAATTAAAAATGAGTTCAAACAATTGGGGCTGCACAACATCCTTTTTAGCGAAAATTACGAGCAGGAATTTGAAACCATTTTTGTAAAAAAGGCCATCTGCTCTGACCCAACAATTTATTTGAACATCACAAGTAAGCATACCCCCGGTGACGCACCTGCAGGTTGCGAGAACTGGTTTACTTTTATCAATGTCCCTAACAATTGCGGGCAGGATTGGGATAAACTTGTTAATGAGGCAAGAAAAAATATCATACAAAAAATAAACCGTGTGTTAAAAACAGACCTGGCACCAATGATAGAAACAGAAATGGTATTTGATCCAAGGGTTATTGAAGACCGCACTTCCAGTGCATTTGGGGCAATTTATGGTAACAGTTCCAATAATAAATTTGCTGCCTTTATGCGCCATCCTAACTTTTCGAAAGACATTAAGAATTTATATTTCTGTGGGGGCAGCGTTCATCCTGGGCCAAGTATCCCATTGTGTTTGCTGTCCGCAAAAATTGCAACCAGCCTGGTTAAATAAGATGTCGACCGGCAGCTTAATTAGTTTATTTTTGAAACATTTCTGAGTTATCCAGTCCAACCAAAACAGCTTACCAACACGCTTATTATTATGCATTACCCTGAACATAATTCCCAGATCAAACGATGATTGAACCGGCCACAATAGAGATACAAAATTTAACCAAAACTTTTAAACATGCTACAGAGGCTACAGTAAAGGGTATCTCGTTTTCGATCAATAAAAATGAAATATTTGGCTTATTGGGGCCAAACGGTGCAGGCAAAACCACTACGCTTTCTATGCTTTGCGGCTTGTTTCCGCCTTCTTCCGGAAAAGTGCTGATCGATGGGAAATGTTTATCCGAAAACATTGCCTCAATTAAAAAAAACATTGGTATCGTTCCACAGGATATTGCCCTGTACCCTACCCTTTCTGCCAGGGAAAACCTTGATTTCTTTGGGCACATGTATGGTTTAAAGGGAAAGCAACTTAGCAACCGCATTGATAGCTGGTTAGAAAAATTAGGGTTAACCTCTGCTGCCGGCAGGCGGGTATCGACTTACTCAGGCGGCATGAAACGCAGGGTAAACCTAATTGCGGGTATTTTACATACACCCAAAATTTTGTTCCTGGATGAGCCGACCGTGGGTGTGGATGTGCAGACGAGAAATGTGATCATCCATCAATTAAAGGAGATCAATAAAGAAGGTACCACTATCATTTATACTTCTCACCACATGGAAGAGGCCGCGGATTTTTGTTCCACTGTTTCCATTATTGATGACGGAAAAATTTTAACGCAGGGCTCACCCGCTGAGCTAATAGCTCAACACCCGGGATGTACAGATCTTGAAACAGTTTTTTTAACCCTTACAAAAAGAAAACTCCGGGATTAATGACCAGCAAGCTATTCGCCTCCATAAAAAAAGAAACGCTGCTGCTGCTGAGAGACAGGCTCGGCCTGTCCATTCTATTTCTTATGCCCATGATTTTAATTTTTGTAATGACCCTGATCCAGGATGCGGCTTTTAGAACTTTGAATGAAAAAGGCATACCCATTGTTTTTGTAAACGATGATAAAGATTCGCTGGGTATATTGATAGAACAGGGTTTAAGAAGCAATGAGCTTTGTTCGTTTTACGATTCCATCGATGGCAAGCCCGCCACATTTGAGCTGGCAAAACAAGCAGTGGCCGAAGGAAAGTTTTTAGTTGGCATTGTAATTCCCCGGGGCGCTACCAATGCTATCAGGAAAAATGTAACAAGGCTGGTGAATGAAACAATGGAACCTAATGCTGCAGTTCAAAACAATGTTTTATCAAAGGCCGATTCAGTAGAAATAAAAATATTAATTGATCCCATCGCAAAAAAATCTTTTTTAACTTCCATCACCAGTAGTTTAAGGGAATTTATTTCAGAGGTAAAAACAAAGATCATGTTCCAGGCATTTTCTGAGCAAATTGCTGAGATCATTCCGGATAGATCAACCGCCCCGAAACACGTTTTTTCTTCTTCACAAATCATTCAATACAGTGAAATATATGCATCCAAAACGGGGGACAAACTGATACCCAATGCGGTGCAGCACAACGTGCCGGCCTGGAGCATTTTTGCCATGTTCTTTATTGTGATCCCTTTATCAGGCAGCATTATGAAGGAAAAAAACGAGGGAAGTGTTTTTCGTTTACACACCATGCCCGGCTCTTATTTATTGCTCATATCCGGAAAGATCATTGTGTACCTGGTGGTTTGCCTTATTCAGTTTATGCTTATGCTTTCAGTAGGCATCATATTTCTACCCATGCTTGGATTGCCGGTACTGGCTTTGGGAAATAGTATCCCGGGGATTTTAATTTTAACGATTGCCACAGCAGCGGCCGCTACTGGTTATGGTGTGTTGGTAGGCACATTATCATCTACCGAACAGCAGGGCGCAGTAATGGGATCACTTTCCATACTCTTACTTTCTGCTTTAGGAGGGGTGTGGGTACCAGCGTATATAATGCCGGAAGCAATGCGAAATATAAGTGCGTTTTCGCCGTTAAACTGGTCGCTGGAGGGCTTCTATAAATTATTTTTAAGAGGAGAATCAACAACAGCTATTTTACTAAATGCAGCAAAACTATTGGTGTTTGGCATTGCAGCTATTTGTATTGCATCAATGGTAAACCGTTTAAAACGAACAATTTAAATTATGGAACAGGAAATAATTATCAGTGATATAAAAAAATACATTGAACAAAACATTCTTTCAGAAGACGTAGTGATCGATAGCGGTACCGGGTTGAGCGATGCCGGCGTAGATTCGTTTTCTATAGTAGAAATAATACTTTTTATAGAGCGAAAATATGGCGTAGCAATACCGGATGATCAATTGATACCCGACAATTTCAGAACGTTGCAGACACTTTCTTCAACTGTAATGGCATTGATTAGAAAATAGGTATCAGTGTGGGCATGGCATTTAATTACCCTTGTTTTATTACACAGTAAATAGTATAAAAGATTGCACCAGATGGAGCTATATGACAAAACCAGGCTGCCCAAAAAAGTACGTTTAAGCGGTGCCGATTGCTTTCACCTTGTATTGGATAAGCATGCCAAAAAATATCAGGCTGGTGGCAACGTAATGCGTAAGGTCATTTGCTTTGATCATGCGATCGCGGTTGAAAAGATCAATACCGTTTTACAAAGCTCATCCCTCATACACTGGTTGTGCAACATCAAACTAATGCCCGGTTCTCTGCTCACCATACCCTACTGGAAATATACTGATAAGGGAAATAAAATCGCGGTGCAGGAACATCAGCACGCAGTGGAAGATGAATTGCCTGTTGCTATTTTACAAAGAGATATACCTATAAACGCTACGGCATTCATCGACTGTGATATAGTGCATTACCCATCTGGTAAATGTGCGCTGGTTATCTCCTGGAACCATATCCTGATGGATGGAAAAGGCAATGCATTACTAATAAAACACCTGGATGCCCTTGCAAATAACACGCTGGATAAGCCCGCTAATTTCTTTCCTGCAAAAGAAAGAAAAACAAACATCCTCCGGTATATTATTAACATGTACCAGGTTAAAAAGTTTGTACAGGATTCTTCAAAAAAACCTATTTCCTGCGTTGCAGATAAAAAGATAAAAAGTTCGTGCAGTGCAGCCTATAAAACCATTCGCTTCTGTAATGAGAAAGCCACACAGATAACAGAGAATGCTTATAAGTATGGCGCCCGCTTCGGTAACACAATTTTTTACATCACCTGCTGTGCCCATTTAATAAACAAGCTGAATACAAAAAGAAATAAAAAAGGAGTGATCTGGTTGCCGGTTCCGTATGATGGCCGGCTGAAAGGTGCGCTGGGACCCATTATTTCAAATTGTGTAGCATTTTTATTTTATCGCATCCCGCAAGCGGAGTTAATAACCATTCCGCAAACGGTAAAGTGCCTCAGCAATCAAATGGCCAGCCAGATAAAAAAAAGAAGGCCGCATAAATACACCATGTTCCTCAACATGATGCGCCATCTGCCGCTTGCCCTGTACTATACATTCATCAACTATTCAAGCAGGGGATGCTTTGCAAGTTTTTTATACACTTCAACCGGTGAAAATTTTACTGGCCTGACGCATTTATTCGGACAGCCCATCAGGGATATATCAATTTTACCGGCGCTTACTTTTCCACCGGGATTAACTTTTATTTTTCTAAAACATGCAAATGGGCTGAATGTAAATATTGCTTATTCACCCGATATCATCAGCCCGGATGAATTGCATGAACTTGAAGCGGATCTTGAACAATTACTTTTAGCAGATTATTAATGAACACAACCATACATACAGACGTGGTAGTTGTAGGCGGAGGCGCTTCAGGTGTAGCTGCTGCTGTGGCCGCTTCGGCTATGGGTTTAAAAGTTATATTGGTAGAACGAAATTTATTTTTAGGAGGAAAAGCTACTGCTGCACAGGTAGGTACGGTTTGCGGATTATACGAATTCAGTAAAAATCCACGATCAACATTTATAGTAAATGGCTTTACGAAAAAGTTTGCAGAAGACCTTGGCAAAAAATCAGCAACCACTCCCCTTTGCAATGGTGCCGGCCTGCATTATTTGCCTTATGATATCAAAGCGTTTGAGCGTATTTGCAGTTTATTATTAACCACCAATAACGTAAAACAATATTTCAATTCAATTTTAAATACAGTTGAAATAACCAACGATCAGATAACATCGGTCAGCATTCTATCAGCAGGCAAAAAAATCAATATTCATTTAAGGAGTATCGTTGATTGCTCCGGTGAAAGCATCGTAAGCAGCATGGTTGGATTGTGCATGATTAAAAGTAACAATTACCAGGCAGCCGCACAGGTATTTACCATGCAGGATATTGGAGACGTAACGGAAGCTTCACTGGGCATGATTTTAAAAAGGGAACTGCAATCTGCCATTGATCAAAAACAACTGGATGATTACTATGACCGTGTGTACATTGTTCCGGGTTCTTTAAAAAATGATACCCTAAAATTAAAAATAGGCATACCGGTAGTGGTGACCCATACCCCGGAAAATTTATCGGAGCTAAAAGCGTCAGCGAATTTGTTTGTAAAAAAACTAACCAGGCACCTCGTTGAGCATGTGCCGGTTTTTAAAAATGCCAGTTTGCGAAGCATCGCACCTGAAGTAGGCATAAGAGTAGGCGTACGTTCGACAGGTAAATATATTTTAACAGAAGCAGATGTGTTAACCTGCAAAAAATCCGGTGATGGTATTGCCAATGGCGCCTGGCCCATTGAGGAATGGGAACAAAACAAACGGGTGAAAATGCGTTACTTCAGGCTGGATGACTTTTACCAGGTACCAGTTGGCTGCTTACAATCCCCGGCGATCAATAACCTGTCGATGGCGGGACGTAATATTGCTGCCACGGACAGCGCTATTGCCAGCGCAAGGGTTATAGGCATTTGCCTGCAAACCGGATATGCGGCTGGCCTGTTAGCAGCAGGAAAACTGTTGAACATCTCAGAGCAGGAAACTATCAAAATGATTCAAAGCGGGCAATTGTAAGTATTATTGCAAAATGGATCAGCTACCTGTGTATGAGTTATTGAAAACTGCAGCCCGACAATGGCCGGCAAAGCCCGCGGTATATGATGATTACGGCACTTTAACCTTCCAGGAATTATATCTTGAGGCAGAAGCATTGCGAAATCAGTTATTAAGCCTGGGCGTAAAAAAAGGAATGGGTATCGGTGTAAAAGCACGCAATGGCAGGAATTTCATCACCGGAATATTTGCAGTCATTGGATGTGGCGCCACAGTAATGCCTTTGTCGCACCAGTTAAAAAACGTCGAACTTGAAGACATCATAAAAGAAACACAATTGCACGCCCTGCTGGATGATCTGAGCGGAGGCCAGTCGCTGCCGGCAACCAATGCCGTCATACCCATGAAGGTTGAATCTTTCTCTTTCAACCGTACCCACATTTCTCTCAATACCTTTTTTGCACCGCACGTGCATATGCCCGCTTTCATTCGTTTTACATCTGGCACTACCGGTAAATCAAAGGGTGTCATCATTTCCCATCAATCTGTAATTGAAAGAATTGAGGGTGCAAACAAGGCGCTTGAATTAGGCCCCGATGATACCGTTATATGGATGCTTCCTATGGCCTATCATTTTGTAGTATCCATTGTTTTATATATTCGTTTTGGCGCAGCCATTGCCATCGCAAAAAATTTTTTAGCTCAAAGTATTATTCAAATAACCAACCAATATAAGGGTACATTATTGTATGCTTCCCCCATTCAAATCCGGCTGCTTGCCAATGATGGCGGCATTGAAAAGATGCCTTCGTTAAAAAAAGTGATCTCTACTTCAGCAGCCATTAGTATAGAAGTTTGCAATGCATTTTACAAGCGTTTCCGCCAGCACGTGAGCCAGGCATATGGCATTATCGAAATCGGGTTGCCCATCATTAACCTGGTAAAATCTGCCGAGCATCCAGATGCAGTTGGCTATGCCTTGCCAGACTATACGGTAGCTATTTTGGATGATGACAACAAGCCATTGCCTGATGGAACAATCGGCAATCTCGGCATAAAAGGGCCGGGGATGTTTGACGCATACCTGCTTCCAGCACAGCTTAGAGCCGATATTTTAAAAAATGGTTATTTTCTTACAGCAGATTATGCATGCAAATCGCCGGAGGGTTTAATAAAAATTATGGGCCGCACAAAATCAGTGATCAATGTTTCGGGCATCAAAGTGTTTCCTGAAGAAGTGGAAGCAGTTTTAGAAGCAATCCCTGGAATAAAGTCTGCACGGATCAGCAGCAGTCCACACCCGTTGATGGGACAAATCATAGAAGGCGAATTGGTGTTAAATGAAGGCGAAACAATTGATGTGGAAGATGTATTGAGCTATTGCAGAAAGCGCCTGTCAGCCTTTAAGGCACCTCAGCGCCTTAAAATTGTAGGGTCACTGGCAATGACGGGCAGCGGTAAGGTACAAAGGCATTAACTTACCATTCATATTTCAGTGCCGGTGAATTAATAGATTATTGCACCAACATCTTTTTATCCTGAACATTTTCTGTCCACTTAATCGAGATTATGGTATTTTAAATCAAATCAATTTAATACAATTACCTGTCAAATTAATACAATCACTTACCAACGGCTTATCCATATTGAGTTTCAAGCTCCATAGGAGCTTCCTCTTTGTAGTAGAATTTTATCCACCAGGAATGCTGCTCCGTAGGAGCAACCCTGTAAATTGCAAAGCATTCAAGGGGGTAGTTTATTTTCATACTTCTACAAAGAGGTACCTCCTACGCAGCTAATCCTGCTGTAAGTTTGTGGGACTACATCATTTAAAAAGAACGTTTTGATTGACGCACTCAAGAACAAAGCACGGCACCGCCAATTAAACGGCACCATATAAATTTAAACCTCAAACCATAAACCTTCAACCTTTAACCATCAACCTGTATTTACCATACATTTCTCGGGCAGGTATCGCCGTATTTATTGCCCAACAAAAAGCCAATAACAAATTCGTGGGTATTTTTAGTGTAGGTTTTCAACCTTGAAGTAGAAGCATTTTCATATGCGTAGCTGATATTAAAAGTATTGGAAACATTCACACCAGCCATGGCTGAATAACCAGACACGAGGTCAGAAAAACGATAGCTACCGCCTACCCAAAACTTATCCAGGTATTGCAACTTCACATTGGTATGAATACCGTGTACCTGTGGATCCCACACCTGCACCATCACCGAGGGCAATACAGTCACCTCATCGGAGATATCGAAACGATACCCGGTAGTCATAAAATAGTTAGGTGTAAAATAGGTGCCGTAATTATCATTGGCAACAAACTTTGCTTTACCAGGAATAATGTTTTGAACCGAAAGCCCCACAAAATATTTTGCACCATATAGCCAAAGCCCAGCCCCACCTTCCGGCCTGAGTTTTTTTAGCTCGCCATTGCTGTAACCAATAGCAGGGTCATTGGGATCGAGGTCTGCGAAATCGATCATGGTCCTGTCGAGGTTGATGCTGGTAATGCCTGCATTAAAACCGGCAGCTAAAGTCGTTCTAACACCTAATGGCAGGTGATATGCATACGAAGCAAATATCGACCAGCGGTTGATATACCCGGCTTTATCATTTATGGCGTTGAATCCAATTCCATGATGGGCATCAGGTGCAGTGTAATCATCGCTATATTGCTTTCCCCGGGGATTTACACCGGGCACTTCAAATGAGGTGGCGGTAGTGCGGTAATCCGTTTTGCCGATAGGCCCGTGAATACTAACATAAGAGGTAACAGGCGCACCATTGATACCGGCCCATTGGTTGCGGTAACTCAGTTTTACATCCGTATAATTTTCAATGCCTGTAACGGCAGGATTGAGAATATAATTGTTGAGGACGTACTGCGTGTAAAATGGCTTTGCCTGTGACACCGCCACTTCCCTTATGAAAAAACAAATAAGTACAAAAGCAATTTTTTTCATGTATTCAGTCGCTATAATCACAGCTATTTTATAATGGTAACATAGCCCGTCATTGCCTTTCGGCCACTGCCCGGCTCTAAAATATAATAGTACGTATCAATGGGCAATGACTTCCCATTCAGATTGCCATCCCAGGCGGTTGCATCACTGTAGCCTTTTGATTCATATACTTTTTGGCCGGCCCTCGTAAATACCTGTATCCTGCATTCGGGATAAGACTCTAAATATTTGATCAGCCACCGTTCATTAATTCCATCACCGTTAGGTGTAAACGTATTGGGAATTTTTGGTGCTTTTAAAATGGTGACCAATACGTTATCTGATACACTACAATTTCCGCTTGCAGTTACTGTCATGGTATAGGTTATATCAGCCAGGGGGGTTACCACCGTTGGTGTTGCGCTGGTAATTGAATTCAAATAGGTCGGAGGTGACCAAAGATATTTCAGGCCATTGCCGGTTGCTACCGGTTGCAGTATAATTGACCCTCCTTCCAGCACTACCCTGTCCGGGCCTGCGTTTGCCACAGGATAAGGATACACAGTGATTGGTTTGGAAACGGTATCACTGTTGCAGCCATTGCTGTTGGTAATAAATAAGCTTACAGTGAAAGTATTCTCACTGCCGTATAAATGCGTAGGGTTAGCCGTGATATCTGTTTGCCCATCGCCAAAATTCCAGTTCCATGCGTTTACCGTTCCATCTATGCCATTGCTTTGGTCCGTAAACCCAACCACGTCTCTTATACAAATACCTGGTTTATTCATACTGAACGAAGCCTTGGGTTGTGGATGAATGGTGTTTAAGACAATGGTGGTATTTTCCGTACAGCCATTGCCTGATGTTACTTTTAAATTTACATTAAACGGCCCTGTACCTGCATAAGTATGAGTAGGTGTTATTGCTATCGAGCTATTGCTGTTTCCACTTGCCGGATCTCCAAAATCCCATAAATAAGTGAAAGCATTTTCAGTACCATCCGCAATAACAGAACGGTTATTAAATGTTACCGCGGCCGCCGGCAAACAAACCGATGCAGGTATTGCAAAACCAGGCTTTGGTTGAGGATTAACTGTTACCAATAAACTTTTAACAACGCTAACGCAGCCGTTACTGGTAGTTACAAATAATTTCACGTTATAATTTCCAGCCAGGGCAAAAGTATGCCTGAACGGTGCCGGTGAATTTTTTACAACTACTGGTGTGCCATCCCCAAAATCCCAGGTATAGGTTGTAATGTTACCCACAGGCGTAGTAGCTGTACTGGTAAATACAGTTGCTTTTGTTTCGCATGCCGGCGCACCCACGGTGAAGCTTGCTAACGGAGGGGCCCACACGGTAATTTGCCTGGAAGCTGTATCTACACAACTACCTGCTGAAGAAGTGTAAGTGTATAAAATAGTGTGCGTACCGGCACCCGCCACCGAGGCATTAAAAATACCGGAAGCTGACATACCAGGGCCACTGAATTTAAATGTACCTGGCACCCCGCCCACTTCACTGGCCTGTGTTACCTGGAACGGTGCTGCATCCAGGCAGGTATTAGGCATCGCATTAAATTGTACCCTCGGCGCGGCATTCAGGGTAATGGCCTGCAACTTATCATTTATACAAACACCGCCGGAATATGCCCTCAGCCTGATAGTAACATTTTTTGTTAACGGTGACTGGAAGTTTGCATACAAATGTTTATACACTTTACCCGCAACCGGAAAATCATCCTTTTCAATTATGGCAGGTGCCCCGGCATTATCCCAGTAGATTTCTACTTTGGTAATGATGCCCGGAAAAACAGTGGAAGTATTGGTGATGGCCACCGAATCGTTGGCACATAAAGCTGCGGCATTGGCAATGGTAAAATTTGCCACGGGATTACTACCGTTTACAAAGAAACCATGACTCACCGTATCGGTACAGCCGCTGTTGCTTGTGATGGTGAGCGAAACCGTATAAGTGCCTGTAAGCGTATAGCTGTGCTGCGGGCTTTGAACAGATGATGTGTTCAATGCACCTGATACCGGGTCACCAAAATTCCAAGCCCAATTGGAAATGGTGCCGGATGCAATAGAACTTGTATCATTGAATTGAGCATACGTATCACTCAGGCAAACTTTCGGAACAATATATCCTGCCCTTGGTTGAGATGCAACAATTACGGGTTTGATTAGTACACTACTTACACAATTCTTATCACTTGTAACGGTGAGCTTTACAGGAAAATTGCCTGTTGCCGCATATACATGCGTAAAAGGATTGGCATTGGTTAAATTTAATAAAGTACCATCGCCTAAATCCCATTTCCAACTGGTAAGGATACCCGAATTTGCAACCGACACATCGGTAAAAGATATATCACGGGTTACACAGTATGGGCCTGTAGTATTAAAGGCAGCAGTCGGCAACGCATTCACGATCACTTGTTTTGTAATGGTATCGCTTGTGCATCCCTTATCAGTCCTTACCCAATGCCGAATGTTTTTTGTTCCGGCCGCTGCGTACACATGGGTAGGGTTTTGTGTAGTAACTATTGCAGTCCCATCGCCATAGTCCCAATACCAGTTTGTAACCGTATTTCCACTGCCGGTACTCGTGCTGGTAAGTACTGTATTGCTACCCAAACAATTTTCTGGGTTTATCGTAAAGCCGGCAACCGCCTGGGGGTACACGTTGCTTAACACCATGGTGCTATCATGCACACAACCCGCCGCACTGGTAGTTTGTAACTTGATACTGAACGGCCCGGATGAAGTATAATAGTGGGCGGGGTTTTTTAAAGTAGCGTTATTCTTTGCCCCGGATGCCGGGTCTCCAAAGGACCATAAGTAACTTAATGTAGCCTGCGATCCATCCGCAATAGTGCTGGCATCAAAAAAGCGTGCTGAATCTGCAGGAAGGCAGATGCCTCCCGGTAAAGTAAATTTTGCTACAGGAATAGGGTGAACCACCAACGGGCTTGTAAATAAACTGCTTTGACAACCCGTACTGTTTTCTACTTTCAAAGTAGCAGTTTTGTTGCCCCAGGCAAAATAACTGCGTATACGATCACTGTTATTCAGCAGCGTATCTTTTACGCCGTCTCCATAATCCCAATACCATTTTACCAATGCTGACGGGCCATTGGCGGCAGAAGAATCACTCAACGTAACCGGTTTACCATCACAAGCAACACCCAAGACAGCAAATTTTGCAGCTGGCACAGCCGTCACCGTTATTTGCTTTGTAATAGTATTGCTAATGCAACCCGGGGTATTGATGTTATAGTAAGAAACTGTATAAATACCCGGCGCAGAAAACTGGTGGGTTGGATTTTTTAAAAGAGATAAATTGCTTGCCCCACTTGCAGGATCGCCAAAATCCCATTTCCATTGGTAAGTAGGCTTCGCACTCAAAGTAGTATCCCGGAATTGGACTGCCTGGGTAACGCAGCCATTGTGTTGCCAATAAAAGTTCGCTGTTGGGGGTGCGGATACATTCAGATCGAACTGAATGTCCTGCGTGTTACCACAACCGTCGGAGAAGCTCTTGTAAACTGTTACATTAATTGGATAGGTGCCGCCAGCCGAAAAAACATAATTAGCAGGCAAAGAATACCAGTATATAGTCTTTCCATTTACAACAGTTACTGAATCCGCCGGCAAGGGATTGGGTGCCGGTGCTGGCGTTGGAACCTGCCAAACATTGCCCGCCGGTGCCTGGTTGATATTTCCATTAAAGCTCCAAAAAAGAGAATCTCCCTGGTAAGGTAGTGACATCTTAAATTTAACTGGTGAACCAATACATGTGGAGGGCGTCGGGTCTATCCCATACTGGCTTACAATGGCTATCTGTTGATAAAGGTCCTTTACATTGGTGCCGGCATTATAACCGTAAGACTCTACATTCCCAAACCCATAAGCAATGGCACTAAAAGCAGAATCTGCACTCAGCGTTTGTACAGGATTTGTAATTGAAATATTGGTCACATCTGCCTGCAGGTATGAATAAGCCGTTCCGGGTATAACCTTGAAAGTACCAGCTGGCAGTGTGCCGTTTATTGTAAAGCTTCCCGTGGAATTTGTTTTAATAATGATGTTTAAAAGGCAGCGTTGCACCTGGCTTTGACCCGGCGGCACCCAATTCTGGTGCGCCGAAAATACAGTGATATTATTAATGGTTTGTTCAACCGGGTTAAGAATGATCATTTCAGGATCAGCCCAGCAGGATTGAAGCGTAGCGTTATTGGCGCATCCCGTTTTGCAACTTTGAGAGACAATATATTGTACCACAGAGATCGCTTTATCGGCCACCAATTGGGTAGGATTTGACCCCTGGTATTCATAAAAGCCGCCAGCCGTTAAGCCGGTTAAAGTAGTAACTACTCCATTTTCGGTTTTTTTAACGATGGTAGTTGGATCTGTTACAAATACCCTTACAATATCATAAGGCCTGTCGATGTACGGTGCGGTTAAAAAAACCTTGCCCCAGGTAGCCACAGGAAAAAGTTGCTGGTAAAGATTATCGCCCCCGCTTGCATTGTTGCAATCCATCCCCGTCCAGGTAGTAGCAGAAATTACCGCTATGGGGTTGCAACCGCCTGCAACATTGGCCACTGAGTTGATAGTAGTGCCGGAGATATCTGTGGCTGATCCAAACTGAACCTGGTAAACGTCCCCCGGATTGGCCAGCGTGATTTGATAAGGTGTGCCCGCAGTCCTTGCTCCATTTCTGGAGACGACTTTGGGTGTTATTTCCACCGTGGTATTGGGAAGCTTTGCCATCACTGCTACCTCGCCATATCCCGCCGACGAACCGGCATTACGATAACTGGGTGCCACATAGTTTTTACCCCACACATTGGTAGGCAATACCAGCGTAGCGGCGGATCTTGCAGAACGAATGATATGGGCATATACCGCCACCGGCTGGTCGGAAATAACATGAATGGCTGCTCCAATGGCGATACCGTCCTGTGAAGTCAGGTACACTCCGGTATTAGGTGCATCGCCTCCGCCATTTGGACCGATAAATTTTTTGACTACGTTATTGGCTGTAAGGGTGAAAGGTAAAATATTGCCGCCCACAGTAATGGTTCCGGTGGCATTAACATCCGAAGTAATATAGATCCCCATGGCAGAGGCGGTAGCGTCGATATGAGCTGGGTACGCAATCCAAAAATCCTTGCCCTTATTAGAAAAATCCTGCGATAAACCTGTGAGTGAAGTAAATATTATCAGCAGCAGCAACAGCCTTATTCTCATACAATCTGTTAATTTAAGCAAATATAAGAGGGATTAGATCCCTATAAGTTTAATTGGGTTTCGGAAAGGTGTAAAAAAACGAGGTGCAAACTGTGAAAATAGGCATTTTATCCATGAGATCGATTTCAATTTGTGGTCTCGTTAAGTAACATTGTCTGAACCGGGATTTTTTGGATTAATGGATTTTCGATTTTTAAAGGCCATCCAATTTCCACAGGTACAGCGCTCCTGCCTGTTTTCTGTTGATAATATATTTTAATGGCGACCTTAGTAATAAGGAACATACCGGTCGGGCGGGAGCCCTGCGCCTGATGGGTTTATTCGGAGCTGAACTACACCCATGTTTTTAAAATTGTGGGGATATCGTCGGGAAGTTTTTTGGGTTGTGCCACCGGTAGCAGCACATGTATTACTGCCCCTTCATCCTCTAACCCTTCGGCAAAAATTTCTCCATGATAAGTATGAACCACTTTTTTACAAATGGCCAATCCTATACCTGTGCCAGGGTACTCGCCTGCACCACTAAGCCGTTGAAACATTGTAAAAATTTGTTCAGCATATTTTTGGTCAAAGCCGATACCATTATCTTTAAATGTTATTTCGTAGTAAAGGAGCGTATTATCAAGATTTGCATACAATTTCATGTCTTTCTTTGTAAGCTTTCGCGAAGCTATTTCGATGATAGGGGCAACATCAACTTTTGAAAATTTAAGTGAATTATGTATAATGTCGTAAAATAGTTGACTCATCTGAAAAGGAACAGCTTCTATTTCAGGAAGCTCATGCGCTATTACCGCTGCCTTTTTTTCCTCAATGAGTAATTCCAAATCAAAGAGCGTGCTTTTCAGTATTTTATTCAAATCCGTTTTTAATAACAATTTTTCGTAATTAGTTACTCTCGCAAAATTGAGCATTTGCTCTATAAGCTTCCTAAGACGGGCAGATGAACTATCAATCTTTTCGAGGTATTTTTTTACTTCCTGTTTTTTAAGTTTCTTGTCGCTTTGTTGTAATATTTTTGAGAAGGTTATAATTTTCCGCAAAGGTTCCTGGAGTTCGTGACTTGTGGTGTGTTCAAACTGGTCTAATTGCATGTTTGTTTGCTCCAATTGAAAGGTAAGTTTTTCAATGGTTGATTGCAATGCTTCTTTTGTCACTTCTGATTCAACAACACCAGATTGGTCAACTTTTGCAGATGTTTCTACTTTAACAGGGTTGGTTTTTTTTGTAGTCGCTGTTTTCTTTTTTGGCCTTGAACCTTTCTTTTGTTTTTTACTTTTTTCTACTCTTTTACTCATTGTTATTAATTAATTAAAATATATCACCGAAATTACTGTTTAAAATTTATTATGCGATTCAATTGTCCACTTGTTAAGTTGATATTAACAATGTCATTTTTAAGGTTGCCAATAACTTTGAAAACTACGTTAGTCTAATGGATCTTCCTGTATTTGGAATCAACACATTGGCTGCAGCAATAACATTTAAACAACTACCAAATGAATAATTTAACTCGTAAAATAATACAAGCAGGGTTCCTCGTTGGTACCCTGGATATTTTGGCGGCTTTTATTTACTTTTTTGTAAAAAGTGGAGACAAGAATGTTTCAAAAATCCTTAAGTATATAGCCAGCGGCCTCTTTGGCAAAGAAGCTTTCTCCGGCGGCAGCATGATGATTGCAGCGGGACTTCTTTTGCATTATATTATAGCATTCGCATTCACCATTTTTTTCTTTTTAGTCTTTCCTAAAGCAAGCATTTTTTCCAAAAATAAAATTCTTACAGGTATCGTTTATGGTATATTTATTTGGATGGTGATGAACCTTGTTGTAGTACCTTCCTCAAAAATTCCTAACAGGCCCATTGAATTTAGTAATGCTATTCTTAGCCTGGTTATTTTAGTGGTTTGCATTGGTATTCCCCTTTCTTTTATGGCAACCAGGTTTTACAGAAATAAGCATGAAGCCTTTAATTAGCTGCAATGAAATAATGGATGCAAATTGCGGGCGGATGGTAACTCATCTTAGTATTTCACGCAGTTCATAACACTTCTCCAAATGATAACAAACCTAATCGGGGTACTGCTATTTCTTATTTTTATTTTCCTTTCAGCAATTCATTTCTATTGGGGACTTGGTGGAACCTGGGGTGCAAATGCTGCTATTCCAACAAAAGAGAACAACGAAAAACTAATGAACCCGAAGCTATTTGAATGCTTTGTTGTTGCAATTGTACTGCTGGGCTTTGGGATTTTCGTGTTAGCATATTCAAAATCAGTATCTATTAATTTACCCACCTGGTTGCTGTACTATGGTGCGCCGGCACTTTCACTTTTATTTATTTGCAGAGCCATTGGCGAGTTTAAATACGTAGGCTTTTTTAAGAAAGTGAAATCTACCAGGTTCGGTCAACTGGATACAAAATATTATTCACCACTATGCCTCTTAATTGGGTTTTTAGTAATGACGCTGGTGCTTATAAAACTCAAACAATAATAATTTATGACAGCCGATGATGATTTGGAAATTCCTGCACTACAGTTTAAAGCAAACGGTGATTTAGACATCACGGCAACTTCTGCTTCTTCAAAACATGACTTTGATTTTTTTGAAGGCAAATGGAAAATCCATAATAAAAAATTAAGGTCAAGATTGAATCAATGTACTGATTGGACAACGTTTGAATCTACGCAGGAAATGTACAGGGTACTAAATGGAATTGGCAATATCGATAATTTTCTTGCAACCTTTGATGGACAACCATTTGAGGGCATGACTGTCAGGCTTTTCAACCCAAAAACCCGCTTGTGGAGCATTTATTGGGCAGACTCAAATGAAGGGCGGTTGGACCCTCCCGTAGTTGGCTCATTTGAAAAAAATGTTGGCCACTTTTTCACCAAAGACAGGTTTAATGAAAAAGATATTTTAGTCGTTTTTCGCTGGGATGCAAGAGATAAAGACAATCCCATTTGGAGCCAGGCATTCTCGAACAACAATGGCCAAACATGGGAGTGGAACTGGTACATGTATATGTCAAAGTAAGAAGCCTGCCTGCGGCTTACCATTAACGATAGCAACTATAAAAGTGCTTTATCTTTAAGAAGTTTTTAATTATATCATTTACCAGCCTTTATATTATGGGAAAAATTAAATGTAGTTTTTTGCAGGTGATTTTGCTATTACTGACCATTAGTACAACTTGCCTGGCTCAGCAAACACGGCAAACTATTTTATTTAATGATGGATGGAAGTTCCACAAAGGTGATGTTTCCAATGGCAACCAACCGGCTTTTGATGATGCAGCCTGGAGGAAGGTGGATGTACCGCACGACTGGAGTATCGAAGGGCCTTTTGATGAACAGTGGGCAAGCGCTACCGGATATTTGCCGGGTGGCATTGGCTGGTACAGGAAGTCATTTAACATTGCGCCTAACCTTCGTTCAAAAAATATTTTTCTTTATTTTGATGGCGTCTATAACAACAGTGAAGTATGGATAAACGGGCATTATTTAGGTAAACGCCCTAATGGCTTTACTGCATTTCAATATGAAATCACTCCCTTTCTGAATAAAACGGGCAGCAATATCCTTGCTGTTAAAGCAGACCATACACAGTTTGCTGATGCAAGGTGGTATACCGGTTCAGGCATTTACCGCAATGTTTATTTAGTTGCAACCAATCCTGTACACATCGATCTTTGGGGCGTTCGATTTACGACACCATTGGTAACAACACAAACTGCTACCGCAAGTGTTACCGTTTCAGTGATCAATCAATCCGGTACAACAATGCCAGTAATGGTAAGATCGCAATTGATCAATCCGCAAGGGAAATTGATAGCCAATGCACAGCAACAGATATCAGTACCGGCTGGCAGTAAAACTGATGCTGACATGTTGTTTAAAATAAGTAACCCTTTGCTCTGGTCGACAGAGCACCCTGAACTGTATAAGCTTCGTGTAACCTTAAGTACGAATGGCAGGCAAACGGATAATATTGAAGAGAATGTTGGCTTTCGCACATTCAAATTTGATAGTGATAAGGGCTTTTTTCTCAATGGAAAGAACATGAAATTGAAAGGCGTTTGTATTCACGACGATGCAGGTGCATTAGGTGTTGCAGTACCTGAAGAAGTGTGGGTACGCAGGTTAGCTATTTTGAAAGAAGGCGGTTGCAATTCACTCCGCCTAAGCCATAACCCGCATGCAGATTATATTTATGATCTTGCTGACCGGATGGGCTTTCTTGTAATGGATGAAGCATTTGATGAATGGGAAGATGGAAAAAACAAATGGATAAAAGGATGGAATGTAGGCCAACCGGGAAAAGACGGCTATCATTCAGATTTTAAAGACTGGGCTGATAGGGATGTAGCAGATATGGTACTTAGAACGAGGAACCACCCTTCTATATTTTTGTGGAGCATTGGAAATGAGATTGATTATCCAAACGATCCTTATACCCATGAAGTTCTAAATACCGGGAAGAATCCACAGATCTACGGCAAAGGCTTTACTCAAGGTCACCCTGCCGCAAGCCGGCTGGGAGAATTGGCAAAGCAACTGGTTGCAGTAGTTAAAAAACATGATACCACAAGGCCCGTAACGGCAGCGCTGGCAGGTGTAGTAATGTCAAATGAAACAGGCTTTCCTGAAGCATTGGATGTAGTGGGGTATAATTACCAGGAATACCGTTATCCTGATGACCATAAAAAATATCCCCAAAGAGTGATCTATGGCAGTGAAAATGGAATGGCTTACAGTGCCTGGACTGCTGTAGCAGACAATGATTGCATCTCCGGGCAATACTTATGGACCGGCGTTGATTACCTCGGAGAAGCACGTGCATGGCCTGCTCGAAGCAATGGTGCAGGCTTGACAGATCTTGCCGGTTTTCCCAAGCCACAATATTATTTCAGGCAAAGCTTGTGGACCAATAAGCCAATGATCTATATCGGCACTGCTCTGCTGGCAACACAAACTAACAACAGGAGAAATATCAATGCCTCATGGAACTATAACAAAGGCGATAGCATTCGCATAAGTTGCTTTACTAATTGTGATGAAGCAGAATTATTATTGAATGGAAAAATGCTCGGCAAGAAATTATTGTCTGGTGCAGCAGAAAAAGTAATCACCTGGAATATCTTGTATCAGCCGGGAGAGCTTTCAGTAAGAGGATTTAAAAAAGGAACAGCATCTGCCTGGTATTCTTTACAAACCGCAGGTGAATCGTATGCCATTAAAGCAACAGCTGACCTTAGTTCTTTTAATAATAACAAAAAACAGTTGAGCCATATTGAAATAAACGTAGTGGATAAAAATGGCATCCCCGTATATAGTGCTGCCAACGAAATTTCAGTGAAGGTTGAAGGCCCGGCCAAACTGCTCGGGCTTGAAAGCGGAAGCCTCGTAAGCCATGAAGATTATAAAGCTGATAAACGGAAAGTTTTTAATGGAAGGTTACTCGCATATGTACAGTCTCAGCAAAAAGCAGGTGCCGTAAAGGTTACAATAAGCGCTCCAGGCCTGCAATCTAAGGTCATTGAATTTCAATAAGCTGATTATTATATGACAACCTCACCAGCAATAAAAGAGCTAACATTAATACCGGGAGTTGGCAAATCCATAGCGAACGATTTACTGAATATTGGCATATACTGCATTGAGGACTTGAAAGGAAAAGACCCGCAAAAGCTTTTTGACCAATCAAACAAATTTGCCCACTGTATCCAAGACAGGTGTTTATTGTATGCTTTTAGGTGTGCCGTTTATTTTGCAGAAACAGCTAAGGATAAACGGGAGAATGAAAAATTAAAATGGTGGAATTGGAAAGACAAAAAATAACCGGAGATGCCGGTTGCTAACGTTAAGCATACAGCGCCGGATTATACCTTTTAGCAAGCAAGCCGGTAGCCAGCTCCGGATCAATATCTGCTACCAGTACTCCTACTCTTCCGTAAGCTTCATGCGCAAGACACTTTCCATCCGGGGCAATTAAAGCAGTGCCCGATTCTGCATACCGGGTGGCATAATTAACGCTTGCAAAATAAATGGTATTTTCCAGGGCCCGCATCATCATTGCCTTTTCATAATAAGGATTATCCCTGTGCCCCCACTCAGCAAGTTCTTTACCGTGAAAGTCGCTTCCGGTGAACTGCGGATGAAAAACAATTTTAGCGCCCCGTTGAGCAGCCCACCTTACAGTTTCAGGATAACGAAATCCTTCATGGCATATAACGATGCCGAACTTTATTCCATTCAGTTCAAAAATTCTCCGGTCCTTTCCTGCTGTCCATAAATTATCTTCACTGGGATCCAATTGGTTTTTTGTCTGGTATCCCATTACTTCTCCGCTAGCTGATATTACAAATGCTACATTCAACATTTCATTCTCAACAAACCAATCCATCGGCAGGATAACTGCGATAGAAGATTGGCGGGCCAATTGGCAAACCTTGTCTAATGCTGATTGCAATTTTTCCGGTGAATGTTCTTCAACTGTGTAGCCTTCGCCAGGATAGCCCGGAATATAAGACTCGGGAAAACATATAATTTCAGCTTGCTGTTCTGCCGCATCTTTTATTAATTTTTCTATTTGCAATAAGCCGTCCGCAATAGATGCAGGAAACGGTGCTGATGCCAATGCTACTTTCATGATAATTGATTTATGATGGATAAAGTTACACAACAATTGCTTTTTAAACCTTTGATTAGTATTAACGGGATGAGCCAGCATAGTAACCCCACCCGGGATGGCCAATCGGGGGATTTATTAGCATTAATTATTATCTTTATTTTCTTATTTTCCGTTCAATAAATATTGGATTAGCATTTTGCCCCGGCAGTCCTTTGCAGTGGTATACTTGAACAAATACAACCGTTATGTAAAATATTTAAAGGCCCGGTAATGGAAATAGACATCAATCAAAAGAAAGCATCGATGGGTGATAAGTACCAAATCTTTATTGATGGGCAACAGAAATATTTTGCATCAAGGCAGCTCTTTAAGTTTTTACCATTCATTCAACTTTGCAAGATTGACAATGGTGCTATCCGTATGACTCTTGAGAAAAAGCTTTCCTGGTTTAAACCAACGTTTGACATTAAACGTTGGGATAATAATATGTTAGAATTCAAAACCGCCTCTTTTTGGAAAAATTATTATGTGTGCCAATGCGGTGGTGATGCTTACGATATTTATGGGCATAGAGGAAGAAAATATTCGGTCTATAAAATGACAGACAAATAGCCTGGTGGGATAAAAATGCTATAAGTTGGTTGGGAGGTGACAACTACAAAATTATTGCTGATAATGACAGCGACCCGGAATTGCTCATTTCATTTTGCCTTATTATCGACAATGCCTCAAGCAGTAAAAACAATGGAAAAATGATAACTTTTAGCCTTGGAAATATTGGCCAGGCAAAAGTCTTCGATAAATTATGGCAGCCCAAGTATTAAATTCAGGATTGACCCCATCATATCCCAACCTGGTTGAACCGTTTTAAAGCAACACACATAAGCTACGAGTGTGGATCAATCGCTTTTCAACTTTACTATTGGAAACTGAAAGCACACTAATTCATTAAAAGTTACCAATCTTCGTCCTATTCATTTGCAGGTTTTAAAACCTATATTTATCTAAACGTTTTTACAAATTAGCATCGGCAGACAGAAAGTAATGCACGCCTTCAATAACCCTATTGTTAACAGCAGATTTAAAAATATTAATAATTTCAAACTACGGAAAATGAAAAAATTATTAACCGGCCAGCATTTATTGTTTTGCAGTTTGCTGGTAATCTGCGCATGTGCAGGCAAAAACAATACACCTTCAAATGACATAATCAATGCGTTGAACCTCAAAAGAGGAGAGGTTGTTGTGTGCGGCCCGCCTGGCAAACAATTTGGCTCAGTTGATTTTCAAACATCCTGTTCAGAAAAAGCAAAAAAAGATTTTAATCTTGCCATTGCACTACTTCACTCATTTGAATATGATGAGGCCGAAAAGGTGTTTGCAAAAGTAGTTGATGAAAACCCTGGATGTGCCATGGCTTATTGGGGAATAGCTATGAGCAACTATCACCAGGTATGGCCCTCCCCGCCTTCACCTGCTGAATTGGAAAAAGGCTACAAAGCAATAATAATTGCCCAGGACTTAAAACAAAAGTCAGCAAAAGAGGGAGACTATATTAACGCCATAGCATTGTTTTATAAAGACTGGAATACGGTCAACCACCGGGTACGATCACTTAATTTCCAAAAAGCGATGGAAAGCTTGTACAAAAAATATCCAACCGATAAAGAAGCTGCAATATTTTATGCGCTGGCACTGGATGGTACCGCCGACCCAACTGATAAAACTTTCAGTAATCAAAAAAAGGCAGGCGAAATCCTGTTTGGTTTATACCCGAATGAACCCAATCATCCTGGTGTTGTCCATTATATCATTCATAGCTACGACTACCCGGAGCTTGCAGCACTAGCGTTACCCGCAGCAAGAAAATATGCTGCTATTGCACCATCTTCCTCACATGCCCAGCATATGCCT
Source organism: Ferruginibacter sp. (assembly GCA_039922375.1). Lineage (GTDB taxonomy): Bacteria > Bacteroidota > Bacteroidia > Chitinophagales > Chitinophagaceae > Ferruginibacter. The sequence goes on from JBDSAA010000014.1 coordinate 88,223, forward strand.
TCACATATTTTTACAAGGCTCGGGCTTTGGGATGAGAGCATTCAATCTAATCTTGTTGCCACTGCATCTGCAAAGTGTTATGCGGAAGAAGCGGGCATCAAGGGGCATTGGGACGAAGAACTACATGGTATGGATTATCTGGTTTATGCTTATTTACAAAAAGGAGATAACGATCTGGCAAAACAGCAATATGATTATCTTAAAACCATTAAGGAGATTTCACCACCAAGCTTTAAAGTTGCCTATGCATTTGCTGCTATTCCTGCCCGTTATTTTCTTGAAAATAAAATGTGGAAGGAAGCTGCAGTCGCCGAAGTGCTTCCGGCTAATATTTCCTGGCAAAATTTCCCCTGGCAAAAATCGATCATCCATTTTGCCCGGCTATTGGGTGGTGTGCATACGGGAAATATTGATTTGGCAAAGGAAGAATTAAAAAACCTGAACAAGGCTTATGATACCCTGGCGGCCCAAAAGGATATGTATAAAGCAAACCAGGTAATGATACAGGTAAAAACGGGCGAAGCATGGATATTGTATGCACAACGAAAAATGAAAGAAGCATTAGAGCTGATGCATGAAGCTGCTGACCTGGAAGACAAAACTGAAAAAAGCCCCGTTACACCCGGCGAAGTAATTCCAGCAAAGGAATTATTGGCAGACATGCTGCTGCAATTAAATAAACCTGCCGAAGCGTTAGAAGCTTATGAAGCAGATTTAAAAAAACACCCCAACCGGTTTAACGGCTTATATGGAGCAGGGTTAGCCAGCGAAAAAGCAAACAAATCAGAAAAAGCAAAATACTATTACCAGCAATTGACAACTATTGCAAATTCACCCAAATCAAACAGGCCAGAACTTGAAATGGCCAGGCTTTATTTGAAAAAAGGCAAAACGTTAAGCAGCCTAAACAAGGAATCTTTTTAGTATTGTGGAAGGGTGAATTTTAAATTCTTCCTGCTCTGGTGCAGTTCAACAAAAGCGGTGTATTTTTTAATAGAGGTGTTTTTCGGTTATTAGCACTTGTTTATTTCACCGTGCATTTGACCTTCGGGATTATTAAAACGCTTCTTTCTTAATATGTAGCAGCTTAAAAATAGCTTATTTTGAAATTCAACTTTTATTTTAACCCAATTTGGTTCTGGCTTGTTCAGGTTAGGTAATCAGTTTTCAATGCGCTTGCCTTTAATAGAATCACCCAAGTCCTGAAGCCCAATTTGTCTGAGTAATTTGTATTGATACAGCTACCTTGTTCTTCTTAAATAAAATATTAGCCATAAAAAATCCCACAGCCTCGTAATTGCTGTGGGATTTTTTTATGTATTCTTTTGAAAGGAATTAATTTTTGTTTCCCGACCGAACCTCCGATGCATGATTTAGTGCAACGTTACTTTGAGTGATCATTTTATTGGTAACCTTTACTGCTTCATCTATATAAATATCATCTTTTAGTGTATTTAAAAACCTTTTGTTCTTTTCCGTTTTTTCTTTATCAGCAGTAAGTTTTGCATCATCCGCTTCCAGGTTTTTCACTGTCAGCTGGTTCGGCAATTTCAATAATTCTTCAAGTTGCTTGTATCTCGCTTTCAGTTGTCTTTGGGCTGCCTGATATTTATTGATATTTAAAGAATAAGCACGTTCGTTTTCTTTATCAATTGAGTCAATTTTCAGCCTCATTCTTTTGAAAGTAGAATTTGATTTAACCTGTTCATTTGCGTTTACAGCTACTAAATCTGTGCTGAAGTTACTTGTCCATGGCTTATAATCTACCTTTCCTATTTCATCCCAGCTCAAAGATGCCGGATTATCTTTTTCACGGGCTTTTGCAAGTTCCATCCTGCCAGGGATCACCACATCTGGTATTACTCCCCTAAGTTGGGTAGCACCTCCGTTTACACGGTAAAACTTTTGCAATGTCAGCTTAACAGTGCCCAAATCCTCCGTCTTTTTGTTAAACACAGCGTTCTCGCTTTCCGGAGTTAATGGTATCGTACGCTGTACCGTACCTTTACCATAAGTAGATGTACCACCAATAATAATCCCTCTTTTATAATCCTGAATTGCAGCTGCGAAAATTTCTGAAGCGGAGGCGCTAAATTCATCTACCATTACAGTCAAGGGGCCGTCATACAGTACCGATTTATCCCTGTCCTTCCATTGATAAGGCTGTTTTTCATCGCGACCTTTCACCTGGCAGATAGGCCCATCTTCTATGAAAAGGCCTGCCATCTTCACTACTTCGGGAAGCGATCCACCGCCATTGCCCCGCAGGTCTATTACAATGCCTTCTACTTTTTCAGCTTTTAACTTTTGAACCTCTCTTGCAACATCCTCTGAACACCTGGCGCCTTTGGGATCTTCAAAATCAACATAAAACTCGGGTAGAAAAATATAACCTATTTTGTGTTCTCCTTTAATAATAGCACTTTTCGCAAAAGTATCATCAAGTTTTATTTCATCTCTTTTTAATGCAATGATTTTAATATTACCGTCTGGTTTACGCACTGTTATTCTTACTTCTGTGTCCTTATTTGCTCCACGAATTAATTTTACCGCATCACTTACCGCATAACCTGTAACATCAACCGGTTCCGCTGCACCCTGACCAATCTTTAGTATTTCATCCTCTACGCCTAATTCACCACTTTTCCATGCCGGGCCACCAGCAACCAAACTGGCGATCTTTATTTTGCTCTGGTCCTCTTTTAACTGAGCTCCGATACCGTAAAATTTGCCACTCATCATTTCGGTAAAGCCACGGCTATCCACAGGCGCAAAGTAATTGGAATGAGGATCCATACTACCTGTAACCGCATTTACAAATGAACTAAACAATTCATCGGTAGTATTATGATTTTTTAGTGTTGTAAAATAACGCTCGATCTGCCGGCGGACCTGGTCCCTCGCCTCCCTCTCCAATGTGCTATCGGCTTTATACACAAACTTTTCTTTTTGAATCTCTTTTTTCTGCACTCCGCTGTCCGTAACCACCACCAGGTCTAATTTTCCTTTGTTCTTTTCCCTGTCTTGCAGCATATCGGAATATTTGGTAAGCACAAGGTATTTTAATCGTTTGCGCCAAACTTCCTTTCTTTCAGCCTCTGTTGTAGGATAATTTAATTTATCGCCGTCGAGGACGATGTTTTCATCTTTGTTAAAATCAAACGGCTTGCTTAACACAGCTTTAAAGTACTGTGAGGCCTCATTCAAACGGCGGGTGTATGATTCACTGATTGAGTAAAAAGATTCCAGTTTCTCTCCATGAATCTCATCGTCAATCTTTGTATCAAATCTTTTGAAGCTGTCAATATCAGTCTGCAGGAATATGGTTTTATCGTCATCAAGGTCATTGATAAAACGCTTCAAAACCAGCTTGGAAAAAGCATCATCAATTTTTTTAGGGCTAAAATGTCCTTCTTCTAACAATAATCCAACTGTGCGTAAGATCTTTTCATTCTTTGATTTGGGATTATCGTCCCCCCTTCCTTGCGTTTGAAAAGCCAGAAAGAGACTCGTTCCTGTCAGTACCAGGAATATCGGAAAAAATTTTTTGCTCATAACTATTTGCTTAAATTTTAGCATAAAGTAAAATTAACGGAAAAATGATATCATTTATTGGATTAACAACTGGTTTTAGAATAATGTTTTCTTAAAGAATGATAAGTGGCAAATTATTCTGGAAAGGGGGTGAATGATAGTGCAGAGGAATTCCACAAAGTATTTATAAGTAATTTTGTTCAGGAAATGTTTTTGGCTATTTTTGCAAACCTATAATAAAAACGGTAGTCGTAGCTCAGTTGGTTAGAGCATCAGATTGTGATTCTGAGGGTCGGGGGTTCGAGCCCCCTCGATTACCCATTCGAAGAGTTCTGCATGTTGCGGAACTCTTCTTGTTTTAGGTCTTTTCACCGTACCTGATATACAATGTTAATTGTGTTTCTTTGCAGCCCAAAATCAAATATGAACATCACCAGCATTATTATTACCATCTTACTGTCAGCTTTCACTGGTTGGGTTACTACCTGGCTAGCAATTAAAATGCTTTTTCATCCACGAAACCCCATTAAGATATTAGGGTTGACTATCCACGGTATTTTCCCAAAAAATCAACGCCTGATAGCTGAAAAATTGGGGCAGGTTGTTAGCAAAGAGTTACTCTCATTTGAGGAAATAGAAGCTAAAGTGACCAATCCTGAAAATTTACAAAGACTACGGCCAGATATAGAAGGGCATATTGACAATTTCTTACGCAATAAATTGAAAGATGTTTTTCCAATGCTGGCAATGATGATGGGCGAAAAAACGGTGCTGCAATTAAAAGATGCTTTTTTGCTGGAACTGGAATCACTCTTTCCAATTTTGATGAAGAGCTATATGAACAAACTTCAGCATGACCTTGATTTTGAGAAGATAGTGACAGAGAAAGTTGCTGGCTTTTCTACCGGTAAATTAGAAGATATTCTAAACCAGATCACTAAAAAAGAATTTAAGTTTCTGGAGGTTATAGGAGGCGTTTTTGGGCTTTTGATTGGCGTGGTGCAGGTATTGGCAGCCTACCTTAGCAACTAATATTTTAGAATAATTTTCTGTTCAATATTATACTACCTTTTATCAATTATTGGTCGTCCACTTTAAACTTTATAAAGGAACTTTGGTTTAACAGGTCAGATAATACATTAAAATATTTTAGATGAAACAATTTTGCAGTTTAGCAATCATTTTTTCTGTCCTTTTATCAACAAATACTCTATATGCACAGTTTCCGGCCGGTGGTGCAGGGAGAATGGCTGGACAAAGTATGAACGTGGGGCATTTTTACGGTAAAGTAATTGATGCGGCTACCAATAAACCAATTGATGCAGCTTCGGTACAGTTACTTCAAAACAAATACGACTCTATTACAAAAAAGAGAAAGGAAGTAATTGTATCGGGTATGCTAACTTCAAAAAAGGGTGAATTTAGCTTGGAGAACCTACCCGTAATGGCATCTTACAAATTACTGATAACTGCAATAGGGTATAAAAGCATAGAGCAAAAACCGGCTTTTGCATTGAATATGGGCGCAGCGGCGAAACCTGGGGATATGAGCAGTATGTTAAGTGCGGTAGATAAGGATCTTGGTAATATTAAGATGGAAACGGATGCACAGCAACTGGAAGGCGTAACTGTTACTGCAGACAAAGCCTTGCTAACGATGAGCATTGACCGTAAAATATTTAATGTAGAAAAAAATCTGGCAAGCGTGGGCGGCACAGCGGTGGATGTAATGAAGAATGTGCCGAGTGTAAATGTAGATATTGATGGCAATGTTACATTACGAAACGCTCCTCCACAGATATTCGTGGATGGAAGGCCCACTACTATGACGTTGGAGCAAATACCGGCAGATGCAATTTCCACAGTTGAGATCATTACGAATCCTTCCGCAAAATTTGATGCCTCGGGCGGAGGTGCAGGGATACTGAATATTGTGTTGAAAAAGAACCGAAAAGCTGGGTATAATGGAAGCGTAAGGGCAAGCATAGACAGCCGGGCCAAACCCAGTTTTGGAGGCGACCTGAATATAAAACAACAGAAGATAAATTTTTTCGTTGCCACACAGTTGGGCTTCCGCAAAACCATCTCCACAGTCAGCACTGACCGTACCGACTTTTTTAATAAATCCATCGCCAATCTGCACCAGGAAAACAGACCGGTAGGAAATGGATTTTTTGGCTTTGCAAGAATGGGCCTGGATTTTTTAATAGATAACAGGAATACATTAAGTATAACCGGCAATTTTGTAAGAGGGCAATTTAAAAACGTTGACCACATGGATATCAACAGGGATACGATTTATCCAACCTATTCGATATCAGACTATGGCAACCGTAATAGTGAAGGACAATTTGATTTCCGCAATTATGGCGGTACTTTAAGCTTTAAACACAATTTTGCAAAAGCAAATAAAGAAATTACTGCTGATTTAAATTATAATTATCGCAGAAATGATAATGAGAACCAGATCTCAAACCAATACTTTAATCCTAATGCTACGGCTAAAACTCCATTAATTTTTCAAAGTTCGTTGGGTGGTGGCACTACCAAATTATTTACTGCCCAGGCAGACTACTCCAACCCCATCACAGCTACCACTAAAATAGAAACCGGGGCACGCATTGCCTTAAGAAGCTTTAATAGTTTCAATAATAATTTTATCAGGGACCCAACAACAGGAAAAAACATTTCACTGGTTTTATTGAACACAGACTACCAATTTACGGATAGAGTGGCGGCGGCTTATGCTACTTTTGCACAGCAAATTAAAAAATTCAGTTATCAACTCGGATTAAGGGTGGAAAGCTCGAGATATGATGGAACGCTTGCAAATAAAAACCAGAATTTTTCAAACGAATATCCGTTTAGCGTTTTCCCCAGTGCTTTTGTTACCTATAAACTCACGGATAAACAAGACCTGCAAATGAATTATTCGAGGAAAATTAACCGTCCCAGTTTCTTTCAAATAATTCCATTCATCGATTTCACAGATTCTCTTAATCTTAGCAAAGGAAATCCTGATCTCGTTCCGGAGTTCACAAATCTTCTTGAATTGTCGTATCAAAATCAACTTTCGAACGGCCACAACCTGCTTTCAACAGTTTATTTTAAAAATACAACTGACCTGATTACACGATATCAATACCCTGAAAAAAATCCTAATGCGCCTGCAAAACCCGATACGGTCCTCTTTACAAGTTATGCAAATGCGTCACAAAGCTACACCTATGGCTTAGAGCTGACCTCCAGGAATAAAGTCACTAAATGGTGGGACGTTACCAGTAACCTTAACCTTTTTAATGTTATACTAAAAGCCGGCAATCTTCCAGGTGGGGTTGACAGTGACCAGTTAAGTTGGTTCTTTAAACTCAATAACAGTTTTAAATTACCAAAAAATTATTCCATACAGTTGAGCGGCGATTACCAGGCAAAAACGTTGGTGCAACCTGGTGGAGGTGGTGGAGGAATGATGTTTGGCGGAGGAAACCTACCATCAGCCCAGGGATATATCAAACCTGTATATGGCTTTGATATCGCTATCAGAAAAGATTTTTTAAAAAACAATGCTGCCTCATTAACCCTGCAGATGAGTGATATCTTTCGTACCCGGATAAGCGGCAGTTATACTGAATCAATTTATTTTATCCAGGAAACTGACCGCCGCAGGGATCCCCAGGTATTAAGATTGAACTTCAACTGGCGTTTCGGAAAGTTCGATGTTTCATTATTGAAACGTAAAAATATGAAGGGCGAACAGAGTAACATGCAAGAAGGTATGCAGGGGGCCCAATAGACCGACAGGATAAAAAAACCACAATCTGTCAATCCAAATTCTATTTAGCAAGAGGTGTGTCATCTTTGTATTTTCCTGCCAATAGTCAACAAAATATCGTTCATTTTTATTAATCTCTTTCGCAACTCTATTGTAGGCGATGGAGGTTATATTTTTTTAAGTTAATTTGCCGCCTCATAATCAAATCGCTTCATGAAGAATATAAATTTTAAAACCATTCTGCCGCATCTTACTGCGGTAGTACTGTTCCTGGTGATTGCTGTTGTTTACTGCCTGCCGGTTTTCCAGGGAATGGTCGTTAGCCAGCACGACATGTTGGGCACAAGAGGCATGACCCAGCAATCGTTTGAGTTTTATGAAAAATATGGCACGTACCCTTTGTGGACCAATTCCATGTTTGGCGGTATGCCCACCTTTCAAATTATTTTTGCTGCCAAATACAATATCGGCATCGGGTGGATGCATAGCCTATTCACGTTATTTCTTCCTTCTCCCGCAAGCCTCTTCTTTTTATCCTGCATAACCTTTTATATTTTATCGCAGGTTTTAAAGTTAAAGCCGTGGATTGGTATTCTCGGTTCACTTGCCTACGCTTATGCGTCCTATAATGCCATTATCACTGCCGTTGGGCATGTTACCAAATTTGCCACCATGGGATATGCCCCGCTTGTATTGGCAGGTGTTATTTTGCTGATGCAGCGTAAATATATTTGGGGCTTTGCCGTTACGCTGATTTCAAGCACGTTGTTTTTTAATCAAAATCATGTGCAGATCGTTTACTATTTCATGTTGCTTTTTGTTTGCCTCGGGATCACGTTTTTAATACAAATTTTTAGAACCAAAGACTTTAAGCATTTAATAAATGCCGCTGCATTGGCTTTTGCTGCCATCATTATCAGCGCCTGCTCATTTGCAGTGATACTATTGCCCACCAAAGAATACGCTAAAGAAACCATGCGGGGTGGCAGAAGTGAACTGACAATTGGTGTAAAAAAAGAAAACCTTTCGGAAGGTGGATTAAAAAAAGACTACGCTTTTCAATGGAGTTACGGTAAGGAGGAGACGCTCACTTTTATTTTGCCAAATTATGCCGGAAGCAGTAATGATCCTTCGGAGTTTGGAGAAAACAGCAAGGTCATAACTGCTTTGCAGGAATCAGGTTTGCCTAATGAAGCGATCAATTATTTTTACCGGTATATGTCGCCTTACTGGGGTGATCAACCCAACACCGCCGGCCCGGTATATTTAGGTGCAATCATTTGCATGTTGTTTATCGCGGGACTTTTTATTGTACGCAAAAAATATTTATGCTGGTTGATCCCAGGTACTATCATAGGTATCGTGCTGGCATGGGGCAGTAATTTTGCAGCAGTTAATTATTTCCTCTTCGATCATTTACCCGCTCTAAATAAATTCAGGGCTCCTTCCATGGCGCTGGTGTTGCCCCAGTTTACTTTTGCATTGGTTGCGGTACTTGCATTGCAGGAAATTTTTTATGGCAAGCTGGAACAAAACCTCCTTTTCAAAAAATTAAAATACGCAGCCATCACCTGTGCTGCTGTGCTGGCAATACTTATTGTAGTTTATTTTAGCTCCTCCTTTACAAACGAAAAGTCGAGGCAGGCAAAACAAACCATCACCGAACAATTGGCCCAATCCATGAGCCAGGGCAAACCACCAACAGCAGAAATGACCAGCCAGGCGAATACGCTTGCAAACAGTTTTAATAAAGCCTTAATTGAAGACAGAAAAGATTTGTTCGGTGGTGATCTATTCAGGCTATTTATATTTTTCTTATTGGGAGCCGGAATTATATGGCTTGGCATAAAAAAGAAAATCAATCCGGTAGTGGCCGTTTGTTTACTGGCGCTCATTTCTTTCATTGATCTGATAACGGTGTCATCGAGGTATTTGAACAAAAGCAAGTATGCGACACCGGAAGACTATCTATCAGGCTTTACACCCACGGCAGCAGACAATCAAATAAAAACGGATACTGGCTATTTCAGGGTGTTTGACCAGGCCGGCGGCGATCCATTCCAGGATTCCAGGACGTCTTATTTTCATAATTCAATTGGAGGCTACAGCCCTGCAAAGCTTGGATTGTACAACGATTTGATAGAACACCAGTTGAGCAAGGGCAACATGGAAGTGTTTAATATGCTTAATGCAAAATACTTTATCGTCAATGCTCAAAACAATCAGCCTGTTGCACAACTTAATCCAGGCGCAAACGGTCCGGTGTGGTTTGTGAAAGCAATAAAATATGTAAACAATGCCGATGAAGAAATGATGGCTTTAGACAGCCTTCATTCAAAAGATACGGTGGTGATTGATAAAAGAGAACAATCGAAAGTAACTGTTACGCCTCAGTACGACAGCAGCGCAAGTATTAAACTGATCAAAAATCTCAATGACAATGTCACCTATCAAAGTAATGCTGCAACCAACCAGTTTGCTGTGTTTAGCGAAATCTATTATCCAAATGGCTGGAAGGCTTTTATTGACGACAAAGAAACACCCATCGTAAAAGTTGACTATGCATTGAGAGGATTAAATATTCCTGCAGGCAATCATACTATCAAATTTGTTTTTGCACCGGCGTCTTATAATTTAGGTAACACACTCAGTTTGATCGCAGGAATTATTTCAATTATAGCCTTGCTCACTTGTGCAGTTCTTTTGTGGAGGCAAAATAAAAAAAATACAGCACCGCACAATATGCAGAGTAAAAATTAAAATACATTGTTGGGTACCAGGCATTGTATCATTGAACAAGCATCGTTGCGTCGCACTCTTGTACATGTATGCATAGGGCAACTTGCTTACGTTTTACTCAACACCATGTGGTTTTAAAACTTAAAGACTCAAAAATTTTCTTTAAATAAATATTGTCTTAAAATATCCGGCTTTATCAATCAGACATCCTCAAATCAGACATCAGATATTCAAATGGATCTTTCAATCATACTTGTAAATTACAAATCCACCCAATTGGTGATGGACTGCATTGAAAGCATTTATTGCCAAACCATACAACACAGTTTTGAAATCATACTGGTCGACAATGATTCTAAAGATGATTGCAAAGAAATTGTTTTAGCAAAATATCCACAGGTGCGCTTTTTACCAATGGAATACAATGCCGGCTTTGCCAGGGCCAACAATGCGGGTATTTTACTTTCAACAGGAGCATATATTTTATTATTAAACATAGATACAATTGTTTTGGATGGCGCTATTGACAAAAGCATCCAATTATTAAAGCAACGTCCTGACGCAGCAGGCTGCGGAGTACAGTTACTTAACACGGATGGTACCACGCAAATTTCCGGAGCCCATGTTGTCAAGGGCGGATTAAATACCTTGCTGCCACTACCCTACCTGGGCAGGCTTATCCGTTGGCTTGGTTATCGTTTCAAATCTACCATTCCGAGTGTTACCACCATTTCGGATATTGTAGAAGTTGACTGGATCGTCGGCGCCTATATCCTGGTAGGAAAAGATGTGTTAAAAAAAAGCGGGTTGCTTGACAATGATTTTTTTATGTATGCCGAAGAAATAGAATGGTGTGGTAGATTAAGAAAGCATGGCAAGCTGTTGTTATTTGCAGATCCCCGGGTAATACATATCGGAGGTGGAACCAGCAGTGATTATTATGGTACTGCTGAAATTGAAAACGGCAAAAATCTCTGGAATACCAAAGGCAGACAGATCATTGTATCAACCATGCTGCGTATACGAAAACAGTTTGGCATTTTTTGGTACCTTGTCATTATTGGTACTTATGTTTTTGAGGTGCCAGTATTTGGCTGCTGCCTGTTGATTGATAAAATTATTAGAAACAACAAAGCCAAATACAAATGGCAAAACCTGGTTGATTACATTAAAAACATCGGCGTATTGTTAAGATACTTTTTTAAGATCCTTGCTAACAAGCCCTATTTTTATAAAGTAGCCTGAAACCATGCAATTATCCATCATCATCATTAATTACAATACGTTTACCCTCACCTGTAAGTGTATTGCCTCCATCTATGAGAAGTTGAAAGATGTTGAGTATGAAATAGTGTTGGTGGATAATGCATCGGCAGAGTGCAGCCCGCACTTGTTTACACGGCAATTCCCGGATATAAAATTAGTAGTAAGTGACACCAATACCGGCTTTGCCGGAGGCAACAACCTCGGCATCACCCATGCTACCGGAGATTATTTATTGTTGCTTAACAGTGACACGGAATTAATAAACAGTGCACCAAAAATTTGCCTGGACCACCTGTTTTCAAATAAAAATGTGGGTATTGTTACCTGCCAATTAATTTATCCCGATGGAACAATACAATTCAACTGTCGTCGTTTTAGGACAATTAAATGGGAATTATTAGAAATATTTCCTTTTTATAAATTGTTACCGAAGGAAAAAAGAGAAGCGCTGATGTTGCACAGGTATTTCGACCACCAACATTTTGCAAGTTGCGATTGGGTTTGGGGAACAATTATGTTATTTCCAAAAAAGATTGTTCAGCAGTTGCCTCAGCAAAAATTGGCAGAAGATTTTTTTATGTATTGTGAGGATGTATTGTGGTGCTGGCAGTTCAGGCAATTGGGTTACGAGGTTCATTTTGTGCCTGAAGCAAAAGTGATGCATATACACAAAGGCAGTACAAATAAAGATAAATTGAAAAAAGTTCAACTTATTTCGATAAAAAATCATGCTAAGTTCATGAAAAAATTTTATCCTGACTTCAGATGGTATATTTTCGCAGCAATTTTTTATACCAAGCAGTACGGGGCACTCCTGTTTAGCAAAATAAAATAATTTATATCAATAAAAACAACAAATGAAAGTAGCATTAATCACCGGAATTACTGGTCAGGACGGAGCATATTTAGCTGAATTATTACTAAATAAGGGCTACGCGGTTCATGGAATTAAGCGTCGCAGTTCTCTCATAAATACTGACAGGATTGATCATTTATTTAACGATAAAAGCTTATCAGACCGGTTTCAATTGCATTATGGTGACCTAACCGATGCCTCCAGTTTATTGCGGATAATTCAGCAAACACAACCTGACGAAATTTATAACCTGGCCGCCCAAAGCCACGTACAGGTAAGTTTTGAAACCCCTGAGTATACAGCGAATTCTGACGGGATCGGAGTACTGAGAATACTGGAAGCAATACGCATATTAGGCTTGGAAAAGAAGACCAAATTTTACCAGGCATCCACGTCAGAGCTGTATGGCCTGGTGCAGGAAGTTCCTCAAAAAGAGACTACGCCATTTTATCCAAGATCACCCTATGGTGTTGCGAAATTATATGGTTATTGGATAACAGTGAACTACCGGGAAGCCTATAATATGTATGCAGTAAACGGCATTTTATTCAATCACGAAAGCCCGCTGAGAGGTGAAACATTCGTTACCCGGAAGATCACAATAGCAGTTTCCAAAATCGTAACCGGCCAGGAAGATTTATTGCGTTTAGGCAACCTTGAAGCAAAAAGGGATTGGGGCCATGCTAAAGATTATGTCGAAGGCATGTGGCTGATGATGCAGCAAGAAGTACCTGAAGATTTTGTACTGGCCACCGGCATTACCACTACTGTGAGAGATTTTGTGCGCATGGCTTTTGCGGAAGCAGGGATTGAATTGGAATTTAAAGAAACAGGTATAGATGAAAAAGCGTTTGTAACAAAATGTAATAACGCCGCCTACCAGTTACCGATAGGCAAACAAGTAGTGGGTATTCATCCACGTTATTTCAGGCCTACCGAAGTAGACCTGTTAATCGGCGACCCTGCAAAAGCCAATACAAAATTAGGCTGGTATCCAAAATATGATTTACCAATGCTGGTAAAGGAAATGATGGAAGAGGATTTGAAGGCGGTGAAGTAGAAGCGTTTATCCTATAGGTTTAGGATAAAGTTTCTTGAATTGTAAAAATAAAAAACGAAGAAAGTTATTATCATCGATCCTCTTTGCTAATTGCAAAGAGGATTTTTTTTCAGGATGGTATGAAGAGGAAACACCTAATTGGTCTGCCATTACTTTAGTTTCATTTATCAGATCATTTACCCGTATGTTATTTCTTGCCGGAAGAGGCAGCCGTAGGAGTCTATGCACATACGCCTTACAGTAATGCAATAAAAAACAGGCTCCATATTGCTGAATGACATCGTGCATACTTTTATCCTGTTCCTTAATACTTGCCAGGTAGTCTACAAAAAGATGAAGCGCTTTATGCAATTTATGATCACCGGAAGTTTGCGTGGTACTTTGATGCACCCTAAATGCAAAGCAGTTGTGCGGATCAATTGCAACAAATGATTTTACAGCCAAACTTACCCATAACTCAAAATCGGCGAATAAAAGATTGGGATATTTCGCCTGTATGCCTCCTATAGCATCATAATCTTTAGATCGCATCACATAACCTGTACCCATGGAATCTATGCTGCCGGCAATAAGGGCGGCTAAAAATTGACTGCCATTATAAACAGGTTTCATCGGCTTACAGGCCCGGGTGGTTTTACTCCCGGCATCAATAAAGTTATAATGGGTATGATATAAGCTAGCGGATGGCTGTTGCAGTACCAGGCGCTCGATAGTTTGGAGGAAATCTGGATATAAAATATCATCGTGACCGATAAGGGTCATAAACTCATTCTTTTCTATATCTTTCACCCGGCTCCAATTTTCTTCGATAGTCAAGGATTTATTCGAAGAAAAAACTTCAATTCGTTTATCTGTTATGGATGATAACCATTCTAAAGTGCCATCGTTACTGCAATTGTCTAGTACAATAAAATCAAAATCCGTAAAAGTTTGGCTTAAAATGCTGGATACGCATTGTTTTAACAAATGGCCGCCATTCCGAACTGGTAAGATGATACTATACTTTGCCATTGAGTTTACTGGAAAATCATTGAAGAGACCTCTTCTTAATTTTTACTACCCGGTCATGTAAGCCCGGGAAGTGCCGTTTTAGAAAATACTTCAACTTATATTTACGCATATAGTCAATCGAAAATATCTCAGCTTCAGCTTTTGCCAAACTTTCGCCTTTATCTACCGCATATTTATGGAGAAAAGAAAGATGAGAGACCAACCATATACCTACAAAATCCTGGATATGAATTTTAATTGCGGGCCAGTGTTCCAGTGAATTCATTTTTGAAGCCAGGTATTCGGGAAAGTTTTTGGCTGCAACTACTAATTGTTCATTTTGATGTCGCCCAAAGTTCTCATTGTGCAAAGTCTGGCATCCCAATGACTTATTGATGATGACGCAACCCGAATGCGATGCCATAATACTCATATATGCGTAATCACCTAAAAAAGGAGTACCGTAGTCGGGTACTCCACCCTTTTCTATCAAAATATCTCTTTTAACCATCCCCGTAGACCAGAGGTAATGGGGGAAAATTTTAAAAGTAAATAGTCTTTCGACAAAATCATTTGGACTAAAAGCTTCCTTGTAATTGATATCATGATTATTGGAAAGACAGGTATTGGTACCGACTTTTAAACCATATAATGCTGCAACTTCGTGGTGTGTACAAAACCAATCGCATCCTCCAAGATACATTCCATAACCGGGGAACTCATTTTTTAAACTCACCAGTGTCTGTAACATATCGGGATAAACCGGATCATCATCTGCAATCATCACTATATATTCGCCCGAAGAGC
This sequence comes from Ferruginibacter sp., assembly GCA_039922375.1. GTDB lineage: Bacteria > Bacteroidota > Bacteroidia > Chitinophagales > Chitinophagaceae > Ferruginibacter. The sequence continues at coordinate 103,247 of JBDSAA010000014.1, forward strand.
GCTCCAGACTTTTATTGAAGCTTTTTTTCATTCCCAGGTTTTCCGGATTGGCAAAATATTTAAACTTTGGATCAGCAAACCCTTCTACTACTTCTCTCCCGCTTCCTTGGGGATCATTATCAGAAACAATTACTTCATAATCTTTGAAACCCTGTTTTTGAATGCTTTCCAAGGTAGAAAGCAAATGATCGTGTCTTTTATATGTAGTGAAACAAAAGCTGACTAGTGGCATATTCAATTATTTAACTCTTTTAAGATATCCGTTAGGGGCCACACTGATTAATAATTTATCATTAATCGCTTTATCAATTTCAAAATCCGGGTTGTTGCTGAGAAAAGTACTTACTGCCGTCATCGGATTATCACCAATCCCCCAGGGCCTGATAAGCCCGGGCAAGTAATCTTGTGGTAGCTGTTCAACAATGGTATCATAAACAACAATATAGGAATTTAAAGAAACAAATGGCGAGTACATCTTCAACTCGTCCAATACATGGTCATGTGTATGATTAGAATCAAGAGTAACAAGAACAGTTTGCTTTCCCTTGGTATGCGCTTCTACTTCCGCAACAATGGCCGGGTCTATCGATGAGCCCTGTATCATAGTGATGCGCTTAAACATTGGATGCTTTTCAATTTCAATACGATTGTGCTCCCTGATATCGATATCAATTCCCAGCACTTCCCCTTTTCCTATCAACTCTAATAAAGACGCATAGTATATCAGCGAACCACCATGCGCAATACCTGTTTCAATAATAAGATCAGGTTTAACATTCCATACAATTTCCTGCATTGCCATCATATCCTGGGGATATTGTATAATCGGTCTTCCCATCCAGGAAAAATTATAAGAATACTGTGACTTGTTTGATTCTACATTGAACGCTGCTGCCGCTGATAACAATTGCTGATTTTTACCATTGGCATCGATACGGATTTTTCTTTCTTCAATAAATTCCTGAATTGGATTACTCATTCTTTATGATTGTTTTTAATTTTTGATTGTCGCCCCAAAAACGCATTGGTTCATAATCAGCGTAGGGATAAAAGCCCAGAATAAAGTGTATATGTTTCCCTTTCTGATCTACATATTGCTGCACAAAGTCTTTCACCAGTATTGCCTTTCCACTGCAACAGTTAATAATGCCTGTTGTGCTTTTTTGTAAAGCAATTTGAACGATATAAGCTGCAACCTTTTCAACAGGTAAATAGTCCCTTTCCTGCTGTCCTCCACTCATGTTAAATGACCTATCTCCTGCATCAAGCGCCTTGTCAAGCTGCGAAATTAGTGAATTAGGGCTTTGCCCACTTCCATACATATAAAATAAACGGACCCACTTAAAATGAAAGTGTCTCTCTGCCTGAAGTTGTTCTAGTTGTTTGCGGAGCGTGTCCTTGGCAATAGCATAAGCATTAGCAGGTTTTGTTTCCATTTCTTCACTTAAACAGCCTTCCTGCATCCCATATTCAAAGCAGGTACCGGTTACTGTTATATCATTTAATCCATGTTCAACCAGGTTCTTTAAAAACAGGTAGTGGCGGGGTAAATTTTCTTCTGTGTGAAAAGCTGCCTTGTAATTCGGAAGACCCTCCCAGGCAAGATGAATCAGCGAATCAGGATGGCCGAAATATGCACAATAGTCAATATTGTCGTCATAACTTTTCAGGTTGAAGGGGATATATTTCACTGCAGGAAACCAGGAAGCACTCATCGCTTTTTCAGTGGAAACAGACGTGGCAATAACCTGGCAATAACCCTGCAACAACAATTGCGAAATCACGTAATTTCCGATAAAGCCGGTTGCACCTGTTACGAGTATCTTCCGCATAATACCTAATCTATGATTTGTAAAGAAGGTACCGCAACAACAAATTTACCGCCCCAATTACGGATATATGAAAGTTGCTTTACAATTTCATCCTTAATATTCCATGGAAAAATGATCACATAATCTGGTTGGGCATCTTTCAGGAATTGTTCATTTACTACCGGAATATGGCTGGCAGGTAAAAACTTATTTTGCTTGTGTGGATTGGCATCTACAACAAAACTAATCAGGTCGTTCTTGATGCCGCAGTAATTCAACATGGTGTTGCCTTTTGCAGCGGCGCCATAAGCAGCAATTTTTTTACCCTCCCGGTGCTGATCAATCAAGAACTCGGTCAGGTCTATCTTTACTTTTAAAGCTTTTTGCTGAAAATTATCGTAATAAGCCAATCCGGTTAGCCCCTTTTCAGTTTCCTTCTTCAATAGATCGTCAACTCTTTCTGAAATGCCTTTCGTGGAATCATGCAGGTGTTTTGCATAGATTCGCAAAGATCCGCCATGGGTTAAAATTTCTTCCACATCAAACATTTCGAGTCCTTCGGACTCAAATATTTGTTTTACTGTATGAAAAGATAAATAAGAAAAATGCTCATGATAAATCGTATCAAACTGGTTATTATCTACTAGTTGCATCAGGTGTGGAAATTCCATGGTGATGACGCCTGTCTCATTCAATGCTATCTTAAGCCCTCTTACAAAATCTACGAGGTCGGGCACATGTGCCAATACATTATTGCCAAGCAGCAGATCTGCCTTAGCACCTTTACCCGTTAGCTCGGTTGCCAGTCTTGTGCCAAAAAAATCAATGACCGAATCGATGCCTTTTTCTTTGGCTGCGGCCGCCGTATTTGCTGTTGGTTCAATGCCCAGAACCGGGATATTTTTTTCTTTAAAATATTGTAATAAATAGCCATCGTTGGAAGCTATTTCTATAACGAGAGAACTATCATTAAACGCAAACCGGTCAACCATCAGATCAGTGTACTTTTTTGCATGTTGCAACCAACTGGTACTGTAAGAGGAAAAGTAAACATAATTACTATCGAAAATAGCATCCGACTTTTTATATTCATCTACCTGCACTAAAAAACACTTTGGACAGGTATATACTTTCAACGGATAAAATGTTTCTGGTTCATTTAATTGCTCAATAGTTAGAAACGAATTAGATGCCGGAGAATTCACCAGGTCGATGAATACATTGGAAAGTTCAGTTTTACAAAATCTGCATTGCATAGTTAAAGTCCTTTAAAATTCACATCTATTGCAGGATGTGAATCGTCCCTTGATGAAACATTTTTTACTGGTAAGGGCCAATTGATATTGACCGCCTTATCATTGTATTTTATGCCTGCTTCTACGCCAGGCATATAAAATTGTGAATGGTGGTAAAGCAATTCGCAATCATTTGTGAGTGCCTGGAAACCATGAGCAAAACCTTCGGGTATATACATCATCTTTTTATTCCGGGCTGACAATTCGGCTCCGAAATACATTAAAAAGGTTTCAGATTCTTTTCGAAGATCGACGATGACGTCATAAACGGAGCCAGCAATACACCGCACCAATTTTACATCGCTAAAGGGTGGCAACTGGTAATGCATTCCCCTTACGGTGCCTGCATAGTTTGTAAAGGAATGATTAAGTTGAACCCATTCTTTATCATGCCCGATTTGATCGAATTCATTTTTACAATATGTTCTCGCAAACCAACCCCTGTCATCAACAATGGGATTTAGCTCAATTAAATAACTATCTTTTAATGATGTTGGAATAAAGATCATTTCTGTTGATAATTTTTAATTTGCTGCAGAGTGTATTCCAAAACATCGCCCGGCGCTTGCTTGTACCAGTCAATCGTCCATCGGATTGCTTCCTTGCTAATTAATTTGGGCTGCCAGTTCAGCGCAGCTTTCGCCTTCTGAATATCAAGTTGCAAAAGCCCTGCTTCATGTGGCTGGTTTGCTGCTGATTTATCTAACCAATTGCCTGCTCCCCAACAATCAAGTGCGATTTCAACCAGTTCCTTAACGGGCAAATGATCATCGGGTAAAGGGCCAAAATTGTAAGCGCCAGAAAACTCAGTTGCCTGTTTATTCAGCAAAATGCCGAGCAACAGGTACCCACTTAATGGTTCCAGTACATGTTGCCAGGGCCTTACCGCATTGGGGTTTCGTACCGCCACGGGATTACCGGCTACCAACGAGCGAATGATGTCGGGCACAATCCTGTCCTTATTCCAATCACCGCCGCCAATTACATTGCCGGCTCTTACACTTGCAACAGCCTTTTGATGTACCGCATACAGCCTTGGGTTGAAAAAAGAATTGCGGAAGGAACTTACAACAATTTCTGTGGCAGCCTTACTGGCGCTGTAGGGATCGTATCCGCCTAGTTCATCGGTCTCCTTGTAGTGGTAATTGACCTCCCTGTTCTCATACACTTTATCCGTGGTGATTATTATAACTGTACATTTATTGGGAAGCCCGTTAACTGCTTCCAATACATTCGCCGTTCCTACAACATTTATTTCGAATGTTTCGGATGGGATTTCATAAGATCTTCTTACCAACGCCTGTGCGGCTAAGTGGAAAATAAAATCCGGCTGAAATTTCTGTATTTCGGTGCGTAGCTTTTCTTTATCCCTGATATCCCCAATGATATTTTCAAAGTCGATTTTCGGATGGATGATGTTAAATAACCCTTTTTCATCTTCAGGCGCCAGCGCATAGCCTTTTATTTGGGCGCCCAGCAAATGCAACCAACAAACAAGCCATGCACCTTTAAACCCTGTATGACCGGTTATAAGAACCTTCTTTCCTTTATAATATGACAACTGGCTGTTGTTCACCAAACTTTCCATTTTGCGCTATTTGTTTTCCAAAGTTCTTCCAGTTCAATTTTGTCTCTGAGGGCATCCATACATTTCCAAAACCCCTTATGCTGGTAGGCGACTAACTGTTGATCATTTGTGAGCTTTTCCAGCGGCTCATCTTCCCACATCATATCACTCATATCGCCGCTTAGATAATCAAATACAGCGGGCTTTAAAACAAAAAAACCTCCGTTTATCCATTTACTTTCGTCTTTGGCCTTTTCCCTGAATGATACCACTTCTCCATCCTGTCCTAAATCCATACCACCAAAACGGGCATCCATTTGTATGGCGCTTACCGTGGCAATTTTATTATTCTTTTTATGAAATGCCAATAATTCATCGAGGTTAATATCACATACTCCATCGCCATAAGTCAGCATAAAGTCTTCATCACCCAAATACTTTTGTACCTGCTTTAAACGTCCGGCCGTTTTTGTATCCAATCCTGTTTCAACCAATGTCACTTTAAAGGCCTCCGCACTGCTATCATGAATTTTCACTTTATTACTTCCTAAATCAACCGTTATATCTGAATTATGCAGAAAGTAATTCATAAAGTATTCCTTAATTACATAACCCTTATAGCCCAGGCAAATAATAAACTCATTAAATCCATAGTGGCTATAAATTTTCATAATATGCCATAGCACAGGCTTACCGCCAATCTCTACCATGGGCTTTGGCCTTATATCCGTTTCTTCTGAAATACGGGTTCCCAATCCACCGGCAAACAAAACTACTTTCATTAGTAAGCTTTTAATTTTTTCAAAAATAGAGTTATTACTTCCAACTTATTAAAATCAGGTTTAAATTTTATGTTGGTGGAATAATAATAATGAAGGTCGTACGCCTCATACGGATTTTCTTTTACCACCTTATTGATTTCGGTTATACCCAACTTGTTGGCTTTATTAAAATCATCAATAAAACTGAATGGGAGTTTTTTATTACTTACCCATGCGGCAAATACAAAGGGTAAACCAGTCATTTGCTTCCATGCCAGGCCTATGTCATAGATAAACTTTGATTGGAGACGCTGCAGAAAGGCACGGTCGCCTATTACCAATCCGGCTGTTGTCCCTGTGATATCCTTCTCATACCCTACTTTGCCTTCAATAAATTCCGGTGTTATTTTCCAATATTCCTTTATTAAAATTTTCAGCAGGGCTCTTGAAGTACGGCTTTGGTAATCGAGCAAAATGGTTTTAATTTCATGTAACGGCACTTCACTAAAAAGGCAAACACTGGCAACTTCTCCATCACAGGATATACAATAGTCAGAAACAATATGATGTTCGAGTAAACCGGGAATCATAGCAACCGGTATCAGGCCGATATCAATTTCATCATTAATAAGTTTGGTAGCAATATTCGCAGGATAATCAATCACCAGGTCAACTACTTCATTCATCATGCCCTTTTCAAATCCATATATCAACGGTTTTGTATTAAGATAGTTAACAGCGCCAACTCTTATTTTTCTGTCCAATTGCTTTAGTATAATTTTGCGCAAATTTACAGCAACAACATGGAATTAAACCAACTTACTGCTATCTCTCCCATTGATGGGCGCTACCGCCACCAATTACAACATTTAGATGAGTACTTTAGTGAATATGCGCTTATTAAATACCGGGTATTGGTAGAGGTTGAATATTTTTTGTTCCTGGGGGAGAAGAAATTTTTTAAGGTTCCCGCTGCTGCAAAAACTCACTTAACCAATGCTGCCGCAAATTTTTCTCTTGAAAATGCAGCAACTATAAAAGAGACCGAAAAAATCACGAACCACGATGTTAAAGCGGTAGAGTATTTTTTAAAGGCTGAACTGGATAAATGTAATGCCGGTCATTTAAAAGAATGGATACATTTTGGACTCACGTCTCAGGATATTAATAACACTGCCATTCCGTTGAGCTGGAAACATGCGGTGGAGCATGATTATTTACCAGCTATTATCAACCTGCAAAATGAATTATTGCAACTTTCAAAGCAATGGAAGGATGTACCAATGCTGGCCCGAACCCATGGACAAGCGGCATCGCCTACCCGTTTGGGTAAGGAGATAATGGTTTTTGTAGAAAGGTTGGAAAACCAAATACAGCTTTTTAGTTATATTCCATTTATGGCAAAGTTTGGTGGTGCTACCGGAAATTTTAATGCCCATCACGTGGCCTACCCAAAGTATAACTGGCTGCAATTTGCCAACGATTTTACGGCAGGCAAACTTGGCCTGGAGCGGCAGCAGTATACCACACAAGTTGAACATTACGATACATTGGCCGCCCACTTTGATGCGATTAAGCGCATCAATACCATCTGCATAGATTTTTGCAGGGATATATGGACCTATGTAAGTACAGACTACTTTAAACAAAAAACAAAAAAGGGCGAAATCGGATCTTCGGCAATGCCGCACAAAGTAAATCCCATTGATTTTGAAAATGCCGAGGGCAATCTGGGCATTGCCAACGCGCTGCTGGAGTATCTTTCGGCTAAACTACCCATATCAAGATTGCAACGCGATTTAACGGACTCAACGGTATTAAGAAATATCGGGGTGCCGGTTGCACACACCATGCTTGCCATTAAATCGATTGAGAAGGGTTTAGGCAAATTAGTGCTGAATGAAAAAGCATTGAAAGCTGATTTAAATAATAACTGGGCCGTTGTTGCAGAAGCGATACAAACAATTTTGCGCAGGGAAAACTATCCCCTGCCTTATGAGGCATTGAAAGATTTAACTCGTGGTAAAAACGCTATTGATAAAAAAGCTATTCACAATTTCATCAACTCATTAAAAATTCCATTGGTGATCAAAAATGAATTAAAAAACATTACACCATATAATTATACAGGAATATATATTTAAACCCATAGCTTTACCAAAGGCATCAACTAATCTGTAACTTACCTTTATGAAAAAAATATTTTTCCTGCTCTTATTTGTTTATAAAATAAGCTATAGTCAAACCATTAATTTAGGTGGTACCATCAATACATACACTCCTATTCTCGGCTTCAATCAGTGCCTTAATAAAATTACCGTTGAAAATGCCTCCACATTTAATGTGGGTGATACTGTGCTAATGATGCAAATGAAAGGCGCAGTCGTTGACTCTTCAAATACCAACTCCTTTGGGACCGTTACGGATTATAAAAATGCAGGCAATTATGAATTTAATTATGTTAAAAACAAGGTTGGAAATATTATCGAGCTAAAGAACATACTTACCAGGCAATACGATATAGCCAATGGAAAAGTGCAGTTAATAAGAGTTCCTTATTACGACAATATCAATATCACTTCTACGCTTACCTGCATGCCATGGGATGGCAACAAAGGCGGGGTATTGGTTCTAAACGTGCGTAACGCTATTGACCTAAATGCTGATATTGATGTTAGCGGCAAAGGATTCAAAGGAGGAAATGGAGAACATGCAAATCCCGCATCTTTTAATTGTTAC
>JBDSAA010000015.1:0-110403 GCA_039922375.1 Ferruginibacter sp.
AGGTTATTATTATAAACAGGCAAACGCGAATAATGCAATTCTTCTACTTTTTTGATCACATCTTCAAACGAACTGCTGTGTTCAATACCACTTACGTCCAAGCGGGTACGCATAATTTGTTTAACCGTTGTATCGCTGAACTTTCGTATCCCTTTTAGTATCTGCTTTTCTTCCATGGTAGCCTCATTTTCGGGCAACAGGTCAATTGCATAATCCAATTGGCTGTTATCAAGTAATGATGACTTGCGAGGTGAAAATTTCTTTTCGATACCATCACTAAAACCCACGAGCCTTTTACTCATGCGATAGAAAAGGCTGTTGAAAATTTCGATGATCAGAGATGCAGTAGAAGCAAACCATATCTTGTGATGTGTAGCCCAAACCTTGGGCAGCACTTCGCCAAAAAGCACCAGCAAGAAAGTGACTGAAAATACCTTTATTAAAAAATTTATCCAGAATACAAGTTGAAAGGCTTCGAGCAATCCATCCATGAGAATATTGGATATTAATATGATCCCAATATTTGCAAAACTGTTGGCAATCAACATCGATCCCAATAAAATTTTGGGCTGCTCCAGCAAAGTAACAATCCGCTTGAATGCAGGCTGCTGCTTTGTTCTAAGCATATTGATATCTTTATAAGTAAGGGAGAAAAAAGCGACTTCAGAACCAGCTATCAAAAAAGAAATAGTAAATAATAATACCGCTAAAAAAATCAGTACAGCAGAAGCCGCAGGCGTTATTGCAAGTAAGGAAAAGTGCAAATATTTTGTACAATCAATAACCGAATGGTAATCCAAAACTATCAGTTTTAATTAAAAAATTTTAATCAATAGGAGAATGATCTTCTCAAATTGATACATTTTGTTTTGGTTAAAAAGGTAACCGTTCAGAACCTCCCTCGTCGGTAGGAATATCACCCAATCCTTCCACGCCTTCGCCGGGACCCACGCCTGTCGTACCATCACTGCGTTTGTCCAGCATTATCAAATTATCCCCCACGATCTCAGTTGCAAATTTCTTGTTACCTTCTTTATCTTCCCAGCTTCGGGTTTTTAAACGCCCCTCTATGTAAACTAAACTTCCCCGGTGTAAATATTTTTGAGCAAGCTCAGCCAATCCTCTCCACAATACTACTGTATGCCATTCGGTTTGAGATATTAACTTACCGCTTCTATCTTTATAAGTTTCAGTTGTTGCCAATGAAAATTTTGCAACACCAATATTACCCTCCAAAAATTGCATGTCAGGATCTTTTCCCAAATTGCCAATTAACATTACCCTGTTTACACCTCTCATATTGTTAATATTAATTCTATTAATGTTGGTTCCTTATCGTTTAAAACAAGTTTAAAGATACATTTTTATCTTTTAAATAATTACTGATAAATTTAGGGAAAGGCAGTTTTTCCAGGGCATTCTTCGCAACAGTTTTGTATCCATTTAGTACAATTGACTCTTTAATTTTTATATAAATAAACTGTCCCTGAATGGTTTGATGAGTCAGCAGTTGTTTATAAAAGGGTGAAATATGCTCCACTTCAAATTGCTGCTGACCTAATATTTCTTTTATAAATTGAAAGTTTTCAAAATGCAACTCCTCCTTGGACTCCAGTAAAATAAATTCATACAGGTTTTCCCAAATATCCTTGGGACCACGTTTCCGTATAAATATTTCCCCATTAAAATCAACGACCAGGTAATAAAACCATCTTACTTTTTTTATAATAAATTTTTCTTTTACCGGCAACACCTGCACCAAATCCTGTTGGTATGCCATGCAATGTTTTTTAAAAATACAAGAGCTACATAAAGGCAATTGTGGTTTACATATTATTGCACCAAAATCCATCAGTGCCTGGTTGTAGCTCCCGGGTTGGCTTTTATCCAGCAAATCATTGGCTAATGCTGTAAACATTTTCTTTCCTGCTATACTATCAACAGGTACAGCTATTGCGAAATATCTTGCTAAAACCCTGAACACATTTCCATCCACAACTGCATAAGGCAGATTAAAAGCAAATGACCCTATGGCCGCTGCGGTGTATGGGCCGATGCCTTTCAGCGCTAGTATATCTTCATATTGTTCCGGAAAATTACCCGTCAATTCATCGGCAATATATTTCGCTGTAGCAATTAAATTTTTGCAACGGGTGTAATATCCCAAACCTTCCCATAATTTAAATACTTCAGTTTCGGGCGCTTTTGAAAGATGAATCACGGTAGGAAAAGCTTTCACAAATCTATTGTAATAGGCAAGTCCCTGGTCAACCCTGGTTTGTTGGAGTATAATTTCGCTCAACCAGATTTTATATGGATCCTTCTCTCCCTTCCAGGGCATCTCTCTTTTATTTTCCTTCACATTCCACTTTATCAGTTCTTTTACAAAGTGTTTATGTCGATCAAAAGGTTTCATTGGTTCAAATGTCAGTTAATTAAAATCGGGCAAAGGATTTGTTTTCTTATAAAGGGTTCGACAAATGAGAGTCTTTAAGGTTATTGACAGCAATGTTGAAAATAAATGAAATGTTACTACCTGATTATCAGTTCTTAATATTGTTTTTTACATTTTTTTTTATTACTTTTCCAGTAGCGTACAATCTAAAAAACTTTTACCAATGAGAAAAGCAGACTTAATTTCAGAAATTGCCGATAAAACCGGTATTCCTAAAGTGGACGTTATGTTTACATTAGAAACAATGTTTAAGGAGATCAAACAGTCGCTGATTGCTGGGGAAAATATCTATATCCGGGGTTTCGGTAGTTTTATCACGAAGAAGCGTGCAGCAAAGATCGGTAGAAACATAAAGAAAAACATAGCTGTCGAAATTCCCGAGCATTATATTCCTGCCTTTAAACCAGCCAAGGAATTTGTACAGGAGGTTAAAAGCAAAAAGTTACCCGAAAGCGACAAGCCACAATAACCTACCTTTACGCCTAAAAAAAATTTTGTGAAAAAACAGCAATTGATCCTTTTAGGCGGGGGTTTTCTTATCTTGTCTTTACTTTTATTTTTTGGTGAAACCGTTGCCAAAAAACAGCATTCCGGTCCTGCCCCAGCCTCTAACCCCGCCACTGCTAGTGCCTTCAGTATAGACAGTTATATACAAGACGCAAAGAAAAAACTTACGGTGGGCCAGTTGAATTATGTTAATCAATTGGAGAACAGCATATCACGCGGTGCCGTAAAGGATCAGCAAATTCTTGTTTATAACAGATTGTCAACTTTCTGGGATGACTCCGTACACCAGCATGAACTACACAATTTTTATACTTCACAGTCAGCTAAGTTGGTAAACTCTGAAAAAAACCTCACCTTTGCAGCCCAATTAATATTACATGACCTGAGGAATGAATCAGATCCGTCTAAAAGAGGATGGAAAGCAGAGCAGGCAATAGAGTTATTTGAAAAAGCCATTGCGTTAAATCCTAACAACGACAGCCTAAAAGTAGGTTTGGGAAGTTGTTATGTATTTGGCAAGGGTATGGCGGGTGATGCACAAGAAACCATGAAAGGAATTCAACAGCTTTTGCAAGTTGTTCGTAGGGATTCAACGAATATGCAGGCACAGCTGGTATTGGGTATTGGCGGCGTAATTTCAACGCAATACGATAAAGCAATTGAACGTTTGATTACTGTTTTGAAGTACCAGCCAGGTAATCTTGAAGCAATATCTTGGCTAGCCGATGCATACGCAGCTAAAGGGGATAAGCCAAATGCATTAAAATGGTACGGGATCAGCAAAAGGCTGGTGAACAGTCCGGTATATTCCAAAGAAGTAGATGAGCGTATTAAAATGCTGAAATAGAACTGGTGAAAATTATATCAAGAATAAAATCAACATAGTAAAAATTATTAATTAACAACAAAAAGACTAGGTATGCCTTGTGGTAAAAAAAGAAAACGTCATAAAATTGCTACTCACAAACGTAAAAAGCGTTTAAGAAAGAACCGTCATAAGAAGAAATAATTTTCTTTTTTACACCTGGTGCCGGCATCTCAGGCCGGCACACATTTCTCAACATGTCTTAAAGTTAAATAAATACGTACTTTATTACCCTGTTGTTTATTGTCCTACCGTGAAGTAATGGTTTCTAATTAAAAGTGAATTGTTTGACAAAGGAATTGATTATAAATGCTGCACCACAGGGCGTTGAAATTGCCCTACTGGAAGATAAAAAACTGGTAGAGTTGCACAATGAAAAAGCTGATGCAAACTTTGCCGTGGGAGACCTATACCTCGGAAAAGTAAAGAAGCTTATTCCCGGATTGAATGCTGCTTTTATAGATGTGGGTTTTGAAAAAGATGCATTTTTACATTATACAGATTTAAGTCCTTACGTAAAGTCAATATTAAAGTTCACCAATGTATGCATCAATGATAATACAGAAGGCGGATTTGATTTTGGTAAATTTCCTGTAGAACCGGAAATTATAAAAACTGGTAAGATTGCGGAAGTTTTAAGCGGCCGTCCAAATGTATTGGTTCAAATCTTAAAAGAACCTATTGCTGCTAAGGGCCCACGCTTAAGTTGCGAGTTGTCTTTACCCGGACGATTTGTTGTTATTACTCCATTTAATGATATTATAGCTGTTTCCAGAAAGATACATTCCAGTGACGAAAGAAAAAGACTACACAAAATAATTGAGGCTATTAAGCCCAAAAATTTTGGGGTAATTGTCCGTACGGCTGCAGAAAGCAAAAACACTGCTGAACTTCAAGATGATTTGCTGGCCTTGGTACAGACCTGGAAAACGATTCAGGCCAATCTTAAGAATGCGGTTCCTCCCTGCAAAATATTAAGCGAACAAGGTAAGGCTAACAGTATGCTGCGGGATCTGCTGAATGAAGATTTCAACCGCATTGTAGTAAACGATAAAAATATTTTTGCAGATACTAAAAGTTACATTCAAAAAATAGCGCCCGAAAAAGCTGACATCGTTGCATATTACAATAATGGTTCTCCTATTTTTGACAGTTTCGGTATTACAAAACAGGTTAAGGCTGCATTTGGTAAAACAGTTAACCTGCCAAGTGGCGCCTATTTAATTATAGAGCATACCGAAGCCTTGCATGTAATCGACGTAAACAGCGGTTATAAAAGCGTAAGCAATAACCAGGAACAAAATGCTCTTGAAACAAATTTGGAAGCCGCTGAAGAAATTGCCCGCCAGCTTAGGCTAAGAGACTTAGGAGGAATCATTGTAGTTGATTTCATTGATATGAAATTGGTAGAGAACAAGAAAAGGCTTGCAGATGCAATGGAGCAGTTTATGCGTTCAGATAGAGCCAAACACGCTGTCTTACAGATCAGTAAATTTGGTATAATGCAAATTACCCGGCAACGTATGAAGCCGGAAATGAATATCAATACATCAGAAATTTGCCCGAGCTGCAATGGTAGCGGCAAAATTTCTTCCACATTGATTCTTGAAGATGAGATTGAAAAAAACCTCAGCTACCTGATCATGCAGAAACACAAAGGCCTAACCATACAAGTCAATCCAATTTTATATACCTTCCTGACGAGCGGTTTTATTTCCCGCAGAAGAAAATGGAGCTGGAAATACAAACAAAAAGTAAAAGTGGTTTCTAACTCAAATTACCACTTAACAGAGTTTCATTTTTTCGACGATAGTGATGAGGAAATAAAATTATAAGGTTACATTAACCACCTGCCTCTAATTAATCCCTGCTTCTACTGGTGTAAATCATAATATAATATACCAACATAGCAATAGACGACAAAGCTGCTACTACGTAGGTGAGGGCAGCCCATTTTAAAGCATCTTTTGCTTTTTCCTGCTCAGCCGGCCTTGTTATCTTGGCCGTATTTTAGATACTGCTAAGAGTATAATGCCGATTAACAGCACCGTTTGATTGCCTCCCCCAAATCCCAATATTCCCAAACCCGCAATAATGATCCATTGAGACAAATTAGTACTGATCTGCGTAATTGGGACCAACCTGCTTCTTAACATCAGCATAGAATAAGCGGTTGCATGTTGAACTGCATGGCCACATTCATGGGCCGATACTGCGGCAGCAGATACGTTTCGTTCTTCATAAACATCGGGACTAAGATTAACTGTTTTCTTCATCGGGTCATAATGATCGGATAAGAACCCCGGAACTGATATAACCTCTACATCATAAATTCCATTATCCCTTAGCATTTTATGAGCCACTTCTTTTCCGCTTAACCCCGAAGAGGTGGACACTGCTCTATATTCTTTAAACTTACTTTTAAGAATAAATTGAACGGCCATCCCTATGAGCATAAAAACAACGGAAATAATCATTATACCCAGTGTCATATCTTTATTTTTAACTCCCCGTCACTTCACAAAAAATATTCCTATTAGTGAACACTGACAAAATTGCAATTAAACCGGAATGAAGCATGACCAAGTTCTTGATCAACTGTTCGCACATATAAAAAGCCCCCTTTGCAGGAGGCCTTCGTCATATGTGAATAGCTTACAGACTAAAGCTTTTGCAGTTTCGCATTCAAATTTAATTCTTCATTGTAAACAGTTACGTAGTAAATTCCAGGACCTAATGGAGGAAGGCTATTCATCACAACCGAATTGTTTCCTTTAACAACATTGATAGTCTTAGAAAATACCAGGTTACCAGCACTGTTTTGAATTTTTAAAGTAGCAGTAGATGTTTTAGTGGCACCGAAGGAAACCGTAAAGTTATTGGTAAATGGATTGGGGAAAACCTCAAAAGTCGATTTTGAGCCCAACGATAGTCTAACAACGGACGAAAAAGTAGCCTTGCCATCTTTATCAATTTGTTTTAATCTATAGTAAACCTGGTTACCTGAAGCACCGCTAATATTATCCTGGTAGCTGTAATTTTTAATTGTGTTGCTGTTGCCTGCACTTTTTAAAGTAGCTACTTTAATAAAATCAATAGCATCTGTGCTTCTGAATAGTTCAAAACGGTCACTGTTTATTTCCTGGCTTGTTTGCCAATCTAATAATGCTTTACCCGAAGAATACCGTCCGTTGAAAGAAGTTAACTGAACAGGAAGCGGGCCGCAATCAGCAACTATAAGGGTGTAATCATTAAAGTAAATACAATCTGGATTCATAAGCCCCGTCTGTGATGTAGAAACCGCTAATCTGTACTTATTCCCATTCATTGATGAATTTACTACGCCAATATTATTGATTAATGTATAATTGTTGCCCGTATAAGCAGCTTGCCCACCGGTTGTAACATCTGTATAAGAACTTCCTCCATTTGTACTTATTTGCCATTTGTACCAGGTATTGGTCTGTGAGTTGTCGGTGACATTAAAATTAACAGAAACATTATTACCTGCACAATTAGATATGGGGCCGTTAACCGCAATTCTTGATTCGCATACATTTATTGAAATGTCATCCAATCCAAGATCATTGCCACTAGCTACTACAGTAGCATTTACTACTTCCAGGTCAACACTGCTTGTTGTGGCGGTAAATGAACCCCCTACCTTCACCCACTGTGCCTGGTTAGTTGCTGCAATCAAGCCAGAATTACCGATCACAACCCCATTTACTTTAAATGAAATATTAGGCGATGAACTACTGGCACCGTTGCCTGGTATCAAATTAATCACCCAAGCCGAGAATTCGTAAGTAGCCCCAATACATACAGGAATGGATTTAATTTTATAAAAAACAGAGCTGTATGAATCATTCGGAGCACCATTTACCGCCATGAAATATCCACCGTCACCTGTATGGTCCTTTCCCTTCCAATCGCCATTAGTTTTAATACAATTGCTCCCATTGTTATCACCTACATTTTGCAAGATTGAATACCTAAACTCAGGATATAACCCTCCGCTTGCAGCAGTATAAATATAATCCGAGCATGGGACGGAAATACCCAGTGCAGAACAACCTGAGAGCGCATTGCCGATATTTGATTGTGGGTTAAATGTGTTTGACCCTGAACTGGTACAATTGTCAGCTGTGGTATTTACAGTAATAAATGGCACACTGAAAGTACCTTTAGCACCCAGTAAATTAGGGCCTTTTATTCCATTGCATTGTGCGGTAATGATTTGATAACTGCATAAGCTTATAGCAGCTAACACGAGTGTGTAGAATTTTTTCATTCCTTGTGATTTAGAGATTAATAAAATTATTGTAAGCTGGAATGCAAAAGATATAATGGACTACTATAAGGTCTTAATAAAAATGAAGAGGGCGCAAAAATTTATTTCACGTAAAAAAGTTGGATCGCAGTAATTAATTGGGATATTGCGGCTTCAGATCGTCTCCGTTTGGAGACATTAAATTATAGAGGTAGCGCAAATGTATACCTTTTTTTGAATAAACAAATTTTTCTTTACAATTTCCCTAACGTTCATTCATAACGCCCTATCAGTACCTCAACAATCATCATTTGATTTAAAATTATAATATCTTTGCTAAATAAGTACTTGGTCAGTGGTTGGGAAATATACAATCGCCGATGAAACATAAATTGATAAAGGTTGCAGACTGCCTTTAATAAAAAAACTCCTTCTCAAAACAAATTGAGAAGGAGTGATATAAATTTTCTTTACTATTATTTGTAATGCGACATCAAGCCTTTTGCCAGTTCTGTCATTTTTTTCAAACCATCTTCTGGTAGAGCACCTTTCTTAAATTCAGCTAATATTTCAGGATATTTATTTTCCATTTCCAACAAAAAATGCTCTTCAAATGCTTTTACATTTTTGACGGCTACTTCTCTCAACAAACCTTGTGTACCCAGGTAAATCATCGCTACCTGCTTTTCAACTGACATGGGCGAATACTGCAACTGCTTTAAAATTTCCACGTTACGGGCTCCTTTATCAATTACATTTTTAGTAGCAGCATCCAGGTCGCCACCAAACTTAGAAAACGCTTCCAGTTCACGGTACAATGCCTGGTCTAACTTTAATGTACCAGCAACTTTCTTCATTGATTTGATTTGGGCATTACCACCCACACGGCTAACCGAAATACCAACGTTGATTGCAGGACGAATACCCGCATTGAACAAGTTACCCTCCAAAAATATCTGTCCGTCAGTGATCGAAATTACATTAGTAGGAATATAAGCTGATACGTCCCCGGCCTGTGTTTCAATAACTGGTAAAGCAGTTAACGAACCGCCTCCTTTTACCAGGTGCCTGATAGATTCTGGCAGATCATTCATTTGCTGTGCTATATCATCTCTTGCAATTACTTTGGCTGCACGCTCTAATAAACGGCTATGCAAATAAAATACATCTCCGGGATAGGCCTCACGGCCCGGCGGGCGACGAAGTAGTAAAGAAACTTCACGATACGCTACTGCCTGCTTAGAAAGATCATCGTAAATAATTAATGCCGGCCTTCCTGTATCACGGAAAAATTCCCCAATTGCTGCACCTGCGAAAGGAGCATAAAATTGCAGCGGAGCAGGATCAGACGCAGAAGCTGCAACGATCGTTGTATAAGCCATCGCACCATGCTCTTCCAACGTTTTCATAATGCCCGCAATGGTACTGGCCTTCTGTCCGATGGCTACGTAAATACAATATACAGGTTTGCCTGCGTCGTAAAATTCTTTCTGGTTAATGATGGTGTCAACACAAATTGCTGTTTTACCGGTTTGGCGGTCACCGATCACCAACTCTCTTTGGCCACGGCCAATGGGGATCATCGCATCAATTGCTTTGATACCTGTTTGCAAAGGTTCCTTCACCGGTTCACGGAAAATAACGCCCGGCGCTTTACGCTCCAATGGCATTTCATATAAATCACCCGTCAGCGGCCCCTTACCATCAATTGGCTCGCCCAATGTATTAATGACACGGCCGCTCATTCCCTCCCCTACTTTTATTGAAGCGATCTGGCCTGTCCTTTTAACTTTATCCCCTTCTTTGATAGCTCCGTAATCACCCATCAATACCACACCCACGTTGTCCTCTTCAAGGTTTAAGGCAATTGCCTTTACACCGTTATCAAACTCCACTAACTCACCGCTACGTACGTTGTTCAAACCATAAACACGTGCAATACCATCACCTACCTGTAACACCGTACCTACCTCTTCGAGGCTGGCACCAGCGTTGAAATTGCTAAGTTGCTGACGTAGTATCGCCGAAATCTCATCGGGTTTAATTTCTACCATAATAAATTGAGTTTATTTTTTTAACCCGGCTTCTAAATCAATGTGGATCATTGTTGCGTCGCACACTTGTACTTTAATAGCTATGGGCATCTTTTGAGGCTGCAAAGGTAATGGTTGACAGTAAGAATGGCAAAAAAAAAGCACGTCATGAATGAAAGTCTACCTCTATCCTGGTTCGTTTGCAAAGCAATATAGTTTACCATTAAAAAATTTAAAGGTTAACGAATTTTGTGCAGGTAGTCATTGTTCAGGAACTGCTTTTTCATGTCTTTCAGGTCTCTTAAAATACTTGCGTCAATTAAACGGCCGTCTGTTTCAAGAACAAACCCTCCTATCAGGTTTGAGTCAACCACAGTCTCCAGGTCGAGGTTATTGGAAGGTGAACCTGCCTGTACCTTAGCTAATATAGAATCTCTTACCGCGTCGCTCATTTGAACTGCGGTAGTAATCTTAACTTTATGGATATTATTAATCTCATTATACTGATCTACAAAGGCACCTGCAATTTCAGGTAAATTGATTTCCCTTGCTTTTGTAACCAGCAGTTTAATAAACCCGGAAGTGATTACACTTACTCTTTCTTTTGTAATTGATTCGATGATTTTGCCCTTCGTGGTAGGCTTAATGATGGGGCTACGAAGCAACGCTACAAAATCCGGATTTGTTTTGCAAATACGTAAAATAAATTGCATATCCGCATACACAGCGTCCAATTGATTTTTTTCAACAGCTAAATCAATTATGCTTTTGGCGTACCGTGTTGCTAAACGTGGATTATTCATTCCTTGTAATAATTTGAAAATTCAGAATAGTTAATTGAGTCTGCCTCTGCAAGAACTAACAGGTCGCAACAATTAGTTTAAATTGGCATCATCTGCCAGTTGCTTGATATAAAGTTCCTGCTCAGTTTTATTGCTTAATTCGCGGCGCAATATTTTTTCGCTCACTTCTATCACAAGTTTACCAAATTGATTCTTAAGGTCAGTAATGGCAGCCATTTTCTGGTGGTTGATAGTAACCTGCGCATCTGCAACAATTTTTGCGGCTTGTGCCTTCGCTTCTTCTTTAGCCTCGCTGATCAGCTTATCTTTTGTGTCTTTTGCTTCCTTTAACAGTAATGCTCTTTCTTCACGGGCCTTTACCAAAAAGGCCTCGTTGTCATTTTTTAACTGCGCCATTTCCAACTTTATTCTTTCCGCTGAAGCGATCGAGTTGGCAATATTCTGCTCCCTGTCGGCAAGGCCTTTAATAATTGCCGGCCAGGCAAACTTTTTCAACAAAAAGAACACCACTAAGAAAGCTAGTAATGTCCAAAGCAATAATCCTAAATCCGGTGTTAACAGTTGCATTTTTATACAA
Organism: Ferruginibacter sp.; assembly: GCA_039922375.1. Taxonomy (GTDB): domain Bacteria; phylum Bacteroidota; class Bacteroidia; order Chitinophagales; family Chitinophagaceae; genus Ferruginibacter. The sequence goes on from JBDSAA010000015.1 coordinate 11,514, forward strand.
TTAAAACTGTAAAATAATAAATTCTGTAAAACTCAATATTGATATACAGATGTACTGAAGGTATGATTGGTTAATGTATAACGCAATTAAAGTTGCCCATTAGTATGAGGTACAAGCGAGTGACACAACGATGATGCTATGAAAACCCAATGCCCGTACCCAGAAAAATTAAAAATACCGCATCCTCCGTCCTGTACTTTGGATGCAGTAATAATGTGTAACGGTTATTACAAAACCATTGCAAGAAACCCGATAATGATAGCAAAAAGTGCAGCACCTTCCACCAAAGCCGCAGCCAGGATCATGTTTGCACGAATATCATTAGAGGCTTCCGGCTGACGGGCAATCGCTTCTACAGCGCCTTTACCAATCTGTCCGATACCGATACCTGCGCCTACAGCAGCAAGGCCTGCACCTACGGCGCCACCTGCATTTGCTAACGCATCTAATAAAATAAAATTCATAATTGTGTATTTATACTGGTTAAAAAAATAAACGAACTAAACGATCACGGCGTCTTCCGGAAGCGGATGAGGGTCTTGAGGATGATGTTCTCCTTCGAATGCCTGTCCTATAAAAACCGCTGTAAGCACCGTAAAAATAAATGCCTGTAAAAACGCCACCAATACTTCAATAAAGTAAATAAATACAGTAAAAGCAATGGATACCGGAGACGCCGCAAAACCAAGCACAGGCTTAATTTGAGCAAATATGAAAATCAATGAAATCAAACAAATAATGATAATATGGCCCGCCACCATGTTGGCAAACAACCTGATAATTAACGCGAATGGTTTAATAAATACACTTAGAAATTCAACCAATACTAAGATTGGCTTTACAAAGCCAGGCACTCCTGGTGGATTGAAAATATGTCCCCAATAATGTGAATTGGAACTTGCTAAAATCACGACGAAAGAGATTAACCCGAGCACCATTGTAAAAGCAATATTGCCTGTAACATTTGCTGTGCCCGGCACCAAACCAATGATGTTATTGATTAAGATGAAGAAAAATACAGTGAGTAAATAGGGCAGGTATTTATTTGCTTTATGGCGAAGATTCGGCCTGGCGACTTCGTCTCTTACAAAAGCCACCAATACTTCCACCAAGTTTTGTTTGCCTTTTGGAGCGGAAGTTACACCTTGCCCGCTGGCATATGTTTTGGCTACGCTGATCATTAACCAAACCAATAAAGCCAACGCAAGTATCATTTGCACTACGTTGCGGGTAAGCGAAAGATCATAGACTTTTACGCCTGCTTCGGTGGGTACTATTTTGCCTTCTGCTAATTTATAGCCATCCACTTCTTTATGGCCATGTTCAAAAGCGGAAGACATGAAGGAAGAAAACCCTTTTTGAGGCGAGTATAAAATAACAGGAAGTGGAATGGAAACCGGGTGCAACTGGCCATCGCTACCCTTATAGGTTACAAAATGAAACTCATGGGCATCCATGATATGTTCGAATATGACCTCTTTAGCATTAAAGCCTTCTTTTTTTTCTACAGCATGTTCTTCTCCGGTTTTTGGTTCTTCATGCTGTGCAGTTGCATTGTAAGAAGAAACCAGCAAGATGCTGCTAAAAACCGCTACCAGTACTGCTTTGATGCTCTTTGATGACATAACTTTCCCGAAATTTGGCGCAAAGATAGGAGAATAATGAATAAGCAGGTAAGGATTGACCGGGAATTTAAGGGGTTTTATTATGAAATTTATTGATGGTGCCACTGTAAAAGCAGTGCGGTTAAAACTCTGACCGGTTCCTTGATTTCACAAAAGAACCGGGATTCGGGCAGTCCATTAGTGTCCCCACTTATAACGCAATTTTTTCCTGCTTTTCAAATTGCATCTTATGCAACTGGTAATAAAACCCTCCTTTTTCCATTAGCTCATCATGCGATCCTATCTCTTTTATTTCCCCTTTATCTATTACCATTATGTTATTTGCTTTGCGAATAGTGCTAAGCCGGTGTGCTATAACGATAGACGTTCGGCCTGCAATCAATTTCTCAATGGCGTGTTGTATCAGTTGTTCACTTTCTGTATCCACCGAAGATGTAGCCTCATCGAGTATAAGTATTGCAGGCTGGTACAGCAATGCCCTTACAAAAGACAATAACTGGCGCTGTCCAAGTGAAAGTGTAGCACCCCTTTCCATTACGTTATAATCATACCCACCTGGCAACTGCATAATAAAATCATGTATTCCTATCATTTTTGCGGCATCTGTCACCTGCGCTTTAGTGATGTCTTTGTTGCGAAGCGTTACATTATCGTACACGGACCCGCTGAATAAAAACACATCCTGTAGTACTACAGCTATTTTACTTCTCAGGTAAAAAAGGTCAAAAGATTCAATATCCGTTTCATCTACTTTGATGTTACCCTTCTGAATGTGGTATAACCTGTTTAATAAACTGATGATAGATGTTTTGCCACTGCCCGTATTGCCAACAATGGCGAGGGTTTCGCCGGCATTTATTTTAAAGGAAATATCTTTTAATACATATTGCTGTTCAATATAAGCAAACCACACATTTTGAAATGCTACGCTTCCCCTTGTAATTTTAGGATAATTGGTGATACCTGCAGCATTTGCTTTCGGCGTTGGGATGGTTACATCATTGTTATCCATCACCTTAAACACCCTTTCCCCTGCAATCATACCCATTTGCAGTACGTTGAACTTATCGGCAATTACCCTAAGGGGACGAAACAATAAATTGAGACACAAAATAAAAGCTGTAATATTTCCGGCAGCTTCCGGGCTTTGGTCGCCTGCGGCCCACCATACCAGCAACCCAAGGGAAATAGCCAGCACCAATTCCACCACAGGAAAAAAAACAGAATAAGCAAAAATTGAACGGACATTTGCATTTCTGTGTTCCCTGTTGATTGCGTTGAATTTCTTAAATTCCCGGTGTTCAGCGGCAAAAGCCTGTACAATAGCCATCCCCGTGATATGCTCCTGCACAAAGGCGTTTAACTGCGAAACTGCATTGCGTACCCGTATAAACGACTTGTTCACACTTTCTTTAAAAATCCATGTAGCAATGATCAGTGCAGGGAATGGTGCCATACAGATCAAGGTTAATTTCCAGTCTATGTAAAACATATAGCTCAACACGGCTATGATCGATAAAAGGTCAGCTATAATTGGAATCAGGCCATCACTGAAAATATCGTTGATCGATTCAATATCATTGATCGTTCTTGTAGTAAGTGTGCCAATGGGTGTTTTGTCGTATTGTGACAAATTTAAATTGATCACCTTTTTATACGTAGCCACCCGCATGTCTTTCACCACGCTTTGGCCGAGTGATGCTGTAAAAAAAGTAAAAATAAATCTGCAGATGGTTTCAATTAACAATAGGCCTAACTGGATAATTGTAATGCCGGTGATGACGCCTGCGGCTCCTTTTAAAAACCAAACCTGGGCGCCGGGTTGCAATCCTTTATTGATAGTAAGTTGTATAAGCCATGGCCTTACGGGGGAGATAACTGCTAAAAAAATGGCGAGGAAAAGTGACCAGAAAAATTTCTTTTTGTACGGAGCTGCAAATTGAAAAACCCTTCGCAGTACTGAAAAATCGAAAACCTTTTTTACTATAGCCGGTTCGCTCATTGGGCAAAGATAAATAATGTGCTGATTTGCTAATATGCTAATGTGCTATTTAAAAATGCACTGGTTGTGTCAGCAAGCGGCATTGTTTTGTCATGTATTTACATCTATTACTCTATTTCCTCAATAATAGACCCAGCTATTTACTTTATAAACCTTACATACCTTATATACTTTATAAACCTTATTTACTCATCTTCACTAACACCTACATTTCTCCTTCCATCTTTTTATTATAAGCTTTGATAAAAATTGCACCTAAATTCTTATAGGGTGGCACATAGTCATCCCAGCTTTCCCGCATACTCTTATTGGCCTCACCATAAAATAATTTGGTTAAAGAAGCCCACATTTCTTTCCATACAAGGGTTTTGCCTGAAGCAATTGTTTGATTTAGGTAGTTGAGAATTGGCCTGTTTATATCGCCCTTGCCTATTTCTTTGGTAGAAATAATATGGGCATCCGGACAGTTGTCAATGATCTGGGTTAAATTTTGATATCCCCCGCAGGATCCCAACACTATAATCTTGGCATCTCCAGACATTCTGTCTATAGTGCGTGGTAACCAATAACTATGGCCACGATGCACAACTACTGAAGGCCGCAAATCGTTGCTGGAAAGGTAATTGCCCAAATGGATCTGGGCAGTATCATCCAGGTTTTTATCATTATTTAAAGGAAGGTTTGCATAAATCCATACCTTATTACCCTTCAAAGATTTAATCTCAACCCATTCTTTTTTATAGGTTATTTTCCATTCTTTATTAGAAAATGAACTCACAAACTGGGGGAAGAACATTTTACCGTCCTCATCTCCATAGAAAAATACCTGTTGAACTACCCTTCCGCTGTCATCTGCCAGGTACTTGTAATCCACAGAATAAATAGAGGGAATTCCTATCTGGCTGGTTAGGTCGATGCTGTTATCATTGGCAGATAAAAAAATTGTTTTTAATAAGCCGTAAATAGTCTTGCCCTTGTTATTGTTTTGGTTAATACTTTTCTGCTCATTGTAGCTCACATTTTTTAAAATATTCTGGAGCAGGATGGAATCTTTTATGCTGCTGTAACTGTCGGCAACGTCTACTGCATCTTCAAGATTGTTTGCTTCATCCAAATTGGCAACGAAGGCTTTCATTAAAGTAGTTGCGTTGTCTGCCGGCATTGTTCTTAAAAAAGTATCCAACTGGTTGAAGTTGGCAGCCATTTTTATAAACTTTTTAAAATAATCCATATTTACATTCAGCAGTAAAGAATCACCTTTTGGCTTGTTGCCCATGCGTTGCAGCAACCTTGCGAAACTATGTTTGTAACTGGAAGTATAAATATCGTTTTCACCCATTACCAAAACGTAGTAAAGTTCTTCCGCAGAAAGAGGATCAATGGCCTTCATCCTTATGTTTAAATTACTTTGCTCATGAAGATTATTGATGGGTGTAATAAAATGTTTGATCGCCTTTTTCTGCAACATTTTGCGAAGGCCATTTACGCCAAACATCGCTATCGGGGTATCCTTCATTACCCCTAACCGGTAATAGTATTCTTTCTCTGTCTTTACCAACAATCTAAAATAACCGACGCTATCCATTTTTTTGTCGCCATCCCTCACAAAAGTTTTTATTGAATCAAGGGATATTTTATTGTTGATAATATTATCCAGAAAAGGGTAGTACAATAAAGCATTTTCCATCTTGCTTAACTGCACAATTGCTTTAACAAGCGGATCATTATTTCTTTGTATCAATTTTCCTTCAGGTGATTTGGTGGAATAGGCATAATCATACAATTGCTCGGGATCATTTTTACAGGCCACCAACACCAGGCTATCTGCAAAGGACTCATTTACATAGGGCCTTATGCTGGATAAAATCTTATCTGGGTGAAGCTTACAAAACTTTAAGAAAAGGGATTTTTTGCTATCACTATAACCAATATTCTTGTTGAAAATTCCGGTAAGAAGAGTACCTACGTCATAAGGCATTTCATCTATAAAAGGCAGGATGCTTTTACCATCCATATTTGCTTTCCACACTTTATTAAAATCGTCTACCAGCACGGGGGCCACAGCAGGATTTATTTTTTTTTGCTTCCATGAAGACCTGTATGCTTTAAGGAGCTCTTCAATGAAATTAAGTTGCCTTATCTTTTCGTTGCTCGAAGTTATTTTAGTGCTCGTCTCTACAAAATCCTGGAACTCGTTAATTCTTCTTGTAATAGCATCTGTTACCTGCAGGTTAATTTCTTCATTGCCTGATACCTTTACAATACTGTCTTTTTTGCCATCGGCTTTATCTGTCAGCGCTTGTTGCAGATCAATTCTATCATGAAAAAGACGGCGGCTGATGGGGATCACAATGGAATCATTGAGTGCAAAGGCATCGGCCCAGAAAGCTAAAAATAAAACCGGAAGTATAATTTGTTTCATATGTGGTTATCTCCTGCAAAGATGGCAAAAAAAGCCAGGCTTGTCTCACAGTTGCCCGGCATGCCAAAAACTCTAAATATCATGCCATAAACGATTAGTACTCTGATCCAAAAAAGGAATGGACAACTTTATTTAGGACGGATTAAGGGGCCGGTGTGCTGCTTTGCGTTAACAATTTGATAATACACCGAATAGGGAACAACTGATACAATGATAAAAGTGATACCCTACTTTTGCCAAGCGAAAATAAGTATGAGTATTGTTAAAAAAATTTTAATAGCAGATGATGAACCGGATATCCTGGAGATCATTCAATTTAATCTGCAGGCCGAAGGGTATGAAGTGTTCACTGCAAAAAATGGCAACGAAGCAATTGACGAAGCCAAAAAACATCATCCCGATCTGATCATACTTGACATAATGATGCCCGGCAAAAATGGAATAGATGTGTGCAATATTCTTCGGTTGCAACCTACCTATAAAGAAACGTTAATTGTTTTTCTATCTGCATTAAGCGATGAAGGAACTGAGATACGTGGCCTTGAAATGGGGGCAGACGATTACCTTACCAAACCCATCAGCCCCAAAGTATTAATAAGCAAGGTAAATGCGCTTTTCAGAAGAATAAATAAAGAAGGCACCGATATCGTACAACTCGGCGACCTGGTTATTGACAGGGAAAAATACCTGATCAAGTACCAGGGAAATGATATTGTTTTAGCACGCAAAGAATTTGAATTGCTTGCGCTGCTTGCCTCCAAACCCGGTAAAGTTTTCCTGCGTAATGAAATATTAAATCAGGTATGGGGCACTGAAGTAATAGTGGGTGACCGCACGATTGATGTTCATATCAGAAAAATACGACAGAAACTAAACCTTGACTGCATAACTACCGTGAAGGGTGTAGGATACAAGTTCGAACTGTAAGCCTCGAAATTTTGTTGCAGGCACCACTATCTTTTTCATTTCAGCAAATATTTTTTTCGAAAAAAAATTAACTTACACCTCCTTTCAAAAATCCCAGGATGGATGCAGGTGGTAAGAACGCTGAGCTTAGGCTTGAAATATTAAACAGCCTTTTGCATGCAGCCGGCATTTTGTTCGGCATTATTGGCATGCCCTTTTTGATCGCCAATTCTTTTAAAGATAATAACTACTCCGGTTTTGCGGGCTCTGTAGTTTACAGCTTTTGTTTTTTGATGCTATTTACGTTTTCGACATTGTACCATGGAATTCAGCAACCCAAACTAAAAGAGCGGCTGAAAATACTGGACCACATCAGTATTTATTTTTTAATATCAGGTACATACACACCCATTATTTTAACTTTTGTAAACAATGCATTTGGCATTACACTGCTCATTATTTTGTGGAGCCTGACTGCGCTGGGTATATTTTTTAAAATATTTTTTACAGGCAGGTTCGAAATTGTTTCTACATTAATTTATGTTTTAATGGGATGGATATTGTTTTCCGGTGGCACCAGTTTTTTTGCCGCAATGCCTGCACCCGTTATTGTACTGATCACCGTCGGGGGTAGCCTTTATACAGTTGGAGTGGCGTTTTATTTATGGCAAAAGTATAGATACCATCATGCGATATGGCACCTGTTTGTATTGGCGGCAGCTATATGCCATTATGTTGCTGTACTGATTTCAGTATAGTGGTGTAGCCAAATGAAGGCAACCAAAAATCTGAATCGATTCTGCCTGTCACAGTCAACCCTTTTATTGTGCTAATCTATACATCTTGTAAAGAGAAGGTGGAAAACGAATGCTTAAAATATAAATCTAAGCCAAGATCCAAATGATTATTGATTATGGTAAATGATCAAAAGTTCACAATAACTCAATAAATTACAGTGGTTTTAAAACTGGTATTAAACCGACCCACCAGGCACGATTTCTTCCAAACACTTTTTCATACATCTGTAAACACAATAATGTTTTCTGCAAAAAATCTTTCGCCACAGCAATTATCTGCAACTACTGCATTGGTTATTTCTATACCCGTTAGTATTGGCATTTACTTTTTTCAACCATCTTGGTGGATAGCGTTTATATCCTTCGGTGTTATCTATATGGGAAGTTATTGGCTGATTTTATTTATGGTTCAAAGTTTTGTTTACCGTAAAATAAAATTGATCTATAAACTCATATACCAAACAAAAGCCAGTAAACGGGAAGAGTTTTATTATAAAAATATTTTGCCCCAAAAAAGCATTGATGAAGTAAGGGAGGATGTAGAAAATTGGGCGCAGCAACGTAAAGCCGAGATTGAAGTATTAAAACAAAACGAGGCATACCGTAAAGAATTTTTACAAAATTTATCGCATGAATTAAAGACGCCCATTTTTGCGATACAAGGGTATGTGGATACTTTGCTGAACGGTGCCCTGGAAAACCCTGAAGTGAATAAAAAATTCCTCGCAAGCGCCTCCCGTAATATCGACCGGCTTGTTAACCTTGTAGATGACCTGGATGAAATATCCAAACTGGAAAGAGGCGAACAGTTGTTGTATAAAAACAATTTCGTGATCCAAGACCTTGTGAAAGATGCTTTTGAATCACTGTCGATAAAAGCTGATGAAAAACAAATAAAACTGGGAATAAAAAAAGGTTGTGAAGTACCCCTAACGGTATACGCAGACCAGGAAAAGATTCGCCAGGTGCTCATCAATTTAATTGACAATGCTATTAAGTATGGCAAACAGAATGGCGTTATTGAAGCCAGTGCGTACAAAATTGATGGTAAACGAATTTTGATTGAGATCAGCGACGATGGTACCGGTATTGCTGAAGAACACTTAGGGAGAATATTTGAACGGTTTTATAGAACAGACCTGGCAAGAAGCCGTAAAGTAGGTGGCAGCGGACTAGGTCTTGCTATTTGCAAACACATTGTTGAAGCGCACCATCAAGCCATCCATGTGAGAAGTACCATCGATGTGGGCACTACTTTCGGGTTTACATTGGAAAGCAAAAAAGACTGATAGTGGGTGCCTTAAGGTTGGTATCATTTTCTGAAAGAGTTGATCAATTCCTTTGCTTCATTTGATAAAACAGTGGACTGAATTTTACCTTGTTGCATAAAAGAGAAGTACCTGCATTGGTCATTGTTTAACCTAAAATCGATGTCCTGTGTTACCTTATCGATTTTAAAAAAATGCAGTGATCCGTCATATCCGCAGTTCGGTTTGCTCTCAATAGTTTCGCTGGAAATAAGAGCCGCCAGTTGTTCAATTTTTTTCTTATCCCTGATAATTTTAACTGCCGCTACTGTATCAATTGTTCCATCACCTTTAAAATAATTTATTGCCACACTATCTGAGTCAGCTATGCGCTGTTTAATTGCTTCATTGGAATGGTTACATGCGATCAATAAACAGAAGCTACTCAAAAAGGCAAGGAAATATTTCATGCGGCAAAGATAATACAAGAAGCCTCTTACACTTGAAACAAGAAACCACCTGATAAGAATAACAGGTGGTACAAGCATGAGAATTTTGCCATTTGCTACAGAAAACTTGTTTATAATTGCTATAAGGATCGACTCGCTAAGGAGATACAAATTGCATTTTTTATGTTACGGGAATATTAAGGAAAGATTATCCTATAGTTACTTAATACCCAACTCAAATTTTTATCCTTAAATGGTTAAGCTACCTTTTAATGCCGTTGCATGAGAACGGTGTATTAATAAAAAAGCAGCCTCGAAAAGCTGCTTTTTTATTAATATATTCCTTGGCTATTTTATTTTTTATTAAAATTCGTCCATCCTTTATACCAGTTTGCATCTGCACCAGAAGGGGCAATACCGCCAATGAAATCAACCTTGGTGATAAAAGGCCGGGCCTTTAAAATCGGATCATCAAAATTGGTATTGGTAGCGGCAGGTATTACTACGGCAGAGTTGCCAAACGGGCCCCAGTCTGGTACCAGGTAGTCAAATGGCCTGGTATAAATGGCCTGCTCTGTAGTTTGAGTAAGAATTTTATTTTTAGTATTGTTCGTAAACCAGGTTGAAATAGATGCAGCAGTGGCGCCTGTTGGAGCGGAAGTACTTGGTGTATAAGCAACGGGCGTTTTGCAACTTACCAATAAAATACCGCTCAATTGTAGCGTACCGGCAGTAATATTTAAATCAGTTGGTGTTCCCAAACCGGCATCTATCAATATCCCGGTTGACCAACCTATAAAAGCTGAGTTAAAAATGGACAAAGAAGAATTCCTCCTGATTTGTACGGCTGCTCCAAGATAATTGCTGTTGCCTACATTGTTGGGTGTAGCAAGGGGCCCAAAAGAAGATATATTGCTAAACACCGCGTTTGTTTGTGGAGTAAGGCTACTGCCGGTACCATCATTATCACTTTCAAAACTTTCAGATTTAGAAACGTCAGCAATAGAAGAATCACGAACGATCAGGCCAAATTGAACACTGCCGCTGAAACCGTTGTCAGTATCAAAATCGTCATCCTGTGTTTTATATGCAATCAGGTATTTACAATTAACTGTTCCTCCAAACCATTCGAAAGCATCATCTTTTGCATAAGAAACCTGAATATGATCGATGGTAGTTCCACTTCCCACACAAGCCATTGTAAGGGCATTTATTTCCTGGTTGGGTAAAAATGCATACCCGGCATATTCAATGCGTACATACTGCAGTTTACCTGAGTTGTCATCGTTTACAGGAAGGGGTGCTACCGCATCTCCTGAACCTGCTAAGCCGTCGCCTGCAGCAGTATTAAAACCTCCTTCAGGTATGTAAAGGCCAGGTTTGCCACCATTGCTTGAATTGATTGCCGCCTTACCCAATAACTCTATACCGCCCCAATCGCCTGAAGTTGGTGTAGGTGAAGCAGATGTAAAAACAATGGGCGCTTCCTGCGTACCTATTGCCATCAGTTTAGCGCCACGTTTAATGATCAATGCGGCAGTACTTGTGCCCGCATAAGCTCCCTTCACAGTTGCACCTTTTTCTACAGTCAACGTGACGCCTGCATCTACATATACCAACCCGGATAAAATATTGTTATCAATGGCCCTAAGCGTTGTATCTTTTGTAACATGGTCTTTAAGGGTTACCGTTTTACCTGTAACTGCACCGGCGCCACCACCTGGAACTTCTACAATAAATGGCTCGCCATCTGTTTCGATCTTACGACACGCTGTAATACTTAACGATGTAATAGCTGCCACGTAAAAAATATACTTTTTCATATTTACCCTTTTGTTTTTTTTAATGCTTTTTATTATAATGAATAATTAAATGTAATACTGAAGGTGGTTCCGAACTTCCTCGTAAAACGGTAGGCATCTTTGTCCTTTTGGAAACCGGTATTGCCGTCGTCACTGTTTTGATAGAAATACTGTGTTTGATTTAAAATATCAGAAACATTTAACCTTATTTCTCCCTTGCTATTCAATAACTTTTTTCCAATCTGGAAATCAAGCACTGGCCTTGGGGCTTCCCAAATATCCGGGGTACTACCAGCTCCGCCTGTATTAATATCACCCACCAGGTAAATGCGTTTCCCGATTTGGTTAAATAACAAGGTGGCATTCAATCCTGCTTTCTCAAGATCATAGAGTAAACTTGCATTCAAAAGATAAGGCGACTGGCCCTGCATCGGCCTGTTAAGGGCATTGGTGGTTTTCTTTGTTACATTGCTTTTAATATAACCCGCATTGGCCATCACGGTAAAATTTTTAAGGCTGCGAACCATATCAAGTTTCTTACGAATTTCTATTTCCGCACCGTAGGCCGTAGCCTTATCTGCATTTATATAGGTAAATATGGCACCCCCCTGTTGAAGGTATTGCTCAATTGGCTTATCAAAATTCTTGTAAAAAACTCCTGCTGTAAATGATTCACCCGAACGGGGATACAATTCATAGCGAAGATCAAGGTTTGTAACTTTGGTACGTTCAAGATCAGGATTGCCGGCAACCGCTGAATTTAATTCAAAATCATAAAGGGTTAAGCTGGCTAACTCCCGTTGTTCAGGACGTATAATAGTTTGCGATCCGGATAAACGAATATTGGTTTTAGGATCGGCCTTGAAGGTGATATTTACTCCTGGCAGGTAATCAGTCTGCTCCGTGTGTTTGTGGCGATCATCCCACTGTTTAACTGACCCCAACAACTGGTCGAACTTTTCCACCCGCATCCCCCAAACCACCCGAAGCTTATCGCTAAACTGGTTATCGAACTGTAGAAAACCTGCATTCAGGATAGTGTTGGATAAATAGCGGAAATTCCTGTTATTAATGGAGTTGAAAGCAAAGGAGGTACTGGTTTCCGAACCGTCTCCAAAATTTTCGGGAGCAAATATTTTATCAATTGGCAATTGTCTTAATGCAGGATTATCCCTTGGTAAATAATTTGCAAACAATTGCGCATCAAACAAGCGATCCTTTACCTGTAGCATGTAACCACCCTTAACCGTTTGTTTCAGCTGAAACAAATCAAAATTGTAAGCAAGATCGCCACCGGCTGTATAAATATAATCGTTCAAGGTTTGAAAAACCCTGCTTCCACTCTCCTGGGCAAGTGAATTACCCACTAAAAACTGGTAGGGATTCTGTGAACCATTTGGCCTTGTATATTGGTATCGCCGTTGATCCGGACTATACGCATCCAATATATTAAAAGCGCCATACCATTTTAATTTCAATGGCTTTGCAAGGTTATGTTCACCGGTAACTTGTGTAGTAAAAAAAGTGTTTTCCTTAAAAGTTAGTTCCCCACCATACACTTCATCATTTGTATTATTATTTATACCCTTGCGCTGAATAGCAGAATTATTGGTATTTACATTAATGATAGACTTTACACTAACCTTATTATTATTATTCAATTGCAAAGACAAACTGGCCAACCCACCCAAGGTCACTTCCTTTGTATAGCGATCATCATCATAACTATATTGTTGACCAAAAATACCATTTTCAAGGCTTTGGATCCGGTTGAGGATATCAATATACCTGTTTGTCTGGTTGTAATTTATACCTAAAATACCACCCACTTTTTTTCCAAAAATAGTTCCTGTAAAACCCCCATTTGCCTGAAAGGAAACATTCGGTGTAACATTGCGTGGCTCAGCAGCCCAATTGTTATTTAACTCTTTTCCTAAATTATTGCGTTGTTGCTGGGTGGCGAGATTGAAAGCGGATTTGGTGGTATAACCATTGGGCAGCCCCCTTGTACCATCATCTATTCCTAACCAGTCTAGTTTGCCGCCTCTGGCTTTGTAGAAATCTTTCCCAATGGTTTGGCTGTTGAAGCCGGTACCAATTTGGATATTGAAGAAATTTTTCGCAGGAATATCTTTTGTGTTTACCTGGATTAAGCCACCCGCCCACTCCCCCGGTAGTTCAGGTACAAATGCCTTATTAATGACAATATTATCAATCATTGAAGCAGGGAGGATGTCAAAGGAAAAGGTTTTGCGATCCGGCTCAGTGCTGGTAAGTAAAATACCATTTAGCATTGCCTGGTTGTACCGATCTGCAAGGCCACGAATTACAAGGAATTTTCCATCTACCAGGCTGGCGCCGGGTGTGCGTTTTAATACGTCACCAGTGTTCTTGTCAGGAGACCTCCGAATGCTCTCGGCAGAAATCACCGATGCAACCGTATTGGTATTTTTTTGAAAGGTAATTATTGATGCAGCGGTTTCTTTCCTGGCATTGCTTGCCGCCCTTACTACCACTGCTTCTTCCGTTTTCTCCCTCTGTGTAAGTGAAAGGTCCTGAGTAGTTACTTTAGCGTCTTTAACTTCAATGTCATCCACCTGCTGAGTAACGCCATTATATGTAAATACCAACGAAACTTTTGCAGTGCCCTCTACGTTATTAAATATATAGCGTCCCTCAAGATCTGTTGAAGTGCCCCGGTTACTGGATTTGATAATCACGGAGACGCCGGTGAGTGGCTGGCCCGTTTTAGCATCTGTTACCTTACCCTCAATCTTGCCTTTTTGTGCAAATAAAACCTGCGACAGGGTAATAAAACTGATAAGTAGCAATAAAAATCTCATGCATTGTATATTTCTGCAAAGAGACGGCTTCAATGTTAAGCCAAAGTGAATGGAATGTTACCGAAATGTTACCCCTGTGTTACCGCAATGTTACCGAAGGAGATTATAAACCTAAATGTTATAAAATAAAACAAGAGACCCTGGGGCCTCTTGCTTTATAAATTTAGTTGTAAACTAGCTATCTAGAATTTGTCCCAAAAAATTTTAGTTTCTACTTTGTCTGTTCCAATGGCTGCCGCCGCAGCAGTATAATTAGTTCCATTTAATCGTTGCTCATTGCCAGGATAAGTGAATCTATTTGGAAACCCGGATTTAAAAGCAACAGGAGCCGATAATACTGGGAAATCCAACCGGCGTAACTCCGTCCAGCCTTCAAATGGACGGTTATACAACGCAATCCATTTTTGCGTACCAATCTTTTGTTTCCAGGTACCCGCAGCGGTAGTGTAAGCAACTGAAGGTTTCGCCAGATAAGCCGTTGCATCAGCTACTGAACCACCCCAAGAAAGAATAGAAGCTTTGATGGCGTTGTTATAATGCTCTTCTGCTGTTCCGGTTACTGTATAACCACGTTCCTTTGCTTCAGCCCTATAAAATTCCATTTCTGCGTAGTCAGCTATTACCGCCGGAAAATCGGGGGCAGATACTTTAGCACTTGGTTTAGAAACACTCGCAAAAGTATTTACACCCCCTACTATACCGCCTACATAATTGCCTGCGCTGTTTGTTTGATACATTAATGGTAACCTGGGATCACTGTTGGCCATCAAATAATCAACTAATGGCTTCGCAGCAACATAATCCTGGCGGCCACTTTGTACAATATCAAGCCAAATAGGATTGGTATTAGGCGACGCACCATAATATTTGAAAATCAGGTCGTCTGAAGAGCTTGCAATAGCTTTGGCATTTGCAGCTTCAAACAAAGTTTTTGCTTTTGCATTATCCTCGTCTGCTATGGTCATTGCCATCCTAACCTGCAATGAATTTGCGAACAATATCCATTTGCTCGCACTACCGCCTCCTATCAAATCCTGGCCAGCTAGAAATCCTCCGCCTGCAGGGGTTAATTTGGAAATATCGGCAGCTAGCCTGGTTAACAGATCGCTATAAATGGTTTTTGCATCGTCATATTTTGGAAACAATTTATTTACATCTAGTGCATCGGAGTAAGGGATATTGCCAAATGTGTTTACCAAAATTTGGAAAGTATATACCTGCATAATGTCGATCATTGCCAGTTGATTGGCTTTCACTGAAGCAGAAAGGGTTGTATTTTCATTTACTAACCGCTGAGATTCTTTCAAATCAGCTAATACGTCTCTGTACATTCGTCCCCACCACCTTTCGGGAATGGCCCTTGTTGTAAAATCGTAGTTAACCTCATCCTGGTAAGTAGACATGGCCCAATGTTGAACTGTAAACCTAAATACATTGTCATTTACATTAGGGGTGGTTATTCCATCTATCACGTTACGGGTGGCATTAGAAAACAATGTCTCTGCTTTAACGTTGGACGAGTTTTTTGTTTCCTCGTTAAATCGTGATATATCTTTTGTACAAGATCCCATTATTAGCAGGAAACTTGAATATGCTATTATTTTTTTCATAATTGTGTTTTGTTTGAATTAGAATTTCAATTTAAGGTTAGCCCCGATGGAACGTGTTGTTGGGTAAGCTCCACTTTGATATCCCTGTATATTACCAGAAGATAAATTTTCTTCCGGATCGGAATAAGGAAGATTTTTGTGCATAATCCAAAGATTACGTCCTATCAATGAAATTTCTGCTCCTTTAAACAATTTAGTTTTTGAAATCAATGATTGTGGCAAAGCGTAAGACAATACCATTTCTCTTAATTTAACATAGCTGGCATCGTAGATAAAAGTAGCTGCAGGATTTTGAGCATATCCATAGGTTCCAAAATTATTCTCCACACGCTTGGTATTTGCTTTACCATCGGCCGTTACACCTGGCATAATTACACCGCCGCCATTTGCAATTGTATTTCGTGATGGATTACCTAGATCGTTCAACTGAGTAGTTTCAACAGTGATCCCGGTGGCCAATCCATAATACCTGTCAAGTGAAAACAAATCTCCGCCCGAACGAATATCAATTAAGAAGCCAAGGCTAACGCCTTTGTACCTGAACGTATTGTAAACACCGCCGGTCCAGTCAGGATTTACATTACCAATTACGTTATCAGTAGTAGTGGTTTGGAAATACCTTCCGTTACTCTTTACAAGCTTTTGGCCAGTGCCATCCCAGGCAATTGTTTTAGTTGGGTCTTTAGGATCAATCATTCCCCATGTTTTTCCCTGGATAGTGCCGTAGGGTTGGCCTATTGTCGCATTGATACTTACACCACCTTGTAACGCTCCAAGTTGGAGGTTTTTGCTATCCTCAAATAATGAAAGTACTTTATTGCGGTTACGGGTAAAGTTTACGTTAACCTCCCAGCTAAAATCCGATGTTTTAATCGGAGATCCGAACATAGACACTTCGAAACCTTTATTCTGTACATCACCAGCATTCGCAAACTTGCTATTGAATCCAGTAGAAGTTGTAAGGGCAACAGGAATAATTTGGTTAATTGTATTTGTTTGATAATAAGTTACGTCAAATCCGATGCGATTTTTCAGGAATGACATTTCTAAACCAATTTCTTTGCTTTTGGTATATTCCGGTTTCAGATCGCTGAAGTTTTTTGTACCTGGCAAAGAAAAGAGAATTGCAGATCCAAATGGTGGAGGCTGAGTATATACATCTTTAATGCTTCCCCAAGGTGCATCATTACCAACTGTGGCATAA
Source organism: Ferruginibacter sp. (assembly GCA_039922375.1). GTDB lineage: Bacteria > Bacteroidota > Bacteroidia > Chitinophagales > Chitinophagaceae > Ferruginibacter. Next base: position 28,421 of record JBDSAA010000015.1, read on the forward strand.
TTCAATCTAAGTTTGCCCGAAGAAAGCCATGATGCATTCACGTTTTTAGAAAACAGCCAGCTACCGGATACCGCGTAATAATTGTATGCATTGTTTTGCTCTGGTAGAGTGGAAGATCTGTCTCTGCGAATCGTTCCATCTAAGGTTAAAAATTCTCTGTACCCCAGCGTGGCACCTGCGAAGTATCCATCAACAGCTCTTGGCGTATTTGTTTCAGTTGGAGCGTTGATAGGGTTTAATGAATTAGCAAGGGAATAAATACCTGGGCCAATTAAGCCTCCATTGGTTAATGCCAAAATGGAATTCTCTTCCATACGGCGCAAATTAGTACCTGCCAGTGCTTTTAGATTTAAATCAGTCGTTAGATTTTTATCGAAATTCACCAGTAAATCATAATTTTTTTCAGTATAACTATGGTTATAGCGAGAATACATTGACACTATGTTGCTACCCTTTGCAATCCTTTCTTCCTGTAATTCATCATATGTATCAAGGGATACACGAGCCAGCACATTAATATAATTGTTTACCTTATAATTCAAAGAAACATTTCCAAAAAGGCGGTTACGGGTATCCGTTTCATACTGCTGATAAACCATCCAATAATAGTTGTCAGTGTAAATAGGTGTTAACCCGGTGACCTCATTTGCAGGATTTGCCCAGTTCCAGGTAATATTTTCCTGGTTACGGAAATAAGCTTCTTTTTGTTCTTTCAAATCAACATTTGTCTGGTACCATTGACGGAAATTCTGGTTAACATTTCTTCCATTATAACCAGTACCATACCTGCCCCTACCATTAATTTTAGCAAAGTTAGCAGCTGCTGCTACTGTTAGCTTGTCAGTGATATTAAATCCTGAAGAAAAGTTCACAATATTTTTTAAAACCTTGCTATTGGGCAATACGCCATACTCTTCATTTCTTGTATAACCCAATTTATAACTACCCTTATCTGTGGCACCGTCTAACTGAATATTATTGTTATTCGAGATTGGGTTTATATAAAATTCTGAAGGATTATTTTGAGCCGCTACCCAAGGCCTTGCCTTATGATAATTAGCACCCGTTTTATCAAAGGCATCCCATTGATACACCATTAAATTGGGGTCGAATTTTGTGCCGTATGATGCATCTTCAGTGGTAGGAGTTACATAATCCTTAATACCGTCACCGTTTACATCAAAATAAAAAAATCCGTCTTTATCATACGGATCAGAGTAACCCGCACCATATTGAGTTTGATATGTGGGGAAGGTTGACTTATCAATGGAACCACGTATAACGCCGGTATTAATAGTAATTCCCAACCCTTTTTTTGCTTTCTTGCTTGTTATCATAATAACGCCATTGGCGGCACGAGATCCATAAAGCGCCGTTGCAGCCGCCCCTTTCAGAACATTGATTGACTCAATATCATCGGGATTAATATCTGCCGCGGCATTACCATAATCGTATCCACCACCACCTGTAGTCTGGTCTTTTCTTTTTTGATCGGGAGGAGTACGGTTAGTTGCGTTATTGTTGGCATTATTAATTGGCACACCGTCGACAACGAACAACGCCTGGTTGCTACCAGTCAATGACTTGGTGCCACGAATGACAACATTGGTAGAACCACCTATACCATTTCCTTGAATGATCTGCAAACCTGATACTTTACCTGAAAGTGCAGAAGCAGCGTTAGCGCCACGTGTGCGGCTAACTTCTTCCCCACTTACCTGCTGAGCTGCATAAGGCAACTGATTTTTATTTCTTTTAATTCCCAAGGCAGTTACTACTACTTCAGATAATTTGTTTTCACTTGAAGCCATTAAAACGGATACTGTGGATTCTTTACCTACTTTAGCGGTAGATGTTTCGTAGTCAATAGAAGTAATGGTCAATACATCGCCGGATTGGGCATTAATTTTAAAATTTCCATATTCATCTGCGGCAACTGCAGTGCCGCCTTTAATTTTAACAGTAGCCCCGGGAACAGGATTCCCTTTTGAGTCGGTTACTTTACCCGTAATAAGCCGGGATTGAGCAGTAACTACTCCAAATGACAGCATTGCTACTGTCATTATCGACAATAATTTTCTCATGTTTTAAATAAATTTTGTTTAGTAATGATGTGTAATCCAATTGCCAAAAACCTCAGCAATTAATTAACAATTTTTTAATAAGGACTTGATAAAGAAACGATTTGCTGCATCGAACACAAAATATTTGTTAAAAAATTATATACTTTTTAAAAAACGAGTGCTTTTACTCACATAAATTAGTTAAAATCGAATTTGATAAATTTGCAAGAAAAATAAGTATAAGAAAATAATTTTTCAAAAAAAGCCCGCATTTGATGAATATTTCCTCTATGATTTGGCAAATCCTTGTCGGTAACTTGCAGAGCCATTGGTTTTACTTTATTCATTAAAATAATTTTTAAGAAATTCTTTTTAGGTTATCGAAGTGCCAAATAAAAAGGTAGAAATTCTTTTTATAAAGGCCTTTCTAAAAATTCCTACCCGCTGATAGCGAATAAAAAGACACATTCTTAAATCGCTTTTTTATTATTCCACCTCTACCGTAAAACCGTCATTAACAAAAAAAAGCGCCGCAATCTGTTCAAGATGCAGCGCTAAGTCTAAAATATTTGGAGTTCTAATATTCATCTTCAAAAAATCCGGTTCGAAGGTGCCCGCTATATTCATAAATTTCGCCAGGATCATCTGAAAATTCCATCTTTAAATAGATGCTATCTACCACATTGCCCGATTTGGAATGTGCAGCAGCAGGGATTATTTTGCCCTCCATCACCTTCGCTGTTTTATTGGCAAGTGCTTCATTGGCGATACCTGTTGCGGCTTTAAAAGATAGGGTGCTATAGTCGACATCCAGTTTTCCTTTAAACGGCCAATAATTCAGGTCATTCAGCCAGATCTTGCCGGAGTTGGGTTCTGCTGTATTATAGGTCATGATCTTGTGGACAGGTGCTACGGCTGTTCCATTTTGCCGCAAAGTAACAAACCATTCCCCCGACATTTTATAGGTATCGGTATTTTGTATATCAGGCTTTTCTGAACACGAAACAAAAATGAGCACTGAGGTAGCGGCCAGCAGTAATATATTGAAGCGTTTCATATTAAATTAGGTTTATTGTTTAGTAAATGTTCTCAGGCCGGTTCCATATCCACCTGCAAAAAATATCCAGCTATAGGTGATAGGGGAGGCTCCGGCATTGTACGTCTCGGTACCTGAACTAACCACGCCAAAATCAGGTGAAACATGTTTTGGGATAGCTATTTTGTTGCCCGTATAATTAACGGCTATAACCGTAAGCCCCGTTCCTGCCCCTGCTCCTCCCGGATTTTCCACCGTATAAACGCCTTTGGCAGTTTTGGTCCAGGTACTATTAACACCCGTGGCAGCCCTCCGGTAGGTGCCTGAAAAATTATTAGCAGCCACATCATTTCCAATTACTACTACGGTTCTGAAATCTTCCGCAGTATAACCTTCTGGATTAGCTGCCAGATATTTTAGATTATAAACCCCGGGAGCAGCCGTATTTATCGGCCCTCCTGAAGTAGTATATGTGGTAGTTGCCCCTCCTAAAATTGCTTCTGCACCCAAATCCGTGTATGTTGTTCCCTGATCAATAATTACAAGTTTTGATCCTTTAGTAACAATGGTGGGAAAGAAGATAATTTTTGATTCCCCCACCGTAGTGTCCGTATTCTCTATTTTTTCTTCCTTGGCGCAGCCTGCCATTGCAACCCAAAAAGAAAGAAAGGCGATAATATATTTAAGCATTTTCATAATTATTTTTTTAGCTGTTAAACTACTTTTTATCCCACCAGACTTTTGCTGTTACTGGCTGATCTGCCGGAGCATTTGCATTTTTACTGGTTTCCAGGTCGGGAAAAATTAACCGCTTAGGGAATAGCCCATTTGTTACTCCATTTTTTCCATATACAAACTGCCCTGATTTGTAGGTTGGGTCAGTTGAATATACCGGACTGGTTCTTGGATATCCGGTTCTGTTTTTCTCAAAAAATGCTTCAAGCGCATGGGATCCCGGCATGGAAGCCCATTTCTGAACAATGACTGCTTCCAATTTTTGCTCGAAAGTTCCTCCGGCAGGATAGGCATACTTGCCACCCGCCGCGATAAAGGGCGCTGCATTTCGTGCAAATCGTGCAAAGGCAGCCTGAACTCCGGCATTATATTGTGCCAGCGCACCCACACCGCCATAAAATCTTTCCAATGCTTCGGCCTGCAAAAAATGTGATTCTGCCAAAGAAATATAATCAACAGGATCAGTTGCACTGGCTTTTGCTTTTGAAGCGTTGTTAAATGCTACATTAGGATTATTAAAATCCCCCTGGTTAATTCCAAGATAACTGGTACCTCCGGATATGGTTTGATAATAATCTGCCACCCTGGGATCGTTATTATCCTGCAGCCAGGATAAAAAAGTAACGCTTGCCCTCAAATTTCCATCGGTATTTAATTCTACAAAATTATAAGTGAAAAAGGGGTTTCTCCTGTCAGTGGCATCTGTGAAAATAGCCAGGGATGCATCCCGGTCCAGAAACGCTACTTTCCTGGTGTAAAGATCCCGGATGCCTGCTTCCGCCTCGGCAGGTTTTGCATATATCATACGCAAATACATTTTTAACTTTAACGTATTCGCAAATTTTACCCAGTTAGTAACGGACCAGTCGGCATCACTCGCAGGAAATATTAAATCAGACTGGCCGGCTGGTGTATTGGTACTCGCACTAAAATTTTTTGCCAAAGCGGTATCCAACTCTGCCAATAAACCTTTGTACACAGTATATCCATCGTCAAATTTGGGCTGCAGGTTATTGGCACCCTGAAAAGCTTCGGTGTAGGGAACCTGGTCATACAAATCAACCAGTGTTTGCAGCGTATATGCTTTAATTACTGTGCCCAGCAAGAAAAAATTCCAATCTTTTTGCGTTGCTGCTTTTGTAATCACAAAATTAAGATCGTTCAATGCGCCCGAATAAAGCTCTACCCAATCAACACCAGTATTGGTAGAACCAAACCCTTTGGTAAGATTGTAAGAATCCAAATCCTTGTACTGATTGGAAACAACACTTTGTGTATAGTACTGTGCCCATATTCCACCTACGATGGCCAGGTGGCCACCAATTCTGCCTGCAGAAGAAGCTACCCCTGTAGGAAATACGAGCTTGGGTGTTAATTGATCTAAACTTGGATTGGAGGGATCAATATTTATATCCAGTTGTTTTTTACAAGATGTTACAGCTAAGATAATGGTAGCAATAAACATCACTAATTTTTTATGCTGCATAGCTGAATAATTTAGAAGGTTACTTTTAGTGAAACACCATAAGATTTCGTGCTGGCGGAAGAAGCCTGTTCTCCAAATTCCCCGAGCAAGTCATTACCCAGGTTGGTAACTTCGGGATCGATAAATGTATTTTTCCGTGGCACCCATATCAGGAAATTTCTGCCAATAGCAGCGAATGCAATGTTCTGGGCTCCTAATTTATTTGCCCAGCCTGCCGGCAGCCTATAACTTAAAGTAATGTCTCTAAGTTTGATAAAATCTTTTGGTAAAATTGTATTTTCCCAGGAGTTGACCTGGTTGGTAGTATGATACCAATAGGAATTGATATTTGTCATATCAACCGGGGATTTGTTTTCGCCGTAAATGGGTTTACCGCTGGCATCTGTCCCCGTTTCAATTACTGAATTGGGGATAATAAAAGGGCGGCGGTCATTGTATTGTGTTAACCATGCATTTCCTACAAAGTAGGTAAGGTCTGCCGTACGGGATGCAAAAACACCGCCTTTCCGATAGTCAAAATTGAATCCCAGGCCCCAGTTCTTGTAACTGATATTGTTATTCAGCCCCATACTAAAATCCCTTTGAATATTGCCGTACGCCATGTCCTCCGCAGATTGTTTAAACATCCCGGTCGAAGCATCTATTACATATTTGCCATCCGCGGTAATTACTTTACCGGGGGCTTCTATAATACCTACCGGCTGGCCAACCCTTGCAACCATTTTTATGTCATAACTTGAGTTAAAATCAACTTTATCCAACCCCAATGGTAATTCAAGTACTTTATTTCTGTTCCTGGAGAAAATATAATTTATAGTCCAGCTAAAATTGCTGGTTTTAACAGGTACAAGGTTCAGGCTCAGTTCTATCCCCTGATTTTCTATCAAACCAAAATTGGACACTGCTGTTAAATAGCCACTGGATGAAGCCACCGGTACGGCTATGATCTGATCCCTTGTCCGTTTCTTATAATAGGTTGCATCCAGGCCAATCCTGTCTTTAGCGAAACGAATCTCCGTCCCAAATTCAACCTCTGTGGTTATTTCTGGTTTTAAATCAAGTTTACCGATAGTATTAGCAATTTCGTATCCACTTACTCCATTCAGCGGGAAGGCAAGGTTGCCAAATCCCAATGCTGCATTTCCTGCCACCCCGGTAGAATACAAAGAATAAACAGGGGCATCCTTACCCGTTTTTCCCAGGGCGCCACGAAGTTTGAAATAGGAAATACCGGCGCCGGACACGTCCACGAGGTTGCTTACTACCAGGCCCATATTTGCTCCCGGATAAAAGAAGGAGTTGCTACCGATCTTTAAAGTGCTGGACCAATCATTCCTTCCGTTGAGCGTTAAGTACAGGAAATTTTTATAAGCAAGGTTTGCCTGTAGAAATACACCAATCAATCTTCTCTTGGCTGATGCGGCAGTGGTAACAGGGGCACTCGGGCTATTGGTAAGGTCATAAAACTTAGGAATCGTTAATCCTTTAATTCTTGATTGATGGGTTCTTGATTGCCGTTCGTTATAATTAGCCCCAACAAACCCATTTAAATTGAGGTCGCTTACCAGGTCGTGGTTAAAATTTACAAATAAATCGCTGTTTAATTCCCTTGCATAATCGCTTAGTTCCCTTACACCGCCAATTAAAGGCGACGCCAAACCCGTGGCTTCTGCGTTGATTGAAGGTTCACCCCGCCAGGTATTTGGATTGGGGCTTTCAATTGACTGCCAGTCTTTCACCCTTGCATTGGCAACATCTAACCCGGTTCTCCACCGTACATTTATGGCTTTGCTAAAATCGTAACCAAGTTCAACATTTCCATAAATGCGGTCATTTGAATTTTGATTGCCATTTTCGTTTAAAGAAAAGTAAGGGTTAGAGGCATAAGGGGTGAAGTAGTTGTCTGCATTAAAAAATTTATTGTTATAATCTTTGAAATCAGTGATCTTGATATCCCTTGCTATCTGAATGATATTTTCAAAGGTGGAACTTCCTTGTGCATCGTCCTGCGTGCTGACAGTAGCCCCCGATTTATTCAGGTAGTTCATGGAAGCCGATGCAAGAAATTTATCTGATTTTATCTGCCCCCTGGCAGAAAAAGAATTACGGCGGTAGAAATCTACTTTACCTGGTAAAATACCATCGCTGTACACATTACCGTAAGACAGATAAAAGTTGGCGCTTTCATTTCCCCCTCTCATGGAAAGGCTGTTGTTATATTCATGCCCTTCATCATAAAAATCCTTCACATTGTCTTCATGTGCGCTAAAGGGCTTAATCAGCCTTGAATTATCTACGATCGATCCCCACAAACGGTCTTTTCCGTCCAGTCTCGGTCCCCAACTCCCATTTTCCTCTTTCCAGTGCTGCCCGTTCCAGCCTTGTCCGAAAACATTTTGAAAATCAGGTAACTTAGCAACACTCGACCACATGGAAGAGGAAGTAAAATCGATCGTTACTTTGCCAGATCTGCCCCTTTTGGTGGTTACCAGCACCACACCATTTGCACCCCTTTGTCCATATAATGAAGCAGCTGCTGTACCCTTCAAAATAGAAATGTTTTCAATATCATTGGGGTTCAAATCATTTAGCCCGTTCCCAAAGTCGGCACCTCCTGAATTTAAGAAGTCGTTAAAGGATCCCAGCCGGTCATTATTGAATGGCACCCCGTCTACCACGATCAATGCCTGGTTGTTTCCGGAAGAAAATGAACTATAGCCACGTAAAATAATCTTGCTGGAAGAACCGGGCTGCCCGCCAATAGTGGATATATCCGCTCCTGGCACCCTGCCCTGCAAGCCATCCAATGCACTTACAGGTGCAGAGCGTACTACATCTTCTGCCTTAAAGGAGGCTGTTGAATACCCTACCTTGTCTTTACTTCGGGTTTGTCCAAGTGCAGTTACGATAACCTCACTCAATTCCCCCTGTGCTTTCAAAACTACATTTACCAGCGGATCATTGCCAATACGAACTTCTATTGGCTGAAAGCCGGCTGCACTAATAACCAAAGTGGCCCCGTTGCCAGCAGTGACTTTATACATTCCTTCCTGGTCTGCTGCGGATCCGGTATTGGTACCTTTTATTTTAACGGAGGCAAAAGGGATCGCCTTGCCTTTGTCATCTTTTATATTTCCGGACACCACCCGGGGTTGTGCCAATGCAGCTATTTTAAAAAGCATTAACACTGCGAACAGTGAAAAAAATTTTCTCATGTGCGATAAAATTTGTTGTAGGTAATAGGTTGAAATTACTCGTTGAGGGATTACGAGGGTGGAGAGCCGTTCTCTGATGACGATGGTTTGATTGCGGGAATAAATACCGGCAGTATAGATCATGAGTACTGCAGATAAAGTTGCATACTTTCTCATGTTTTTGTTTTGTAAAGAGTAGGAAAAAACAATACACTAACAGTAAAGTGACATTACAAATATTCCGTATGCTGCATGGGGTTGAAAAAAAAAGTAAAATCTTTCCGAGGAGAAAAAAACGGATATTTTTTTATAAACCCGGGCATTCCGTGGCGTAAATGCGTAGTAAATAATTTCGCAGGTTTTATGGAAAAACCGCACAGAAGGTGTAAAATATTTCTTTGTTAAATAATTATTATGCTTCTAAGAACAAAGTAAAAATAAATTAAAAAATAAACCCGAACCAGGAATTATTAAAATCTGAAATGCATTCTACAGGTAAAGATATTATCCCTTGCATCTGTCGTAAAACCCGGCAATAATGTATTCTCGTTCATTACTTTATCATACCATAAAATAAGCCTGACATGAGGGGTCAGGTAATAAATATATCCGAACGAAAGAGTACTGTATTTAATGTTTGCGGCATTTAGGTTGCTTCCCGGTTTTCCTATTTCGTCCCCTGCCACTTTCGAATTAGGATCATACCAATCGTATTTAACTAAAATTTGATGTTGTAAATTACCAAGGTGCTGTAAAAAACAAAAATAAGCGCCATCGAAATCTCTTACATAGTATCCCTCATTGCCGGTATAGAAGGCGCCAGGGGTTTCACTGCTATTAAGGCCGGCCGTTTGCTTTCCTTTAATATATTCGCCTCTGAATTCCGTAACCCCAACCTTGTTCTTGATTTTTATTTGTGCATCTGCACCATAATATTTTCTGGGAGCAATATTATTCAAATTGTTTATTGACGAATCCAATACAAAACTTTTCACCCCTGCCAATGACTTGGTGGTATACACATATTTGGTGTTCTGTGAAAGGCCGCCATGTAATATTGACGCGGCAACTCCAATAGTAACCTTCTTGTTAAGCGCCTGGGGTTTCATGGCAATTCTGCCGATAACATCCTTATGGCTATCATAATCAGATAAGGATGTAAGGCCAGGGCCGTTAAATACGCCGATGTCGATTTTTAAAAATTTTAATTTGCGATCCTTTTTCCGTGGTTCAAACGTGATCATGGCTCCCAGATCTCTTTCATTTCTCATTAATATCTGGCTCATCCTGCCCCTTTCCGGGCTTTCTCTATCACTACTGGATAAGTTTAACTCATAACTAAATGGCCGTGCAAATACACCCGTGGTAAAGGCAAATAAATGCCATTTATTTTCAAATATTCTGCCCCACACATCCCTTACATTTACACCTCTTTCAGTGGCATCAACCTGAAAAACAAATTGTAATGAGGGGCCTTTTGAACTATCCAATGGAAAATGTATGTAATCAAAACGAATCCTGGCCCTTCGTAACATAAAGCGATTATTAGCATTTGCCAGGAAGTCGCCGCCTGCATACCCCTTTGCCCCCTTGCTTTGAGCCACCTGGAACTGCGGCTGAATGTATCCACTCATCCGAATATTATCAAACCTGTTGTATAATGCCAGCATACCCTTACCCATTTCTTTTGTAGTGTCAACCATATCCATTAAATACTGTGAGGGCAGCAAATTGCAAATCAACAAAGTTGCCAATAATAACGTGAGCCTTTTCCTCATTTAAAAATTTTGCGGCAAAGTAATAACAATTTAATATTACCTCTGTGTTAACTAATTATTACCATTTAAAAAGGCGCCCGTTTTTTTAGCTGAATACCCAACCTTTGCGGCAAAATAAAAATATGGCCGGTTTAAACTCAATTTTAAAAATATTTTTACCCAAAGACAGGGTGTTTTTCCAACTGTTTGAAAGCGTAGCTGAAGAGCTTGTAAAAATGGGAGAAAAATTAAAAGAGGTAGTCAATGAACCGGACTTCGATAAGCGGGGTCAGTTGATACAGGAAATAGAAGATATGGAGCATGTAAATGACGATTACACCCATAATATTTTCACGGAACTAGGTAAAAATTTTATTACGCCATTCGATAGAGAAGACATCCATTATTTAGCTTCAGCCCTTGATGATATTGCCGATTATATTTATGCCTCTGCAAAAAAAATTAATTTCTACCGTGTTAATCCCAATGATACTGGCATTAAAAAAATGGCCGAACTGATTGCGGTGGGTTGTGTGCAGGTACACAAAGCTGTTACCGAATTGCGCAATATGAAAAATATGCGCCAGATCACGGATGCTTTGGTTGCTATCAACAGTATTGAAAACCAGGCCGACGACATTTTCGATATGAGTATTGAGCGGTTATTTGCCACTGAACCTGATGCAAAAGAAGTAATAAAAAAGAGGGAAATTTACCAGGTAATGGAAATCGTTACTGATAAATGCGAGGATGCTGCTAATGTTATTGAATCTATTATTGTAAAATACGCCTAAATCAATTAGCCCATTAGCTAATGTGATAATTTGCTAATGGTAAGACTGAATGCTTTAAAAGTCCATCATTAGCAAATCAGCTAACTAGCAAATTGTCAAATTATACTTATGACCCTCCTTATTGTTATAGTTATTCTAGCTTTAATATTCGATTATATCAACGGTTTTCATGATGCTGCTAATTCAATTGCTACCATAGTTTCCACCAAAGTTTTAACGCCTTTCCAGGCTGTGATCTGGGCAGCTTTTTTCAATTTTGTGGCTTACTTTATTTTTAAGGATCACGCTGTTGCCAATACCATTGGCAAGACTGTTCACCAGGAATTTATCACGCTTCCAGTAATCTTTGCAGGCCTGATAGCAGCCATTATGTGGAATTTACTGACCTGGTGGTATGGCATTCCCTCTTCATCTTCTCATACTTTAATTGGGGGCTTTGCAGGCGCTGCAATTTCTCATGCTTTTTTGACAAAAGGCCTTACCGGCATCGGCACAATTGTCGAGCTCAAAAAAATTACCGAGATCATACTGTTTATCTTTCTGGCTCCGCTTATTGGAATGTTTATTTCGATTTATATCACCGTCATCACCATCATGCGCAATACATGGGCGAAAGTGGGTTTAATTATATTGACAGGTATTGGTACATGGTTTCTCTTTGCTCATTTTGAACAAAATAAGCTTGAAGAAAACCTGGCTAAATTTTATAAAATTGATGCCCGGAAAAAAGAAGCTGCTGTCAACCCGTCTAAAGTTGCAGGCTATAATTCGGCCCTTGCTTTTGTAAATGCGGCTGAACCTATGCTGTCTGATTACAAACAGTTGGGCGCTGATAACCTTGCAGAAAAAATTAAAAAGGAAGTTGACCCTACGGTGGATGCGCCAGCGTTATCCAAAGCGTTGGAAAAAGCAAATAACTCAGTGATCATTTACGGTATTTTAATAATGATGGCCATTTTTATCTGCGCCTATATTTATTCGGAAAAAGTAAAATCACCGAATGCATACCGCACAGCAAATATGTTTAAAAAGCTGCAGTTGTTTTCATCTGGCGCTTTTAGTATTGGCCATGGTGGCAACGATGCGCAAAAAGTAATGGGAATTATTGGGGCAGCTTTTGTAGCGTATAACAGTACAAAATATCCTGATGTTGGCGCTGCATTAAAAGAGCTTACATGGGTTCCCCTGGCTTGTTACACCGCTATTGGCCTCGGTACAATGAGTGGCGGCTGGAAGATTGTGAAAACGATGGGAACTAAGATAACCAAGGTAACACCTTTGGAAGGAGTGGCTGCTGAAACTTCCGGCGCACTTACTTTATTTATGACCGAACAAATGGGTATTCCTGTAAGTACAACTCATACGATTACTGGTGCCATCATTGGAGTAGGCGCAACCAAAAGGTTAAGTGCGGTACGATGGGGCGTAACTGTTAGTTTGCTTTGGGCATGGATCCTCACCATACCAGTAAGTGCACTGCTGGCAGGTATAATCTATTTAATTACTTCTTTCTTTCTTAAATAAATATTTTTTATATTTTCTTTTAAATCACTCACCCCTAAATGAGTGATTTTTTATATTGGTAAAAAACATGCCGTAAATTTGTAAAAACAATAAGCTATGGAAGCGATAAAAGCCATTGCCAGGAGGACTAAAGCAGGAAAATGTAAAATTGATTTACCCATTAACAATAGTGCGGCAGAGATTGCTGTAATGGTCATTTTGGAAGATGAAAAAAAAGAAAACGAAAAAAAGACTATCGGGGATTTCGCTGGAAAACTTAAGTGGAAAGGAGACCCTCTTGCTTATCAAAAAAGTATAAGAAATGAGTGGGGCTAAATTCCTATTAGACGCAAATAGCGTATTCTATCTGTTACAAGGTAAATTAAGTCATTTTAAGAATAACTTATCTCTGGATGAGATTGCAATATCAATCATCACACGAATGGAATTTTTATCCAACAATGATCTGGGCGAAAAGGACAAGTACCTATTTGAAAACTTTTTAAAAGGAATAACAGTTTTTTATATCGCTCCACCTGATGAAAAATTAATAAAGGAAACAGTAAGGATACGAAAGAAATATAAACTAACACTGCCTGATGCTATTATAGCTTCTACTGCCCTTTTAAATGATCTTATTTTAATAAGTGCAGATGCTGTTTTCTCCAAAATATTTAACCTTAAATTTCAACTGATAAAAACATGAATAAAATATTAGTCACTGGTGGCTGCGGTTATATCGGTGTACATACAATTGTAGACCTTATACAGAACGGATATGAGGTAATTTCTGTAGATAATAATTCCCGAAGCGATACCGCTATTTTGGAAGGAGCTGAAAAGATCGTTGGTAAAAAAATAAAAAATTATGTGATCGACCTTTGTGACCTGGATGGCACGCAAACAATATTTGAAGAAAATATAGATATAAACGGCATTATACACTTTGCTGCCTACAAAGCGGTGGGGGAATCTGTTGAAGAACCTTTGTTGTATTTTGAAAACAATCTTACTTCGCTGGTAAATATTTTAAAATGTGCCGAAAAATACAATGTTCCCCATTTCGTTTTCTCTTCTTCCTGCACAGTATACGGAAATCCTGATGCAATCCCTGTAACAGAGGAAACACCCCAAAAACCTGCCGAATCACCTTACGGCGCCACCAAGCAAATGGGCGAAACCATCGTAAATGCAACGGTAAAAAGCAACGCTTTGCAGGCCATCCTGTTAAGGTATTTTAACCCTGTGGGAGCGCATCCATCTACATTGATAGGTGAAATACCTTTAGGCAAGCCTGCCAACCTCGTTCCGGCTATTACACAAACTGCCATCGGCAAATTGCCCACTATGCAGGTATGGGGCACGGATTATCCAACACGGGATGGGAGTTGCGTTCGGGATTATATACATGTGTGCGACATCGCCCATGCACATACGTTGGCGCTTAATTTTCTTCTCAGCAAAAAAAATAAAATAAACCCCGAAATATTTAACCTGGGTACAGGTGATGGCTATACAGTTTTAGAAGTGATCAACGCTTTCGAAAAGGTAAATAATGTGAAACTAAATTATACAACAGGCCCGCGCCGTGCCGGTGATGTTATTTCTATTTATGCCAATAACAATAAAGCAAAAAGCGAATTGGGCTGGTTACCGGCCTATAGCCTGGACGATATGATGGCCTCTGCCTGGAAGTGGGAATTGAAATTAAAAAATGAAACCTTACAAAAATTGTAATAAAAGTCAATTTAATAAACAGCAATACATATCTTGCGGCTCCTTTAATAACAATCAAACAAGAGATAGTTTTTTATGTTAAAAGATATACAGGTTACAGGCAATAAGGATACCCGCAGCGGCTTTGGTGACGGTATTTTGGAAGCCGGAAGAAAAAATGAAAATGTAATAGCACTTACCGCTGATTTGCTGGGATCAATGAAACTGAACGCCTTTATAAAGGAATTCCCGGAGCGTTTTATCCAATGCGGCATTGCGGAAGCAAATATGATTGGTGTGGCTGCAGGCTTAACAATTGGAGGTAAAATACCCTATACAACAACCTTTGCGAATTTTTCCACGGGCAGGGTGTATGACCAGATCCGCCAGTCAGTTGCCTACAGCGGCAAAAATGTAAAAATATGTGCAAGCCATGCCGGGTTAACACTGGGCGAAGATGGGGCTACCCACCAGATATTAGAAGATATTGGCCTGATGAAAATGTTGCCAGGAATGACTGTAATAGTGCCGGCGGACTACAATCAAACAAAAGCCGCCACCATTGCCATTGCAGATTACGAAGGCCCGGTTTATCTAAGATTTGGCCGTCCGGTATGGCCAATTTTTACCAAGGAGAGTGATTTCGTAATTGGCAAAGCACACAAAATATCCGATGGTACAGACGTGAGCATTTTTGCCTGTGGCCACCTTGTATGGAAGGCCATAGAAGCAGGAAGGATACTGGAAGAAAAAGGATTCAGCGTAGAAGTGATCAATATTCATACGATTAAGCCATTGGATGTAGAAGCTATCATGGCATCTATCAGTAAAACCAGGTGTGCTGTTACTTGCGAAGAGCATAATATTATCGGTGGCCTGGGTGATAGCATTGCCCAGGTGGCTGCCAAACAATTTCCCATTCCAATAGAATATGTAGGAACAAATGATACATTTGGTGAAAGTGGCAAACCTAGCGAATTACTTACAAAATATGGCCTTGATGCTCCGAATATTGTAACAGCAGCAGAAAAAGTGATGGCAAGAAAAAACGCATAAGGGAAATTATATTAAACCTTTGACAATTAAACCAATCTTAAGATTGGTTTTTTTACTTTTATACCCGCTTAACACTTATGGCCCAACAATTAGAAGATAAAGAACTTTTAATGCAATTTAAAGACCCCATTACCAAAGAGCGGGGCTTTACAGGTATAATAAAAAAATACCAGGAAAAATTGTATTGGCATATCAGGCGGATGGTAATAGACCATGAAGATGCAAACGATGTTTTGCAAAATATGTTCATTAAAGTGTGGAACGGACTCGAGAATTTTAGAGAAGACAGCCAGTTATATACCTGGATGTACCGTATAGCCACCAACGAAAGTCTCACTTTCATTGAACAGCAAAAAAAGAGATCAACTGTGTCTTTTAGCAATGACGAAAATGGGTTGAGCAATCGATTAAAAGCTGATAAGAATTTCGACATAAATAAGGCAGAATGGAAATTACAATTAGCAATGCAGCTATTGCCTGACAAACAACGGGCTGTTTTTAACTTAAGGTATTACGATGAAATGCCTTATGAAGAAATGAGCCGTGTACTGGAAACCAGCGAGGGAGCATTAAAAGCCAGCTATCACCATGCTGTAAAAAAAATAGAAGACTATATACTAAATCATTAAACCCTTATACCCTTTTAAGGTCTGAATAACGGATGGAAACAACAACTTACATATTAAACGAATTGAAATTATTAAGCCCGCTGATTGCAGGTCTTGATAAGGTGAATGTTTTTACCGTTCCGGAAGGATATTTTGACAGGATATATGATACAGTGCTGGCGGGCTTAAAGGAAGAACAGGGCTCCACAATTTTACCTCAAAACAAATATTTAGAGGATGTGCCGGACGGTTATTTTGATCAGCTGGCTGATTCTATTTTAAATAAAATAAAAAAGGCTGAGACGGCGACTGAGGAGATCAAACATTTGTCGCCCGTGCTTTATGCTATTCGAAATAAAAACGTGTTTACAGTACCTGAAGGGTATTTTAAAAACATAAGTAGCCTCATCTTAAATAAGATTAAAACAGTTGATGCAAAAGAAGAGTTAGCAATATTATCACCCTTATTGCATCGCCTTCAAAACAAAGAATTATTTGCTGTCCCCAACGGGTATTTTGATAGCCTTGCGGATAATATTATAAGAAAAGTTCAATCTGGCAATGCTAGAGTAGTGAAGATGGGCAGCCGGAATTTGATCATCAAATATGCAATAGCGGCAATGATGACGGGTACTTTGGCCTTAGGTGTTTATAAATACTTTGATGCACCCGGCCCTGGTGTAGACAGTGAAAATAATATTGCTGTGCTGGATTCTTCCATTGAAAAAGGCAAAAAAATGGATGATAAGCAGTTTAACGATGCACTTACAAACCTTACAGCAACTGACATTGCCAAATATTTGGAAAACAATGGGGATATTGCTGATGTAGCTATATTAAGAAACAACCTTGAGGAAAGCAATTTGCCCAGCGAAGAAGATTATTTGCTGGACGAGAAAACTTTGGAAAAATTTCTGAATGAAATAGAAAAAACAACACTAAAAAATTAGGAGAGACAATAATGAAAAAATTATACTTTTTGATGGCATTTATAAGCATTTCAGGATTTGCAATAGCCCAGGATGATTTGCCCTCTGAAAAAAAACAGCAGGATATTGAAGCCCTTAAAGTAGCTTTTATAAGTAAGGAACTTGATCTTACGCCGGATGAAGCACAAAAATTCTGGCCCGTATATAACCAGTATGCAAAAGAATTGAAAACAACAATTAAGGATGATGCAGATGTACTGGATCGTGATGAAAAGGTGTTGAACCTGCGTAAAAGATACAAAGACCAGTTTACAAAAATATTGGGGGAGCAAAGGATGAACCGGATTTTTAATGCAGAAGGAAGATTCAGGCAGTTATTAATTAAATCCATGCGTAATCAAAATCAGCGTAAAGCGAACAGGCCACTGCAGCGAAAAAATCAATAGGAATATGAATTTATAAAGCAGGATATGAAATAAGTTTAGATGGTTGTTTAGATGAAAGTTAGCGGTCAGTTCTGGTAAATCTGACCGTTTTCTATTGCCCCTCTTCAAAATTAAATACAGGCGTTTTAATGTCGTGATAAAACAGGAAGGTCCAATGCTCTTCCCTACCTTGCTGCCACCATAGTTGCCTTAACTCCATGCATTTTTTCCCATCATAATCGTATTTGGCAATGAACCTGTTTTTCATTTGCTGAAGCTGTGGAGCTACATCACCACCAAAGAAAACTTTTTGTCCATTTTCTTCTATCCAAAAAACCTGGTGGAAAGGCGAATGCGCACCACTTACTTCGTATCGGATATAATTATCAATCATGCCATCGCCTGCTAAAAACACCACCTTATCGGCATTCCTTAGTATTTCAAATTCATCTGCATCATAAGAGGGGCTTCCTTTTTCAAATGCGTACGCCAGCTCATCCTTATTTACATAATAGGTAGCATTGGGGAAGTTGAAAAAATGCTGAAGAAGGATATTGTCTTTCTTACTGATGCCACCGGAATGATCTTTATGCAAATGACTTTGTAACACTTTGGTTACTTCCATTGGGTTGATTCCGTTATCCAATAAATTTTGATGTATTTGCAAAGTACCATCGGCGTTGCTGAAACCCAATCCTGTATCAATGATAATTATATCGTTGGCCGTTACTATACAAAAAGGTTGGATTTCTACCAATAAGCTGCCCACTGTTCTTTGCTGCAAATCATCTTTTTGCTTATCAAAAGGAACAAATTGCTTGGTCTTGTCAATGGTAAACGCTCCTTCACTCAATGGAATTATTCTCATACTTCTTACCCCCGAAAGGGATTTATACTCCAATATTTTAAGGAGAATCTAAAAAATTAAGTTTCGCAGCAAAGTTAATTTAAAATCAATGGTGGATACCAGATCCCATCCTTACAAAAATGATTTCTTCATTGTCCACGTATATCTTGCTTGCCACGAATGCACGAATAAATGTATTAATGCTCATTTTTATCAAAAAAAATTAGAGATTATTCGTGCATTCGTGACAAAAGAAAAAATTTAAATGGCTTCACAGAGAATGTGGATTTACCTCAATACCATCTGCCTGTCGGCGTCTAACCTTACCAGTATAAAAAGAAGTATGGTAAAAGTTAATAAAGATGAGCCCCCATAACTTAACAACGGTAAAGTAATCCCAATCACTGGCGCCAGCCCGATAGTTACACAAATATTTACGGCCACGTGAAAGAAAAAAATACTGGCTACGCAATATGCATATACCCGGCTGAATGTACTTCTTTGCCGCTCAGCAATGGTAATGATGCGAAAGATAAGTCCCATGTATAGCAGCATTAACAACGTACTTCCCCAAAAGCCAAAATTTTCTCCCACTGATGTAAATATAAAATCTGTATGCTGTTCAGGTACAAAATCACCTTGTGTTTGTGTGCCTTTTAAAAAACCCTTACCTAGAATGCCCCCTGAACCAATCGCTATCTTAGATTGCTTTACATTGTAATTCTGTTTATCTGTTTTTTTCTGTTTTGCCTTTTGTTCTTCCAGGTTAACAAGGTCTACTGCATTTTTATCCGCAAACGGATTGTCAACACCTACCATGCTAAATATTCTATCTGCCTGGTAGGGTTTAAAAACATTTTTAAAAGTAAACGGCACCACCACCCCCACAAACACAGAACAAAAAGCCCATATAACTATTACCCATACCAGTACCTGGTTATTGCGTTTTATTTGCCTGCGGTTAAAATAAATAAACCCAGCTCCGAGCACTGCAAAAGCTATCAGTAAAACCTTGGTAGAAAACAGCAATGATGCAATCAGCAAAACAGCCATGGCCGCACCAGTGATAAGATACCCCGGCGGCAACCCTTCCCGGTACATTGGGATCAGGAATGAAAAATATACAAGTGCAAGGCCTGTTTCACCCTGCAGGATGGATAATGCTGCGGGTGCAAAGGAAATTACCGCCGCAATTATTTGGGATTGCGATTTTCTAAAATTCATATCGGGCATTGCCAAATACTTTGCAAGTGCGAGAGAGGTAAATATTTTGCACAATTCTACCGGCTGCAAATTCATGAAACCCAGCGGTATCCAGCTTTTGGAGCCCTTTATTTCTTTACCCACCACAAAGGTTGCCAATATCAGTGTGATGCCAACCAGGTATGAAATGTTTGCGGTAGCAGTAAAAAGTTTACTATCCATTAACAGGATAAATGTGGCCAGAACAATACAGGTAATGAAATAAAATAGCTGTTTGCTATAATTTTTTTTAAACCCTAAAAAACTGTCCAGCACCCCATCCACCGTTCGGTATTCAACTGAAAAAATACATAATAATCCAACCAATACTAGTATGGCATATAGCCATACCAGTATCCAATCTACACCTTTGCCCAAAGTTGGATTCTTATGATACATTTTTTTACAGCTGTGTTTTTAATTTTTAACAGTATCCTTTGCTTCGGGTTTCTTTTTTTCAGGCGGTAATATCGCTTCAATCTTTTTTAAAGGAACAGCGTTCGTATCTTTTTTCGGTAGTTCTTTCTTTGCTGATTCCCTTTCCTTTTTTAATTTGTCCATTGCATCAGCTTCATCATCAGCATCCAGCCCAATTGTATCCTTCACAATTTTTATGTATCCCTTTGAGGCCAGGTAAGCCGAATCCTTTGCGTGCCGCAAGGAATCCATTTTGCGAAGCTCTTTAAATATCCGCGGAGGTATAAGATTAAGATTGGCTATTTGCTCCACTTTCTCTTTCCGGGCCTTATCCACTATTGAATCTTTCAGGTATTTCTCAATCATTAAACTGGCAATAGGCGCCGCTGATGTAGAACCAAAACCAGCATTTTCACATATAACTGCTATTGCGATCTTTGGATTATCCCGGGGAGCGAAAGCTGCAAAAAAAGCATGGTCCTTTTGTTTCACCCCGTTGTAGGCATTTTCAACCGTACCTGTTTTTCCGCACACCACTACGCCCGGCACCTGGGCATACCGGCCTGTTCCACCATCCATAACACCTTGCATTCCGTTGTGTACCGCTTCAAAAACACTATCAGAAATGTCAAGCGGATGATGCTTTTCTTTAAATTTTTGCAACAGGCCGAACTTATCGCCGCCTTCAATAGAATCAACCATATGTGGAGTAATAAACCAGCCTTTGTTGGCCAGGTAAGCCATTTCGTTGGCTACCTGTAATGGAGTTGTTTCTACTTCACCCTGCCCAATGCTTACAGAACGAAAAGTGCAAAAATTCCAATGGCCTACACCATAGATTTTATTGTAGGTAGCTGCTGTTGGTATGGAGCCACTTCTTTCCGTAGGAACGTCAATGCCTAGCCTATGCCCAAGTCCAAAGGCCCTCATATAAGTTGCCCATTGGTTTAAACTACTGTCAACGCTCGGATACTTGGGATTATTGATAACCCGCTGCATCACATTGGCAAAGTAGGTATTGCAGGAATGGGTAATGGCGCCCGTTAGTGCCCATACACCCGGATCAAGGCACCGCATGGGTTTTCCGCATCCGTAAAAAGCCCCGCTACAGCTAAAATTGGTTGTAGGCGTTATCACTCCTTCATGCAGGCCCACTAACCCCTGCAGGGTTTTAAATGTAGATCCCGGAGAATATTTTGCGTTGACTGTTCTGTTGAGTAAAGGCAAAGCCGGATTAAGCAACAGTTCGGCATAATGTTTTTTACGGTCGGAGCCGGTTAAGTATTTTGGCTTAAATGTAGGGCTGCTGATCATAGCCAGTACGCCTCCGGTTTGGGGGTCAATGGCAACTACTGCACCCACCTTATTTTGCATCAGCATTTCTCCAAACTCCTGTAAAGCAATATCCAGTGAAAGGTGCATATTTTCGCCGGCAATTGCAGCAGTATCGAATTTCCCTTTCTCAAGTCTTTCGGTTAAACGATTCTTGTTATCCCTTTTCCAGTATTCAATACCTCTTTGGCCCATCAGCACTTTTTCATAGGTCCTTTCCAGGCCCGTCTTTCCTGCATAATCACCTATCTGGTATCCTTCACCCTTATGCGATTTTAAAAAATTGGTATCCACCTCCGACAAATAACCAAGTATATTGCCGGCTGCATCGATCGGGTAGCTTCTTACCGGCCGCTCCTGCAAATAAAAACCCGGTACGAATTTATACATAGCCTCATTCAACATAGCCATTTTCTCATCACTCAACAGGGCATCAAATATGGACGGCCTGCTTCTGCCATTTTTAATAATGAGTTCCACTACCCTTTTATTGAAGGTGGCAGTATCCATATTTAATATGCGGCACAAAGCAATTGTATCCAACCCTTTTATTTTGTTAGGTACTACCATCAAATCATAGATGGTCATATTTTGCAGGATGGCTTTATGTTGGCGGTCGTATACAATACCACGATCGGGATAGATAACTTTTCTGAACTTGCCTTGGTCATCAGCCATTATTTTATACTTTGAAGAAAATATTTGCAGGTTGGCCAGTTGTAGAATTATAACAACGAACATGCCTGCAAAAAAAAGCATTA
Source organism: Ferruginibacter sp. (assembly GCA_039922375.1). Lineage (GTDB taxonomy): Bacteria > Bacteroidota > Bacteroidia > Chitinophagales > Chitinophagaceae > Ferruginibacter. Next base: position 50,322 of record JBDSAA010000015.1, read on the forward strand.
CAACATTCTTCCGTGACTGATTAAAAACTGACAAGTGTTAAAAGGTTGATGGTTTAAGGTTAATGGTTGATGGTTAAAATTCAGGCTTTAGTTTTTTGTTATGTCGGTAGTTTTGTTTTTAAAAGCGGATGAAATAAACAGTCCACCTGCCTTTCACAAACGAATAATTATCAACCATCCTTGCTACCGATTTAAAATCAGACATCAAAAAATCAAACATCAGACATCTCTTAAACGGTATTGGTTCTAAACTGTTGCTTGCGTGAAAAAATCAATTCTACAATAACAATTAATAAGAGGCTGATGGCGGTTGACAATAAAGTTTTTATGATAAAATACCAGAAATCGCCGAATTGCCAGGCCTCGAGAAAAAACAACCAGGCATGGTGCACCAGCGTAAGTACGGCTGCATAAAGCATATACGGAACAAAGCCACCCATGCTTTTGGGCGACGGTTCTTCGTAGTTATTGTCGGCGCCTTCCTGGGGAATAAGAATATTGACAAGAAAAGGGCGGAAGTATGCCAGCAAAACACAAGCCGCAGCATGAAAACCGGGATTGTGCCTGAAACTATCCAATGTAAAGCCGAGGGCAAAAGCGATCAGCATCTGAAGGGTACGGCCAATCTTAAAAGGCATCCATAATATAAACAAAAAATAAAGATAGGGTGTTACCATAAAGTGCACGTGGATCCGATCCAGCACAAACACCTGCACAAAAATGAGTAATATAAAACGAACAATATTTTTTACCAGCGTACTCATCACTTATTTGCTAAAGCAAATTAATTAATTTTATTATTTGCATTTTTTAACAGCCTGTTAATCTCGTCTTTTTGAAAATTTTCAATCGCATAAACATATTGCAGATTGTAAAAATTAACAGCAGATTTTAATTTTATGAGATAATTGTTGCTGCCCTTATCAGGCACCACTTCATCAATTGTACCCACCATTAATCCGTAAGGAAAAGTTGGTGTAAAGCCACTGGTATACACCGTATCGCCTTTAACCACTTTGGCACTTTTGCGAATTTCAATTAAGGAAAGGCGGTTAGGGTCTTTGCCATCCCAAATCACCTGGCCGGCATCACCCCCATTTTTTAATTTAACGCTTATCTTACTGTCCTTGTGAAGCAGGCTCATTACCACGGCAAAGTTTTCACTTACATCGGTAATTATTCCCACTATGCCGTTCCCCGGATTAATCACGCCCTGGTCCCTTTTCAACTGCTGGGCAGAACCCCTTGCTAATACAATAAAATTGTTTTGTGCAGTAACAGAATTGGAAACGACTTTAGCAGAAAGATAAAGCCAATTGCGGCGGTTGCCTAAGGTGTCATACGGGATAGAATCTGTAACGATTTTCGTCGCAGTATCCGGCTTGTCAAAATTTTCCTTTAAGAGATTTCTTAACCGTTCGTTGTCTTTTGCCAGTTGCTCATTTGTCTTCTTTAGGTGAAAATAATAATCAACTTTATTATACTGGGTATTGATCTTACCGGTGATCTCGTTCATATATCCCGAAGCCACGGCATTATGCCATCTGTTATAATGAACTATCAGGTAGATGCAAAACCCCTGCAATAACAGCAAAAAAATTAAATTGAAATACCTTCGGATGAATAGAAAAATGTTACGCATACAAAGACCCTCCTAACCTTCTCCGGGAGGAGCAACCGAAACTTAAAAAATATAGAAAAGTCTTCATACCAAAAAGAACTTTATGCCCCTATCCCCTGAGGAGGAATAACAGTTCATCATTCAGGGCATTTATAATTAACTAAAGTTATTTGTAAGTTTTAATCGCCCGGGATTAATGAATATTTTCCTTGCAGAATGCTTAACGCATTACAAATGGATACTTATCGTAATTCTTTAAAGCAATACCTGTACCTCTTACCACGCTTTTAAGCGGATCATCCGCCACATGTACCGGCAATTTTATTTTTGCTGCAATGCGTTTATCAAGCCCTCTCAAAAGAGAACCACCACCCGTTAAATATAAACCTCTGCGATAGATATCCCCGGCTAATTCAGGCGGCGTAGTTTCCAAAGCTTTTAATATGGCTTCTTCTATTTTAAAAATGCTTTTATCCAATGCTTCGGCCACTTCCTGGAAACTTACAAATACCTGCTTTGGAATCCCAGTCACAAGGTCACGGCCATTTACTGGAATATCATCCGGTGGATTCTCCAAATCCTTCATAGCTGCGCCTACCTGTATCTTAATTTGTTCAGCAGTCCTTTCACCAATCAATAAACTATGATACCTGCGAAGGGCTTCCATAATATCCGCAGTAAATTCATCACCTGCAATACGAATGCTCTGATCACAAACAATACCTGCCAGCGCAATCACCGTAATACCGGTAGTTCCACCGCCAATATCAATGATCATATTGCCCACCGGTTCTTCTACGTCGATACCTATACCGAGTGCTGCTGCCATTGGTTCATGAATCAGGTAAACTTCTTTCGCTCCAGCCTGTTCAGCGCTATCCCTTACCGCACGTTTTTCAACCTCTGTTATGCTGCTGGGAATGCAGATCATCATTCTCCAACTTGGAGCGAATAATGGCTTTTTAGGATAGATCATTTTGATCATTTCCCTTATCATTAATTCGGCAGCATTAAAATCCGCTATCACACCGTCTTTTAACGGACGAACGGTACGAATACTTTCATGGGTTTTTTCATGCATCATCAATGCTTTTTTACCCACCGCTAAAATATTTTTAGGATTGTTTCTGTCTAAGGCAACAATGGAAGGTTCATTTACTACTACTTCGTCATTGAAAATTATCAGGGTGTTTGCGGTGCCCAAATCCATTGCAATTTCCTGAGTAAAAAAATTAAAAAGACCCATAATTTATATAGAGAAAAATCGAATGTAAATAATGGGGCAAAGTTGACGTAATTTATTTGAATTAACAATGGCAAATAATCCATTTGTCAATTTTTTGTGGAAACAATGGGTTGATAGTTGATGGTTGATAGTTAATGGTTTTGCATGTTTAAAGATAGATTGCTAAAACTACGCCAGGAGACTTTTCATCAACAATCAACCATCCACCATTTTCATCTAAATTCAAAACCTATGTCATCTCTGAAATTTATTCCTTCAAAAAATATCTGATCAAGTACATAGTTTGATTGTTCTGCAGCTTCAGTAATATTATTTCCAAAAGAAGTAATGGCTAACACCCTGCCTCCGCTTGTTACTACTTTGTCTCCATCCTGCCGCGTGCCCGAATGAAAAATAATGGTGCCATTTATTTTTGTATCATCCAGACCCAGTATTTCTTTACCAGTTTCATGGTCATTGGGATAACCACCGCTTACAGCCACTACCGTTACCGCAGCCTGCGGGCTGGTCTTAATAGTTATTTCATTCAGCCGTTGCTGTGAGGTAGCCAGTAACACATCTGCCAGGTCGTTTTCTATTCTTGGAATGATCACCTCAGTTTCAGGGTCGCCAAACCTGCAATTATACTCAATCACATAAGGCTCTCCGCTCACATTGATCAATCCTATAAATACTACGCCTTTATATTCCAGTTTTTCCGAATGTAAACCTGCAATGGTTGGCTCTATTATAGCCGCCTTTACTTTTTGCATGTATACATCATCTACAAAAGGTACCGGGCTTACCGCCCCCATTCCGCCAGTGTTTGGACCGGTATTTCCATTGCCTATTCTTTTATAATCTTTCGCTTCAGGCAGCAACACATAATTTTTTCCGTCTGTTAGGACAAATACACTTAATTCAATCCCATCTAAAAACTCTTCGATAACTACCCGTTTACCCGCTTCACCAAATTTGGACTGTTGTATCATCAGTTCAAACTCGGCCAAAGCTTCTATATGATTCGAACAGATGATGACGCCCTTACCGGCTGCCAGACCATCGGCTTTCAACACCACCGGTAATGAATGATTTTTAATATACGTCATGCCCTCTTCAAAATTTGTTGCATCAAATTCGCGGTATGCAGCAGTAGGGATATTGTGGCGTTGCATAAACGCTTTTGCGTAAGCCTTGCTTCCTTCGAGCCTGGCAGCTTCTTTCGATGGGCCTATAACGTTGATGAATGAGGTAAGCGGATCAGCTTTAAAGAAATCATATATCCCTTTTACTAAAGGTTCTTCGGGCCCTACTATCACCATATCTATTTTATTGCTGATGCAAAAAGAGGACAACCCGTTAAAATCAGTAGTGGCCAGGTTTACATTGGTACCCAATTTTGAAGTGCCGGCATTTCCCGGGGCAATAAATAATTTTTCACACGAGGGGCTTTGCTTCAATTTCCACGCTAATGTATGCTCCCTTCCACCAGCGCCAATTATAAGAATATTCATGAACTTAATGGGTTATTTAAAAAAAGGATAGAGTTTAGCGGCGAAATTAAAGTTACTAAAACAGTTTACCATATTATTTTTACCAACGGCAACAGAAATTTTGTTTGTTTTCCCAATAGGTAGAATTGCTTTTGTTGTGGTTAAAAGAAAATTGCTACTTTGAGAGGATAAAATCAATATTCACCAGCTAAATGCATTGTATGAACGAAGAGGTAATTCAAAAAAAAGGGCACCCAAAGGGATTGTATGTATTATTTGCGACAGAGTTTTGGGAACGATTTAGTTATTACGGAATGAGGGCAATATTTGTTTTGTTTATGACCGACAAACTATTGTTTGATAAAGCATACGCTTCCAATATCTACGGAAGTTACACGGGACTGGTTTATTTGACTCCATTGCTCGGTGGCTATATGGCTGATAGGTATTGGGGAAACCGGAAGTCGATTTTCGTGGGGGGGCTTTTAATGGCAACAGGGCAATTTCTTTTATTTGCCTGTGCATCGATGAGTTCAGGATCAGAAGTTGCAATCCCAATTTTATGGACAGGGCTTGCATTTTTAATTTTTGGCAATGGTTTTTTTAAGCCAAATATTTCCACGATGGTGGGCCAGCTCTATCATGAAAATGAAAACAGCAAAAAAGATTCGGCTTATACCATTTTTTATATGGGCATAAATGCAGGCGCCTTTATTGCTCCGCTTGTCTGTGGTTATCTTGGTGAAAAAGTAGATTTTAAATGGGGCTTTTTTGCAGCAGGGATCGGAATGCTGATAAGCCTGGTGGTTTTTTACTACACAAAAGACAAGTATGTGGTATCTGCAAATGGTGAACCGCTGGGTACCCATGCAAATAAATTAAAAGATACATCCGTTTCAGAATCGGGCAAAACGGGTTTTAGTACAACGCAAATAATTATATTGCTGACCTCCATTATCAGTGCGATCTGCATACTATATTTTGTATTGGATGTTGATATTTGGGGCTCCGCGATTTATGGAATGACGCTATGCCTTCCATTTGCTATTCTTACTGATCGTTCATTAACGAAAGTGGAAAAGTCAAGACTATCGGTTATCATTATCATTATGCTCTTCGTTATCTTCTTTTGGATGTGCTTTGAACAGGCAGGTGCATCCCTCACCTTTTTTGCGAACGAACAAACAGACCGCAATGTATTTGGCTGGGAAATGCCCGCAAGTTATTTCCAAAGTTTTAACCCGATATTCATTGTAATACTTGCTCCCATTTTCGCGGTATTGTGGAGTTGGCTGGCCAAGAGGGGCATTGAACCCCCTGCCCCCATGAAACAGGCAATGGGACTCGGTTTCCTGGCACTTGGATTTTTATTTATATCATTTGGTGCCTCCGCCGACCCTCTGTTAAAAGTGAGCATACTTTGGCTCACAGGGTTATACTTTTTGCATACAGTAGGTGAACTTTTTTTAAGCCCTATCGGCCTTTCAATGGTTAATAAATTAACACCAGGCAGATTTACCTCACTTATGATGGGAATATGGTTTATGGCCATCGCTACCGGTAATAAACTGGCAGGAACTATGAGCTCATTGTATCCTGATCCCACATCAACAGCGCCGCCGCCGGTATTCCTTGGGATCACCATAGATAACCTACACACCTATTTCATGATCTTTGTTGGCTTCGCCGGAGCTGCAGCAATCCTCTTGTTTCTATTATCATTCCAGCTCAGAAAGATGATGCATGGTATCAGGTAAGAGTTGATTAAAAATATTTTTAAGGCGGCCCGATGGTCGCCTTTTTTTATTTATCTTCCTTCATAAAACCAGCCAGCATGATTGAGAAAAAATTGTTCCAGCCATTTGTATCTCCTCAAACCATCATGAAAGAATTGACCGTTAAGTCAATTTTGTTAGGCAGTTTGTTTGGCGTAATATTCGGCGCTGCCACCGTTTACCTTGCTTTAAAAGCCGGCCTAACCGTTTCTGCTTCCATACCCATCGCCGTTATTGCCATTACATTAGGAAGGAAGTATTTTAAAACAACCATTCTTGAAAATAATATTATACAAACTACGGGCAGCGCCGGGGAAAGTATTGCAGCAGGTGTGTCTTTTACTTTACCGGGATTTTTATTTCTTTCATCACCTGACAGCGCTTCTTATTTTAATTACCTCACCATTTTAATATTGGCAATTGTCGGTGGCATGCTGGGCACTTTGCTGATGATCCCGTTAAGAAGAGCATTGATCGTTAATGAGCATGAAACACTTCCTTACCCGGAAGGAACTGCATGTGGAGACGTACTGAAGGCAGGGGAAAAAGGTGGCGATTTTGCCAAGACAGCCTTTTGGGGATTGGATGTGGCTTTTGGTTATGCTATACTGCAAAAGATATTACACATCATTGCTGAAACGCCTGTGTATGCTACCAAACAAGTCAATAAGTTTTTCCCATCTGCACAGGTGAGCGGCGAAATCACACCCGAATACCTGGGTGTCGGCTATATCATCGGGCCACGGATAGCCGGTGTGTTAGTTGCGGGTGGCGTATTAAGCTGGCTGGTATTGATACCGCTGTTATCATCCATTGTACCCGCTGATACCATTGCCCTTCAGTTGGTAAAATTGGGCTACCTCACAGACCTTACAAAAGATGGCGGCAAGGGTGGATGGAATGCTGTTACACACACTTTTAATGATTACCCGGCCGCCATCTATTATGCATTCATCCGGCAGATTGGCGCTGGTGCAGTTGCTGCTGGCGGCATCATTACTTTATTTAAAACCATTCCCACAATTGTAAAATCAATCAAAGGAAGTGTGAGCTCCATCAAAAATAAATCTGCCGAAGAACAAACCAATGCTGCGTTGAGAACGGAAAAAGACCTTGATATAAAAGTTGTAGGCCCTGGGAGCCTGGCTTTGGTTGCCTTGATTGCCTTGCTGCCCCAGGTGCCGGGAGATAGTATTTTGCAGAAATTATTGATTGGGATCCTGGTAATCATATTCGGCGCATTGTTCGTTACGGTTTCATCAAGAATAGTTGGATTGATCGGGTCTTCCAATAACCCTATAAGTGGAATGACCATTGCCACGGTAATGGGTACCAGCCTCATTTTTATGGCGGTGGGATGGACCGGAAATGCATACGAACCACTTGTACTGGTAGTTGGCGGAATGATCTGTATTGCTGCCGCAAATGCAGGTGCTACCTCACAGGATTTAAAAAGCGGCTATATTGTAGGCGCTACTCCACGCAACCAGCAAATAGCGCTTTTTGTCGGAGCAATCGTATCCTCAATTGTTATCGGCATTACTATTAAATTTTTAGATAAGCCCTCCGGCGAAATGCTGGCGCAGGGAATTCATCATGCTATTGGTACTGAAAAATATCCTGCTCCACAGGCCACATTAATGGCTACGCTCATAAAAGGAATTCTTTCTTTTAACCTTGATTGGCAATATGTTTTTGTAGGTGTATTCGTTGCCGTAGTGATGGAACTATGTGGTATCAAATCTCTGAGTTTTGCCGTTGGTGCCTACCTTCCTTTGTCAACTACTTTGCCGATATTTATTGGTGGTGCAATCAAGGGATTGGTTGACATTAAAAAGAAAAAAGAAAATATTATTTCAACTGCCGAAGATGAAGAATTAGGAAAAGGCAGCCTCTTTGCCACAGGCCTTGTTGCAGGTGGTGCGGTGGCGGGTGTTGTCATTGCTTTCCTTTCAGGCAGTGATTGGGGAGACCGTTTCTTGCAGAAAATATCACTGGAACATTCGCTAAGTTCTGCCCTTACTACCAATGGCTATTTTTTATTAGGCGTATTATTTTTCGCCACCATGGGATGGATGCTTTATAAAACCGCATTGAAGAAATAGCTTTCATCACCCTCACAATGTAGACGTACCCCTGGAACAAAACGTAAAAATGATCACCAATGGTATTCAGTACAAGAGGGCAATGCAACACTGTTCCACACTGCTTCTTAGCCCGGACAAATTGGCTATACAAAATTCATATACGAATGCTTAGCCCCCAGTATCATTTTATCATCTGCGCCCAGCCATTTATTTAAAACGGTGGCATACACATCTTTAAAATCCACTTTGTGTTTCAGGTCGCCTTCGTTCAAATCTGCCAGGTCGGGCATTGCATTCAACATTCCTTTTTCTTTTAGGCCGCCACTCACAAAAAACATATTGTTGGCTGTGCCATGGTCTGTACCGCCGCTTGCATTTTGTGTAACCCTCCTGCCAAATTCACTGAAGGTCATCATCAGCACATCCTGGAAGCGGTTGTTCTTTTTGAGGTCTGTAGTAAAGGCTTTCACTGCATCATTCAATTCGGTGAATAGTCTTTTTTGCTGGTTCTCCTGGTTTACATGCGTATCAAAACTGCCCAGCGAAACGTAGTACACCTTAGTATTTATATCAGACAAAATAAGTGATGCGATTGTTTTTAAATCCCTGCCCAATCCGCTAGCAGGATAAATTTCATTTGTCGGGTGCAATTTGCTTTGCTGAAAAATATAATCGGCGCTGCTCAATGTGCCACTCATGGTTTTGTACAGGTAGTCAGCCGTTTCTTCGCCGGCTTGATGGTCTGCATTGATGTCGCGGAAAAACTTTTCGTTGCTGCTGGTATATAACTTTCGGGGATCTTTAAACGCAAGTCCATTATTATTTTCGCCTTTCAATGCCAAGCTTAACACATCATCAATTTCCACCGCCTGCGTTGGCTTATCGCATCCCTTGCATTGCGCATCAAGGTACCGGCCAATCCATCCCGTGTTTACATACTCAGTGCTTTTGCTGGCGCTGTGCCAGATATCCATACTTCTAAAATGAGAACGGTCCGGGTTTGGATAGCCAACACTATTTAAGATGGCAATATTCCCTTCATCATACAGACCTTTAAAGGCTTGTAATGCAGGATTGATCCCAGCGTCACCGGTTAGTGGCAAGGCGATATCTTTTGTTATTCCCAGCTTGGGCCTTGCTTTATAATAGATATCATTTTGAATGGGAACGATCGTATTCAATCCGTCGTTTCCACCGCTAAACTGTATCACCACCACCACCTTATTACCGGGTGGAACCATCATTGGTTTTTCAAATGCTTTTAAAAATTTTGGCAGCATAAAAGATGCTGTGGCCAATGACCCGATCTGTAAAAAATCTTTGCGTTTGATAAGCATAACAAATTATTTATTCTTTAAAGAGGAGGAATATTATTGTTGTAAATTTTTTTGGTTGAAAATTATTGTTGTAAAAATTCCGCTAATAGTTAAGCCCTGTGCGACCTCACCCCCAGCCCCTCTCCTTCGGAGAGGGGAGTCTTCCCCCGCGGCTCCAAGCCTTTTAGCATAATTACAAGCTCACCTCCATGTCACCCCTTCAGGGGACAAGGGGTCAACACAACTGGTATTCGGGAGTGCTCATCAAATGAACGATGGCACTTTTAATATAATTTTCCCTGCTTTCGTTATTTAAATATTTAGCCAACAAATTGTTGCTTGCCCTGATTTTTGTCTGCAACACAGTTTCCCAAATTTTGGGTAAAAGATTTTCTCTTGATACCTTTTCAAAAACTTTTATAGGAAGGCTCCAATCTACTACAGCCGCTCCATTTTTTACAGCATACACATTTTTCCCTTGCGGTTTTACTTTCTCATCCGTCACCTGGCCCATCATTATATCATCGTCGCCTTTGGGACGGATATTGATGGTTTCATTTGCCGTTACAATTTGCGGAATACGTAGCCTTAGCATTAGTGTGCTGCTGTCAATCCAGCTTTTTCCGCCGGGCCAGCCTGCTACATTGGGCGGATAGAAAAGCACCTGGCCCAAGGCCCGCTGAAACAATAGCTGCCCTGCGTTATTTTCTATTTCCATGGGCAAAAACCGCTGAATACCTACTAACAAATCGATGGGCGATTTTATCTTGGTGCCGATGTTTTTTTCATCATAAAACCAATCGCTGGTAAAAATATCTTCCATCAGTTTTTTGATGTCATATTCGCTTTCATAAAAACGATTAGCAAGCCATTCCACTTTCGTTTCATCTACTTTTTCATTTACAAAATAGCGGTATATTTTTTTGGCGATAAACACGGCTGTTTGCTTTTGCTCCAACAAAATGGTAATGATATCATTGCCGTCAAAATTGCCCGTTTTCCCTAAAAAGGTCTTACTGCCATCATCATGAAAGTTTTTTCTAAATACGAACTCGCCCTGGATATTGAAGCCCCAACCTGTGAAAGCCCTGGCCGCTTCTTTTACATCGTTCTCTGAATAATTACCTCTGCCAATGGTAAACAATTCCATTACCTCCCTTGCAAAATTCTCGTTGGGCTTTTGCTTTCTGTTTTGCTGGTTATTTAGAAACTGAAGCATCGATGGAGTCTTGCTTACCTCCCTCAATAAATCGCCAAATTTGCCAAAGGCGTTGGTGCGTACAGAATCCAATAATTGTTGCTGAAATAAAATATTGATCACCCTGGTCGAAAAATGTCCGTGCCAAAACAGGCTCATCTTTTCCCTAAATTGGGCTTCACTGTTCACCATCTCACTTACCCAGGTCAAATTCAGGTTTTTGATGCCGTCCCTTGACTGCTCTCTAAATGCTTTCTTTTGTTCCTGGGTAAGCTTTCCCATTTGTGCGACGTCCTGCAAACCTTTTACCATTCCATCCAGGGTACCAGATGCGACCTCTATTCGTGCTGGCTTTTTTGAGGAAGTTTTTAATAACAGCTCCCACAGCTTCATTTGTGAAATACCATCCAGGTCCGCGACATTTTCAGCCATGGGACCAAATGCAGCCCTCCACAAAAGATGCTGATTTTTTAGCCGGTTTGAAACTTGCATTGTAAAAATTTTAATGAAGGAGGTGTGTTATCTTGTATGGAAACTTTATGACAGGTATTTAACAAATTAGTTTAACTGTTGTTAAAAAATTCATTTAGGAGCATTCCCTCTCATCTTTTTTTAGAATACAAAACTTTGTACTGTGCGAAAGAAACATCGATGAAGCACATTATACGGATTAAACAAATTACACGAATGAACGGAGTACGTATTTGCTAATCGGTGTAATTGGTATCTAATTCGTGTAATAAAATTGACTCGAATACTATATAGAAGAAGCACCGAAATAGCCGTGCAATACTTTGGGTAATTGTATCCCTGTTTCCGTTTGATTATTTTCAAGTAAAGAAGCAACAATCCTGGGCAAAGCCAAAGATGATCCGTTCAAGGAATGCAGCAACTGAGTTTTACCACTGCCATCTTTAAACCTTATCTTCATCCGGTTAGTTTGAAATGTTTCAAAGTTACTTACAGAGCTTACCTCCAGCCACTTTTGCTGGGCTGCACTGTACACTTCAAAATCGTAGGTTAAGGCGCTGGTAAATCCCATATCGCCCCCGCATAAACGCAGTATCCTGTAAGGCAATTCCAGTGATTGCAATAGCTTCTCTACATGCGCCACCATTTCTTCCAGCACGGAATAACTTGTCTCGGGATGCACAAGTTGTATGATCTCCACTTTATCAAACTGGTGTACCCTGTTCAATCCACGCACATCACTGCCGAAGCTGCCTGCCTCCCTTCTAAAGCAGGGCGTGTAAGCCGTCATCTTTACCGGCAAGTCGGTTTCTTTTACAATTTCATCCCTATAAATATTTGTAACCGGTACCTCTGCAGTAGGTATTAAATACAGGCCGTCGGCGGTTGCATGGTACATCTGCCCTTCCTTATCGGGCAACTGCCCGGTACCGTAAGCAGATGCTTCATTTACCATCAATGGTGGCAGATACTCAGTGTAGCCTGCCCCGGTATTGTAGTCTAAAAAATATTGCACCAGAGCCCTTTGTAATTTTGCGCCTTTACCCTTGTACAATGGAAAACCGCTGCCCGTAATTTTAGCGCCCGTTTCAAAATCTACCAGCTCATATTTTTTTATCAGGTCCCAATGCGGAACAGCGTTAGCCATCAACGTTGGTTTTGCACCACTTTCTTTTATCACTTCATTCTCTTCCGGCGTATTTCCTTTTTTTACAGAACTATGTGGAAGGTTCGGCAATTTTAATATTTCATCCTGCAATTGCTTTTCCGCATTTGTCAATTGCTCATTCAGCCGTTGAATATTGGTTTTGTTCATTGCTACCTGTTGCCTTTTTTCTCCCGCAAGTTCTTTTTCGCCCTTGCCCATCAGCATGCCAATCTCTTTACTCGATGCATTTATGTCGGCCTGCAATGTTTCAGCTTCTACTTTTAGTTTCCGCACCTGCTCATCAAGTTCTACTACGGAATCCACTATTGCCAGGTCTTTAAAATTCCGGGTGGTTAACTTTTCCTTTACCAATTCAACGTGCTGCCGTATAAAGCTGATCTGTAACATTTTTTAATAAAATTTTGCCAAAGGTAATGTTTTGATTTTTTTTATGAACCCGGCACAAGAACCCGGTCGAGCTTCACAGGCGTCGCACGATTGAACATTTGTGCTGCTATTAAGCTTTCATCTACGCGTATTGGCGCATTTGAATTTATATTTGCAAAATGCAACATGCAAAGGATGATTTACAGATACGGTGGCTAAAGCTTCGGATTAAACTAAAAGAAAAATATGGCATAAAGCCTGATATGGATGGTGTGCTGTTTTTGATAGGTGTGCAGGAACTTGGCACCGGAAAGCAGGTATATACAAAAGAACAAAAGCAAGACCTGATGCACATTGCGGTTTGTACCGTATTGATGCAAAGTGAGTATTACATGCTGGAGGGTTATGATGAAGAAGGCTGGCCGCATTTCAAACAATTAAAAGCGCTTCCCGAATTTAATGTGTATGAACAGGAAAATTTTTTGAAGGACCATGTTTTGCTTTACTTTGACCAGTTTTTTAAAAATGATAATTGATATCTATGTTTTGTAAACTTATCCTTTTTTTGTTGGCGGCCTTCTCCATCTCTTTTTCACAAGCCCAAGTGAAAAAAAAAGTAGTACCACGTAAAACAACTAAATCTATCAAGGCAAGGCCTTCAGTAAAACCAACAGCTCCCGCCCAGGTGCTACCAGCTAAAGTAGCCGGTGTGCGGGTAAAGATCACAACGGATATGGGTGAAATAGTAGTACGGCTATCTGACAAAACACCCCGGCACCGTGATAACTTTGTAAAGCTGGTGAATGAACATTTTTACGACAGTTTAATTTTTCACCGAATCATTGAGGGCTTTATGATACAGGGAGGCGATCCGGAAAGCAGGAATGCTTTACCCGATATTATGCTCGGTAAAGGTGATGTAGGCTATACAATTCCAGCTGAGTTTGACTCCACACTATACCACAAAAAAGGCGCACTGGCGGCTGCCCGCAATAATAACCCTGAAAAAGCCAGTAGCGGATGCCAGTTCTATATTGTACATGGGAAAAAATTTACCGATGACCAGCTTAATATGATTGAAATGCAAAGAGGGATTTACTTTTCGCCAGCTAAACGAATGACCTATAAAATGCTGGGAGGTACGCCCAACCTGGACATGAACTATACAGTGTTTGGCGAAGTGGAGAAAGGTATTGAAGTAGTTGACCAAATTGCAACAACCCGCAAAAACAATTTTGACCGCCCCATAACAGATATTCACATGAAAATGGAAGTGCTAAAATAATAGCGCTATTACCGCTTTTGCGAATAATACATAAATGGGGCAAATAAAAAAATGCCTTAATTTGCACGCTTAGCAAATAAAAGATCAATCCAAAATTTAAAATAACAATATGAATTTTCCTGCAAACCTCTACTACACCAAAGACCATGAGTGGGTATCTTTAGAAGGCAATGTCGCCACAGTAGGTATCACGGATTTCGCTCAAAGTGAGTTAGGTGATATAGTTTACGTGGATATTTCTGCCAAAGGTAAAGCCCTTGCCGCCGAAGAAGTGTTTGGTACGGTAGAAGCCGTAAAAACCGTAAGTGATCTTTTTCTACCCGTTCCGGGAACGATCACTGAGATAAATGCGGCACTGGAAGCCCAGCCTGAGCTGGTTAATACTGATCCGTACGGAGCTGGATGGATGATAAAAATGACCGTAGACAATGTTGCGGATATTAATAAGTTGATGACGGCCGAAGCATATACTGCACTCGTTGGATAATTTCGTTCTTTACTGCTTTTAAAATAACCTGTGATGGAGTAAAGGTAACAACTTAGCACTCCGCACATTGATACAAAAGATGCGTATTCAGCTTTTTAAGTTTATACCAGGCATCGCCTGGTTTTTTATTGTACTGGTATTATTATGTATGCCCGGTAATGCTATCCCCTCCGTTAACTGGATGACTAAACTTTATCTTGATAAATGGGTTCATGCCGGTGTTTTTGGCTTATTAGCATTGTTGTTTATGTTACCAGTGGCGCTTTCCGATATGGATAGTAAAGAAAAGCTCTACTACTTCATCCGGATAGCTATCGCGACTTCAGTGTGGGGACTAACTACTGAGTTTATTCAAAAATACCTTGCAACAGACCGCAGCTTTGATTTGCTTGACTGGGCTGCGGATAGTGTGGGGGCATTTGCATCCTTTATAATTTGCAGAAAAAAATACCTTAAAGCTTTTCGTAAATTTGTATAAACTATACCCATTCTTCTTATTCCTCGTACTCCTCTATTACCTTTTTAGCTCCTCTTTTTTCAATTTTTGGATAAAATTAGATATGCACCAATTTTGCTGCATGTTAAGGTTTTTAGTACATTTGCGTATATGATGAACGTAGAAAATATGGAGTACAATACCACACGCAATCATTTAACGATGAGAGAATATGGTCGCCATATACAAAAAATGGTGGAATACCTGTTGAGTATTGAAGACAAAGACAAGCGCCAGCGTAATGCAATGGCATTAATTGAATTAATGGGTTTTTTAAACCCGCATTTAAAAAACGTAGAGGATTTCCGTCATAAATTATGGGATCATTTATTCCTGATTAGCAATTTTACTCTTGACGTAGAAAGCCCTTATCCCATACCCACCAGGGAAACATTAAAGGCCAAACCCGAGCCATTGGGTTACCCAAAAAAATACCCGAAGTTTAATCATCTTGGAAAAAATATTGAAGTTGTTATCAACAAGGCTTTAAAAGAAGATAACCCAGAGAAGCGTCAGGGGTTTGCCAATGCAATTGCTTATTACATGAAGCTCACCTACAGCAACTGGCATAAAGAACTGGTACATGATGACAATATCCAATCGGAATTGCAATCAATCACCGAAGGCCAGTTAGAGTTTAACAACCGCCCATTTGTAAAGCACAGAACTGATAACCGCGGCGAAAGGGATGAGTACAGAAGCGGCGGCAGTGCGGGTGGCTATAGAAAAAATTTCGGAAGTGGAAGAACCAATGCAGGTGGAGGCAGGGATAACAGAAATGCCAGTGGCAACGGACAGCGTGACAACCGCGGGGGCAATACTAACAGCGGGGGACGTGATAACAGAACGGGTGGCGGCAGCAGTGAAAACCGAAATAGCAGCAACCGCAACTTTAAAAAAAGATATTAATAAATGGACCCGTTGTTTTAGTTAAAAAGGCTGACAATGGGTTTTAAAAATATTCAAAAAAGGCATAGCCCTGACAGTTAACAAACGTTGGGGCTTTTATTTTACCCATACTTAAAATATAATATCCATAATGAGTTCATTTGAAGTTATCGGAGGAAAAAAACTATCTGGCGAAATTACTCCCCAGGGAGCGAAGAACGAAACGTTACAAATTATATCTGCGGTATTGCTTACTGCCGAAAAAGTTTACATTGATAATATCCCAGACATAATCGATGTGAACCTGCTGATAGAATTGTTAGGTGAAATGAAGGTAAAAATTGACAGGACAAGCAGGCACAGTTGTACTTTCCAGGCGGACGATGTGGATGTTGATTATTTGAACAGTGAGGACTACCACAAAAAAAGCGGTAAGCTCCGGGGTTCTGTTATGCTTGCCGGACCAATGTTATCCCGCTTTAAAAAAGCCTACATACCGAAGCCCGGTGGAGATAAGATCGGCCGCAGAAGACTTGATACACATATCAGTGGGTTTGAAAAATTAGGTGCTTCGTTTCAATACAATCCTGATGGCTTTTTTTACCTGGCGGCCAAAGAATTAAAAGGTACCAATATTTTACTGGATGAACCCAGCGTAACGGGAACCGCTAATATTTTAATGGCATCAGTAATGTCCACCGGTACCACCAGTATTTACAATGCTGCGTGCGAACCATACCTGCAGCAACTTTGTAAAATGCTCAACAGAATGGGTGCAAACATCACCGGCATAGGAAGCAATATGCTCACAATTGTTGGGGTAAGTTCCCTGGCTGGCACGCAGCACCGCATCTTGCCGGATATGATAGAAGTGGGCAGTTTTATAGGACTGGCGGCAATGACCCAAAGTGATATTGTCATTAAAAATGCGGGGATAGAACACCTGGGTGTGATACCTGAAAGGTTTCAACAACTGGGCATACAAATGAATTTTCCCGGCGATGATATTCACATACCTGCACAGGAACTATATGAAATTCAAAAATACATGGATGGCGGTGTGCTTACCATTTACGATCACCCATGGCCGGGGTTTACTCCAGACCTGCTGAGCATTGTTTTAGTAACGGCCATACAGGCAAAAGGCAGTGTGCTGATCCACCAAAAAATGTTTGAAAGCCGTTTGTTTTTTGTAGATAAGTTGATTGAAATGGGTGCGCAGATCATTTTATGTGACCCTCATCGTGCCGTAGTAATTGGCCTGGAAAGAGAACAGAAATTAAGAGGGATAACAATGAGCAGCCCGGATATACGGGCAGGTGTAGCCTTGCTGATAGCGGCTTTAAGCGCTGAAGGGAAAAGTACGATTCAAAATATAGAACAAATTGACAGGGGTTATCAAAATATAGACGTACGGTTGCAGGCATTGGGCGCACAGATAAAACGAAACCCATCCGCCACTTAGGGGTTTGATGTATAGGGCTTGCCACGAATACCACCAACCACCAACCACCAACTATCAACAATCAACCTTATTTGCCATTTCTTCCTTTTCTTTGCACATGTCTATCCAAAATAAGATCATTGTCATCACTGCCCCCTCCGGATCAGGAAAAACTTCTATTACCCGACACCTTATGAAGGTATTTCCCGATTTGGCTTTCTCAATATCCGCAGCTACCAGGCAGTCGAGGGGCACAGAAAAAAATGAGGTAGATTATTATTTTATAAGCGAAAACGATTTTAAGCAAAAAATTCAGCACAGTGAATTTGTAGAGTGGGAAATGGTGTACGAAGGAAAATATTATGGTACACTAAAAAGTGAATTACAAAGGATCTGGGACCAGCAAAAAGTACCGGTGCTTGATATAGATGTAAAGGGCGCTATACACGTAAAACAGCAATACCCCGATTCTTGTATTACATTGTTCATAGAGCCCCCGTCTGTAGTCGAGCTTAAAAAAAGATTGGAAACCCGTGGCACTGAAACCGCTGAGTCATTGGCGGCCCGAATAAATAAAGCGGCTTACGAATTATCATTTAAGGAACATTTTGATAAAGTAATAGTAAATGATAACCTGGAAAAAGCCTGTACGGAAGCGACATCGATCATAAAGGATTTCCTGCAGGGTTAATATAGTTTATCCGAAATCAACCTTCTTTATTAAATTTACTATATGGACTGGATAGCACTTTTTGCAATATTGATTTCTTTATTACTAATTGGTTTTTTATCAGGAGTAGAGATAGCGTTTGTTTCCGCCAATAAACTATCCATTGAATTAAGAAAAAAGCAAGGCACATACAGTGGCAGAACCTGGGGCGAATATGCAGATAAGCCTGCCCGTTTTATCGGAACTTCCCTTATTGCCTTCAATGTAATACTAGTGATCTACGGTTTGTTTTGGAGCAATTTTATGTCGGGGGTATGGCACAATCAAATTGGTAGTTTTAGCTGGGATATAACCAATCCTTACTTACACCTCATCATCGAAACAATTGTATCCACCAGTTGCCTGCTTTTTTTTGAGTTTATTTTTAAGGCTTACTTCAGGGCCAAAAATGAAACGATCCTTAGCAGTGGTTTTATCACTTATATCACACAAGTTTTCTTTGCTATTTTTTCCGGTGTCGCATCCCTGTTTGTTGATCTTGCCGAGTGGATATTGAAATACATCTTTAATGTAAAGCTGAATGAAAAAAAAGATGTTTATACCAAAATAGATTTGGAACATTTTATTCAGCAAAGCAAAAATCATGATGAAGAAGATACAAAAGAAATCAACAAAGAATTATTTGAAAACGCTCTTTCTCTAAGTGACAAAAAAATAAGGGAATGCCTGATACCGAGAAAAGAAATTGATGGAGTGGATATCAGCACAAATATTGAAACTGTAAAGGACAAGTTCATTCAAACCAAATTGAGTAAACTGGTGGTGTTTGAAAAAAATATAGACAATATCGTAGGCTATGTTCACCAGCTGGATTTATTTAAAAACCCACATGATATTCAATCTATACTGCTGCCGATCCCGACTATACCCGAAAGTATGAGTGCTACGGATCTGATGACCAAATTTAGCAAGGAAAGAAAAAGTATTGCATGGGTGGTGGATGAATTTGGAGGCACTGCAGGTATTGTAACAATGGAGGATCTCCTTGAAGAAATATTTGGAGATATCAAAGACGAATATGATACCGAAGAGTTAGTAGAAAAACAACTGGCAACCAATGAATTTATTTTTAGCGGGAGGTTGGAACTGGATTATATTACCGAAAAATATAAGCTGCCTTTTTATGACAGCGATGAAACAGAAACCCTCAGTGGTTTTATCATTCAAAACCGTGATGAGATTCCTAAGCAAAAAGAAACTTTTACTGTAGGCAATTACCAGTTTGATATTTTAAATGTAACCGATACAAGAATTGAAACGGTAAAAATGAAAGTGCTCCGGTGATTTTATTACACGAATTATCGATACCCATTGCACGAATTTTAATACAAAAAGTTTAATTACAATAGGCCGGCTCATTGCTTTTTCTGCCATCAATAATATTTCGATTGAATGATTATCGCTATCAATGGGGTTCATTTTATAAAACTGGCAGGCAGAGATTTTTTCTTTGATTATTTTTTAAAAACTGCCGCATCCCATCCCAACCATCAATTCGTTTTTATTACTGCATCTGCGATTGATGAGCAGTTAGCCGGTTCCCGAAATATAACACATAACATTTCTTTTCCTCGTGCAAACAATGCACTGCTGTGGAAAATTTGGCTTGATTATACATTACCTGGCATTGTACGAAAATATAATGCAGACGTATTGATCAATACAGGTGGCGTATGCTCTTTGCGTAGCAGGGTGCCGCAACTGCTTTTTTCGGCTGACCTTTCTTTTTTTAATTTTCCCAGTTTTTTTCAAAAAAAACAATTGAATTATTTGAAAAAAAATATGCCGGCATTTCTTGGAAAAGCAAAACATATTATTGCGGGGTCAGATTTTATTGCAAAGCAAGTCATCCAACACTACGCTATAGGCGAAAAAAAAATAAGTAACTTTCCACTGGTCGCCAGTGATTCATATCAACCGATTGACTGGCAACAAAAAGAAGTCATAAAAGAAAAATATGCTGATGGGAAAGAGTATTTTTTATTCACGGGTGAAATTCATCCACGGCATAAACTAATCAATTTACTGAAGGCATTTTCTTTTTTCAAAAGAAGGCAAAAAAGTAATTTGCAATTACTTATTGCTGCCACTAACTACGACGTGAATGACCCTTTTATTGAAAGTCTAAAAACATATAAGTACAAGAAAGAAGTGAACTTGTTACTAGATGTATCAGCCAATGAGCTGGTGAAAATAACAGCCGCAGCCTATGCGTTTGTATACCCTTCATTATACGATGGACTGGCTATATTTCCATTGCAGGCCATGCAATGTGGTGTGCCTGTTATCGCCGGCAACACTGGGGCATTGTTTGACTGTGCCGCCGAAGCTGCGCTGTATGTTGATCCTGAAAATTTTGAAGACCTTGCTGAGAAAATGATGCTGTTGTTCAAAGATGAAAATAAAAGAAATGAGCTTATAAAAAACGGCAGATCGAAAGTGCAAAAGGATAACAATGACAGCCCCCAAGCCCTTCTGTTGGAATCCATTTTGAAACAAATATTGCCAGTGAAATAAAAGATCGCCGGCATGGGTTCTACAATGTTCCATAACACCTCCTTCCTGTTCTGCAATAAAGATTTACCTTTGCGAACGTAAATTATTAATCAAGCCAATTAGCAATCATCTAACCAAACATGAATCAATCTACCATAAAAATAAATGTATTATTAGATCCGGATAAAGTACCGGAACAAATTAGCTGGACGGCTACAGACAGTTCTGCGGATATGGCTCAAAAAGCAAAAGCTATGTGTATTGCTTTTTGGGATGGTGCCGACAAAACAGCCATGCGGATCGATCTTTGGACAAAGGACATGATGATGGATGAAATGGCAGATTTTTATTACCAGATGTTGATGACAATGGCGGATACATTTAAAAGAGCCACACAACAACAGGAACTAAGTGATGACATGAAAAAATTCGCCAAAGAATTTTTTGAAAAATTCAGGTTGATACAATTGAATGAACAGAAGTAATGTGCTAATTAGCTAATGTGCTGATGTGCTAATTGTAGATGGTTGGGGAACCATTTGAAACAGTTCAATACCGTATACTGCATATAAAAATGTTGCATCCAAATAAATAGGTAAATCATATGAATCTTGAACAACAAATAATGGCTGAAATGAAAGATGCCATGAAAGCAAAAAATGAAAGTGTGTTACGTAGCCTTCGGGCTATTAAAGCCGAGATCATCAAAGCAAAAACAGAACCTGGTGCCGGCGGCGAAATAGACAATGCAACGGAGCAGAAATTTTTGCAAAAAATGATGAAACAGCGAAGGGATTCGTTGGAAATATTTGAAAAACAAGGCCGGGCTGATTTAGCCGTTAAAGAAAAAGAGGAGATGGAAGTGATAGAAAGGTTTCTGCCCAAGCAATTAAGTGAAGTGGAAATAAAAGACGCGGTTGCTACAATCATTTCGGATACCGGAGCATCTTCTCCTGCTGATATGGGCAAAGTGATGGGTGTGGCAAGTAAGCAACTAGCGGGTTTGGCGGATGGCAAAACGATCAGCAATATCGTAAAGGAATTGTTAAGCAAATAGAGGTCTGTTGGGTATTCAGTATTGGTTGCCGATAGAAATGTATGCTTGCAACAACCATTTACACAAAAAAGCATCTTCCTTTTGATAAGGAAATTAATATACTGCCCTATGATAGATATCATTTTTGCCATATTAATTATCCTTGCCATTGTAAAAGGATACCGCAAAGGATTAATCATTGCCCTTTTCTCCATTATTGCTTTTATTGCCGGGCTGGCAGCCGCTTTAAAATTGTCAGCTGCAGTGGCCGTTTACCTCCAGCAAAATGTAACCGTTTCTTCAAAATGGCTTCCCGTCATTTCTTTTGCGCTGGTATTTTTTGTGGTAGTTCTTTTAATTCACCTCGGTGGCAAGCTCATTGAAAAAAGCTTCGAAATGGTATCACTGGGTTGGGCAAACCGGTTAGCAGGCATAGTATTATATGTGGTATTGTACACTATTATTTTCAGCGTATTACTATTTTATGCTGATAAAATGGCGGTGTTTGACAAGGCTGCTATTGGTTCATCCCAGGCCTATCCGCTGGTACGCCCCCTGGGGCCAAAAGTGATGGATGGATTAGGCAAACTAATCCCGTTATTTAAAGATACTTTTAGCCAGCTTGAAAGCTTTTTTGGCGGGCTATCACACAAAATTCCACAGTAAATTTGAGGCATTATCTTATTTAATGTAATTTTAGCCCGGTTACTTATTTTAGTAGCGGTATAGACCTGAATTTATTATTAGTTCCAGCAGAATGAGTTACAATATAAAACAAGACGGAAAATTCAAATACATAGAAGAAGGCCGGGGTGAACCGTTGATGTTACTTCATGGTTTATTTGGAGCTTTGAGCAATTTTGTGCCACTGATTGAACATTTCAAACAGACCTACCAGGTAATTGTACCAATGCTTCCCTTGCTTGAACTTGACTTATTACATACCTCGGTTGGCGGGCTTCAAAAATTTGTACAGAAGTTCATAGAGCACCGTAATTATAATAACATCCATTTGTTGGGTAACTCTTTAGGCGGCCATGTAGCTTTAATCCACATATTAAAAAACCCTGACCGTATCAAAACACTTATTTTAACGGGTAGTTCTGGATTATTTGAAAATGGCATGGGTGATACCTATCCAAAACGTGGCGATAAAGATTATATCCGTAAAAAAACAGAGCTAACTTTTTACGATCCGGCAATGGCGACAGAAGACCTGGTAAATGAAGTGTTTGAAATCACCAACAACCGCCTGAAGGTGATCAAAATAATTGCATTGGCCAAAAGCGCCATACGCAATAACCTCGGAGAAGAATTAAATGAAGTAAAACAACCCACCTGTCTGATTTGGGGAAATAATGATACCATCACCCCTCCTTTTGTAGGGAAAGAGTTCAATCGCCTTATCCCAAATAGTGAATTGCATTTTATAGATAAATGTGGCCATGCTCCCATGATGGAGGTACCAGAGGAATTTAACAAGGTATTATCTGCATTTTTAGCTAAACAGAAGACGCTTGCTGCAACAGTTTGATAATAATAGTTGTCTTTATTCGTTGAAACTATGTTGGTTTAGTTTTTGGATAAACCAATTATCTTAAACAATTTACATGCTTACAGCAGAACTCATTAATAATAATATTCCCCAACTTCAACTGGATGACAGCATCAGTAAAGCGTTGCAGCTAATTAACGATTACCGGGTTACTCATTTACCGGTGGTATCAGAAAACAAATACCTGGGAATGATCAGTGAGGATGACCTGTTGGATGTAGAAGAAGAAAAAGGAACCATCGAATTTTTGCAGGAGAATTTCATTACCGCATCTGTAAAGGAAAATGTACATTTTTTAAACGCTATTAAATGCAGTAACGAATATGAAACTACCATTGTACCCGTGATCAACGACGAAAAAGAACTCGTAGGAGTTATTACCGTTACTGATCTGTTAAAAACTTTAGGCGATTTTTCCGGCGCCAATGAAATTGGAGGCATTATCGTGATGGAAATGGAGCGCTCACAATTCGCCATTTCCGAAATAAGCCGTATTGTAGAAAGTAATGATGCTACGGTGCTGCACCTCAACACCACCGTACAACCTGATACTGGCTTGCTCACTGTATCGCTGCATCTTAATAAAAAAGAAATAGCTGCCATTGTATCCTCTTTTGAACGATATGATTATGATATCATTTATTATTTTGGTGATGAAAAATTTGAAAACGAGATACATAGTAACTACCGTCACCTGATGAGTTACCTGGATATTTAACTCCTCTATAAACCAGCTTTCATTTAATTTGCATTATTTACTTTAAAAACCTGTTGTGTAGGTCAGTGCTGATAAATGAGTTTTTTAAGAAAAATATATCATAGTTTTTTACTAACATTTCTCGTTGCCAATATTGCTGCACAAAATGTGGATGTTTCCATTCAACATGATATTATACTCCCGGTTGGCTCCCGGGATAGCTCATCCAAATTGCTAATCAATCAAATAATTATTAAGGGTAATAAAATAACCAGGGACTATATTATTCGGCGGGAGATACAGTTTAAAGCCGGCGACTCTCTCGTCATCGGCAGGATAACTGAAGCTTTTCAACTGGCCCGGCAGCAGGTTTATAATACCACCTTATTTCACGAAGTAACCGTAGAACTAAATATGGTTTCAGCCTTTGAAATCAATGTGATTGTAACTGTAAAAGAGCGGTGGTACCTTTTTCCTGCGCCACAGTTTCAAATTGTAGACCGAAGTTTTAATGAATGGCTGGTTAAATATAAAGGCGACCTGTCAAGGGTAAATTACGGGCTAAAATTTGTACACTATAATCTTAGCGGCCGGCGAGATCCTATCCGGCTGTTTCTTATAAACGGTTACACAAAAAATATTGCATTTTCCTATTCGCAACCTTATAGCAACAGGGCAATGACAGAGGGTTTTGGGATAGGTGGCGGTTTTTCGCAAAACAGGGAGATCGCTTATAAAACATCTACTGATAACAAGATCCTTTTCTTTAACAATAAAGACTTTGTCAAAAAAAATATTTACGTCAATGTAAGTTTGAGGTTACAAAAAGGAATTTTATTCAGGCATCTGTTTAATGTAAACTACTCAAGGCTTACTGTAAGCGATTCGATAATTTCAGCAGCTTACAATCCACATTATTTTAATTCTACTGCTACATCAAGATCTTTTATTGACCTGTCATACACTTATCATTATGCCAATGTAAATAATGTGGCCTTTCCCTTAAAAGGCAAAACCGGCTACCTTACTATATCCAAAAGAGGTTTTGGTTTTACAGGTGGTACCAATGCTTTTTCTGTAGAGGGCGGATACAATAGATTTTGGGCACATCCCCGCAATTGGTACACAAGCTTACAGTTTTTAGGAAATGTCAAACTGCCTTTTGATCAGCCTTATATTAATCAAAGAGCAATTGGCTACGGTAATGCCAACCTTCGGGGCCTCGAATATTATGTGATTGACGGAGTTGCTTATGGGATTATAAAATCAACCCTAAGAAAGAAATTGGTTTCATTTACAATTCCAATGCCTTTTACATCTAGGATCCTGCCCGCTCTGCCTTTTACAATATTTGCCAAAACCTACGCTGATGCAGGTTTTTCCTACAATAAAAAAAAGTTTGACACCCGCCTGAATAACCGGCTTTTATACACTACCGGCTTTGGCTTTGATTTCCTTACTTTGTACGACATAAGCCTTCGGATCGAATACAGTTTCAATCAATTGGGTCAGGGAATGCTATTTTTTGAAAACAAATAAACCTTAAGCGCTATGGACTGGAAATGTCAGGCATACTTTTCTTTAAACCCTGCAAAAAGAATTTAGTAGATTGCAGAAAAGCTATCTTTTAAATGATAATTATTCCAATTTTAGCCTCACTCAATCCCCGATTTCAAACCATTACATGAAGATCGCCATATATAGCCGTGGTATTGAAAATGACCAGCATAAAGACATGGAGTCTTTTTTGCAGGAGTTATTAATTTATAAAGTAGAACCGGTTTTTTTCCAGGATTTTTTTAACAAGTTTTATTCTACCGTAAATATGGTGGGTAAATATTCCACTTTCAATTCCGCCGAGGACCTTGATGATTCAATAGATTGTGTAATTAGCCTTGGTGGAGATGGAACCTTACTGGATACCGTTACCCTGGTACAAGATAAAGGCATCCCTGTATTGGGTATTAACTATGGCCGACTGGGTTTTTTAGCCAATATTGGTAAAGAAGACCTTCACGCTGCTATTAAAGCATTGGCAGAAAGAACTTATGTAACCGAACACCGAACCTTGATTCACCTCGATGCCGACATCCCGCTTTTTGATAAAGTGCCATATGGGTTAAATGAATTTACACTGCAAAAAAAGGATTCTTCGTCAATGATAAAAATTCACACCTACCTGAATGGAGAATTTTTAAATACGTATTGGGCGGATGGCCTGATAGTGGCTACGCCAACAGGTTCTACGGGATACTCTTTAAGCTGTAACGGTCCAATTGTTTTTCCGGATAGCGGCAGTTTTGTAATTACTCCGGTAGCCCCTCATAATCTAAATATTCGGCCGATTGTAGTACCAGACAATAATATCATTTCTTTTGAAGTAGAAGGAAGAACGGATGCTTTTATTTGCACACTTGACAGCCGAAGGGTGGTAGTTCCCAAAGAAGCGCAACTGGCAGTAAAAAAAGAAAAGTTTGGAATTAATCTTATCCGCCTCAATGAGAATAACTTTTTACAAACCCTGCGAAATAAATTGTCATGGGGTTTGGATAAACGCAATGCATAAAGGGCACCGATGAATGGAGAATCATGTCGCTTAGTTAAGAAAATTATTTTACAAGCATTTGTTTTCAATTTAACATCGTCGTGTCATCTTATTCCGGGTAAGGTTTTGTGTGCTGAATCGGGACTCACTTGTATATTTTTCAACAGTAAGGAGCAAGGACGACATTGAATGGAGAATGGTAATGGTGGGGCGGTTCCTGTTCTGCTCCGGAGGAATAATAGTTAAACAAATTACAAAAAATAGTTTCTCTAATAAGAAAGTACGTGTACATCGGTTTTTAAAAAACTATTTGTTAATTTGCAACCATGAAAAAGTGTATCCTTAGCATTTTTATTCTTATTACATTATCGCATACAATTACTGCTCAGGACATGTATGAGCAATTGGGCGAATTTGGTGTTACAGCAGGTGTAGCACATTATTTTGGAGATATCAATACCCGTGCGGCGGTCAACAGGCCTAAACCTGCAGTGGGCATTTTTTTCAAAAAACAATTTAACAATTATCTTGGAGTGCGTATCAGTGGCCATTATGCGCAGGTGGGCTACAGTGATATACACAGCAAAAATGATTTTCAAAAAAGAAGAAACCTTAGTTTTAACAGTGATATTTTTGAACTGGCGGTGCAAGGCGAATTTAATTTTTTCAAATTTGTTCCAGGCGATCCTTACTATGCATTTACTCCGTTTGTTACAATTGGTGTAGGGGCATTCAGCTATAACCCATATGCATACTACCAGGGCCAAAAAGTTTTTTTGAGGGCCTTGGGTACCGAAGGGCAAAACATTCCCTATACCGATCCAACTACCGGTAAAAAAAGAAGCCCTTACGGTAGCGTGGCTGTATGTTTCCCCATAGGTGCAGGTATAAAATATAATATATCAAATAACATCAATCTTTCTTTTCAAATTGCTCACCGCCTCACGATGACCGATTACCTGGATGATGTAAGTACCACCTATATTGGAAATACAACGGCTCACTTCCCTCCTGACATTACTGGCAAGCCAAGTATCGCCAGTATCCTGCAGGACAGAAGTTTTGAAACGGGGGCCGTGATTGGGGATGAAGGCAGGCAGCGTGGTTTTAGCAAACAAAAAGATCAGTATATCATAGCGGAAGTAGGTGTATCATTTAGCATCAGCACTTATAAATGTCCAACGGTTAATTAGACTCCCCGCTTCATTCCCGCCCGTTCCCCCCCGCCCACATTTAACCAAAAAGGTTATTGCAACTAATTTTTATTACTTTTGCCCCCCGAAGTAAGGGCCACCGTGGCTTATAATTTTCAGCTAGTATGAGTTTAAAGGAAGGTATAAACATGCAAAGGCTACCCCGCCATATAGCCATTATTATGGATGGTAATGGAAGGTGGGCGCAGGAAAAAGGTGAAGACCGTCTCTTTGGCCACATGCATGGTGTAGAAAGCGTAAGGAATATAGTGGAAGGCTGCGCTGAATTGGGTATAGAATACCTTACATTATACGCCTTTAGCACCGAAAACTGGGACAGGCCTGCAGATGAAGTAAGTGGCTTAATGGAATTACTGGTAGATACGATACGCAATGAAGTACCCACACTCAATAAAAATAATATCCGGCTGCATGTGATTGGTGATATGGATATGTTGCCAGAAGCAGCACGCCAGGAGTTGAGAGATGCACTTGAAGAAACTTCCGTAAATACAGGCATGAACCTGGTAATGGCACTAAGTTATAGCAGCCGCTGGGAACTGGCAAATGCTGTAAAACTAATTGCCACAGATGTAAAGGCTGGTGTGCTGGATCCTGAAACCATTACCCAGGACACAGTTGCCAAATACTTAACTACCAGCGAATTTCCCGATCCTGAATTAATGATTCGCACCAGTGGAGAATTTAGAATAAGCAATTTCTTATTATACCAGCTCGCTTATTCAGAATTATATTTTACCAATACCCGCTGGCCTGATTTTAGAAAGGAAAATTTGTATACGGCGATCATAGACTACCAAAACCGTGAAAGAAGATTTGGGAAAACAGGAGACCAAGTGAAAGATGAAGTATAGGGGATGGTAAAGGAGTATATGGAGTATATAAGGTAAAGAGGTATGTAAGGTTATATATTTTGAATGCAGAAATAGCCTTTGATTATTTGAAATTTTATTTTATAAAAGTCCGGAAAGAACAATAACAAGCAATACCATAATTCCATCCAATTATTGTCTCCATTGAGGACAGCATATGGGGAAAGGGTTTTGTTTAACAAATAGTTTTCATTATAGCAAGTATATTGCCACTCGTAAAAAAACAATTGATGCAGAGGATTTACCAGAACTTTTTATTATTAGTTATCGCAGTTTTAACCACTCAGTTAGCATTTAGTCAAAACGATACCGTACCTGTTTCTGTTAACCCTCAATTGATGGAAATTTTTGATTCAAAAACTCCCAAACAATATAACTTAGCCGGGATAACTGTTACCGGAGCCAAAGCATTTGATCAAAACCTCATTATCTCTATTTCTGGTTTGGCAGTTGGAGACAAGCTAATGATTCCCGGTACTGATGCATTTAGTAAAGCCATCAGTAAATTATGGAAACAGAACCTGGTAGTTGATGTGGAAGTATTTTTAACCAAACTGGTAGGAAAAGACCTGTATATTGAACTGGCAATTACTGAGCGTCCAAGATTGGCTGATTTTAAATTTGTGGGTGTAAAAAAAGGCGAAAGAGATGACCTGGAAACAAAGGTCGGCCTGTCTAAAGACAGGGTTGTAACGGACAATATGAAACTGAGCGCCGTTGAAGCGATCAATAAATTCTTTTCGGATAAAGGTTACCGTAATGTGCAGGTAGATGTAAAAGAGCAACCTTCGCCAACACTTGTAAATGCCGTTACGTTGGTTTTTACGGTGGTTAAAGGAAACAAGGTAAAAGTGAATTCGATCAACTTCGCCGGTAATGATAATATCCGAGACCTGAAGTTGAAAAAGCAGATGAAGGGTACCAAAGAATTAACCAGGATCACCCTTTACCCGCCTCCAAATATCAGCCCTTACGGTGATACAAGTACACGGCCAAGCTTCCACCAATATTTACGTGATATGGATTATTTATCTATATCTAAAACCAAGGATTTTGTTGATCCCTATTTCCGCTTCAAATTGTTTAGCTCTTCTAAATTCAACCCTAAAAAATATGATGAGGATAAAGTAAATGTATTGGACTACTATAATTCACAGGGTTTCAGGGATGCCGTAATTGTAGATGATACCGCTATCAATAATTCAAAAGGAAATATTGACCTGCATATAAAGATGAACGAGGGCAGGAAGTACTTTTTTGGGAATATAATATGGAGAGGCAATACCAAATACACAGACTCTATTTTAAATGTGATATTGGGAATCAGGAAGGGCGATATTTACAATGTAGAAATATTAAACAAGCGACTTGGGAAAATACCCTCTTCGGAAGGCGGTGACATACAAAGTTTGTACATGGATGATGGGTATCTTTTCTTTGCAGTAGACCCTATTGAGACCGCTGTGTACAACGATACAATTGATTTTGAAATACGGATGAGGGAAGGGCCGCAGGCTACCATTGGTCGTATTGAAATAAGTGGAAATGATAAAACGAAGGACTATGTTATCCGTCGTGAGTTAAGGACTGTACCAGGTGAAAAATTCAGTCGTGCCGACCTGATCCGTACACAAAGGGAACTTGGCCAGCTGGGCTTTTTTAACCCTGAAAAAACCAATCCTAACGTAGTGCCCAACTCTGAGGATGGAACAGTGGATATTACCTGGCAGGTAGAGGAAAAATCAAATGACCAATTGGAATTATCAGCAGGCTTTGGTGGCGGAATAGGCTTAACAGGTACCCTTGGTATTACTTTCAACAATTTTTCTATCAATAATATTTTCAATAAAAAGACCTGGGATCCCTTACCATCAGGCAGCGGGCAAAAACTGAGCGCAAGGATACAGTCGAACGGCCGGGCTTACAGAACTTACAATTTCTCATTTACTGAACCCTGGCTCGGCGGTAAAAAAAGGAACTCTTTTACCGTTAGTTATTACAATACCAAGCAGTCGAATGCTTTTGATCAATTTGGCCGTTATTGCAGGTCATGCGGCGACACATCTTACATTAAAATTATTGGTATGGGAATATCATTGGGCAAGCAGTTGAAATGGCCTGACGATTACTTTTCAATGATCTATTCTTTTAACGTACAGCAATACAAATTAAGGAACTACCCGAATATCTTTAAAGGTATCAGTGATGGTGTATCTACCAACCTAAGTTTGAAACTAGCCATTGCCAGGAACTCAACGCAGGGCAATCCAATATTCCCCACCGGTGGTTCCAACTTTTTATTGAGTGGCCAGTTTACCTTGCCATATACTGCTTTGGGCATTACCAAGCCGGGAGATAATCCTTACAAGTTTCCTGAATTTCATAAATGGCGTTTTACCGGTGATTATTATGTACCAATCGGCATTGCACGTGGTGCAGAAAAAAACAAACAATTTATATTAAAGGCTTCCGCCAAATTTGGTTTTATTGGAAAGTATGATAAAAATAAAGAAGTGTCACCCTTTGAAAGATTCCAGGTGGGTGATGCGGGTTTGAATAACAGTTATGCTTTATTGGGCTACGATATTATTGCGCATAGAGGTTACCCGATTTATTCAAATAGTAATCCCAAAATAAATCCGGAAGATGTAACACCGGCAGAGTATTTCACCATCTTTAATAAATATACACTTGAGTTGCGCTATCCTTTTAGCACCAATCCAAGCAGCACTATTTATGGATTGGCATTTTTTGAAGCTGCTAACGGCTGGTATAAGTTCAAGGATTATAATCCATTCAAATTGCGCCGTTCTGCAGGCGTCGGGATGCGTTTCTTCCTGCCAATGTTTGGTTTGCTTGGCTTTGATTATGGCTTAGGCTTTGACAGGATAAAAGCGGGTGAACCTTTAAAAAGCGCTTACAAATTCACCTTTATGCTTGGCCAGGAGCCTGAATAACTATTTATCCCTTATTTGCAAATATTATCAAGATGAAAAAAATATTGTCAATTGTTTCCTGCTTTTTGCTCGTTGCTTTTGCATCTAATGCACAGCGTTATGCCGTAATTGATTCTAAATATATTCTGGAAAAATTGCCTGACTACAAAGAATCGCAATCCAGGCTTGATCAGTTTAGTACCCAATGGCAGCAGGAAATTGAAAAAAAACAGGCTGATCTGGACAGGATGTATAAAGATTATGATGCTGAACAGGTTATGCTAACGGATGTATTAAAAAAGAAAAGAGAGGATGAATTATACAACCGTGAAAAAGAAGTGAGAGATCTTCAAAAAAGACGCTTCGGATTTGAGGGTGACCTTTTCAGAAAAAGGCAGGAACTAATAAAACCTATACAGGATAAGGTTTATATAGCAATCCAAAAATTGGCCATCGAAAGATCGTACGATTTTATTTTGGATAAAAGTGAAGGAATTACTGTTATATTTGCCGACCCAAAACTTGACAGAAGCGATGAGGTCTTAAAGTTTTTAGGTGTTAAATAAATCACAACCTGGTATTCACAAGCAGCGAATACTTTAATAAAACAAACTATAAACAAGTAAACATTTAAAACAACAATGAAAAATCTAATCGTAGCAGTTGTGTTTGGTATTTCAATTTTTGGACTAACCGGAACCGCAATTTCACAGACAAAAATTGGTTATATCAGCACCGAAGAGTTGATTGGTTCAATGCCCGAAGCAGAGAAAGCCAATACAGAATTACAAGAATATCAAACGGCACTTCAACAACAGGGAGCTTCTTATTACAAAGAATTAAATGAGTTGGATAGCTTATTTGCCAAAGATTCAGCTACCATGAGTAAAGCCACCAAGGACCTTAAAAGAAATGATATGATCGCATTGTATCAAAAGGTGCAGGGATGGCAACAAACTATGCAGCAAATGATTGGTGAAAAACAACAGTCTTTACTGGGCCCAATACAAAAGAAAGCCATTGACAATATTAAACTGGTAGCAAAAGAAGGTGGCTACGGTTATATATTTGAAGCCGGAAGCCTTTTGGTAAGTCCTCCATCTGATGACATTTTACCACTGGTAAAGAGGAAAATGGGCATTACAGATAAGGCACCTGCCGCTCCTAAACCAGCGACTGCCAAACCCAAACCATAAGCAATTAATATAATTTAAAAAGCCATCCCGTCAACGGGATGGCTTTTGTATTTGGCTCCGGTAATTTGAATAAAGTTTTGTGCGACACCGGAGTGTCATCCCAATCTGGTAGTGATTGGTGCGCAGGGACTCAGTCTAACGTACTTTCAACTACCAATGATTTAAATATCATAACACTCGAATAAAGGATTTCAAATATCAAAATCTTTATACGGGTTTTAAAAATTAGTATCAATGAAACAAAAATAATGACCTTTAGATTGCTGTGTGCTCTGTCACAGCGCCTCTAGACACCATGGATCGATTGAACGGAATGAATTTTTTTTATTATTAATTGGCAAATTGCATATGAGTAACGGTCCTATTGGAGTTTTTGATAGCGGGTACGGTGGCCTCACCGTTTTGAAAGAAATTATAGCAAAGCTTCCGCAATACGATTATATTTATTTAGGCGATAATGCCCGTGCTCCTTACGGTCCACGAAGCTTTGATACGGTTTATCAGTATACCCTGCAATGTGTAGAATGGTTTTTTAAACAAGGTTGCCCCCTCGTTGTACTTGCCTGTAACACTGCTTCAGCAAAAGCTTTGCGCACTATCCAGCAAAATGATTTGCCTTCACTGGCTCCGGATAAGCGGGTCTTAGGCGTAATAAGGCCTACAACTGAAATCATCGGCGATTTTACAAAAACCAACGCAGTAGGTATTTTGGGTACCCATGGCACAGTTCAATCCAACTCCTACCCTATTGAAATCGAAAAGTTTTTCCCCACTGTCAAAGTTTACCAGCAGGCATGCCCGATGTGGGTTCCATTGATCGAAAATAATGAACACCATTCTGCCGGTGCAGATTATTTTGTCAAAAAAAACATCGACGAGCTGTTAACCCTTTCTCCCGACATTGATACTATTTTATTGGCCTGCACACATTATCCATTGCTGGCGCAAAAATTAAAGCAATACGTTCCTGTTGGAATCACTGTTTTATCACAAGGTAAAATTGTTGCAAACAGTTTAGCCGGTTATTTACAAAGACATCCCGAATTGGAACAGCAATGCACTAAAAATGGCAGGCTTGCTTTTTTCACCACTGATTCGACAGATGACTTTGATAATCATGGTGCCATTTTCTTTGGAAGGCCTGTGATATCAACACATTTAGAACTTTAATTTGAACAAATTTGTATTTCACATTTCTTAATTCGCAATTTTATATTACCTTCGCCGTCCTTTCACAAGCAGCAGGGATGGTGCCCTGATGAATGTAGATCAAATGTTTTAGTAAATAATTTTTGTAAAAGGAAAAACTTAATACAATGCCAGGTAAAAAAAGAACATACCAACCGCACGTCCGCAGAAGGAAACATGTACATGGATTTCGTCAGCGTATGCAAACTGCTAATGGCCGCAAGGTTTTGGCAAGCCGTCGCAAAAAGGGTCGTGTAAAACTGACCGTTTCTGATGAACGATTTGGTAAAAAATAGAATAAAATCTAACCCGTAAAGGGCCAAAATAATAGCAGCTCTCCATTCCGGAGGGCTTTTTTAATTTTGTATAATTGGAGAAAAAATTACGATATACCCTGGGTAAAACAGAGCGGCTGAAAAGCAGAAAGCAGATTGAGCGGCTATTTGCGGAGGGCAAAACTTTATCCGTTTTTCCTTTTAGGGTATTATACATTTTAAAAAAAGACGATCTCATATCAGACAGTGATCAACGAGGCACACTTCCAACACTGCAGGCAGGCTTTACGGTAAGTAGCCGCCATTTTAAAAGTGCAGTCAAAAGAAACCGCATTAAACGCCTAATGAGAGAAGCATGGCGCCTACAAAAAAATAAACTTCAATTATTACCGGATTTCCATAAAATTACATTAACGCTGTTTTTTATTTACATAGGAAAAGAACTGCCGGAATATGCATTGATATATGAGAAAATGACTTCGGTTATAAAAAGATTAATCAAATTAACAGGTGAAAACAGGTAATCACTTTTCTTTAAAGGGAATAGGCTATGTTCTTAGCCTGCCCTTTATAGCCCTGATAAAGTTGTACCAGTTGATTATTTCTCCCTGGCTGGGAAATCAATGCAGGTATACGCCAACCTGTTCGCACTATGGGATTGAAGCGCTAAGGAAATACGGGCCCGTAAAAGGTTTGTGGCTTACGGTTAAAAGAATAGCCCGTTGTAATCCATGGGGCGGGCATGGACATGATCCTGTGCCATGAGATTTGATTCATAAAAAAAGCCGCAATATAAATTGCAGCTTTTTAGAAGGTGATGATCTTAATTTATTTTGAACTTGCTTCGAAACGCTCTGTTACTTTGTTCCAGTTTACTACGTTCCAAAAAGCAGCTAAATAATCTGCACGCTTATTCTGATACTTCAGGTAGTACGCATGTTCCCATACATCACAACCTAAGATTGGAGTACCCTTTACTTCTGCAACATCCATTAATGGGTTATCCTGATTAGGTGTAGAAGATATTTCCAACTTACCATCTTTAACAATGAGCCATGCCCAACCGCTGCCGAATCTTCCCATGCCTGCTGCCGCAAACTTTTCTTTAAAGGCATCAAATGATCCAAAAGCTGCAGCAATCGCATCTCCTAAAGATCCTAAAGCGTCACCGCCAGCATCAGGTGCAAGGCTTTCCCAGAAAAAGGTATGGTTCCAATGCCCACCTCCGTTGTTGCGAACGGCAGGACTGATGGTGCCCGCAATGGCCACCAATTCTTCCAATGTTTTCGCTTCGTGCGGCGTGCCGGCAATCGCTTTATTCAGATTATCTACATATGCCTGGTGGTGCTTGCCATGATGAATCTGCATGGTTAACGTGTCGATATGTGGCTCTAATGCGTCATGATTGTAAGGCAGAGCCGGTAATGTAAATGCCATAGTTGTGTTGTTTATTTGATTGAAAATGAATTTAAGAAATTAATAATACAAATTTAGTGGGTTATGCCTAGTTGACAAATACAATGCCGCATACTTTTTTATGAAACTGTTGTGAAAGATTGACATGATAATTGTTTCATGCTAACCCCCATTAAATAAACTTATGCGAACATTCATTCCAGTCTTCTTGTGCTGCTTCTTTTCCTGCCAGTGCTTTTCACAATCTTCAGCCAATACAGATAGCGGTAAAACTACACCGGCGATCCCACCTAAGGCAAAAGGAAATATTGTTGAGGCAGTACAGCCCGAATTGAACTTATATCCTAATCCTGCAAAAAACAAAGTTACGCTGCAGGTGAAAAATTTCAGTCCTGGTATGGTGGTGGTAAAAGTGCTGGATACGAAGGGTAAACTGGTAAGAGAAGATAACCGGTTGCTAACAAACGGAACAGAAGACATTGTTATGTTCTTAATGTTGAAGGAAGGCATATATTTTATCTTGGTAAGTGCGAACGGTAATGTGGCCAGAAAAAAACTGGTAGTCATTTAGGGCTAGTGGGCAAAGCCGAATGCCGGAGAGCAAAATAACTCCGTTTACTTAAGCCCTGCAATGCTTTATTGCTTATTGCTGAAAAAGTACAAGTGAGTCACAACAATGCTCAATGGAGAACAAATGTTGGTAAGCAAATATTCCTGGTAAAAGAATTATGGATATTGAGCAATCTGCCCATTATCTTCTTGCTTTAAAAAAGTCTTTTATTAACTGTGCACATTCATCTTGCAAAACACCTCCCGTTACCATTGTTTTTGGGTGAAACGGGGAGCGGTCACCCGCCACTCTTTTATAACCATTTTTTTCATCTTCCGCGCCGTAGACTACCCGCCCAATTTTGCTCCAGTATAAGGCTCCGCTACACATAAGGCATGGTTGGATAGTAACATATAAAATGGCGTCAGGCAGGTATTTGCTGCCTAAAAAATTAAATGCAGCCGTTAAAGTAATGATCTCAGCATGCGCCGTACTATCGGTCAATTTTTCTACCTGGTTGTAACCTCTTGCGATAATCCTTTCATTCATTACAAGTACGGCTCCTACCGGCACCTCCCCCTCGCTGAATGCCCTTTGAGCCTCATTTAGCGCCAGTCGCATATAATGTTCATCCATCATGCAAAATCGTTTTATTAACTTGTTGCAAATTTAGTCTTATGGCAGATACCAATTATTTACTATCAATGCGTACTTATTTTGACACCGGAGCAACGAGACCATACTTGTTTAGAAAGCAACAACTCATCAAATTAAAAAATGCCATCCGGGTTTATGCACCCGCACTGCAGGCAGCACTATATGCGGACCTTAAAAAAAGCCCTGAAGAAACCTGGATAACTGAAACTGGTTTTTTATTAGCGGAGATAAGCAATGCTTTAAAAAAACTTCAGCAGTGGATGAAGCCTCAAAGAGTAGGCACCAATCTTATCAATTTGCCTTCTAAAAGCTATGTGATGACAGAGCCCTTAGGTGTAGTGCTGATCATTGGCCCCTGGAATTATCCGCTGCAGTTATTATTTTGTCCAATGGTAGGCGCAATAGCAGCAGGCAACTGTGTGGTGCTGAAGCCTACCGAATTTGCCCCTGCTACCACAAAAGTAATGGCAAAAATAATAGAGGCTACTTTTGATAAGCATTATATACAAATGGTGGAAGGTGACGGAGCAGCAGTAATTCCGGCGATGATGGAACACTTTGTGTTCGACCATGTTTTTTATACCGGCAGTACCTCAGTGGGAAAAATCATTTATCAGATGGCTGCAAAAAACCTGGTACCTGTTACGTTGGAATTAGGTGGCAAAAGCCCCTGCATTGTAGAGTCTGATGCTAATATAACGGTAGCTGCTAAACGTATTGCAATGACAAAATTTTCAAATGCAGGGCAAATGTGTGTAGCCCCCGATTATGTGTTGGTGCATGTCTCCCAAAAGCAAGCATTGATTGATGCATTTAAAGAAACGCTGCCAGGTTTTTTTGGCAATGATGCTTCCCAAAGCTATGATTATGGAAAAATAATAAATGAAAAACAATTTGACCGGCTAACCACCTACCTGCAACAGGGAAATGTTCTTATCGGCGGGAGAAGCAACCGGCAAAAATTATATATTGAACCAACCATCATGGATAACGTTTCACTTACATCGCCTGTTATGACAAATGAAATATTCGGCCCAATCTTGCCGTTAATTACCTTCAATAATATGGACGATGCAAAAGCCATTATTGCCAAAAATAAAAACCCGCTTGCCTTCTATGTTTTTACTTCTAGCAATCAAAAAGAGGAAGAATGGCTAACCGGAATAAACTTTGGCGGAGGCTGTGTAAATAATGCAGCTTTTCATTTGACCAATCATAATTTACCTTTCGGAGGTCGTGGCTTTAGCGGCATTGGTAATTATCATGGGAGTTTTTCTTATAAAACTTTCAGTCATACAAAAGCGATCATGAAAACACCGGTATGGTTTGATCCGGCTGCTAAGTATCCATCGTTTAAAGGTAAACTGAAATTGCTTAAAAGGCTGATCGGATAAGTTTACCCTCAACTGTACTGCACCCACTCTTACTATTAACGCTTAGCTTTGCATATAGGGCTACAGCCGTAAATAAAATTTAACGCTATGACTACCAGGCAAAAAATATTAAAGGCTTTATACCCCGTGATGATGTGGTTTACGAAAGCAACCGGAAAAAATACCGCTTCGGTTTCAAATACAAAAGCGATCCCTTCAGTCTCCCTATACACCCTACCTGCAGTGCTGAACAACGGGCAACAATTGAACTTAAAAGAATACAAAGGGAAAAAAATATTATTTGTCAATACTGCTTCTAATTGTGGCTACACCGGTCAATACGATGGACTCGAAAAACTATACCAACAACATACAGAAAGCCTGGTGATAATTGGCTTGCCGGCAAATGATTTTAAAGAGCAGGAAAAAGGCACAGATGAAGACATCGCTTCTTTTTGCAAACTTAATTTTGGCGTGACTTTTCCTTTGCTAAAAAAAAGCAGGGTAATAAAAGGAACAGGGCAAAATGAAATATTTGAATGGCTAACCAACAAAGATAAAAACGGATGGAACAACCAGCAGCCGAACTGGAATTTTTGCAAATACCTAGTTGATGAAGAAGGTAACCTTGTACATTTTTTTGCTCCATCTGTAGAGCCTATGAGTAGTGAAGTATTAAAAGCGATCGACGAATAAACTCATTAATAGCTCATTTCATCGAGTGTAACTTTTCCCTTGAAAGTCCAGAAAACAAATGTGGTATATAAACCTACCAATGGAGTTCCGATCGCTGCAATTACCAGCAATATTTTCATCGTTTTTTGTGAAGATGCACCGTTATTGATGGTGATACTGTTGCGCACATCATTGGTGGCTAACAACAGATTTGGAAATACTTCCAATGCAACAGTGGCCAGCAGGGCAGCAATTGTAATAGCCGAACATAGAAAGGCATACCTGAATTTGCCTTTTTTTAATTGCCTTAAAATGTTGGCAATCGCCAGGAACATAATCAGCGGGAGTACAAAATAAGCAGGATTGCTTCGTATCCTATCGCTAAGGTGGGGGATATAAAGCAAGGTATATAATGTGGCTAATCCTAATGAGACAACGAAAAAAATAGCGGAGTTTTTTGCAAGGATATTTAGTTTAATATAAAGCCTGTTTTCTGTTTTCATTGCAAGGAAAATGGCGCCATGCATCATGAACAAGGCCAGGGTAGTAATAGCGATCATGATGCTGAAAGGATTGAAAAATGACAGCCAGTTTCCGCTGAATTCATGATCCGTATTTAAAGGGATACCCAGTGCTACATTCCCCAGCATCAATCCCAATGACAATGCAATTACGATACATGCAAAAGAATACACAACATCCCAGGTAAAGCGCCAGGTTGTGCCTGGCTCCTTGCTTCTGAATTCAATCGCCACCGCACGCCAGATCAGACCTACCAGGAAAATCATAAATGGAATGTAGAAGGCTGAGAAAATAGCAGCATAAGCTACGGGGAAACCTGCAAACAATACGCCCCCACCTATTACCAGCCATACTTCGTTGCCATCCCAAACAGGGCCAATCGCATTCAATGCGATGCGGCGGCTGGTTTCTTTTTTCAACAATAAATGTAATGCGCCCGCTCCCAGGTCGAAGCCATCCAATATCGCATACCCGCTTATCACTGCTCCAAAAACAAGGAACCACCATACGTTATAATCCAATCCAAACAATGTTTCCATAATTTATAAATGATAAGTGTTATGTTTAATTACTGAATGGTGGATATTCACCATTGACCATTCACGTTTACTAGTTGCTTAATAAAGGGTTGTCACTCCTGATACCTTCTTCCATCGGATCTTTTTTATCATAAGAAACCGGCCCATGCTTAATTTTTTTATTGAGCAGGTAAAGAAATAAGATTAATAAAATAGTATACACCAATGTAAATAATACCAGGGAAAAAAGGATATGGTTGGCGGAAACAGATTTGGATAACGCATCGGAAGTTTTTAATAACCCATATACTACCCAAGGCTGTCGTCCCATTTCGGCCGAAAACCAACCAGCCTGGTTTGCAATATGCGGTAACAACACTGACCATACAAAAATAGTCATCAACCATTTTGTTTCAAATAATTTACCTCTCCACCAGCGGTAGGAAGCAAACAAGGTTAGGGCTATCAACGATACTCCAATGGCTATCATAATATGATACAATTGGAATACTGCATTTACCTGCGTTGGCCGCTCATCTTTCTTAAAACTGTTTAAACCAACTACAGGTGTCTTAAAGTTGTTGTGTATCAAAAAACTGAGTCCGCCCGGCACTTTAAGCCCAGATACTTTTTGTTCCTTTTGATTAACCCAACCAAACAAATACATATCGGCTACGGCACTACTATCGTAATGGCCCTCAAGCGTTGCAAGTTTGGCAGGTTGATTAACTGCAACCCCCTCGGCACTGATTTTACCCGCAAAAAATTGTGCAATAGAAAACACGGTGGCCACCACCAGCGAAAGCTTAAATGCAGGCCGGGCGATTTCAAGAAACTTCTTCTTTTTGATATAATAAGCATTTACGCTTAGTACCAGGAATGCCCCGGCAAGGATAGCGCCGATCCATACATGTGTTAACCGTTCCACACTGGATGGGTTAAAAACCATCGTCCAAAAATCAGTTACTTCTGCCCTTGCATTCAAACCTTCACCCACTATGTGAAAGCCCGCCGGGGTTTGTTGCCAGCTATTGGCCACCACTATCCACACTGCTGAAAATGCTGATCCTAAAAAAACCATCAGTGTAGAAAAAAAATGAACTGCAGGGCTTACACGATTCCAGCCGAATAAAAGAATACCCAAAAAACCAGATTCCAAAGCAAATGCAAAAATGCCTTCTGCAGCAAGTGCGCTCCCAAAAATATCACCGACATATTTTGAATAGGTAGCCCAGTTGGTGCCGAACTCGAATTCCATTATTATTCCGGTAGCCACGCCTATTCCAAAAATGAGGGCAAAGATCCGTATCCAGAAGCGGGTCATTTGCTCATAAATGATGTTTCCGGTTTTGAGGTACAGGCCTTCCATAATCACTAATATCAATCCTAAACCAATACTCATGGGTGGATAGATATAATGAAAGGCGATGGTGAAAGCAAACTGTATCCTTGCTAATATTTCTGTATCCATTGATAAAATTTTAGACAAAAAAAAGCGGCCAAATAATTGTCCGCTTTTTACTTATGCCATAATATTTAAAATAATTTCCCAATACAATGTATTCAAATTGAAATGTAAATTTATAAAAACCGCTTCAATAAACAGGTGGTTATATCAATATTTACCTTGCTTATTTTATAGATTATTATTTTACAATCACAATACACTAAGAAATTTCAATCAGCTTATTCTACAATCTCTGTTTGATGCCTTTTATTGAGAATTTTTGTTTTATGTTTTTCAATTTGTTTTAAGAGCGCATCAGCAGCCTGTACTATTGCCTCTTCAAAAGTTTTGCATTGTGCTTTTGCCAACAGGTCGTTGCCAGGTATAACAAGCCTTATATCACAAACTTTGTTTTCATTGGTGGCCGACTTTTCTGTACTTAAGCAAACCTCGCTTGTAAGAATATTTTCTAAATGAAGGCTAAGCTTAGCCGTTTTCTCATTTACAAATGCTATAAGCGCTTCGCTCGCAGTAAATCCCAAAGACTGAATAGTTGTTTTCATTTTTATGTTTTAAATTAATAATTGATTTTGTAAAGGTAAAGGGTATGATGAAGCCTTAAATTTTAAAGGAGCGCATATTAACGATACTTTACAGGAAAAGAAAATACTTTCATATGCCAAATTATATATGCTTTAAACTTTTGAAGAAAGGTAATTTGGGCCAAATTACCTGCTATTAGTTTGAATAATTTGTTCCAATTGCTTTGCCGGTATTACGCCGGATTGCCGCCATTTAATTCCTCCTCTTTTAAAAATGATCAGCGTAGGTACACCCTGCACCTGGTAGGCCTGTGCTACCTGGGGATTTTTATCCACGTCAATTTTGATAATTGTTACAGCGTCTTTCATAGAGGCCTTTACTTCTTTCAAAATGGGCGCCATCATTTTACATGGGCCACACCATTCGGCAGTAAAGTCTACCAACACAGGTGTATCACTGTTGATCACGTCGGTGAAGGATTTTTTTTCAATTGCAGACATGTTAATGCGTTTAGATTTACAGAAACAGGCGCCAATATACCTGTGTATGCAAGGTATTAAGTACAACTACTGTGCCTGAGCTAACTTTGTTATTTAATTTGATTTCACAGCCAGGGCATCTTGATTACACCAAAAGTCCGTTCATCAAATAACCTTGTATCAACGAAAAAACCCTGCGTGAAGCAGGGTTTTAACAATAACATTTTAGGTGTATTAGTTGGCCTTCACTATTGCCATTGTTTTAATTTCTGTTGGCGTTTTTACTTTCAGCAAATAACTCCCTGATGCAAGGTTGGCCATGTTGATTTTTTTGATGTTTGGCCCTTTGAAAAGTTGGGTTTGAATATATTGCACCTGCTTGCCGGAAGCGTCAGTTACCGTAATTGTACCGTCGACATCCTGCTCCAGGTCAATCGTTACATTGGCAAAATCCCTGATTGGATTTGGATACACCCCTATCGCAATTCCATTCGTATTCAATCGGAGGCTCCTTATTTCAGAATAAACAAAGTCGCCATTTTTATCGATCTGTTTGATACGATAATAGAAGATACCCGAAGACCGAACAGAGGATAAATTCAAATCAGTTATGGTGTAACTATTGGATGAGTTGCCATTATTTTTCGCGCCAACGGTATAAACCTTTTTAAAGTCCATGCCATTTAAAGTCCTTTCAATTTCGTAGCGTTCAGTAAGTGAACTTTCATTTCCAATTTGCCAGGCAAGTACTGCATCAGCATTCTTTTTGGTTACGTTGAATCCAAGAAATTTTACAGGAAGGGTTATCCCCGGGACCGTTGTAAAAGAATATTGTGCATTAGGAACTCCAAGGCTGCCTGAGGCAGTGGCTCCGTTGGAAGCGCCGCTTCCATAAAACAAATTGCCCCAATCAGAAAGAATTCCTCCATTAACGGCAGTAAGGTTTGTTTCAACGTAGAAAATCGCAAACCCGCCAATGCCTCCGTCTAAATAATGATCCAGCCGAGCCGAAAATAAGGGAACAGCTGCACCAACGAAGGTAACTTGAAGAACATCCAACTCAGCGGTTGTCCAAGCAGCTGCATCTGAATTGCCGGACCCGGGGGCTGCGCAATTAAATCCCCATGTGTAAAAACCGTCACCCTGATCCTGGTTCACTTGTGTCCATGAAGCAAACAAACCAGGTTGAAGATTAGTAAACGTTACAACTGGCCTTACTCCAACCGAGGTGGGTATTTGTACAGATAAAATTAAGTTAGAAATTTGTGCATTGAAGGCAGCAGTTGGTTTTATTGATATAGTCACCTGGTTGTTAAGTGCAGCATTGGAATTTCTGATAGTTCCCTGAACCCTTTGAGCCGAACAATACAAAACAGTAAAGTTTACTAAGGACAAAAGTATTTTCTTCATATTTGTGTTTTTGATCAATATTCGAAATTTAATTTGGCAGTACCTGGGCTTTTGAACCGGTTGTGGCACCACCAAGAACTGTATTTAAAAGATATAATCTGTCATTTCCCAATGCAGAGTAATTGGCAATTTTATTCATATTCAAATCTCCTGCACTATATCCCGGTACAGATCCTGTTGTATTGCCTCCTAATATAATATTTAGAAGATAGAGCCTGTCATTACCCAATGAGCTATAATTTACTGCACCATTAAAGTTTGCATTTCCTGCATACATTAAATTATACCCACCCGCCTGGGCATAATTACTGTTTGCCACTCCCAAAACATTGGTAGCAGGGGACGTGAAATCCAACGCAGGTGTGAATGAAGAAAGCGTTAGGTTTTTGTAAGAGCCGGCTGTATTATTGGTCGAAATAGCCATATGGTTTCTATGCCGTACAGTAATCGTATAATCGCCTGCATCAACGTTTTTGAAATACAAAGGGCTTGTGCCATCTATGTCTACAATATCACCATCCCTTTGTACAAATGCCGAACGTGTTTGAAGCAGTGTACTGCCTGATGTAACATTGTTCCTCAATTCGAGGAAGACCCAGTCTACTATATTATTGAATGAACCTAAATCATTGAAAACAGATGC
Organism: Ferruginibacter sp.; assembly: GCA_039922375.1. Classification (GTDB taxonomy): domain Bacteria; phylum Bacteroidota; class Bacteroidia; order Chitinophagales; family Chitinophagaceae; genus Ferruginibacter. The sequence goes on from JBDSAA010000015.1 coordinate 94,615, forward strand.
AGCAGCTACTTCCTGCACACCACCATTTACAGAAGTAAAATTGTACGGTGCACCCCTGTAAGGCTCTGTGGTTGGAATTACGGTTGGCGCTACCCGTAATGCATCGCTCATAGTGCCTCCTACTGGATTTGCACCCTGCAACAATACCTTTGAATTCATCAGTACAAACCTATTCATGCCTATGATTTGACCCGAGTTTGCTGCAAGCTGGGCAGTGAGGGTATTTGCAGTATAGTCGTGGCCTTCACCTGTAAGGCTCCAGTCTGTTCCATTAAAACTCATGCCTCTAATATCAGTTTCTGTACCAGTAAAGCCCGGGGCTGCATCAGAAGGATAGGTAGCTGTACCAGTAAATGTACCTCCCGTAATGCCAGTGGTTGCAAGGGGCCAATAAATATTTGTATAAGATTCTGCCCTGGGATGAGTATTCGGACTTTTCCCTGCTTTAGCCTGGGCACTTAGCAGTGCAGATGCATATGCACCTCCTGAATGTGTAAGCGAAACTGGTGCGTATCTTGTTCCGGCTCCTACTGGTATAAATTGATTAGCAGCGGCAGCATTCCCAATATTTCGTTGGGCATATCCTGAACCATTTGTTTCTATAAATTTATTATCGGCAGCACCGGTAATAGTCGTGGCTGCGTCTAATACAAGATTGAAATTTCCGGTTTGTATTTTCCCATTTGTAAATAGGAGGGAAGTACCCACTTTACAATTACCAATAAGCGCTACATTACTTGTATTGTCAATTTCAAGATTCGGAATGGAGAAGCCATTCATATTGATATTTTGCAAGGCTGTCCCTTTAAGCTGCAATACTCCAGTACCCAAAATGTCGGTGTTGCTGGTTACATCACCTTGTACCGTAACCGTAGCACCTGGCTGAATAAAAAATTGTGCATTGTCAATAAATAACTGGGCTGAAGAAATATTGCATACGCCCAACGCCATCACGATAAATATTATGGGTAATTTTTTAAGCTTCATGGAGCAAAGTTTTAGATTAAAAGGTGCGCTGTAATGTGTTAAAAGTATTGGTTTTTTTTAACGGGGAGGATTTTATTTAGTAAATGGATACGTTGTATTATTAAGTGGTGCTTTTTCTTACGAATAGAATATAAAGATATAAAGAATTTTTGACCGTCCCCTCAGAAAAAACTATCTGGCCTGCCACATTTTACAAGTGCATATTTTTTGAAAACGATTTTATTAATACTTTATTTTAACCGAAATTCGCTGAAATAAAAAATTATTAATGGCCATAGAAATAAAAGTACCTTCTGTAGGAGAGAGTATTACGGAGGTTACGCTGGTAAAATGGATTAAGAAAAATGGTGAATGGGTAGATAGGGACGAAGTGATAGCAGAATTAGAAAGTGAGAAAGCCACTTTTGAAATAAATGCCGAACAGGCAGGTATTTTAACGACTATTGCTGGTGAAGGTGATACGTTGAAAATTGGCGATATTGCCTGTAGTATAAATACAGATGCCCCACGCCCGGATGGTGATAAGGTTCCTTCCGCAGAAGTGACTGAAGTAAAAAAAGAAGAGGCCAAGCCAGCTACTCCAGCCACACCACAGCCAAAAACCCCGGAGGATATAAAAGCCACACCTGTGGCTGCTGCCATTATTGCAGATAAAAAAATAGATGTAAAGTCAGTTACACCCAGCGGCAGCAATGGTAAAATTGTAAAGCAGGATGTATTGGAAGCCATCAATAATCCGGGAAGGAAACCAGGCCTTGAATTATTTGGCCGGAATGAGCGTTCCGAAAAAATGAGCAACCTCCGCAGAACGATCAGCCGTCGTTTGGTAGAGGCAAAAAATACTACCGCGATGCTCACTACTTTTAATGAAGTAGATATGAGTGCAATTATGGATATAAGGGCTAAAAATAAAGACAAGTTCAAAGAAACACATGGCGTCAACCTTGGCTTTATGAGTTTCTTTACTAAAGCCTGTTGTTTTGCTTTACAGGAATGGCCGGCAGTGAATGGAATGTTGGACGGTGAAAATATTGTTTACCATAATTTTTGCGATGTATCTATAGCTGTATCGGCACCTAAAGGCCTCGTAGTGCCTGTTATCCGCAATGCCGAGAGTTTGAGTATGGCTGACATAGAAAAAAAGGTTGTGGAACTGGCTACAAAAGCGAAGGAAAATAAACTGACGATCGAGGAGATGAGTGGAGGAACTTTTACCATCACCAATGGAGGTGTGTTTGGCTCCTTAATGAGCACGCCGATAATTAATATTCCACAAAGTGCTATCCTTGGCATGCATAAGATACAAGAGCGCCCAATGGCTATAGCTGGCCAAATTGTAATTAAACCGATGATGTACCTAGCACTCAGCTACGATCACCGAATCATCGATGGACGGGAATCCGTGAGTTTCCTGGTAAGGGTAAAAGAATTACTTGAAAACCCGGCATTGCTTTTGTTCGGAAAAGATCCAGTTAAAAGTCTTTTAGAATTATAATACTTTACTCTTATTTTTTTACGTACGGCTGGGTTATTATCCAGCCGTTTACATTTATTGAATGAGCCGTTTCCATTCCTATATCAACACAGCTAAAAAATTAATTGAAACTTTTAATGGTGAAAAACCTTTTGCTATTTTTTTAAAACAGTTTTTTGCAGAAAACAAAAAATATGGTTCAAAAGACCGGGCACAAATTTCAGCCCTGTGTTACAATTATTTCAGGATGGGCTTTGCGGCTACGACCCTTCCATTGGATGAAAAAATACTGCTCGCTACTTTTTTATGTGAAACAAATCCTTCTGCCTTGTTGGAGAAATTGGCACCGGAATGGAACGACAAAATAACTTCACCCATCCACGATAAATTAGCGTCCCTTGAACAACATTTTTTACTTGAAGAAATTTTCCCTTTTGAGACTGAATTGAGTGATGGCATTGAATTAAATGAGTTCTGTAAATCCTTCCTTGTGCAGCCCTGGCTTTTTATTCGGATCCGTCCTCAAACCAGGACTACAGTGTTAAAAAAACTGGAAAAATCAAAGCTCTCCTATCAAATGGTTGCTGAAGATTGCGTACAGCTGGGGGATTCGTATAAGCTGGAGGATTTTTTCATTCTTGATAAAGAAGTTGTAGTGCAGGATTATAATTCTCAAAAAGTGTTGGATTATTTGAAAAATGACGGTCTCGAAGTTCATAGCCAAACCAGCAAAAAACGGAATCTGCTGGTTTGGGATTGCTGTGCGGCAAGTGGTGGAAAGTCTATTTTATTAAATGATATTATTAAACCAAAGATTGATATTACAGTGTCCGACATCAGGGCAAGCATTGTACTAAATCTTCACCAGAGATTTAAAAAAGCAGTTATAAAAGAATATAAATATTTTATAGGCGATCTAACCAACCCGGAATTTAAACCTGGGCAATCTAATTTCGATCTGATCATTTGCGATGCGCCGTGTACCGGAAGCGGCACCTGGAGCAGAACACCGGAACAGCTTTGTTTTTTTAAACGATCATCTATCAAAGAATACAATAGCCTTCAAAAAAACATTGCTGCCAACGTTCTGCCGCACCTGCGACCAGGCGGGGTATTTATTTATATTACCTGTTCTGTTTTTAGAAATGAGAATGAAGTGATCGCCGAATTTATTGCAGGCAATTCTAATTGCAGGTTATTAAAAATGCAATTGCTAAAGGGCTATGATAAAAGAGCAGACAATATGTTTGTCGCCATTTTTGAAAAATTATAAGTAGCCCCCTCGCACACTCTCCTTTCGCAAATAAAAATATTGCTATTTGGAAAATAAGAATTTATTTTTTAGGTTTGTCTAAATTTTAATTTAGACAGTATGAACTTCTCCGTTTCCGAAGAGAACTATATCAAAAGTATTTACCATCTTCAGCAGCAAACTGCAACTGTTACTACCAACTCCCTGGCAAACGAGCTGCAGACAAAGCCTGCTTCTGTTACAGACATGCTTAAAAAGCTGCAGCTAAAAAAACTCCTGGAATATCAAAAATATAAGGGCTTTCGTCTAAATGCTACGGGTAATAAAGTAGCGCTAAGTATCGTAAGGCGTCATCGGTTATGGGAGCATTTTTTGGTTACCAAACTTGGTTTTGATTGGGATAAAGTTCATGCCATTGCGGAGGAGCTCGAGCATGTAAGCAGTACGGAACTAATTCAAAAACTAGACAATTTCCTAAACTATCCCCAAACAGATCCACACGGAGACCCGATTCCGGATGTAAATGGTAAAATACCCATTATAAAGCAGGTAAGCGTTGCCGATATACAGGAAAAGAAAACCGTTGTCGTCAGTTCAGTAGGCAATCAATCCCCCGAAATGCTTGAACTGTTAAAGCACTACCATATCGGTATTGGAACAACGCTGAAAGTAAACCTTCGTTTTAGTTTTGACGGTTCTGTAGAAATTAAAGTATTAAAACATGCAACCTGTATTATCAGCGAACAGGTAGCAAAAAATATTTTTGTTTACAATGATTAAAAATACGAACACGGATACTTCCCTAAGTGAAGTGCACCAGAGCATAGATACTACTGCCGGCAAAAAAAAGGGCTGGAGAAGAATATTTTCATTTCTTGGCCCGGCATATCTTGTAAGCGTTGGATACATGGATCCCGGTAATTGGGCAACAGATCTTGCGGGCGGAAGCAAATTTGGATATAGTTTGATCTGGGTGTTGTTGATGAGCAACCTGATGGCCCTATTACTGCAGGGGCTGTCGGCCAGGCTTGGCATAGTACGAGGCCGTGACCTTGCTCAAGCTAACCGGGAGGCTTATCCACGCTATGTAAACTTTGTGCTGTACCTGCTGGCAGAAATTGCCATTGCAGCCTGCGATCTTGCCGAGGTATTGGGTATGGCGATAGGAATACAATTACTCACAGGATTACCGTTGATTTGGGGTGTGTCCATTACAGTACTGGATACATTCCTTTTACTATACCTGCAGAAAATGGGCATGCGAAAAATGGAAGCGTTTATTATCGCCCTTGTAGCGATTGTAGCCATTTCGTTTTTAATAGAGATCATCTTTGCCAAGCCAGATCTGGGTGAAATGGCACTCGGCTTTATTCCTTCTGCATTAAGCGATGAAGCTTTGTATATAGGCATTGGAATTATTGGCGCCACAGTAATGCCCCACAATTTATACCTGCATTCGGCATTGGTACAAACCCGAAAGATCGAGCGAACGGATACCGGTATAAAGCAGGCTTTAAAATTTAACCGGATAGATACCACCATCGCTTTGAATCTTGCATTTTTTGTAAACGCCGCTATTTTGGTTTTAGCCGCCACGGTATTTTTCAAAACCGGCAATTCGGATGTAGCAGAAATAAAAGAAGCGCACAGATTATTACCCTCTTTTTTAGGGAACTTAGCCCCAAAACTTTTTGCCATAGCTTTAATTGCAGCGGGCCAAAGCAGCACCATCACCGGTACTTTAGCGGGCCAGATCATAATGGAAGGCTACCTAAGCTTAAGAATCAACCCCTGGGTGAGGCGGCTGATAACAAGGCTGCTAGCGATTATACCGGCGTTATTTGTTATTATTATTTATGGAGAAGAAAATGTAGATGCTTTACTTGTATTAAGCCAGGTAATTTTAAGTTTACAATTAGGCTTCGCCATTATTCCGTTGATACATTTTGTAAGCGATAAAAAAACAATGGGCAATTTTGTAATTACACCATTTACAAAAATTGTGGCGTGGGTTATTGCAAGCGTTCTTGTATTCTTAAATTTAAAAATGCTGATCAATGAAGCGACCGGAGTATTTATGGCAGATGCGGTTTTACCCAAAATCATTTTATCTTTTTTAGGTTTACTTTTCCTTACTTTATTGGTTTACATCATTTTCTTCCCGGTCTTTAATAAGGTTAAAAAAACAAAGTCTATCCTAATGCACCCCGATCTGAACGGGATTAGCAATTTGATCATTCCTGAATTTAAAACCATTGCCATTGCTTTAGACTATACTGAAAATGACCAAAAGCTATTAGCTTTTGCTGTAGGCCAGGGAAAAGCAAATACACATTACGTATTGATTCATGTGGTGGAAAGTGCATCAGCCAGGCTTCACGGGCAAGACAGTGATGATTATGAAACAAGGAAAGACAAAGAGAGAATGGACTGGTATGTTAATCAATTGCAACTACGAGGATTGGAAGCAGAAGGCCACATCGGTTTTATAAACAGGGCAAAAGAAATTGTGCGCCTTTCGAAAACCCTACAGGCAGATATGCTGGTAGTGGGAGCCCATGGTCACACTGGTTTAAGAGATTTCATTTATGGAGAAACAGTAAACACCGTAAGGCATGAATTAAAGATTCCAGTACTGATTGTAAATATTTAGCGGATGATATTACTTAAAGAAATACCGCATTAGTGTAGACTGAACCGTGAACTACTATCTACTGCTCTTTCATTACTGCTTCAATTGTCTGTCTATTTTTTCGTCCCATTCAGCCTGCTTTTCGGGTAGCCTGCTATGGCTGGTTTCGCCGTCATACTGATATTGCGTTTTTGTCATCATTGTTGCAGCCTCGTTGTATACTTTTTGTATAACTGCCGAGTAGTTGGAGTTGGTAAAATTTGCCTTTCTCAGGTTCTGAATAAACAAGCATGTATGGATGTAGGCTATATCAAAATGTTTCTGTTCATGATTTAAAATATAGGGAGTCTTATTTTCGGTTTTTACCCATGAATCTTTTCTTGAAAAACTACAATTTACTGCTATCACCAATTGTGAGTTGTTTCCCATTCGCTTAAATAGTAGTTTTATTCCGAAACCCGCATTGGTCAACGCAGCTGCCTCGCTACCCTGTACGGGCTTGCCTTTAAAATCATCCCAATTGAGCAGTTGATCCGGCATATAAAAAATGTTATTATTTCCATCGCCGTTACTTGTCACATAATTGACTACTACGTTTAATTTTTGTGCGTGCAACGCAAGTGAAAAAAGAAATGTAAATGCAATCAGCAATAACCTTTTAGTCATACAATGATTTAGCTCAGTAACGCAATTATTGAGCTTCAATTATTTTAAAAGCAAGAATTAAATATCTATTAACAGATATGAAAGATTAAACAATGTAAAATATGGGGGATAAAAAAAAGCCAGCATTATTTTTCAATATAATTTAAGTCTTTACCAAAAGTTTCTTCGGTAAACCAGGCAGCCACCATGCTAATTGCCATTATAATTACTCCCGTGATCCACCCTGCGGTAATATAATCTCCGGTTGCGGATTGTAACCCCTTAAATAAAATTATAATTAATGGCAAAGCGCCCCTAACCATATTTGGTACTGTTGTGGCTGCGGTGGCCCTTAAATTGGTACCGAACTGCTCAGCCGCCATTGTAACAAAAATGGCCCAGAAGCCTGTGCTGAAACCTAGTGCTGCGCAAATAACATACATACCTGCCGCAGTGCCGCTTTGCTGCGTAAAATAAAAAATAATTGAGATGGCAGTAAGAATATAAAAAATAAAAAGTGCCTTTTTTCGGCTGCCCAGCCATTGGCTTACAAAACCAACCAATACGTCAGCCACAGCTATGGCGGCATAGGCAAACATGGTAGATTTTTTCGGCAATACCTCTTCGGAAAACCCGAAAGCCATTGCAAAATCATTTGAAAAGGCAACTAAAATTCCAATTACATACCAGGAAGGCAGGCCTATTAATATCGCCAGCATATATTTTCTAAAACGTTTTTTATCAGTAAAGAACATGAAGAAATTGCCACGGCTAACATTCTGCTCTTTCAGCTTGCTAAACATTCCACTTTCAAACACTGATATCCTCAATAGCAGCAGGCAAAACCCTAATCCCCCACCAATAAAATAACAGGTTCGCCAATGAAAATTTTGTGATACAAAATAGGCCGCTACAGCGCCGGTTAATCCAATTCCGGCAACCAGTGAAGTACTTAGCCCTCTTTTCTCTTTACTTACCAGCTCGGATACCAGCGTAATGCCTGCGCCCAATTCCCCTGCAAGGCCTATACCCGCAAAGAATCTTGTAAATGCATATTGATTGGGGGTTTGCGCAAAACCATTTACTATATTGGCAAGGGAATATAAAATGATCGATCCAAACAAAACGCTCAATCTACCCTTTTTATCTCCCATTACTCCCCAAATAATCCCGCCAACTAAAAGGCCGATCATTTGAACACTAATAATAAATTCACCTTCGGATTTTACAAGTGCTGCCGTAAGTCCCATATCTTTTAAGCTATCAACCCTTACTATCTGAAATAAAAGAAGGTCGTAGATATCTACAAAATAGCCGAGGGCTGCTACCAGCACAGTAATGTTGAAAATGGAAGCTGATCGTTGTTGCATCAAAAAAAATTAAACAGTCGTTGTTGGAGTGGCTGGGTGGTTTTTCTTGCCTGAAATAAGTTTGATAATAATGGGCAAAGTACTAACCAATACAATGCCAATAACGATCATTTCCAGGTGTTCTTTCAGATTGAAGCCAAATTGGCTAAGGATCCATTGCTGCAAAAAATGCCCGGCTAAAATCATACTGGTTACCCAGGCAATACAGCCAATAATATTGAAAAATGCAAACTTCGACCTGGGCATTTGTACGATGCCCGAAACAATGGGCGCAAAGGTGCGGATGATAGGAATAAACCTGGCAATTACAATAGCACCCCCGCCATGTTTATCATAAAACTCTTTTGCCTGGTGCAAGTATTTTTGTTTAAACAGCAGATTATCTTTCCACTGGAACATTGCCGGGCCTATTTTTTTTCCAAATAAATAACCGGTAGTGTTGCCTAATATTCCGGCAATAATCACCAATGCAATGATTACCATTAAGTCGAGCAGGTTACTTTGTACATTACCCATCCCGATTAATTTTAAAAATTCATGGCCGAGATTCCTTGAATAAATACCTGCCACAAATAAGAGGCTGTCACCGGGCAAAAAGAAACCTGCAAACAACCCTGTTTCGGCAAAAATAATAAACAACAATAACCACAAACCGCCATACACAATGTAAAACATTGGATTAATTAAATCTTTCCAGGAAAAATCCTGGTGCATGGTAATCGTACCCCCGTCAACCAATGATGACGCAGGCACGCTTAGATCGCGGTAATTCTTAGCTTTCAATAATACAGTGTCCGGACTGCTAATGTCAAGGATGCAGGTGCCATCGCCAGCCAATTCAATATCAGTTGTTTTACCTCCGTCAATAAGTGAAAATTTACCAACTGAGATTTCGTATTGGTTTATTACTTTCAATTTTACAGGCTTTGCAATCAGCAAAGCAGGCAGCGATACCATGAGGCTAAAAAGGCAGAAAACAAAAGAGGTCTTTTTCATGAAATGGGCTTCGTGTATAGGCTACTATATCTTTTTATTGACTGTTTTAAATCTCATTGTTTATCAACCCTATTTGGAATGTTTGTGGGCAAAATTAATCCTTTTCACCATCTTCCAACTCTCCTTCCCATTTACTTACTACTGCCGTGGCGATACTGTTTCCTACTACATTGGTAGCGCTTCGCCCCATATCCAGCAGAGGGTCAATTCCCAAAAGTAAAGCGATGCCCGCTTCAGGAATGTTAAAAGTTGCTAACGTACCTGCAATCACCACGAGCGAGGCTCTGGGCACACCAGCAATTCCTTTACTGGTAAGCATCAATACCAGTAGCATGGTAAGTTGCGTACCCAGGGGAATATCCATGCCATAGCTTTGCGCAATAAATAACGAGGCAAAAGTCATGTACATCATGCTTCCATCCAGGTTAAATGAATAACCTAAAGGCAACACAAAACTTACTATTTTATCCTTGCAGCCAAACCTTTCCAGTTCAAGCATTGTCTTTGGAAAAGCGGCTTCGCTGCTTGAAGTACTAAATGCCAGCAGTATCGGCTCCTTCATTCTTTTTATTAAATTAACAACCCGTTTGCCGACGAATAATGACCCCGCCAAAATCAAAAATATCCATAAAACCAGCAGCCCGAAATAAAACTCTCCGATAAAAATGGAATAGGTTTTTAAAATCCCTATTCCTTGCTTTGCAATGATAGCCGACATGGCTCCAAAAACGGCCAGTGGCGCAAAATTCATTACATAACCTGTAACCTTTAAAATAATATGAGCCATTACATCCATCGCATGCACCACCGGCTTTGCAAAATCACCGATGGCTGCGGCAGCCACTCCAAAAAACAATGCAAACACTACGATTTGAAGTATTTCATTTTTTGCCATTGCGTCTATAACGCTCGCCGGAAAAACATGGTAGAAGAATTCTTTGATGGTTAAAGCTGCCTTATCTATTCCAATATTCGCATTACTATCAGGCAGGGTTAGCTGCATTGCAATACCTGGTTTAAAAATGTTTACCAGTATCATACCGAGTAATAAACTTAGTAGTGATGCACTAATAAACCACAGCAAGGTTTTGCCACCAATACGCCCAACAGATTTAATATCCCCCAGTTTGGCTACTCCCACTACCAATGTGGTAAACACCAGCGGAGCTACGATCATTTTAATAAGCCGTAAAAATATATCTGCTAATATGGTAAACCAGTCTAGTTTTTTATCTCTCTCCTTCAGGCTGTCATTTTTTTGAACTGAAACCAACTCCTTTTGCCTTTGCAGTTCTTTATATGCTGCATTGCCCGTATCCGTTAGCGCTGCAAGCCTGCCATTGATCGCTTTAAGCGAATCTGTATATAGCCTGATGCCGGCAAAAGAACTGGTACCATCAACACTGGCCAACAAATTTTTTTCGACTTCTTTCTTTTGAAGAATGACTTTTTGTTGAGCAGCAAGCAAACTTATTAAAGCAGCACTATCTTTCACCGCTTCATATGGTTTCATCCTGTCATGAATGATCTTTGCCTGCACTTCGGCATTGGCTATTTTTGTGTTTTCATCGCCAACATAATTTTTATTAAGAATAAAGCCGGCTATAATACCTGCAACCAAAGCAATACCAATATATAAAGTAAGCCGGTTACGTTTAGTCGGTTTTTTGTCCATACACTTTAATTAGGTTCGCAATATAATATTTAATACTTGTTATCCACCGGGCCTTATAAAAAAACACAGGGGGGTGCGCAATTAAAATTTTATTGCTTATTTTTCCAATTCATTATTTATTAAAACCACTACTGTATGAGTTTATTTGTAAGAAAGCCAATGGCTGCATTAATGAATGAAGCGGAAGAAACCGGAACACATACATTAAAGAGGACATTAGGCGCATGGTCGTTGGTAGCTTTGGGTATTGGAGCCATTATCGGCGCAGGATTATTTTCTATTACAGGATTGGCTGCTGCAAACAACGCCGGCCCAGCTATTACCATCTCATTTATTGTGGCTGCCCTTGGCTGTGCTTTTGCTGGATTATGTTATGCTGAATTTGCTTCTATGATACCGGTAGCTGGCAGCGCTTACACCTACTCGTATGCTACCATGGGCGAGTTCATAGCCTGGATAATTGGATGGGACCTTGTGCTGGAATACGCTGTTGGTGCAGCTACAGTCGGTATTAGCTGGAGCCGCTACCTGGTAAAATTTCTTGAAGGCTTTGATATCCATTTACCTCATGCCCTCACGGTGGGGCCATGGGATGGTGGCGTAATTAACCTGCCTGCAGTTTTTATTATTGTTTTAATGAGTTCCCTGTTAATAAAAGGCACAAAAGAAAGTGCAAGCGTGAATGCTATCATCGTAGCATTAAAAGTAACGGTAGTACTCATCTTTATATTTTTAGGATGGAAGTACATCAATGAAGCCAACTATACTCCTTACATACCACCCAATGAAGGGAAATTCGGTGATTTCGGTTTTAGTGGAATCATCCGTGCAGCAGCTATTGTGTTTTTTGCTTATATAGGTTTTGATGCGGTAAGTACGGCCGCCCAGGAAGCTAAAAATCCAAAAAAAGATATGCCTGTTGGAATTTTAGGATCGCTTGCTATTTGCACGGTTTTATACATATTATTTGCACATGTGATGACTGGCGTTACAAGTTATACAACCTTTGCAGGCAAAGATGGTATTGCCCCGGTGGCAATCGCCATTGAACATATGGGCAAGCCGGATGCAGCAGGCATCATTCACCCGGATTATCCATGGCTAAACAAGGCAATTGTATTGGCAATTTTAGCTGGCTATGCTTCTGTTATACTTGTGATGCTAATGGGACAAACAAGGGTGTTTTTCAGCATGAGTAAAGACGGTTTGATACCAAAGATATTTTCCAGGGTAAATCCTGTTACGCAAACACCAATAAAAAGTAATTTATTATTTATGCTTTTTGTAAGCCTTTTCGCTGCGTTTGTTCCTGCCCGTGTTGTGGGTGAAATGACCAGTATCGGAACGTTATTCGCATTCATACTGGTATGCGTTGGCGTGTGGGTTATGCGTGTGAAAATGCCTGAATTAAAACGTTCTTTTAAAACTCCCTTGGTTCCTTTGATTCCGATACTTGGCATCGGTACCTGCTTGTTCATGATGGTTTTCCTGCCAATGGATACATGGATACGTTTGATTGTATGGATGCTTATCGGGATGGATATTTACCTGGTGTATGGAGCCAAACATAGTTTGCTCGGTGGTGGAGACCCAAACCGTAAGGGAATGAAGATGGCCCGTTATGTTGGGTTGGGACTTGCGCTAATGCTGGTTGTTGCAGGTTTGCTTCATCAGTACACAGTTGGATTTGATTCTGATAGAACGCTTTTGTATATTTCAATCACATTTGCAGTAATACATTTAATTGTATTTGGACGGAAATTAGCAATTAATCCGGGCAGCAATTAATCAATATAAATTACGTAAAAAAGGCCCGGCATTGTCCGGGCTTTTTTCATTGTGAAGCATCATCCAGTGATTGAATATGGTAGCGGACATCCACGGGTCAACAAGGCATTACATCTGGCACAATGGTTCATTTAACTTTTTTATTTTACTTTGTTTTCGATAATAACTTCATTACAATGGAAAATACTGCCAATCAAAAAAACAATCCTCTTCATGGCAAAACATTAGAAGCCATTCTCCATTATTTGCTAGAGAAATATGGGTGGGAAGAATTAGGTATGCTTATCCGCATTAATTGTTTTAATGAGAATCCCAGCATTCAATCCAGTTTAAAATTTTTACGAAAAACTGAATGGGCACGGAAAAAGGTAGAGGATCTCTATGTTGAGTCGCAGCGGTAATATCGAAAATACTATTTGATATAAAACAAAGTCCGGCGATGAGTTTCATCGCCGGACTTAATACTAATATTTTAGAACACATTGCTATTAATAAAGCTGAAATCTAATCGGCAGTGTATAACGTGTTTTTACATTCCTTCCTTTGATCTTACCTGGTGTCCAGGTCGGCATTTTATTAAATACCCTGATCGCTTCTTCTTCGATACCATATCCCACTTTATCGCCAACTACAAGCGGCTGATATATTTTACCATTTTCATCTACCGAAAAAGTCAATTTTACGGTGCCCTGTGCGTCATTTTCAGTAGCTAATGGCGGGTACTGAATATTATCTTCGAAAAAACGCTCTAAAGCTTTCTGTCCGCCTGGATATCCGGGAAGCACTTCTGTATATTTATAATATCCTTCTTTATCCATTTCCATCACAGTATTTTTATTTACTGCAGGCTCTGCCATCACAATGGTCACTTTACCTTTTTTTGCAGTTTTTATACTGTTAGGATCTGCCATTGCTACCTTGCGGGCATCAGCAGCCATTACAAGGCTATCGTTTGTTAATGCTAAATGAGCACTATCGGTGTGCACATCAGTACCCTGATGAGTTATCACTGTTGTGTCCGTTGTTGAAGCGGTAGTTGTTGCGCTATCTTTATTGTAATCGCTGCTGCTACCGTTACAACCTGCAATAATATAAGCTGAGGCAACAGCTATGGTTAGAAAACCTTTACCTGAAATCATGTTGACAATTCTTTTCATAAAATTTATTTTGTTACTGGCTGCATCTCCAAAATAGGTGCCATGATGGTAGTTCTATACCTGACGTGGCCCTTATTAAAAAATATTTTAAAATGAAACGCATTACAGCAGCGTTATATAATACACAGTTTGAGGAACATTATCATCGGCAGCCAATTTAATGCAGGCATTTCTTTTATACTGAAATTGTATCTTTGCATCGAAGTTTTTCGATATGAATAAAAAAGGAAAAGTGTTAATGGCAATGAGCGGTGGTATAGACAGTACCGTGGCTGCCCTCATGCTCCATAAAGAAGGGTATGATGTAATTGGCATTACGATGAAAACATGGGACTATGCTACGAGCGTAGGCACTACAGGAAAAAAAGAGACGGGCTGCTGTAACCTTGATAGTTTTAATGATGCCCGGCAGGCGGCCGTACAACATGGATTCCCTCATTTTATATTAGATATCAGGGAAGAATTTGGCGATTTTGTGATAGATAATTTTGTAGAGGAATATATAGCTGGCCGTACGCCTAACCCCTGTGTGATGTGCAATACGCATATTAAATGGCGGGCCCTTTTGAAGAGAGCAGATGCACTGGGTTGCGATTTTATTGCTACAGGCCACTATGCACAAATCCATCAGCACACCAATGGGCGTTATTTTATCCGTAAGGGAATAGATGAAACCAAGGACCAGAGTTATGTGTTATGGGGCCTTCAGCAAGACCTGCTAAGCCGCACTTTACTTCCACTGGGCACTTACCACAAAACTGAAATCCGCCAGATGGCCCACGATTTTGGATACCCGGAGCTAGCAAAAAAAGCAGAGAGTTACGAAATATGTTTTGTACCCGATAACGACTACCGTGGCTTCTTAAAAAGAAATGTAGCTGGGCTTGAAGAAAAAGTAAATGGTGGCAATTTTGTAGATAAAACCGGAAAAGTGTTGGGGCAACATAAAGGCTATCCTTTCTATACCATCGGGCAACGGAAGGGTTTGGAAATTGCATTGGGTCGGCCTGCATTTGTAACAGGAATAGATCCGGAAACCAACACGATTGTATTGGGAGAAGAAGAAGACCTGAAAGGTAGCGAAATGAATGTAGCCAAGTTAAACTGGATCAAATATGACGGGATTACGGAAGGAATGGAATTGAACACAAAAATCAGGTATAAAGATAAAGGAGCTGTCAGTAACCTGTATACATACGAAAATGGTATAAAAGTTCGTTTTTATGAAGATGTAAAAGGTATTGCTCCCGGCCAAAGTGCAGTTTTTTATGAAGGTGATGACGTGGTAGGTGGAGGGATTATTCAGCGAGTACCTGCTTATCCCCAATAAATCAGGATTACAGCCTGCGAAGAATAAAGCAGCCTTTTAAATTATTTTTGGGTCTGATTATGTAACTTCCTCTATTATGAAAAGAATTATTTTATTGGCCTGCCTTTCTTCCTTGATGGTATTGAATGCCTGTAAAAAAGAAACGGAGGAATTTAAAACTGCTGCTATCGAAGATTACTTTCCGCTTGCTCCGGGCAAATTTATCATTTATCAATTGGACACATTTAAATATTTACCTTTTAGTTTAAAAGACACCACCATTTCTTACCAGGTAAAACATGAAGTAGATGCGCTGATAAATGATAACCTTGGAAGGCCTTCCTATAGAATTATACGATATATACGCCGAACCGCCCAACAATCATGGACACCGGATAATAGTTTTACTGCCATCAATACGGGCACAGGTTTAGAATTTATTGAAAACAACCAGCGTTTTTTAAAATTAAAATTGCCGGTTAAAGAAGGGTATTCATGGAAAGG
>JBDSAA010000016.1:0-5644 GCA_039922375.1 Ferruginibacter sp.
ATTGTCAAACTCTTTGAGGATGCCTGCAATCTGGGCAGGACTGAATGTGCTCTTTTTCATATTTCCGTTTTTTAAAGTTAGAAATTTGTCTACTTTTAAAACGTACTATTTTTGGGGGAGCCTACAAGTTTGCTAAGCCAGTTAAAAAGAAATGGCAACAGAAGTAACCTAATGCAGAGCGAAGCTATGTTCATTGCTTTCGCCTCATTCCTGCGCCTGATGTTGTTAAGGTTCAGAAATGATCGAACGAATTTCATCAGCCCATATTTGATAACCTTTTTCTGTGGGATGGCAGAAATCAGAAGTCAAGCCTGGAAGAAAGGTTCCATCAGCATCAAGCATTTTTGATCCTATGTTCACAAAAGTGATTTTCTGTTCATTGGCAAAAGATTCAAGTTGTTTGTTAATTTCATTTATCAACATTCGTCGCGGATGATCTTTTTTTTGTTCCCGTGGAAAAACAGCCATCAGTACAATTTTTGCATCGGGTACTTTAGAGCGCACACGTAAACAGATAGCCCGTATGCCCCCGACAATTTCAGGGGCTGTATTCATTCGTGCATTTTTGGTCTCACTTGTGTTATTAGTGCCAATATTTATAATAACTGTACGAGGATGAAGTCCATCAAGCTGTCCCCGGTCAAGTCTCCAAAGAACATTTTGTGTGCGGTCCCAGCCAAAACCAAGATTCAACACACGGTAGTTATGAAATAACGAATCCCATGACTTAGGGCCATTAGGGTTTCGTAACTTTCCATCAGCCCATTTTAACCTGGGTTCTCCTCCCCAGAAATGAGTAATGGAATTGCCAATAAGAACAATTTCAGGATTAATGGAATCCTTTATACTAAGGACATCTTTGTGGCGTTCCCACCAATTGTAACTATCATTTTCCAGTTTGGAAACCGGCACAATAGCTGTATTTGCAGGAATTTCAGTATCCCGTGATTTGTCGCCCATAAGTTCGCTGAGAAGAGGCTCCATAGCCTGGGCCCACGCTTTAGCTGCAGCAGGGCTTGGATGAAGCCAGTCGGGCATTGCTTCATGATTGATTGATCCATCCATATTAAGAAACACATGGTTCACATCACAATAGAAAACATGCTTGCCATCGGCAAGCTTTGACACAATATCTGAAGCTCGCTCAAGGATTGCCCGGTGCGAAGTTGGATTGGGGCCGCCATACGCACCCGGGAAACAACGCAGAACAATTATCTTAGTCTCCGGCAACTTTTGGCGTAGCGTTTTAATAATTGCTTCAATGCCTCCTGCAAGTTGACCCGCTGAATGCCGTGTTGGGTAATTCTTTTCATCAACATTATTAGTCCCAATTTCCACCACTACTACTTTTGGTGACTGACCTTCCAGTTCTCCGTTTTGAATATTCCAAAGAATGTTCTCTGTTCTGTAAGCACTTGTACCCAGGTTCAACGCTTTACGTGGTGCAAAAAACTGGTTCCATATTGGTTGAAATGCTGGTTTTTCAAAATTATGAGTAATAGAATTGCCAATCATAATAAGGTCGAATTTGTCTTTTGCAATTAGTGCAAGTTTCTCTGCATGACGTTGCTTTGCATATCCCTGCACAGGAACCGCTGCCGGGTTAGGAGTAGTTGTGGGGTTGCCAGGTTGTGCATTAAGAAACTCCTTAAGAATACCCGGCAACTTAAGCTTTACATCTACAGGGTTGGCATTTCCTTGCGATGTATATGAGCTATCTGGCAGTAATTTGAACATTGCCTGGCCATCATACCCTTTCCATGTTTTTGAATATTCTTCAGCACTATAAATCCAGTCTTTGTTATCATTTGCAGAAAATGAAACAAAAAGCCTGGCTATTGGTTGAACAGGAGGTCTAACAATCGGAAAGACACTGTTTATTGGCGTTTCATTTAAGTAAGTCGGACTAATAAGAATCAGATCGTTGGGCTGCTCCTTATCACCAAGTCTTTGAACTAATCGTGCGGCAAGGTGTCCTCCCGTAGAGATGCCCACGATTACCAGGCGATTACCACGCAAGCCAAATGCGTTTTGATTTGTTTTAAGAAGCCTGAATGCCTGAAGCGCATCAGCCAAAGCCAAATTACGGTTCTGCGCTTTGGAAACGTGGTATTCAAGTATACCAACATCGAAGCCTTCTGAATTCAGAAATAAAGCCATCTTTTCTCCCTCGCTCTTTATTTTCAGTATTTCATAACCACCCCCTGAAAGAATTAATGCCGTGCCTTTAGGAGATTGAATCTTTGTACGCATCAGACGCAGTAAGGGAGTATTGATTTCATACAAATTACCATCGGTTTTCACACTGTTTCCTTTAGAAACAACTTTGCCTTTAAGAGATATAAAACCAGCATTGAATGGATTTTGAGCTATGCTATTTATGCTTGCATTTGCAAATAATAAAAATGTAACAGACAACCGGATAAATGTTTTCATTTTGTATAATTTATGATCTTTTGTGTCAAAGCAATCTAAGTTGGAATGTGTCAAATATGTAATTATTCTTTCGGGTAATTGTCATTTATTGTATACCCTGAAACAGGTTGATCATCTTTGGTTATTAAATTTGAAGATGTTTTATAGATGTCAGCGGGCCGATTGAAAAATTTAATGATGAAGTTAAAAACTCAATCCATCCTCCACACCCAGTAAGGCCCAAATTATTCTTTGATATCAAGAAATCTCTTTGCGTTCTCATAAAATATCTTTTGTTTTTCTTCTTTAGTTAAGAAGTCTAAAGCGTTTAAGAAATTTATAGAACTGGTAATCGCTTCAGGCCAAACCATCTGATCGGAACCAAACATAACCCTGTCTAAAAAGCCATAATCTTTTGCCGACTTCAAAAACTTTACTGCAAAATCCTTCGTCATAGGATGTAGCCACATTTCAACTCCTAAGTCTGCATAAAGATTTGGATATCCATCCATCATCCTAAGTGTGTTTTCATAAAAATTTTCTCCTGCATGCATTAAATACACTTTCAATTTTGGATATTTCACTAAAACATCTTCAATTAGAAAAGGGTCGCCAAATTTTATCCTGTACTTTGGCCAACCTAAGTTTTGTGCATTTGGAAAACTACCTCCTGAATGATATCCAACAGGAATCCCATATTTTTCACAAATGGCTAAGTAAGGTTGATAGCTTGAGTCAGCAAGTGTTTTCCCTTTGTAGACAGCCATAACTTCTCCAAAAACTTTTATTTTCCCGGATTTTACATATGCTTCAAATTGTTTTATTGGAATAAGCGTATCCTCACTGTCTTGATACCCTGGAATAAAACGTTTGTCTGCTTTCGTATATATTTCCAGACTTTCAGTCGGTCCGCTAACAACTGCATATTTAATGTTATGCTGATTCATTTTTTTAATAGTTTCTTCAAGTGTTTCTTTAGCAGTTTTACTTGAAGGAAGGCCATTTCTGGCTGTGCCAACCCAAAAGTTTTTTTCTATATAGCTGTGCATATGCACGTCAATAATTTGTCCGATAGATATTTTGGAAACGATCGTGCAGAATATCAAAAGCAGCATTGTTTTTCTCATATAAATTAGTTTTGAAAGTTGCTTAATACATTCTGTAATGTTATGGGTGAAGTGTCCAAATACGGTTGCCACCAATACATAGAAAAGTATCCGCGATGCCCCATTAAAAAGCTCCCGCAGTAGAAATCTTTGCCGGTGGCATTGCGGTATACTTTTGAGTTGACTGGAGTGAATTGTCGGATGGTTTTTTACAATGCCTTGTTGATGGGTGCTGGTCTATGTGATTTAATTTCAGGCTGATGACCTTTTTAATTGTCTTCAGCAATTATGACATTTTAAAAACAGGGTTTACCTTTTGTATCGCAGCAATTTTACTCCTTTACCTACGCAGAATTACAGCCCTGTATCGTTTTGCATTGCGAAGGGCAGGGAACCGATGCTGGTCCTGCCTGGAACTAAAGCTAAATTGAAAATATGAAGCACAAGTTAAGAACAAAAGCTAAATTGAAACCGTCCTGCCGGAACCAAAGCTGATAGCGAACTGAAGCCGAAGTTCCAATGTCCTGCCCTGACCTTTTGGCAATGCATTGTGCTTGTTGCACAACTAAATATCCACACGATGTGAATATACAAAAATCAGAATAATTTTTGCTGCATGATAGACATGCAAGGAAAAAAACAATACACAGAACAACTCTTCAAATCTTTCCAGTTATCCCAGCGAATACCGGAAGATAATTTTTACCGGCGTTTAAAAGATCTGCTCAACTTTCAGTGGCTGTATAAAGAAACTAAGCAGTATTACGGCACCGAAGGACAGCAAAGCATTGACCCAATAGTGTTCTTCAAGCTGATACTGATCGGCTACCTGGAGAACCTGGGCAGTGACCGTCGGATCATCAACACCGTTAGCATGCGCATGGACATGCTGTATTTTATTGGCTACGATATTGATGAGCCGTTACCCTGGCACAGTACACTAAGTCGCACCCGCCAATTGTATGGTGAGTCTTTGTTCAAGCAACTATTTAAGCAGGTGTTAAAACAGTGCATTGATAAAGGCATGGTAGCAGGCCGCAGGCAAGCTATGGACAGTGCTCCGGTAAAAGCTAATGCCTCAATGGATAGCCTTCAGGAAAAGGAAGTATTGCAGGATGGTGCTGATTATACTGATGAACTAACAAATAACGAAGATGCACCAACGAACAAGGTAACAGCCGTAAGAAAAAGAGCAACCGAGCAGCACCATGACTGGAAAGCCAAAGCCTACAAGGAAATGCCCGGCGGCAAAAATGAACGCAGCAGATTTGTAAGCAACCATACCCATTTCAGTACAACTGATGCCGATGCCCGTATATCTGTAAAGCCCGGCAAGCCCCGCCAGCTCAACTACCTTGCACAAGTAGCGGTAGACACAGCCAGCCATGTTATCACACAAATACAAAGCGACTATGCCAACAAAAAAGACAGCCAGTGCTTACCATCTTTATTGAAAAATACCATCGAAAATTTACAGGAAAACAACCTGCAGGTAGAAGAGGTACTAGCCGATGCAGGCTATAGCAGTGGTGAAGCACTGCAAGCACTGGAAGACCATAACGTTGAAGGCTACATTCCAAACTTTGGCCAGTACAAACCAACAAGGGAAGGCTTTACGTACGACAAGGAAAATGACCGCTATACCTGCAGCCGTGGCATTCATTTGCCATTTAAAAAACTTACTACTACCAGTCTTGGCTACCAGATGAAAGTGTATCGCAGCAGTGCAAAGGATTGCGGCCATTGTCCGCTAAGAAGCACCTGCATTGGTAAAAGTGACTTTAAAAAACTAGATGACACCATAGATAAACCACTTTACGACCGTATGCACCAGCGCTTACAAACACAAAAGGCCCGTCGTATGAAAAAGCTTCGAAGCAGCACAGTGGAGCCGGTGCTGGGAACGCTCATCAATTACATGAACATGCGCCGGGTAAATACAAGAGGTATCAGGCAGGCAAATAAATGCATGTTGATGGCAGCGGTTGCTTATAACCTTAAAAAGCTGATGAAATTCACCGAAAAAAAGGTACAAGCAGATGTAAAAGCGCTTAAAATAGCGCTGCAATCTTCATTTTTACTGCTAACAGGCATCCTTAGTTGCCACCGCATAAAACGACTTT
>JBDSAA010000017.1:0-10785 GCA_039922375.1 Ferruginibacter sp.
ACCGACCACGGGAGCAGCGGCTAACAGCCCTGAAGGCGGTTGTAATTTTTTAAGAAAAAATTGAATAAAAGATAAACTGAATAAATAAATAATGAGATTGAAGTGCTCATTTATTACCTTGGCTAAAATTTTATTATAGACCGTTTAAACCATATCCATCATAAAAACTAACAGTAACAATTCAACCCAAATATGAAATACCTAAACACATTATTTCTTTTCCTCTGTTTTAACATATCAGCGTCCTTAGCTCAGGATGTTTCCATTACCTGCACCTCTGAGCGCAATCCCGATAATTCTATAAGCATCTATGCCGACAGTAGGTGTTATGGGGAGTACACTTTAAAGTTGACTTTTACTTCTTTATTAGGTTACAGTACCACAGCCAATCTGCACTCAGGTATTGCATTGGCAACAGTTACATCAGGCAGAAAAGAAATTATGAAATTAATGCCGGATAAATCTGCGCAAACTTATTCGCTCCAATATCGCTATCAAAATTTTCCGGGAAGAGCTATGTATCGGATGCCTGACAGTTCTTTTGTTTACCTCATGCCATCCAATGCGGGCAATCATTTAAAAATTTCGAAGGTTTCTTCACTGTCCGAAAGGCTAGGGACAAAACAAACCGATAATTTTTATGGAACAGGGTTTATTTACCAACTCAATGATACCATTTGTGCAGCCCGTGCCGGAGTTGTATATCAATGCAATAACAAAGTGAAAGAAGGGGAAGATGCCACAACATATTTCAGAAGCGGCCGCAATAGAATCGGCATTCAACACAAAGATGGCACTTTAGGCGATTATGCGATACTGGCGCCCATACAGTTACTGGTTTCCGAGGGAGATTATGTTTACCCCGGGCAACCATTGGCTGTTTTCAATAAAAAAAGTGAGAAATACGTTGTCTTATTTTCAACATACTATTTGGATGAAAAAAAATTAACTATCGACAGAGACAACAGTACTTCAACCCCTTCTCATTTTAGTTATTTGCCCACTCTTTTTTACAATAGTGAAAACACCCAACCAGTTTCGTTGCAGCTAAATAAAGAATATAACGTGAAGCATCCCCTGGAAATTGTAGTTGCTGAAATGAGTAAGAAAGAAAAGAAAAGGTGGTTATCCAATTGAGGTAACTGGCAGTTATTCAAGCGTAGAAGACTTCCACAACCTGGGCTAAAAAAAAGCATAAACAAGGCCGTTATAAAAGCGCCCAATGAAGACCCTGGTCTCGTGGAAAATTATGTCAAGTCTGGTACCGAAGCCGTTGAAACTGATGAACTTTAGAATTAATCGGCTGAAAGCATTAAAGGCTATTATCTGCCACTAACGGATTACCATTGAACAATTTTTACAAAGATTGGGTTTAAAAAAAGCAGCTCAAGAGAGCTGCTTTTTAATCAATGTGCAATTAAAGTATATTTTGTCAGATGATTGGATAACCATCGGAATCATTGTCACGATCTTTGGTCATTTTCCTGTCGCGGTTGAGGTCTTCATAGTCTGCTTCAGCATCACTTAGGCCGTTCTCATCATAATCTTCCCTTCTATCCCGTAAAGTGGCATCTTCGTATCCGGCGCCCCACTCCCGTGAACGTAACCAAATACTTCCTGTGTCTCTTTGCTGACTTTCACTGCTGGTGGATTCATCACTACTCAAGGACGTGTTTGTAGTGCTGCCTTCGTTTACCATGCCGCGGGTTCGGGTTCGGTAAAGATTGGCATCATTAAAATGTTCATGATTGTAAAAATCATCCTTGTCACCGCTTAAGGCTGCCCCGCCCAAGCCGCCAAATACATTTCGTACGCTAGCCTCATGCTCGGTGTCAAAATTATCTTCATCATAGGCTGGCAACGACCTAAGTTGACCAAGCGTAACGCCGGGTAATATTACATCATCGTCGTTCTCATGCAATTCGGCTATGCCGATGGGCACAAGCACTTCTTTTTTTTCGTCATCCTCATCCTCGTTATCGTCGGCATCCGTGTCAATGTCATCGTCCTCAAGGTCAACTACAAGGTAACGCACCTTTTGCGTTTCATAGTCGAAGATCAGTTCCTCCACTTCACCCAATTGCTGGCCTAAAGAATCTTTTACATCCCAGCCACGGATATCGGGCTGGCCCTCAACAATTTCAAAATCGCTGCCGCTCAATTTCTGCAAGCGGGTTTTCCTTTTATTTTCTGTTTCCATAATTATCAATTTTTGTATTACCTGTGATTAATAATTGTTTCATTGCTACGGATTTTTTATGCGGCTTTAGTACTGCGTGCCACAATCTCTACCCGCCTGTTTTGCTGCTTCCCCTTTTCGGTGCTATTGGAAGCGACAGGCTTTGCTTCCCCAATTGCATTTACAGAGATGCGGCCCCGGTCTACCCCGTTGCTTTGCAACCATACCCTTACAGCCTCAGCTCTTTGCTGTGCTAGTTCTTTATTGGCTTCAGTCGTACCCTCAGCATCGGTGTAGCCATATACCCTGATTTCGCCATCGCTGTACCGTTTTTTAATAGACGCTGCCACTTGTTTTAATTTAGCTTCAGCATCGGGACGCAGAGTTGCTTTGCCTGCATCAAACAAAACATCTTCGCCAACGCTATAAATCCCATATTTATCCGAACCTCGTACATTGATATCTGTTGTGTTTGTTACTTCCTCGTAATTAACTGCAGGCGCATTAAGGTTTACGTCTTCCCAGCTTCGTGTATCAGTAGGGTCTTTTGGTTGTACTGGATTG
Source organism: Ferruginibacter sp. (assembly GCA_039922375.1). Classification (GTDB taxonomy): domain Bacteria; phylum Bacteroidota; class Bacteroidia; order Chitinophagales; family Chitinophagaceae; genus Ferruginibacter. The sequence goes on from JBDSAA010000017.1 coordinate 2,744, forward strand.
TTGTTTACAGCGGTCGTATCAGCGATACTGTCTTGTTTGGCTACATCTTTTTTATCTCTTGTTAAAAACCAGATAAGTGCGGCCAAACCCAATACCACCAATATCCAGGGTAGATACGATGCTTGCTTTTTAGGTTGAACATTTAATTCTGCCATGATTTAATTGGTTTTAGTTAAAAAATGTTTCAAAGTATGCACAACAATATTGTGCCATCAGAAATTTTCATTGCCTGGGGTTTAAAAGACGTTAAATGTGGTATTTTTTCATCAAAATAACAGGATGAAAACCGGACTAACTGATAGCGGACTTTGACAATATCCCAATAGTTTCGAAAGAGATTTTTCCAGGAATATGCCTCAGAAGATTGGCTTCCGGGCTGCGGATTACAGATTGATATCAGCAATTTTCTTTAGAAGAACGCAGGAGGGTGTTTTGCAGCATTTTAGAAGACGTTCAAGTCAAATATGTAGCCAGAATAATCAACTGTTAGCGCATGATTTTATTAGTTATATTTTCAGCCAGGCGAACTAATCGGTTTATTATAAAAACCGACAGAGCATGGTCAATTCATTTATAGCATTACTTTTTGTAATCGTTACTGTGATCATCATTAGCCCCAAAAATGCAAAGGCTAAGGGTAACCTTCCTGGATAGAAAGCAGTTTGTAATCGCAAACGGGTATTGCCCATTAACCAGCAAAAATCTGTGTGTAAAAAATGCGACCCTTTTTATCCTTGGCTATACCAATGCCAACGTATTTGTAGCGGCCCAGCATATTGCGGCGATGGCCTGAAGAATTTTTCCACATGTCTACCACAGCCTTACCTGTTGCAGCGCCATATGCAACATTCTCAGCAAAACTTGTGATGGGGTTCATTTTTTGGGTTACCTGTGCATTTCTTTTGTCAAAACCGCCATGGCCAAATCCAACCCGGCCGCTGGCCATATCCTTACTGTGTTTTTGAGCAATTGAATTGAGTTCATCCCGTATGATTAATTCCGGCAATCCTTTCGATTTCCTGAACTGGTTGGTTTGACTTAATACATCATCGACAATGCTTGTATTTTCATTGGGAGAAAAAGAAACCAGGCTAAAGAAAAAACTGAGGCAGGTAAGCGTAACAAGAAAGTAAATACGTTTCATAGGAAGTAATTTTATGTACAATAGGCAAGTTTTGTACCAAATATAAATGGCTTGGTATTTCACTAAATGCCCCTCCTGTTATGTTACACAAATGCGATTTTTCCTGGTGAGTCACCCTTCGGTGTGACTCACCAGGAAAAATCATCTCTGGCAAATCGAAGTTGACATGACGCTACCCTATCCAAACACCCACTCCACTTTTTCTTCTATAGGTTTTCGTTTGCCCTTTGGTGATGGTATAGCGATATTCCCGATATAAAAGAAGCCCAGCAATTTATCGGGGGCCGACAATCCAAAATAATATTTTGCTTTATCTAAGTAAGTGATGCCGCCAGTTGTCCAATAGCCGCCCAGGCCGTAGGCAGCAACTGACAAATAGATATTTTGTACTGCGCAGGCCACTGCCGCTATATCTTCAATTTCAGGAATTTGTTTTTCTGTGGTTCTTTTCATTCCAATGGAGATGATATGAGATGCCAGCAAAGGTTGCTCCTGCAATTTTGCCAGTTTGTCCTGCTTAAAAAGATCACCGGCTTCCTCTTTATATAAATTGCTTTGTATATCTGCAAATGTTTGCAGCCCCTTGCCCGTAAATATTTTAAAAAACCACGGCTCGCCTTGTCCATGGTTGGGTGCCCAGGTAGCATTTAATATGATTTGCTGAACTATTTCATCGGGCACCTTCCTGCCAGCATCAAATTGCTTTGGAAATACGGATCGCCGGTCTTTTACAAGCTGGTTAAAATATGCGGGTGCTAGCTCCATTTTTTTTGCACGAAGGTGGTTGATTCCTGTATGTTACTGTTATGAATTTGGAAAATTTCTACGCATATTTCAAAGTGAGGTGGTCTGTTGCAGGCGCTTTTTGTAAAGGTTTTCAATATCCGTTTCACAGATCGCCTATAAATTTTGTACCTTTAATTGAATAAACTATAATGTCCGGCTGGCCGTCAGCATTCATAATTTATTCCAATAATATAAAAACAAAATAATACATAATAATTATGGCTAAATCACAGGAAACATGGAGTAAAAAAGAACGGGAAAAGAAAAAACAAAAGGATAAAAAGGACAAAGAAGAAAAAAAGCAGGAAAGAAGGGATAACGCTAAGGACGGTAAAAGCTTTGACGATATGCTGGCTTATATTGATGAAAATGGTAACCTGTCTTCCACACCGCCCGATCCAAGGAAGAAGATAAAAATAAACGTGGAAGACATTGAAATTGGTGTTCCAAAACAAAAAGCATTTGATCCCGCCGACCTAATCAGAAAGGGTACTGTTACTTTTTTTAACGAATCAAAAGGATACGGGTTCATCAAAGACCTGGAATCCCAGGAAAGTGTTTTTGTTCATATGAACGCTTTCTTAGATAATATAAAAGAAAACAGTAAAGTAACGTTCGAAGTTGAAATGGGCCCCAAGGGAGCCAATGCAATTAATGTCAGGCTGACGGTATAAGTCTTTGAAATAAATGATCATTTTTTTTATTTCGGTAATAAAAATGATCATTTCAAATTGCCCCGTCAAAGTAATTAATTTATTTTTCTGCCTAAGTGAAAATCCCTTCCGATAACAATGTATGCCAGGTTACAAAGTTTATTGAAGTTCAACTTCGTCCTTCTTTTCACTATTTTATTTAGTTGTAGCCAAACAAAATACACTAATCCACACATCGTCATCTTTACTGGTTTCGGCGATATCGAAGTAGAACTTCTTCCCGAAAAAGCACCAGCGACGGTTGCGGCTTTTCTATCTTATATTGATTCCGGCTTTTACACCAACAGTTCCTTTTACCGGGTAGTGATGCTTGAAGGACTAAGTTCATCAGGCAATACCGGCCTGATACAAGGTGGCATTTGGCAAACGAATGATAAGCAACATCCTTCGGTCCCCGGTATCGTTCATGAGTCTACAAATCAAACCGGTTTATCACACACCACCGGCACTATCTCACTGGCCAGGACAACACCGGGTTCAGCCAATACCGAATTTTTTATTTGTATAGGAGATCAAACCCAATTTGACCATGGCAATGCAGGTGCAGGCGACAGCTTAGGTTATGCAGCTTTTGGGAAGGTATTTAAAGGCATGACAGTAGTACGAAATATCCAGGGGCAAAGGAAAAATGATCAAAGCTTTGTCGAAAAGATTTTAATAAATAAGATAGAGAGAGTGCACTGACAATCCTAAGTATTACAAACCATATCCACGGTTTCTTCTTCCACTTCTTTTATGCTAGCTTTATAACGAATGATCCTTCCACCAATCATCAATATACAAAAACTCACCAGTGCGCAGGTGGCCATTACTCCCGTCATAGGCATTGCTGTATGGTTACTTAACATACTAACCATTGCGGATGTAAATGCGCCTGTCCCCATTTGAATTGCTCCCATTAAAGCCGAAGCGCTGCCCGCATTTTTGCTAAAGGGCGCCATGGAAAGTGCTGAGGAATTAGGGAAAATAAATCCCTGGCAACTAAGGAAAACTAAAGCCAGGCCAATGGTTCCAGCCAGACCGAGCCATCCGGTAACCGATCCTGCAAACAAGCAGATACCTGTGATACTTTGGCAAAATAGGGCAACCCGGATGATCTGCTCACTTTTGTATTTTCTCAACAACAAGCTGTTGACCTGGCTGGAAACAATAAGGCCCGCGGCCACCAGTGCAAAGATCCATCCAAACTGTTTTTCAGAAACTTTATATATCTCCATGAATACCGAAGGCGACCCGGCAATATAGGCATAAAGGCCAGCCGCCGCAATAGCACCTGTAAAAGCATAGGTATAAAACTGTGGCTCTTTCATTACACCTAAAAAACTTTTCACGATCGCCAAAGGCTTTAACGAATAGCTTGCGTCAGGCGGCCTGCTTTCTGGCAAAACAAAATAAACTGCCGCCAATGTTACCGCAGCCATCACTGCAAGAATTGCAAATATATAGTGCCACCCAAATGCAGTGGTAACATAGCCTCCCAATGTGGGGGCTATAATAGGAGAAACGCCTACCACGAGCATCAGCAGTGAAAATATTTTCGCATTGTCCTCTACTGCAAAAAGATCCCTCACCATTGCCCGTGACGCTACCATGCCCGCACAACCGCCCAAGGCTTGTAGAAACCTTAAAGCGATCAAACTATCGGCACTATTTGCCATGGCACATAAGGCAGAGGCAACAAAGTATAAGCAAAGCCCAATATAAAGCGGACGCTTGCGGCCAAAGCGATCAAGCAATGGGCCGTATATGAACTGGCCCATAGAGATGCCTATAAAGAAGCTGGACAATGAATACGAAACATGCGCCACAGTAGTGTGCAGGCTTGCGGCAATGTTGGTAAAAGCAGGCAGGTACATATCAATTGAGAAAGGGCCGATCGCAGTGATCATGCCCAATATCAATACGAGTAAAAATTTTTTCCTTCCTGTCATAAGGATCAATGTAGGCTGTCAGTATGAATTACAGGTATAACTCATGCTTATATTTTGGTGATATTATTTTGTGTTCTTTCAGATTTCTGTTATTTATATTAATTGAAATTCCCTTTTTAAAAAAAGTTTCATTTTCTCTTTTATAGATAAGCTGCCCTCTTTCACAATCTTCGTACTCTTTCTTATTAATAATTTTTCCAGTTACAAGATTAAAGTCCACATCTTCCCAATATTCACATGCCTTTCCATGGATACCCGAGTAACCAATTAACTCAAACTCGTTATTTTGAAATTTATATTTGTCCGCGTATTTCCACTTCCAGCTACTACCACCTCCCAAATTAATTTGTAAGACTCCCTTATTAATTTCAATTCCTTCAAACGAATCCCCATCATTCCACCCTCTTGACTTTTTTTTATAGCATTTCTTGATTTCCTTCAAACCTTCCATTTATTATTACTTAATTTAAATATCCGAATCTCCCGAACAATTCCATCTTCCGTTGTGTCTGTCGTATTATAGACAATTACCCTCTCTTCTATTTCATCACCATCCAGGTTGCCAACTTTTTCTGCGAGTATTTCAAACCCCTTAGGCATGAGCACATCTTGGCCAAAACTATAGATAAAAAAAATAAATAATAGAATGAATGCTTCTTTCAAACTACCTAAACATTTTTTTATATCTGATACCCGTGGATTAATCCCTTCGCTATCCTCCAAAGATCTCGTTTAAAAGCCCCGCTAAATGAACGCCGCCTTTTAACAACTGCTGATTTAAAATAGCTATGTAATTGTAGTTGTATTTATAATCAAGTTTTTGATCAGGCACGGTTATGTCTCCATAAATTTTTTCAGCTACCTGGTAGGATTGGTACACCCATTTACTCACTGGTTCCTGCTGCCATTCATTTCTTTGCTCTTTGGTAGTGTGATTGATCGCAGCTGTGTATTCGGTATAACTTAATTGCTGAAAAAGGATCAACTGGTCGTCCCATACCTGGTGTAAATTTTTTGAATCATTGAACCACATTACTTTGATCTTATTACCTCCCAAATCATCTGGCCTGCCGGTGTGCATTGGCTGATGAATATCTCCCACCAGGTGAATAAGCACTCTCAAATAAAGTTGTTTATCTGCCTGCAAAATCGCCTTATTTTTCAATTGCGCTGTCAAAAAAATAATCTTTGTGTAGGCATTGGTAGCTGTGTCTTTATCCAGATAAGCCTGTACCTGGTCTTCAGTGAGGCCGGCTTTCAGGTTAATAAAATGCCAGTTGTACAGGTAATTGTAAGCCGGATCAGATTTTATAAAGTCAGCCCAGTTGCTTGACATTGCGATGGATTCTGTTCCCAGTATTTTAGTGATCTCTTTTTTAGTTTTTTTTGAAAGATAGCTATCGGCTATCTCGCCTACTATCCTGTGGCCTTCCACACCCCAAGCCATTGTAACAAAAGGGATATAAAAAAACAAACCCAGGAACACTATTTTTTTTACAGTATTTGTATTCATTATAATAATTGTGATTATTGAAATATGAAATTGAAATCAAAAATAGTTCAATGGCGGGAAATAAAGTGGTCAATGGTGAAAGACACAGGTTGACCATTGTTCCTTGACAAACATTCACGATTCACGATTGCCCATTCACCATTCACCATTCACCCCCGACCATTCAGGAAGAAATTGTTTTTTATCCAGCCAATAGTAACTAGTTTAGCCGTTCAAAAAAAACATATGAAAAAAATATTCTTAATCATTGCGATAGCCGCCGGCAATTTCGCGTTTGCGCAGACACTTGTAACTCCGCAGCCAAGTACAACCCAAACCATCAAGCAAAACTTTGCCTTGTCCTCCATTGAACTGTCTTATTCGAGGCCCAATGTAAAGGGGCGCAAAGCGATAGGCGAATTGGTGCCTTTTGGTAAAGTGTGGCGTACAGGTGCCAACCAGGCCACTACCCTCACATTTGGAGAAGATGTAACGATAGGTGGTAAAAAAGTTGCTGCCGGAAAATATGGCCTGCTTTCAATCCCCGGCCAGGATAGCTGGACGCTGATTATCACAAAACAACTCGATGTCACTTCTCCCGCCGCTTACAAAGAAGAAAATGACGTGGTGAGGGTAAATGTAAAACCAGCAATGCTCAAAGAAAAAGTGGAAACTTTTACCATGCAGTTTAACAATGTAAAAAACAACTCCTGCGACCTTGACCTGATGTGGGAAAATACAGCGGTTACCTTGCCAATAACAGTAGACGTAGACAGCAAAGTGATGAAACAGATCGAGAACATTATGACAAAGGATAATCTTCCATATTTTAATGCCGCTATGTATTATATGGAAACCGGGAAAGATATGAACCAGGCTTTAACCTGGTTCAATAAAGCTGCTGAACAAAATCCCACTGCGTATTGGATCCATCACCAAAGGGCAAACGCTCTTGCCAAGCTGGGTAAAAAACAGGACGCTTTAGCAGCTGCCACCAAATCAATGGAACTGGCAACTACAGCGAAAAATGCGGACTACGTAAAACTAAATGAAGACTTAATTAAAACTCTGAAATAAGCGCTCAGCATCAACTCATCATCTATTAACCTCAGTAAATAAATGGCCGGAAGTCTTGCAATTTTTGCAACTTCCGGCCATATTTTTTGTTCTCCTAAGTCAGATATTGGTGTTATTTTGACCATACTGGTTTTCAAAAATTTGTTACCTTATACTACTTATTTAAAACTTTCACTATGGCTATCTCTAAAAAGATTTTCCTGCCATGTTTATTGGCGGCGGTACTAAGCACTGCTGTTGCACAAACAAAAACTACCGGTGTTCCCAAATCCTTTGGTATCCGGTACGAAAAATTTGTGTTGGAAAATGGCCTGGAAGTAGTACTGCATGAAGATCATTCCGATCCTATTATTGCGCTGGCTACTATTGTGCATGCAGGCTCCAACAGGGAGAAACCCGGCAAGACGGGGTTTGCTCATTTTTTTGAACACATGTCTTTCAATCATTCAGAAAATACACCCCGCGGCGCCAACCGGAAACTGATACCAGAGTGGGGCGGCAACCGCAATGGAGGCACCTGGAATGATGGTACTATTTATTATGAAGTGATTCCCAAAGATGCTTTTGAAAAAATACTATGGATCGATTCTGACCGCCTCGGTTATATGATCAACACCGTTACTAAAGATGCCCTTGCAAAAGAAATTCAGGTGGTTAAAAATGAGAAACGGCAGAATTATGATAATGTGCCTTATGGCAATACCAATGAAGTGATCGTTTCAAACCTCTACCCAAAAGGGCATCCTTATAACTGGACTGTAATTGGTTTGTTGCCCGACCTGCAGGCCGCTACACTGGATGATGTAAAAGAATTTTACGAAAAATATTATGGCGCTGCCAATGCCACTTTGGTTATTGCAGGCGATATTGATGTAGCCAAAACAAAAGAAAGGGTAAAG
>JBDSAA010000018.1:0-13040 GCA_039922375.1 Ferruginibacter sp.
ATAACCAGCAACCACAAATCAAACACACTAATCGTTTCATAAAATTTGTTTTAATTGTTTATAATTATTGTTGAATACTCTTATCTCTTAGCAGTACTTTATAGCCTGCCTTCACTAATACTTTTACTTGTTTAACTTTTTTACTGAGTAACGATTTAGCGGCATTTATACCGGTGGCTGCTGCCTGCGCCTTGAATGATGGATCCATTGAAGTAAGTTCCAAAAGCTGTAAGCTATTATCTGTGGATTGCTTGGCTACATCTCTTGAAATGGCACCAGGAATATATATACCGGGAAGACCATCCATGTCAAACACTTCCAGTTTAACTGGAAATAGAGAATTGTTGTTGCGGACAATTGATTGCTTTAGCAGCAACGATTTTTTTATTGCTGATTACTTTGTATGTATCTGCTATTATACCCCCTTGTAATTTACCTGCCCGTAAAAATTGTTAAAACAATTAAAAATCATCTCTCCGGGTGACACTAATCATTATTTCCAACGTACATCATTCGTTCCTTTGTGTTTGATAAATTCCAAAATGAAGTTGGAGCACTCTACAAGAAATATTTGATTCTTTTAAAATGAAAAAGTTCCTAGCAGCCATATTAGCCTTTCTGTACATCAGTACTTCAACTGGTGCTTTTGTTCAAATGCACTACTGCATGGGCAAGTTGGCAGATTCGGGTTTCGGTCATCACAAAACCAACATTTGCGATCAATGTGGAATGGAGAAACCCGGCGAGAAAAATAATGATTGCTGTAAAGACGAAAGCAAATTTTTCAAGAGCCAAACCGACCAGGAAGTTACTGTTTCTGTTTTTCATTTGATGCAGCCGGCAACGGTCGTTTTACCAGTTTCCTTTTTTGAAATGCCTTATGTTGATATTTCGATAATACCAGCAGAAAATCCTTCCAGCCATGCTCCTCCCAAAGATAGTGGCGTAGCGGTTTACATCCGCAACTGCGTTTTCCGCATATAGATTTTTATCTTTTTTATCGGCCTTACAAAATATTGTCAGGCTATTGGCATTACTGTATGCCATTCAAATGTATTTATTCAATTCAACTAAAAATTACAACAATGAAATCTTTAAAAATGCTGATGATGGCAGCATTAACCATCCTGACAATATCGGTTTTTGCTCAAAGCAACACATCCTTATCGAAAAAAGAAAAAATGAAAATGGAAGTGATGAAAATTTCCGCTTCCTCCGGGAATTATGATGCTACAAGTAGTAATACCCGTAAAAATGGACAAGGCATTTTCGTATCGGGCCTGTTTTCAAAGGAACAAATGAAAACAGGTGTAATGAAATTTGATGCTGGAACAAAGTATAATGATGTTGCAATTGATATATCAGCCAGGTGCCCTATGTGCGTACCCTTATCAAATCTTACACCCAAGGAACAAATGAAAATGAAAGTAATGGGATTGTACAATTGTCCAATGAGTGTTGATATGGCAGGTAATATGACTGGTAAATGTAGTAGTGTTTGTGTTATGAATTTAGCCGTAGTGGAGAGCAGGTAAAAAAAGGGGCAATTGTAAAAAGGGAAACAAAATCTTATAAATCATTGCCCATAATTTGATAAAAGTTACGCCTATTTTTATGTACAACCCATCACTCAAGGAAGGAAAGAGGAACCTTGATTTATTTTGACAATGGCATGTCTGGTGACTATTTTATAAAAAGTAAATCTCAGTCTGTAGTACAATCATCCTGATCCTGCCTTCAAATAATAACATAATCAAGCAATTATGTAAGAAAAATCCTGAATAGTGTAACAAACAGTAATATATGTTAAATTAATTTTGTGACTACTATACTTCCGATTTAAGTGAAAAAGCTATTTCTAGTCATATTAGCGCTTGTACACATCACAACTTCTACGGGTGCGGTTGTGCACATGCATTATTGCATGGGCGAATTGGCAGATTGGGGGTTTATTAACAGTGAATCAAAAACCTGTGGTAAATGTGGTATGGAAGAACTGGAGGGAGTAGATAATGGCTGCTGCAGGGATGAACTTAAGATAATAAAAAACGAAACAGAGCAAAAGATTACCCAAATTTTTTCCCAGGTATTGAACTTGTTTGCACAGGCTTTACCAGCTATTTTTTGTGAAATACCTTCTTTGGAGGTTTTTACAATAACAAAAGAAAATCCCGTCAGCCGGGCGCTTCTCAGAATTAATACCGTTGCAGTTTACATCCGCAATTGCGTTTTCCTTATTTAGACATTTAACTTCTTTTATAAGCCCGGCAAAATAATGTCAGGCTATTGGCATTTATGTATGCCGTACTATGCACCTAATTTATTCACATTCAAATTTCCAGCATGAAATCTTTAAAAATGATGATGATGTCAGCTTTAACCATCCTTGCAATTTCGGTTTTTGCCCAAAGCGAAACAACGGTCAAATCAAAAGCGCAAAAGCAGAAATCTGAAAAAATGAAATATAGTTGTGCTATGCACCCTGATGAATTGAATGGCAAGCCCGGCAAGTGTTCTCAATGTGGTAAGGACCTCACCAAATCAACAAAGGAGCAAATGAAAATGGAGGTTATGAAAATATACACCTGCCCGATGCATCCCGGTGAAGTAATGGACAAGCCCGGCATGTGTGCTAAATGTGGTACAGAAATGAAAGAAACGGCCATGGTATACACCTGCTCCATGCACCCTGAGGTTACCAGCGATCAACCAGGTAAATGCCCTAAGTGCGGCAAATCACTAAGCCTGTCCCCGAAGGAACAAATGAAAATGGGCGTAATGAAAATGTACGCCTGCCCCATGCATCCCGATGTAACCAGCGACAAGCCCGGCAAATGTTCTAAATGTAGTATGGATATGAAAGAAATGGACATGGCTTATAGTTGTCCGATGCACCCGGATGTAGTGATGGACAAGGCAGGTAAATGCCCTAAGTGCGGAACTACCTTAAACCTTACCCCTAAGGAAAAAATGAAAATGGAAGTGATGAGAATGTACACTTGTCCGATGCATGCGGATGTAACAAGTGATAAGCCAGGTAAATGCCCTAAGTGTGGTATGGCGTTAAAAGTAAAGGAGTAAATAGTAAATAAATTAGATACTGTGCTGTATTCGAAAAAAAGGGAAGCAAACAGCGCAGAAAAAATTGCTTAAATACTAAAAGTGGCAAGGAGTTAAGTTCACTCTGTAAAGGGTATTTAAAACACTGGGTCTATTACATTTCAATCATTAGGTTACTTCATAACCTTTAGGGCCAAAGCATCTTTTGCCAACTTCTGAAATAACTATACAGATCGATAACCATTTGTTTGCGTGGCAAAAAAAATGAAGTGAAATAAACTGGTAGCTGTTCCAGTCAGAGCCAATGCAGTTTATAATAAAAAAAAGTAACTATAATGAATTTTTATCAAAAGCCGGTAGATAGTATCGTAACCGAATTAAAAACATCCGGGCAAAACGGATTGACGGATGCCGATAGTGTGGCACGGCTGAATGAGTATGGCCATAACAGGATCAAGCGTACCAATAAGAGAAATATGCTACAGGTTTTCCTGGAGCAGTTTAAAAATATGCTGGTGATATTGTTGGTTGTTGCGGCAGCGCTTTCTTTCTTTTTAAATTCAAACAGGGATGGAATTATTTTAATGCTGGTTGTATTCTTTAATGCCGTGATAGGTTTTTACCAGGATTGGAAATCAGAAAATATCCTGGCTTCACTTAAAGACTTAATTATTGAACATTGTTTTGTTTTTCGCAATGGCAAAAAAATAGAAGTTCCTTCTGATGAACTCGTACCGGGTGATATTGTTTCTTTAAGTGAAGGCGACGGTATTCCTGCAGATATTCGTTTGATCGAATCCACCGGCTTTTCCACCAATGATTTTATCCTCACCGGCGAATCGCAACCAAGAGAAAAATCACATACTGTTGTCATTGACAAAGAAGTGGGTATTTCTGAACAGGATAACTGTGTATTCATGGGTACCACTGTTGCCAAAGGGGAAGCTACCGGTATTGTAGTTGCCACAGGGATGAACACTGAATTGGGCAGGATTGCCAAAAGCTCGGAAGCCATTGATGCCAGCATTACCCCTTTGCAAAAAGAATTGAATGGGGTAGCAAAAAAAATTACCTACGTCACTTTAATCCTGGCTGGGGTATTAATGGTAGTAAAGCTCCTGACGGGTGAGGCTTTGAATGATTCGCTTATTTTTACTATTGGCGTAGCGGCTGCAATGGTTCCAGAAGGATTGCCTGCACAAATTTCTGTTTCACTTGCATTGGGCGTGGCAAGGCTTGCAAAGAAAAAAGCCATTGTAAAAAAATTGTCTTCTGTTGAGGCGTTAGGGGCTGCAACTGTAATTGCATCAGATAAAACCGGCACTATCACCAAAAATGAAATGACGATTATTCACTGTTATTTGAATGGTGAAAATTATACCATTACAGGTACAGGGTATGAACCCAAAGGTGAAATTTTAAATAATGATAATACTGTTTTAAACATAGATAATCTTGAGGAACTGAAAGCATTTTTCTTAAACGGCTATCTTTCATCAACTGGTAAAATAAACCCGCCGGACAAATATCACCAAACCTGGTATCCCATTGGCGACCCAACCGAATGTGCTTTTTCTACTCTAATTCTAAAGGCAGGATATGAGTTGGAAAAAATTGCAACAGACTATAACCGTATCCAATTATTCCCTTTCGATTCTATTCGAAAAAGGGTTTCTATCATAAGAGAGCATAAAGGCAAACGCATCAGTTTTGTAAAAGGTTCTATTGAATCAATTCTGCAGGTTGCCAATTCGCATATCACCAATCATGAAGTAAAACCCCTAACTGAAGCAGACAAAAAACATTTTCTTGAAATTGCTGAAATACAAGCTGCGGAGGCTAAAAGGGTTATTGCAATAGCATATAAAGACTTGCCTGTTCAGGAACAATATACAATTGATGATGCAGAAACTAATATAGTCTTTGCCGGTTTTGTAGCCATGATTGACCCGCCGCACGAACAGGTAAAGGAAGCCATTGCCACCGCATTTAATGCAGGCATGAGGGTGATGATGATTACCGGCGACAATGAAATTACTGCAAGGGCTATTGCCGGCATGATTGGAATGTCTAACGCCGATGGTTCAGTTCCTGAGGTAATCAACGACCAAAAGATGAAGGGCATGAGTGATGAAGAGATCAGTCAGCAATTAGCTGCAAGAACATTGATATTTTCAAGGGTATCACCTGATGAAAAATTAAAAATAATTTCCCTACTTAAAGAGCGGGGTGATGTAGTGGCGGTTACCGGTGATGGAGTGAATGATACACTCAGTTTAAAAAAAGCTGACATTGGCATTGCTATGGGTTTGAAAGGAAGCAAAGTAGCACAGGAAGCTGCCAGCATGGTATTGCTCAATGATGATTTTGCTACCATTGTAGTTGCCATTAAAGAAGGAAGGACCATTTATAATAACTTAAAGAAAAATGTGTTGGCCAACCTGATTGGCAACCTGGCCGAATTAACTGTAGTACTGTTGGGTTTTGTAGCCGTTTTCTATAATTTACCCATCGCTATTTACGCCGTACATATTTTATTGATTGATTTGATTGGGAACATGCTACCCTTACTCATGCTCTCCTTCGACCCGGCAGAAGGCGACCTGATGAATAAACCACCCCGCAAACAGGGTGAGATGCTTAATAAAAAAAGCTTCATCACAATTTTATATTCCGGTATCATTAAAGGCGGTATTTCATTTGTAGCTTATTTATTATCCTATTGGTATCATGCCGGCGAACAGTTTCAACATGAGAAGGCGGTAACGGTAACCATGGCATCCATTATCGTTTGCCAATTCATTAATATTTTTTCGAGCCGCACTACAAAAACAATATTTACCAATTATTTTTTCAGCAACAAGCAGTTATTTATTGGCATCGGTTCATCAATAGTATTTATGTCATTGATAAGCTATATCCCTATACTGAATGAATACCTGCATACCGGGCCATTGAGCATGATGGATTGGGTTTATGTGATGTCTGGTGCAATTATTTATCTGGCGGTATTCGAAGTAATAAAATTAATAGCTGCAAAAAAAGTAACAAGTAAAAATGAAACCCAATTGATCAGGCCATAATACTGTCATTTTAATTTAATCATTTTAAAAAATCAAATCATGAAAAAGAACATTTTAATTGTTGCAATTTTTTTATCGGCTGGTTTCGTGTTTACAGCATGTTCCGGTAATAATAACAAAGCAACTACCGAACAGTTAGCTAAAGATGAAATGTACACCTGCACTATGCACAATGAGGTGATGAGCGACCACACTGGACAATGCCCCAAGTGCAACATGGAACTTGTTAAGCAGAAAATGACCGCTGATCAACAGAAAATGATGAACGAAGGCACTTATTTAAAGCCAAAAAAATAAAACATGGTTCAAAAACTTATATCATTAGCACTTCGCAACAGGCTGGTAGTATTGCTTGTAGCAGCAGGTATGTTTGTGTGGGGAATCTTCAGTATCCAGCAAAACCCAATTGACGCTATTCCGGACTTAAGCGAAAACCAGGTCATCGTATTTACTGAATGGATGGGCCGTGGCCCTCAGATCATGGAAGACCAGGTTACTTATCCGCTGGTATCCAACCTGCAGGGTATTCCTAAAATCAAAAACATCCGTGGCACTTCGATGTTCGGGATGAGTTTTGTGTATATCATTTTTGAAGACGATGTGGATGTTTACTGGGCAAGAACAAGGGTGCTGGAAAGATTAAACTATGCTCAACGATTATTACCACAGGGAATTACCCCCTCTCTTGGTCCGGATGGAACCGGCGTAGGACATATTTTCTGGTACACACTCAAAGCAAGAAATATGGATTTGGGGGAACAAAGGGCCTTGCAGGACTGGTATGTAAAATTTGCTTTGCAAACAGTTCCCGGTGTGGCAGAAGTGGCGAGTTTTGGGGGTTTTGAAAAACAATACCAGTTGGTAGTTGACCCTGTAAAGCTGCAGTATTACAACGTTTCATTAATGGATGTAATGAACAAAGTAAAAGCCAATAACAATGACGTGGGAGGACGCAAATTTGAAATGGCAGATATGGCATACATCATTCGTGGCCTTGGTTATGTTAAAAGTAAGGAAGACCTGGAAAGCATTTCAGTAGGGAATTACGGGGGTATTCCCGTAAGGGTAAAAGATATCGCAAGTGTTCAAATGGGTGGCGATTTACGATTGGGGATTTTTGACCAGAATGGCGAAGGCGAAGTGGTAGGCGGTATTGTAGTAATGCGATATGGAGAAAATGCGAATAATGTAATAAAGGCTGTAAAAGTAAAAATAAAAGAGGTGCAAAAAGGGTTGCCGGCAGGAGTATCATTTCATTACGACTATGACAGAAGCGTATTGATAGAAGAAGCCATAGCATCGGTAAAAGGTACATTGATTGAAGAGTTGATCACCGTATCAATTGTTGTCCTCATCTTTCTTTTTCATTGGCGCAGCGCATTGATCATTTTAATTCAGTTACCCATTTCAGTGGCCATCGGGTTTATTTTACTGCAGGCGTTTGGTATTTCTTCCAACATCATGTCATTAACAGGTATTGCATTGGCAATTGGGGTGGTGGTGGATGATAGCATAGTGATGGTGGAAAATTCATACCGCCATATTTCAGAGGCACAGGAATTGGCCGAAGCCTCTCCGCCTGCGGGTAAAACCTAAAAGATGAGCAAAAAACAACATAGCTGAAAAGGGTTCGCAAGCTTTTTTGAAAATAAAATGAAGGATACAAAATAAATTATAATGACAAACAAAAAAAATAGTTCGTTTTCATTTAAGAAACTATTCACCCGGAAGAAAGACCCGCTTACCCCCGCTGATAAGTTAGTGATTATTGAAAAGTCGTCCAAACAGGTAGGCCCAAGTGTATTCTTTTCTACTATCATTGTAATCACTTCATTCCTGCCTGTTTTTTTATTAACGGGTATGGAAGGAAAATTATTCAGCCCATTAGCCTGGACAAAAACGTTCATTTTATTGGTAGACGCCATTTTAGCAATTACGTTAACCCCTGTTTTAATTTCTTTTATTTTGAAAGGCAGGTTGCGGCCAGATGCAAAAAATCCGGTAACAAGGGTGCTGGAAAAAGTGTACAGGCCTGCCCTAAAATTTTGTTTGAACTGGCGCAAAACAATCATTGCTGTTAACCTGATTGCATTAGGAATAGGTGTGTTTATGATGACCCGGCTTGGTTCAGAATTTATGCCTCCGTTGGATGAAAATTCCATACTTTTTATGCCCGTCACCTTACCCGATGTTTCCAATAGTGAAGTAAAACGCTTATTACAGATACAGGATAAAATCATTAAAACAGTTCCGGAAGTACACAATGTTTTAGGCAAAGCAGGCAGGGCGAATACAGCAACAGATAACTCTCCCATTAGTATGATAGAAACAATCATCATGCTGAAACCCCAAAGTGAATGGCGGGCAGGGATTACTAAGAATGAAATCATTAATGACCTCAACTCCAAATTGCAAATACCAGGCGTAACGAATGGGTGGACACAACCGATCATCAACCGTATCAATATGCTTTCTACAGGTATCCGTACCGATGTGGGTTTAAAAGTGTATGGGCAAAACCTGGATACGATTTATGCCTTTGCACAAAAACTAAAAAAAGAATTGGAGGGAATACCCGGGGTTAAAGATTTGTATGTAGAACCCATAACAGGCGGGAAATATATTGATATAGTAATAAAAAGGGATGAGATCAGTCGCTATGGTTTAAGTGTGGATGATGTAAATGTAGTGGTGGAAAGTGCTTTGGGTGGAATGAAATTAACTACAACTGTTGAGGGCCGCCGACGCTTTTCTGTAAATGCACGGTTTGGGCAAGATTTTAGGGGTAACCTGCAGGATTTAAAACGGTTGCAGGTGCAAACAATGGGCTTCGGTCCCATCCCTTTAGAAGCAGTTGCCGACGTAAAAATTTCTGATGGTCCGCCAATGATAAATTCAGAGAATGCTTTATTAAGAGGAAGTGTTTTATTCAATGTGAGAGAACGGGATTTGGGTAGTACAGTAAACGAAGCGCAAAAAAAATTAAACGCAATGGTGCAAAACATGCCAAAGGGATATTTCATTGATTGGAGCGGCCAGTGGGAAAACCAGCTTAGGGCAAACAAGACATTGAAAATTGTAATACCCATTGTATTGGTCATCATCTTCATGGTATTATATTTCACTTACCACTCTTTAAAAGAAGCGTTGCTGAGCATGATCACGGTTCCCTTCGCATTGATTGGCGGAGTTTATATGGTGTACTTCTATGGCGTTAATTTGTCGGTGGCAGTAGCGGTAGGCTTCATTGCACTTTTTGGTATGGCAATAGAAACGGTAATGCTGTTGACGATTTACTTAAATGAAGCCATGCAAAAACTGGTGGCAGATAAAGGCAATTCTAAAGAAACCATTCAGCCGGGGGATATACGGAACTATATTATTGACGGAGCTACCAAACGTTTACGCCCGGTAGTCATGACAGTGTCTGTTTCCTTGTTTGGCCTGATACCCATTTTATGGGCAACAGGAACAGGCAGCGATGTAATGCTTCCCATTACTATTCCGTTAATTGGGGGAACCTTCACCGCCATTATTTATGTATTGTTTGTAACACCCGTGGTATTTGAAATGGTAAAAGAATCTGAATTAAAACGTAAAGGTAAAATTGAATTAATCGATGTTAAAGAGTAAAAAAAGTGATATGGAAATTATACTTTCATCAACCATAACATGTCCTCATTGCAAGTATCAAAAGGAGGAAGTGATGCCAACTGGTGCCTGCCGGTATTTTTATGAATGTGAAAAATGCAAAACAATAATTAAACCCCTGCCGGGTGATTGCTGTGTGTTTTGTTCCTATGGTAATGTTCCATGTCCGCCAATTCAAAATAGCAAAAATTGTTGTACCTAAAATACAAATTTTAAAATGAAAATAATCGGTATCATACTTGCATTTTACCTCCCGGGGAGATTTATTTCAGCACAAACCCTGAAACTGGATGCTATTATCAACAGCATCACTGTTTCACATCCTGTTGTAAAAATGTACAACAACGAAATACGCTCTATGGATGAAGCCGCCAAAGGTGCCAAAAGCTGGATGCCGCCTGAATTTAGCTCAGGTTTATGGATGACACCCTACAATCCTGGCCGTTGGAAAAAAACGGATATGGGGCCGGGTATGGGGCAATATATGCTGGGCGGTCAGCAGATGATTGCCAACAGGAAAAAATTAAATGCCGATGCCGCATATATGGAAGCCATGTCATCTGTAGAAAAAGAAAAAAAGAATGCTAGCTTAAATGAATTAATCAATGATGCCAAGCAGTTTTATTATGAATGGATAATGCTGAAACAGAAATTAGCGATTATAGATCAAAACGAAAGATTGCTGGATTTCATGATTAAGAGTGCAGAGCTGCGTTATAAAAATGGGCTGGGAAAAATAAGCGCTTACTACAAAGCAAAAGCAGCATTGGGTAATTTGCAAAATATGCAACTGATGTTTGAAAATGATGTCAAAGAAAAGCGTATCCGCATTAATGCATTGATGGGCAGAAATGCAATGATTGATTTTGATATTGATACAAGCTACCAGGTAAAGGATTACTCAAACCTGGTTTTTGACAGTACGCATTTTTACATCAACCGGAGCGATTTAAAAGCGATAGACAAAGACATCAGCATTACATGGCTAAAACAGGTGACCGAAAGGCAAAGCCTCAAACCACAATTTGGTATCAGGTATGAACACATGTTTGGCTTCGGAGGCTCACCCATGCAGTATTCTTTAATGGGAATGATGAAACTACCATTGACCAAATGGTCGTCTAAAATGAATAAAGCAAATATTGAAAGCCTGAAATGGAAAGCCAATGCTTTACAATCGCAAAAAGAAATGATGGTGAACGAATACAGCGGCATGGCTTATGGAATGCTGAATGAAATAACGTTGAAGAAAAAGCAACTAAAATTATATGAGGAGAATATTATTCCTGCTTTGACTAATAATTATAAAACCATGCAACTCGGTTATGAGCAAAACACGGAAGAATTATTTATGCTTTTTGATGCATGGGAAACATTGAATATGACACAGCTTGAATATATCGATCAACTAAAGGGGTTATTAATAATGCAGGTTCAGTTGGAAAGGATAATGGAAATAAAATAAAAGAGTTAATCAAAAAATATGTTTACAATCGAAAAGTATAATCGTTATTTATTCCCCGCATTACTGTGTATGGTAATAATTATTTTCGCTTCACTCGGCTCCTGCAAAGGAAAGAAAACAACAGACCACTCACAACACGAGGCGATGGAAAAAGATACAGCAGCGGTACTTTCAGCACATAAGCATCAAGCTGCAGATTCTGCAAAGGCAGAAGTGTACACCTGTTCCATGCATCCTCAAATCATTCGGAAGGAGCCAGGGAATTGCCCCATCTGCGGAATGCAATTGGTAAAGAAATCCAACGCTAATAAAAAAATAGAGGGTTTGGACTTAAATACTTTATTAAAACCTACCAACGGGTTTGTTATTTCATCCATTCCTGTTACCACCCTGGAAAGTAGCGACGAAAGGATTGAAGTAGATGCATTAGGGTCAATAGCTTATGACACACGCTATATGGGAAATATTTCTGCAAGGGTAGCCGGCCGTATTGAAAAACTCCATGTTCGTTTTCGGTATCAAAAAGTAAGTTCCGGGCAAAAGATTATGGATATCTACAGCCCGGAGTTATTAACGGCACAACAGAATCTGTTGTTTCTTTTAAAGATTGATGCTGAGAACACAAGCTTTATCAATACCGCAAAAGAAAAACTATTGTTATTGGGTATGAGTAATGAGCAATTGCAGCGGGTAATAAAAACACAAAAGCCATCTTTTACTATTTCTATTTATAGTAAATACAGCGGACATATTCATGAAGCCGCCGGCATTATGAATAGTGGTATCAACAATCCGGGTGTAATGAAAGATATAGCTTTAGTTACCGAAGAATTGCCTTTAAAAGAAGGGATGTATATACAAAAGGGACAAAGTATTTTTTCTGTTTACAATCCATCAAGGGTATGGGCGTTGTTAAGTATTTATGCCGATAACCAGGGATTAATAAAACGAGGAGATGTTGTTAACTTGATAGCAGAGACCGCTCCCGATAAAAGTTTTACAGGAAGGGTTGATTTTATTGAACCTTTCTTCCGGAAAGAAAATAAAACACTTTCCCTGCGGGTATATTTTGATAACTCTTCATTGCACCTTCCTATAGGTAGCCAGGTAAAAGCTAAAATTTCCGGCAGGCCTCAAATGGCAAACTGGTTACCTAAAGCCTCTATTGTATCGCTGGGTTTGGATAAGGTAGTTTTTGTAAAAGCACCTAACGGTTTTATGCCGCATATAGTTTCTACAGGATTTACAAATAAAGGGAAAACGCAGATATTGAATGGATTGGTTCTGGCAGATTCCGTAGCGCAGAATGCGCAGTTCCTGATTGACAGCGAAAGTTTTATAAAAATTAAATAAATCATGAAGAAACTACTCCCGATAATTGTGATGTCATTGTTTTTATTTGCCTGCAATAATAAAAAGCCAGCAGCAAGCAGTCATAATATGGCCGAAATGAAAACTGATACAAATGGTATGAAGAGCAGTGACAGTATGGAAAACATGCCTGGCATGGATACCGGCTCGTACTACACATGCTCTATGGATCCCCAGGTTAAAGAAGATAAACCCGGCAAATGTCCCATTTGCAAAATGGAACTAACAGCGGTAAAAAAAAGCAGCAATCAAAATACCGATGAAATTCAATTGAGTGAACAACAAATACAATTGGGGAATATCCATACGGATACTATTAACAGCAGCATGCTGGGAGATAAAATTGTTTTAACCGCTACATTAAATATAGACCAGATGAAAACTACTTCCATTAGTGCAAGGGTGATGGG